>JACRJT010000015.1 GCA_016215465.1 Nitrososphaerota archaeon | reverse complement strand
GGAATCTAATTTTTGAAATTGTTCTATTGATTCAGTTAATGTTATGCCGTATTTTTCAACCAGTCTGTTTTCTATTTTTTGAACGGTTCTAGCACCAAGATTTTCCCGAATGATCTCATCTAGGGACTTTGATAATAGTCTATCAAGACCTGCCACGCCTATGGGGCTCTGTTATGGTATATTAATATTTCCAATACTGGGCACAACAGTTTAATATAATTTTGACATTTCCAAAAGTGGTAATGAGCCTTTACATCGTGGCCGGCAATGGAAAATTTCTATTAAATAATGGACTTGGTCTGTGCCCGGAAATCGTTCATGCTGAGAACGAGTCGAAAATATGGAATATGTGGCGCGCTGACCAAATATCTGAAAATCCCGACAAGAATGACATTTTTAATCATATTGGAGGTTCGATAGGTTGTATGTTGAAAATCGATGATAATAACCTGGTAAAATATGGGCAACAAACTGCAATCTCTGTAACTAATGGGCTGATTGAATCATTCCATGCTCTCTACCTATCATCAAAAGTCATTTGAAATGATAACTGCCATAGTAATTGATGATGATGTTGACACCGTGGATGTTTTTTGTGACTACCTAGAGATTGTGAATGTCAAAGTTGTGGGAAGAGGGCATAATGGAAAAACAGCAGTGGAATTATACCAAAAACATAATCCTGATGTTGTGTTTTTGGATCTAATGATGCCTGATTATGATGGATTTTATGCGCTGGAAAACATTAGGAAAATAAATCCTGCCGCCAAGGTTGTTGTTGTAACTGCCGATCTACGGCGAGATACTATTGATAGACTCAATATTTTGAAACCTACTGAGGTCTTCATAAAACCGTATGACATTAACAAAATTTCAGAACTATTGGCAAAAATCTAATCATTGCATAATTTTTTCAATTTTGTTTAATGCTGTTTCTATTCTCTTGATTTCAGGACTTAATTTTCCATCTGCAGATTGGTGTTTTATTATTTTTAATGACGTACTTATCACAAATAACGGATCACGTAGTTCTGTGAGTTTTTCTGATTCATCCGGGGTCATTTTTGATCTACTTTTCACCTATTTTATATAAAAGACTGCTCTGCCAAAACTGGAAATAAGTGAAGATTGAGGCAACGAGTTTTTTCGATCTATGTTTATGTGCATGATGGCATCTGATTTTGTACTTTATACAAAAATTGACTGAATATTTGCATATAATTTAACAAAAAATATGAATGATTCTTTCTATATATTTGATATTTGTAATTATATTAAACAAATTTTTATTATTTTTGTGATCTTCATTAAATATGATAGTTGTGTATGGTAAACAATTCGAAAAAGGTAAGAGAACGATGTGTCCAAAAATCTCTTGACTAGTTACGAGTATCGCTCGTAATTCTCTTGCGTCTTGACACAAAGGTGTCATTTCGAATCCTAGTTGAGGACTGGACACTCCCTACTCGTTTTTCTTTTTTATGCAATTTTTGTTATTTGTTTTGTCAACATCGGATCAATACTGAAATTTAAATCAGATAGAATTGGCGCAATCTTGTCTTGTACAGGGTTCTGATGACAAAAAATGGAATTGCTTGTCGTAATAGTAAAATGATCGTAAACTTGGATCCAAAATCTTCCGTTGAAAATAACATAAATTTTGTATCTCATGCCCACTCGGATCACTTGCCTAGTGGCAAAAATGGTATCATTTTGGCTACAAAAGAAACTAAGGAAATTGCCAACATTAGAGGCAGAGAACTAACAAATCACGTTGAATATCTTGATAATTTTGCGCTGTATGATAGTGGACACATACTTGGGGCAAGAAGCTTACTTTTTGATGACGTCTTCTACACAGGAGATATCTGCACAAGAGATAGGGGATTTCTCAAGGCAGCGACAATCCCAAAATGTAAGACTTTGATAACCGAATGTACTTTTGGGAAGCCTGAATTTGTCTTTCCAAGGCTAGAGGAGACGATGAAAAAAGTAAACGAGCTGATCTCAGAATTATACAATAAAGGAAAACCGGTTATACTGCTTGGATACCAGCTTGGGAAGGCCCAAACTTTGTCCCATCTTTTTGGCCATTGGGATCCCATATACTATCATGATTCTGTCAAAGAAATGAACGACCTTCACAGAAAGCTAGGCATTGACATTAAACCCGGACTTGGGCACACGGAAGCTGCCTCAAAAGGACTACTTGAAAAGAAGCCTTGGGTTATGGTTGCACCGCTGATGTCAGAAAGTAACCAGTTCATTAAAGATATGAAATCAAAGTATGGTGCAATAACAATAGGGTTTAGTGGCTGGGCAAAGTCTGGTTTTTCTTATGGTAGAAAAAATGACTATTCCATACCGTTAAGCGATCATTGTGACTATGATGAATTAATCGACCTGGTAAAGAGAACTGGTGCCGAAAAAATCTACACAGTGCATGGCTTTGTCGAAGAGTTTGCAGCGGATTTGGTCAAAATGGGATTTGACGCACAGCCATTGCGCGAAAACTCACTAGATGAATTTTTGTAGCCAAAAATTAGATTTAAATCACAAGTAAATTTCGAATCATATTGTGTCTACTGCGTCATTAAGAAAGGATCATGACCTAATTGAAAAAGTAGTAAAATCGATGGAAGTCACACTGCACTTATTAAAAAACGGAAAAACCATACCTGAATCAATACTTTTGCCTGTGATTGATTTTTCCAAGAACTTTACCGATGTCTGCCATCATGGAAAAGAGGAAGAATCGCTTTTTCCTGCACTTGAACAGGCAGGAATGCCACGCAATATGGGGCCAATTGCCGTTATGCTAATGGAACATCAAATGACAAGGCAAATTGCAGATAGAATGGAAGAATCTGCAAAAGAATATCTCAAGACTGGTTCCTCTGTCAAACTTGCATCTGATATCAGCGAATACATTGAACACATATCTGCACATCTTTGGAAAGAAAATAACAGGCTGTTTATGATGGCTGAAATGCGACTACAAGGAAGCTCTGATCAAGTGAACAATAGCCTAAACGAAGTTGAAAAACTAAAGCTTGAAAAACTTGGCAAAAATCGGGCCGACTATGAAAATCTAGTAAATCAGATAACGCGTGATGTTTCTAAAATAATCTGATCTTTTCATTTATTCAAAAATTAGAAGAAAAATAATGAATTTGATGCAGAAATGTCTACTCTACTGTGACGTTTCCTGTCATCCATGGGTGAACCACACAGAAGTAGTCATAACTTCCCGCTTCGTCAAATGTGTGCTCAAATGTCTTTCCTGACATGAGAATACTACTGTCGAATACGCCGTCTGGTCCATCTGATGCTGTTCCACTAGTTACTGTGTGCGCTGCTGTATCATCATTTGTCCATGTTACAGTGCCACCTACACTAACCGTTACCATGTTTGGTATGAAACATTCATCGTTCTCTTCACATCCTGGAACTGAAGATCCTTTTGGAATTGACACATCGACTGTTGATGGTGCAGCTGGTTCTTCTTCCACTGGAGCTTCCTCAACTGGAGCTGGTTCTTCTTCCACTGGAGCTTCCTCAACTGGAGCTGGTTCTTCTTCCACTGGAGCTTCCTCAACTGGAGCCGGAGCTGGAGTCGGTACTGGAACCGGAACTGGAGCCGGAGTTGGTACGGAAACTGGTGCCTGTGTTGGTCCCATAGATGCAAAAGATGCGGCAATTGCAACAAATACGATAGTTATTCCTACCGCTAGCGCAATACCGAATTTGTCTGAGGCTGTCATGTCGCTTGTGATTGTCCTAGACTAAATAAAGCTAATTGCAAGTTTGACTTATACTAGATTAAAAAATAATATCCAAAATGGATGTGACTTTTGCAACCGCCGTATCCCTTGTAATATTTGTTATAGTGTATGGTCTAATTGCAGTCCGAAACATTAGGGGAATCAAGCTGCCAATATGGTCAATAATGTTTGTAGGTGCACTGGCAGTACTTTTGTTGCAAATAATTCCACTTGATGAGGCATTTAGATCGATTAATTTTGATGTGATATTTTTCCTAATTGGCATGTTTATCTTAGTATCTGGACTTGAAGCATCAGGATTACTTCGATATATAACGATAAAAATTCTTGAACGTGCAAAAACCCCTGACCGCATGCTGTGGTTTATTTTGCTAGTTCTCGGTGTTTTGTCTGCATTTTTGATGAACGACACAATTGCACTTGTTGCAACTCCGATTGTTTTGGGTATTGCAAGACAAATACAAGTAAGATCTACCCCTCTTTTGATCACCTTAGCATTTGGCATAACGATCGGAAGTATGATGACACCTATGGGAAACCCGCAGAACCTTTTGATTTCATTATCTAGTGGAATAGAGTATCCATTTTGGTCTTTTTTACAGTATCTTGGAGCTCCAACACTTGCGTGTATTGGAGTAACCTATCTTATAATAAAACGAGTATACAAAAAAGAGTTAGCACGCGCTACTGTTTCTCAACTTGTCGCGACAAAGGAACTAATCACTGACTTTAAACTGGCAAGACTCTCATCTATAATAACAATAATTGTAACCATTGGTTTTTTTGCAATAGGTTTTGTTAACGCGTTTGGGATTCAGAACAATCTGAACTTTAGTCATGTTGCATTAATTGGAGGCCTGGCGCTGTTTGTCACAAGTCCCAAACGAAAAGAAGTACTTCGTGGGATGAATTGGCAAATCATTGTGTTTTTTGTATCGATGTTTGTTTTCATGGGTGGATTGTGGCATAGTGGAGTCATAGGGATTTTTTCATCTGTATTTCCACACATTGATAGACTTGAACACTCATCTATGCTAAATGTAGTTTTGACCAGTGTTGGATTGAGTCAGTTGATGAGCAACGTGCCGTTTGTCTCAATCTATCTGCCCGTACTACATGATCTTGGATATGTAGGTCAAGACACACTGATTTGGATTGCACTTGCAGGGGCAAGTACTTTGGCAGGTAATCTTACAATACTTGGCGCTGCAAGCAATGTGATAATACTGGAAACAGCAGAAAAAAGAAAGGAAAAGGCATTCTCGTTTATTGAGTTCTTAAAAGTCGGATCAATTGTGACTGCTGCCAACATAGCAATACTTTGTTCGTTCTTATTTGCATATTCTATTCTAATTTAAAGTCCAATTGTTCTGTGTGGTGAAATGATTGTGTTTTTTGGGGATTTAGTAGACGAATTTGTTTTACAAAGCATGCTAAATTGTTAAACATTTGCAAAAAGTATTCTTTGGGATTTTCTATTGTAGTTTGATACTTTGGGTTTTTCAGCCCTTTGAAACCTCTAATTGTAAAGTTAAGTGTGATTTTGTGATCTGTGATGTTGATGATTTTTCCATGAGTTACCTTGTTTCGTAATATTTGCAATTCCCACAGCGTGCTGTTTGTTGTGTCAAAATATCCTTGATCTGTCTTTATGTGTCTGTGCCTTGCCTCAAGATCTAGCATCTCGTGTGTTGGAACTGAAAAATATTTTGCAATGGTGTCTTTTACTTGTTTTTGAATCCCCAAATTACCGAGCTTTTTTCGTATTCCATGGATGTAAAAGACATTTTCCTTGTCAAATAAATCAAATTTGTCATTTATCTCGATTTTGATCATATCTATGACACTTGATGAAAAAAACAAAAATGCGTCAATGTTTGCCTCGAGCACGAAATGCTCAAAACTGTTCTCTTTTGGTATTGATGGTGTGATTTTATCAAGAAAATGCTTGGCAATTGTGAGTCTATAGTCTATCTGATCGCAAATAATGTCTCTTGTAATGTTGTCTGAAATATGATCCATTTTTGCATTATTGTGGCTTTTACTTGTTAAAGTTATTTGTGATTATATCTAAAACGTAAACCCATTTCTTAGCATTATTTGTAGGTCTTCTTTTACATTATATTCGTCTAGTGTGAGCTTGAGATTTTCAAGCAGTGTTTCGATTATGATGCACTGATTTTTTGAAAACTGATAATAGCATCCCAAAACGTCCTCGTATGTTTTTGCATTCTTATATGTGGACCAAAAATTATCCGACATTATCTGATAATTGTACAGAAAATTTCTAATTGGCTCTTGAACATTTGCAGAAGAATTGTATCGCAGTAAATTGACCAGCAGTTCTTCTAGTCTCCCATCTAGGCTTGCTTCAAAAATGGACTTGTAAACATTTGATACTGTCAGATCTTCTTGTTGGTATCAAAAGAAGATAAAATTATCCTATGGAAATATAAACAAATGTTTATTGTATTGTGATGTAACTGGATGAATTTACTTTCTATCTGTTATTCATGCTTTATTTTACGTAATGCTCTGTTGTATGTAACTCCAAACCTATGTGCTTCGTCTCGGGCAAATTGCAGTATTTTGAGGGCTTGACTGGTTTTTGAAATTATGATTGGCTCTTTTTGAGATGGAATGTAAATCTCCTCGTTTTCTTTTGCAAGCGATATGCAATGGATTTTCAATCCAAGACTCTGTAATGCAGATAATGCCGCACTTAGCTGTCCTTTTCCACCGTCTATCAAAACAAGATCTGGCAATTGCGCTTTCTCGCTGTCAAGTCTGAGATATCTGCGTTTTACAATTTCATTGATCATTGCAAAGTCATCTCTGCCGGTAACGGTTTTGATTCTAAACTTCCTGTATCCAGATTTATCAGGCCGACCATTGACAAATCTTGACATTGATCCTACCGCATAATCTATTCCATGGTTTGATATGTCAAAGCATTCTATGATCTTTGGAATCTCCTGCAGTCTGAGTCTTTCTTTTATCTCGATTAGCGCAGGATCTGAACCTTTTGACTGAATCACATCTATGTTTCTTAAAATCAAATCTATCATCTCCTTTCTTTTGCCAGACATTGGAGAAATGATTTTGACTTGGTGCGCAGATTTTTTTGAAAACAACTGCTCAAGCAGTCTTGTATTTTCTGGTGTTTCGTTTACTATTATGTGGGGTGGTATCTGATTTGTCGTGTAATATTGGTACAAGAAATTTGAAAAGGAATTGTCCCCAACTAGGTCAAAGGAAAACCTGTTGCTGTCTCGAATCACGCCGTTTGTCTTTCTAAATGTCATGACTATGACACTCTGTTCTATTGTCTTGGTTCCAAAGTATTCCTCATCGGAATCTTTGATGTTTTCCATTTTTTGTTTAGTTCCAAGACTCCCGAGCCTCTGAAGCGTGTCGCGTATCTCTCTTGCACGCTCAAACTGCAGGCGTTCTGACGTGTCCTTCATTTCAGATTCAAGTTTTTCAATAAATGTCTGCAGGTTGCGCCCCTTTAGGATCGACTCCAAGTTTGATATGTGTTTTTCATACCTGTCTTCTGCCTCTTTGAACTCGCATGGTGCCTCGCAATTTCCCAGATGGTACTCAAGGCATGCCTTTTTTGGAAGCCTTTTGCAGATGCGAATCTGAAATGCCTTTCGAAGAGAGCCAATTGTCAGCAACTTTGAGCTGCCCTGTGTGAACGGGCCAAAAATTTTTCCATCGCCTAGAAACTTTCCTGCTCTTGTTCTTCGTGCTACTAAGAGCCTTGGATATTTTTCGTTTGTCAGTCTAAGGTATGTGTATCTTTGCTGATCTTTGAGCTCAATGTTGTAAACTGGGCGATACTGCTTTATCATGTTTGATTCAAGCAGGAATGCTTCACTTTCATTATCTGTCAACACAAATTCTACATCTGAAATCTTTTCAACTAGTTTTTGTGTCTTGTAGTTTTGGTTTTTTACAAAATAAGAGCGGACTCTGTTTTTTAGATTTTTTGCTTTTCCGATATAGATTATCTTTCCATTGGAATCCTTCATCAGGTAAATTCCAGGATGTGATGGGATGACTGTCTTTTTGATATTAAATGTCAATTTACTAGGATCTTCTTTAGGTACTGTCCTGTGTAGCTTTTCGGATTGCTTGCAACCTGTGCAGGCGTTCCAGTGGCTATTATCTGTCCGCCTTTGTCTCCTCCCTCTGGCCCCAAATCAATTATCCAATCTGAATTTTTTATGACGTCCATGTTGTGCTCTATTACGACTACCGTGTTTCCAAGATTCACTAGCCTGTTTAGAACATCGAGGAGTTTTTGTACATCTGCAAAGTGAAGTCCAGTCGTAGGCTCGTCTAAAATGTATAATGTTTGACCCGTTCCCCTTTTTGCAAGCTCTGATGCGAGCTTTACCCTTTGGGCCTCTCCTCCTGAAAGTGTAGTTGATGACTGTCCCAGTTTGATATAGCCAAGTCCGACGTCATAAATTGTCTGCAAAATGCGCCTGATTGAAGGAATGTTTTCAAAAAATGACAATGCCTCTTCAACCGTCATGTCCAAAATGTCTGCCACGTTTTTGCCCTTGTACAAAACTGAGAGTGTCTCAGAATTATAGCGCTTTCCCTTGCATTCGTCGCATCTGACGTAAACGTCTGAGAGAAACTGCATCTCTATTTTTTTGACGCCGTCCCCCTCACAAGCAAAGCACCTTCCGTCTGCGACGTTAAACGAAAATTGACCCGGTGCATATCCTCGCTCTTTTGAGGTTTCTGTATTTGCGAACAAGTCTCGTATGTGTGTAAATACACCGACATACGTTGCAGGGTTTGATCTTGGGGTTCTTCCTATTGGGGACTGGTCTATTGCAATCACCTTGTCAACGTTTTCGGTTCCCTCTATGGAATCGTGTCTTCCTGGCTTTTCATTGGTCTTGTAAAAATGCGTTGCAAGTGCCTTTAGCAGAATCTCATTTACAAGTGTGGATTTGCCTGACCCTGACACTCCTGTCACTGTTACCAGATATCCAAGTGGAATTTCCACCTTGATTTTTTTGAGATTGTTTTCTGCAGCCCCTTTAATTGTAATTTTGCCTTTTTGATTGCGCGTCTTGTCTGCAAGTTTGATCAGACTTTTGTCTTTGAGATAATCACCAGTTACCGACTTGTGGTTGTTGAGAATCTGTGCAACCGTTCCCTCAAAGACTACGCTTCCTCCATGAATTCCAGCTCCTGGTCCTAGGTCTACTATCCAGTCTGCATTTCTGATTACCTCTTCATCATGCTCTACTACGATTATGGTGTTTCCAAGATCGCGAAGCTTGATGAGCGTTTTGATTAGTCTTGCATTGTCCCTTTGATGGAGGCCAATTGTCGGCTCGTCAAGAACATACAGCACACCTGTGAGATTTGAGCCTATTTGAGTGGCCAACCTTATTCGCTGCGATTCACCTCCAGACAAAGTTGAGCTCTGTCTGTTTAGAGTAAGGTAGTTTAGCCCTACATTTTTCAAAAATTCTAGTCTTTCGATGATTTCCTTTAGGATATCTTTTGCGATGTATTTCTCAGTTTCTGTCAGCTTGATGTTTTTGAAAAAATCATAGCACTCGTCAATTGACAAATCGCACACATCGCTAATGCCTGTGCCGTTTACATTGACTGCCAGTGCCTCAGGTCTTAGTTTTTTCCCCTTGCACTCGCTACATGGCGTATCGCGCATAAACTGCTTTAGCCAATCTCTTTTTGACTCTGAATCAGTCTCCATAAATGTACGCTGCAAATTATTTAGCACGCCCTCAAAGGAATTGGTATGCTGCCAAAAAGAGTCACTAGTCTTTGACTCGTACTGGAAGTGAATCATCTGATCTGTTCCATACAGGATGACTTTGAGCTGCTCTGGCTTCATTTTGTTCATCGGTGTTAGCAAATCAAATCCAATTTTTTTTCCGACTGCTCGAAGCTCTTGCTTTCTAAACGACGAAAATCTTCCGCTCCACGGAACGATCGCTCCATCAAGAATTGACTTGGTTCTATCTGGAATTACCAAGTCTGCATCAAACTCCATCTTTACTCCAAGTCCATTGCATGCCTTGCAAGACCCAAACGGCGAGTTAAACGAAAATGATCTCGGCTCTATCTCGCCTATTGTTATGCCGCAGTATGGGCAAGCGTTGTTTTGCGAAAACATTTTTTCATCTTTGTCTGAAACGATGAGGACGTATCCTTTTGCCGCCTTTAGAGCAGTCTGAATTGCCTCAAAGAGCCTGCTTTTTTCAGCCTTTGATGCCTTTAGCCTGTCCACCACGATTTCGATATTGTGCCATTTTTGCCTGTCAATCTTTGGAATTTCGTCCTCAAGCAAAACTATCTGTCCGTCTACCCGTGCACGTGAGTATCCGTCTTTTTTCATCTGCTCAAATAATTTCTCATACGTTCCTTTTTTTCTCTGAATCAACGGTGAGAGAACCAAAATCTGTTTTTCATCAAAATCCTTGAAAATTGACTCGCAAATAGACTCAATTGATTGGTTTGAAATTTTTCTGCCGCATTTTGTGCAGTGCGGAATCCCGATTCTTGCATAGAGTAATCTTAGATAATCATAGATTTCAGTAGTGGTGCCTACAGTTGAGCGCGGGTTCTTTGATGTGGTTTTTTGCTGAATTGAAATTGCAGGTGATAACCCTTCAATAGAATCGACATCTGGTTTGTCCATCATCTCCAAAAACTGTCTTGCATATGCAGAAAGTGACTCGACGTATCTTCTTTGGCCTTCGGCATAAATCGTGTCAAATGCCAGAGTAGACTTGCCAGAGCCAGACAGACCGCTGATTATGACAAGCTTGTTTTTTGGTATCTCCAAATTTAGATTCTTTAGGTTGTGGTGTCGAGCACCTCGAATCTTTAGCATGTCGATTCTTTTTGAAAGACTCAATTCAGAACAAGTTTTTTTGAAGTTTATTAAATGGGTTTGGCTTTGTTGAACTGAGCATTTAATTTTTTATTTCCTTTAGTATCGATCCATGTTAAAGAACGGTCATGATTAATGACTATCTTATCCTCGTATACTAGACGAGCAATTATCGTCTTAAGAATAGGTGCTTTCATACTTCCTTTTAATTCACGCAATAAATGAGATCTGGAATTAAATTCAATGTGCTCTCTGAAGAGATCTTCAACTTTTAGTATGCTGTTCAATGTAGTGTTATTTTTCCCTGCAAGCTCTTTTACTAATTTGTCTAATTCCGGTTTTTTTCCTTCAATTAGGGTTTGTACAAACTCGTCCTGTTTGATGACTGCTGGCGAGCCTTTTCTTGCTCTTTGTTTAGATGCTGCTGACATACTACCTAGTTATGCACTTATTAGTATATAACGTTCTCGTATGATGCTTATTAATGAGATTTTCTTTTAAAATGTCCAAACCGCTTGTTATGTTCGTCATGCGATAATAATTCTAAGAAAAGTGCTTCTATGCCTCCTGATGATGATTTTCTTATTGTATACATTAAACGATGAGCATCAGGCATATCATAATGATACAGGGATTGGAGACCATATCTGATAATGTAATATTTTGGAATGGCGTCTCTCTTGTGATATGCGCCTAATGGCAGCTTCGAGTTTTCTAATTGCTGTTTCACATTTTTAATGGCTTCTAGCATGGCTTTGTTTTTCTGTTTGTTTGCTTGAAGTTGATTATATCTTGGTACAAAGTCATCTGGATGTGCTAGTACTTGCAACGTATTGCCGTCACGACTGTATGTAATAAAGTGACTTGATCAAATTACTGTCATTGTAAAACTACAACTCAAAATTTAGTAAATTTTTGTACTGCCCAGTAATCCATTTGAATTTGTTCTGAATCTAATCTAAGATGTACTATCTCGATTCGAATTTTATCTTGATTTGTGTCTGACCAATCAAAATATCTGTGTGAAAAACATTACATCTCTTTAGTTTATCGTTCATTTTTCTTTTCCATCTCTACTTGGATTCTCCGTAATCTATCTCTGCATTCTATCGCCTTTTCAAAATCAAGATCTACTGCATATTTTTTCATTTGTGCCTCAACTTCTATGCTTTCTTTTCTAAGATCGTGAGGCGATTTGTTTTTGATATCGTCAAGTGTAGCGACTTGTTCCGGAATTGACTTTATTATTGTCTTTGGAGTTATTTTGTGAGTCTTGTTGTATTCTATCTGCTTGTTTCTTCTGCGCTCTGTTTCCTCTAGTGCCGATTTGATTGATTTTGTAATGGTGTCTGCATACAAAATTGCAGTGCCGTGAACGTTTCTTGCAGCCCTGCCAAATGTCTGAATCAGGCTGGTGTTATTTCTTAAAAACCCCTCCTTGTCTGCATCAAGTATTGCGACAAGCGATACCTCTGGAATATCAAGGCCTTCTCTTAGGAGGTTTATCCCGACTAGTACGTCAAAGTCGCCAAGTCTTAGCTGCCTTATTAGTTCGGTTCGCTGTAACCCCTCTATCTCAGAATGTAAGTATCTTACTCTGACGTCTTTTTTTGCCAAATATTCTGCCAAATCCTCTGCCATTCTTTTTGTAAGTGTAGTCATCAGTGCGCGCTCGCCATTTTTTGTCCTTTTGCTGATTTCTGAAATCAGATCATCCATCTGGTTCTTTGTAGGCCTTACCTCAACTACCGGATCCAAAAGTCCAGTTGGACGCACAAGCTGTTCTGCAATGTGAAATGATTTTTTCCTTTCATACTCTGATGGCGTGGCGGATACAAAAATGCAGTTTCGGATGTACTGCTCGAACTCTTCGAATTTTAATGGTCTGTTGTCAAACGCGCTTGGCAGCCTAAAGCCATAGTCTATGAGTGACTTTTTTCTAGTGTGGTCCCCCGCATACATTCCATGGAGCTGCGGTATTGTCACATGCGATTCATCGATTACCAGCAAAAAGTCGTCACCAAAGAAATCCAAAAGACAAAATGCTTTTTCCCCTGCCCTCCTTCCGTCAAAATGCCTTGAATAGTTCTCAATTCCAGAACAGTATCCTAACTCCTCAATCATTTCAAGATCAAACTTTGTTCTCATCTCAAGTCTTTGCCTTTCAAGCTCATTTAGCTGAGCAAGTCTTGCCTTGAGTTCTTCTTTGATTGACTTGACTGCTTTTTGCCTGACGTCGCTTGCAACTAGATAGTGCTTTGCGGGAAATATCTTGATGAGATTTGTTTTTCCTTTCTCACTCAATGAGATATGATCCAAAACAGAAATTTTCTCTACCTCGTCTCCAAATAATGAAATTCTTATCATGTCTTCAGAATATGCCGGTATTATGTCGATGGTGTCCCCCTTTACTCTAAAGTTACCTGGTGCCATCTCTAAGTCGTTGCGCTCGTATCTTGCGTTGATGAGTTTTTTTATTAATTCAGAGCGCTCTATGTTTTGTCCTGTAGTTACTGTTATTGCCATTTTCTCCCATTCTCCAGGTGAACCAAGTGAATAGATGCATGACACCGTAGCAACAATTATTGTCGGCTCGCCTGAAAGAAGCATCGCTGTTGCCTCTAGCCTCATTTTTTCGATTTTTTCATTAATTTGGGTGTCTTTTTCTATGTAGGTATCTGTCTGCGGTAGGTAGCTTTCTGGCTGGTAGTAATCGTAATAACTCACAAAGTAGCCGACGTTGTTTTTTGGGAAAAACTGTTTTAGCTCAGAATAAAGTTGTGCTGCAAGTGTCTTGTTGTGTGATATGACAAGGGTGTTTTTTCCTGTCTTGGCAATTACGTTTGCAACAGTAAATGTTTTGCCACTACCTGTAACTCCAAGCAGTGTCTGGATTTTCTTTTTTCTAACTCCCTCTATTATTTTTGCAATTGCCTGCGGCTGGTCTCCTGTGGGTTCAAAATCTGATACTAGTTGATACGCGTGTATTTGTTGCAACAGATCCGATCGTATTTTGCGAAATTTAAAGCAATGGTGATTCTGTTATACTATGTGCGTGAATAATCTGTATTTGATCACTGATAAATCATACGTCTGTCTTTTAAGCGAAAATCCAAAAACATGTCTTGGTTGCAAATACGTAATAATCCTCACTTGATCGGCGTTTGCTCAATTATGGCAGTAACAATAATCGCATTCTGGGGATTTGGATTGGCAGAAAAAATAATGCCGCAAGAAAGAATCCCCCAAATCACAGACGTCCTATCTGATAATCTGTCTGAACCAATAACACAAAATCAAATCATCTCATCAGCATCTGCTGACACTGAGTCAAAAAATACCTCAGATCCGATGTATGAAAAAAAACCTAGTGTGGCTGAAAAACCCGTCAAACCTGTTTCACGCCTTGAATCACTTGAAAAAAGAGAATTCAGTCTGAGTTTGAGTGGAACGTATTATGCCGGTTCGCCTGGTGCATCAAGGCCTGCAAGCCTTGAGATGAAAGTTCACCCAATTCCAGGTACAAATTTAGAGAATTTTGAGGTAATTGAGGCAAAAATGATGTTTGATAATTCAGGCATCCCGATTGAACATCCGTCAATTACAGTGACTGAAAATCATGTTTATTTGACCTTTGTATCCGATGCCGTCGGTTCTTTTGTAATTAAAGGCGTACTGGATGAATCTCCTCTCTTGGACAAAAACAACAAACAAACAATTGTAATTGAGAATCAGATGTTTTATCTTGCACAAAAAGACCTACCGTATAACATTGACATGACTGGAATTATGTCTAATTACTAATAATTACCAGTTTGGCTCATCTACCATCTTTACGCCGTTTTCAATAACTTCAAAACCCATAATTCGTAATGTTTCTTTTGCACTGGGGGAATTTTTCTCTAGTATTTTTTCTGCAATCTTACTACGTGTGCCTTTATCCATATGCTGGCCAATTTTGTATTTTCCACGCATCGTGTGTGGAATTACCTTGATTACTGCAACCTCGTTTATTACCTCCATATCCCGTGTAAGTTTTTCATATCTCCCCTCTGGCTGGTATTTCTCCATCAATCCATTTAGTGCCAAGGTTTTTTCGTTTTTGTCTGAAACGATTGTCCCGTTTCCCTTGATTACTACACTAATGTATAACGTGTCTGCCTGCGATGCGTCAGTTGGGTGTGTAAAGTACGATGGCAAAAACTCTAATTCTCTGTCTACCTCAAAGCCTACCTTGTCATTCGATTTTATGTTTTCAAGCTTCTCTCCTCTGGTGTGAGAATGCATGTATATTGCATCGTTTAGAAAGATAAAGTTCATCGGGATTATTTGGGGAAATCCGTCTTTGTCTATTGAACAAATTCTTCCCACGTGTTCTCGATTTAGAAATTCGGCTATCTTTTGTTTTGATCTTATTTCAAGTCTTCCCAATAACTGCATAGGAAAAATTACGATTTATTGTAATTAAACGCAACCCTTTTGCATCATTGTTGAAAAAAGCACTGAATTTGAGCCTGAAAAATACTGCTCTCGAGTTTTGGAATGATTCCTTAGATTACGAATACGCCCACTCGTAAATTGAAAAGGTCAACCCTTCTTCTTCTGCAGAATTTACCATTTTCTTTTCAAAGACAATTCTGTAAATTGCACTGTCATCATTTATTATGTTGAGGCCTGGATCTGATTCTTTGCTTGACATTTTCTCTGAGAGCACGTCGAGTAATACATTTGAGAGGCCATCTAGATCTTTTTTTGCATGCGCAGTGTCCTTTTGCAGATAAAATATTACATTTACTGAGAGTGGCTTGCCCTTGCATCGATCCCTGACATTGCCGATGTTTTTTCCAAGCTTTGTCTCAACTGTATCGCGAATCTTTCTCTTTCCTTCCTTTGCGTTTTTGCCAGCAGTTGCAGGAACAAAGCCTCTTACCTGGACATTCTGTAGCAGTATGTCTCCTTTCATGAGACCTCTGGATTTTGTCTGAATTTAAGCCAAGCCTGCAAACAAAATCTGATTCAAAAGCTTGTCTTTTTGAATTATTAGAGATACAAATTCTAAAAATTGATCGGCCTTTGCTTAAAGTGAATCAGAGTTTCATTTGCACCATCAAGAAGTCTTTCTATTCCAGGTGTTTTTTCCTTGTTTTCAGAAATCTTCTTTTTTAACACATTGAGGTGGTGGATGTTTTGCTTGAGGATCTTACCTCTTTTGGTTTTTGATAATTCAGAGTCCTTTAGGATTTTGAGAGTTGCCGATATTTCGCACAGTTTGATCAAAATTGATTCCCATGGCGCGTCCTGTAGTTGCTTGATGTACTGCTCCTCTTGTCTTTGTCTTGGCAAGGCAAAGTCCTTTGATATCGAGGTGACAACTGTTGCTATCTCGCGCCCAAACCTTGCGTGTATTTCATCAAAGCTTGAATTTGCATAGCACAAAAAGGCGCAGCAAAGTATCTGCTCGTCGTTTACGCCAATTGATTTTAGCCTAAACATGATACTTTTGCAAAAGTTAATGTCAGCATTTTTGGCCCTTGCAAAGGCTTCTGCTGATTCTATTAGACTCATTGTCTTGCGCAGGCACACCTGACCCAGACTATTTTGAATTTTCCTTCGGATTTTACGTTGTGGGATATCGGCTTTTGGCAATGCCTGCATTCTGTAAATCCGTGATATTCCTCGACTGGAACAATAAACACATCCCAGCACTTTTTTACATCGTTCCAAACTGTGGACTCGATTGCTTTTGGGGTTTCCGGCATTACTTGTATTTTTCTTTAAAGTATGGCATCACTTTTGATGCAAACTTGTCAATGGAGCCAAAATAGTTAGAGCCCCAGAATCGTATAACAAAGTGATTTACTCCTGCCTTTAGGAATCGCTCAAAGACTGGAATTATGTCGTCTGGTGTTCCGACGGCAACTGAAGAGCGTGCAACAGCATCTGGAATTGTAGTTGCACCTTCTCGCATCTTTACAATCCAGTCTTGGTTTGACATGGAGTATTCTGTGAAATATTTCTTAAAATCAAATCCTTCAATTTCTTTTAATCCGTGAACTCTTAGTACCTCTGGTTTGAACAAGCTTACTTTGACTGCTTCTTTCATTTTCGCCCATGACTCTTCTGCGTCATCTGAAAAATAGACATCAATGTCTAGCGCATACTGGAAATTATCTTGATCTTCTTTGCTTCTGTTGCTTTCCTTCATGGAGTCCTTGATGGTCTTTGCATGGTCTTCGAAGAGCTCAGGTGTGTATCCTATGGGCAGCCATCCGTCACCGTACTTTCCTGTCATCTTTAGTGTTCGCTGTCCGCCTGCTGCCATGTATATTGGTGGGTGTGGCTTTCTGATTGGTTTTGCTTGAAGGCATGCTTGAGATAATTGATAGTATTTGCCGTTAAAATCGACTTTATTATCCGGACTTGAACCAAACAAGAGCTTGATTACTTGTAGCTGTTCTTCCCACTTGCTTACTGGGTTGTCAAACGGTATGTTGAATTCTTTTAAATTTTGAGCTTCGCCTGCACCAATTCCAAGTGTTGCTCTTCCCTTTGATATTCTGTCAAGTGTAATTGATGCCAGCGCGATATTTGATGGGTGTCTTCTAATTGCATCCGTGACACACGTGCCAAGCTCTACATGTCTTGTTGTTGCAGCTATTGCAGAAAGCATCACCCATGGGTCGTTTACTATTGCCTTTGACCACTGGGGCACATTGGAATGGTCCATGTACCAAATAGAATCATAACCTGTTCTGTCTGCAAGTAAACAAGCAGTTAGAATTTGGTCTTCGCTAAATCCAGCTCTTGCTACATTTAGCCCGTTTTGAATTCCGAACTTCAGCATCTTTTTTCTGGTCAGATTTTGCGGTATTTAAGTTTAGTAAAATGTGCGATTTCTGCACCATGCAATAAAAGAGAAAGTAAAGGAAAAGATTCTAGAGTCTTCCTTCAACGATGTCCTTTAGACACTGGACGACATCTTGCTTTGTTACTGGTCTTGGGTTCGGATCCAAGTGGCCTTTGTCTGTCATGATTGTATCAGCTGCTTGGTCAAGCGGTGCCTTTAGAGACATTCTGTCAAACTTTAGCTTTTCAATTACCTCTTTGAATTGCTCATAAAAGATTGACTTGTTGAATTTGTGTGCCACTGTGGTGCATGACGAAAGGGAATAACCGTGAGCCACGCCCTCGTTTGAAAAGACGTATGACAACGCATGACCAAGTGTTGTGGAGCAATTGCCAAATCCTATCCCTGATAGCATCGAGCCGTACGGATAGTTTTCTGGTTTGTTGTTGATTATTGCGTCGTACAAAACCTCGAAGGCCTGCTTGCACATTGTTCGCGTGAACTCGTTTCCAAGCTTGCTGTCATATCCTTCAGTTGCCTGTGCACATGCGTCACAAACGGAATTTTTGACAATTTGTTCTGGAGTTCCTTCCATGAAGTATGCGTCTACTATCGCTCTATCTGCAAGGAATCTATCTTCTCGCAAGAGCTTCTTTTTTCCGTCAAACTTTAGAACGCAATATGTGGTCATTTCCGCACCGGTTCCAAATGTTGTTGGGATGAGAGTTTTTTCAAGTTTCATTTCAGCTGCCGAATATTTTGCAACATCTAGTGAGCTTCCGCCCCCTAGCCCAATTATACAGGATGGATTCTTTGCCTTGTATTCTGAGATGACTTGGTTTACCGTCTCAATTGATGGTTCTGGCTCTACCTTGTCATACAACATGTAATCTTGAATTCCCATTTTTGCCAACCATTTTGATGATATTGGCGGAGGGGCAGTCGTAATTACAAGTGCATTTTTTGGATATTCTGCTTCTGATAACGCGTCTTTACCAAATTGAATAATTTTTGGAATTTTTACTGTGTGCATATTTTGTGGTGTATTCAAATACTAATTATACTTTACAGGAGGAAACGATTTCCCCGATCATCCTTGATGCCAGATGTGACGTTTGGTTGTTTAGATCGTGTTTTGGGCAGACCTCCATGATGTCAAATCCTGTAATGCCCCTTTGAATAATTTTCTTAACGAGATGTGTGGCATCTTGACTTTCTATTCCAATTGGTACTGGAACCGAGACTCCTGGTGCATATGCTGGATCTAGGCAATCCATGTCAAATGATATGTAGACGTTTTCCTTTATCGTATCTAGGACTGTTTTTGATATTTCAATCATGCCTTGTTCAACTACGTCAAATGGTGTGATTACCTTGAGGCCGTGTTTTTTTATGTTAGCAATCTCCTCTATTTCGGGACTTCTAATGCCAATCTGTATGCTTGATTTTACGTCGATATAGTTCAAAGAATCCGTGATGACTGAACCGTAATAATTCCTAGTGTGGGACACAAAGTCCGGATGGGCATCAAAATAAACCAGGGAAACAGGACCATATTTTTTTGCCATTGCCTTTAAAATTGGTGTGGTGTTGGAATGATCCCCGCCAATTGCGATTGGAATCTTTGAGGGTGATAAAATTTTATCAAACGCATGTGGGATCTGCCGTTTTTTGATGTTTCCATAATCGTAAACTCTTGTACTCTGAAGGCCATTTGTTGGCAGTGCAAGACACTGGAGTTTTTTTTCATAGTAGATGTCTCGCTCATTTGAAATCTTTCGTATCCTGTCTGGAGCCTTTGAGGTACCTGACCATACAGAGTGGGATCCCGTCTCATCGGGTATTCCTAATATGACAATATCTGACTCGTCAAAACCTAGTGTGTTTGCCCAACAGATTTTTTTGAATGCTTTCTTTGTTTTATTGCCCAATTTTGGTTGCATTGTGCATATTGGGAGTTAGAAAATAACTCTTTCTACAAATTCCTCCACTAATGCTGGCTGTCATAGGTGATCTTAAATGATCTGACGCAGACTCAAAGATGTTTGATCCAAAACAAACGGCAGATCTATAACAAAAAGACGCAAAACGCACTTGATGTTATCGATGCTGGGCTGCAAGCTGCACTGCCTGAAAACTTGCTTGCTGGCATGATTACAAAAAATAAACTACACGTCGGAAACAAATCATACTCTCTATCAAAGTATGGAAAAATCTACGTAGTGGCCGTAGGCAAGGCGGCAGACTCGATGGCAAAACTAGTCCACTCCAAAATAAAACTGGAGCGAGGGATAATCATAATTCCTCAAAGTTACAATCCTGTATTTTGCAACAAAAAATTTAAAATTCATCGCGCAGGCCACCCAATACCCAACAAATCAAGCATAGTGGCAGCAAAATCAGTCCTAAACCTGTTAAAAAATGCCGAAAAAGACGACCTTGTAATTTTCCTAATTTCTGGAGGTGCCTCTGCCCTGATTTGTCTGCCTGAAGGAATTACTTTGGCTCAGAAACAGCAAATGACAAAACTCCTTCTCAGGTGCGGTGCAACAATTGCTGAAATCAACAGTGTTCGGAAGCATCTTTCCTCGATAAAGGGGGGAAAACTGGTTCAAAATTTACCCTGTTCTGCAATTTCGTTGGTAATGTCAGACGTGGTGGGAAATAATCTTGCATCTGTCGCGTCTGGCCTTACGTATTTTGACGATTCGACATTTTCTGATTGTATGAGAGTTATTCAAAAATATGGATTGGAAAGAAAAGCACCGTCATCTGTTTTGAAGCGACTAAGACTTGGTGTGATGGGGGAAATAAACGAGACCCCAAAAAAATCAGTAATTCCAAATTTTATTGTTGCGACAAACAAAGACTGTGTCAGTATGATGGCAAAGAAAGCGGCAAGTCTTGGTTACAAAACAAAAACGCTTACTCCAATCTCAGGCGATGTAAAAAGTGTGGCAAAAAGAATTTTGCAAAGCTTTTCAAATACAAAAAAATCTTGCCTTGTCTTTGGTGGGGAGACGACTGTTAAAGTTACTGGCAGTGGTATGGGTGGGAGAAATCAGGAATTGGTTTTATGGATATTGAAAGATTTGAAAGACTCATCTGTCATAGTTGTATCAGTTGGCACTGATGGAATTGATGGCAACACAAAATATGCTGGCGCAATTTCTGATTTTATTCCAAACTGCAATGAAATAAAAAAATATTTGAGTGATAACAACTCTAATGCCTTTTTCAAAAAACACAACAGGCTGATTCTGACTGGGCCTACTCACACAAATCTAATGGATGTTGGCCTGATCATGAGATCATAGGAACTTTGACGCGTTGTTTTCTGCAGCGCTGATTTTTTCATAGATGAACTTTAGGTTTCTTTGCGTGCCAAGTTGATTTATGAATCTCTTTTTATGCTCTAGCATCTGGTCGTCTGACTTTGCATCTGAAGAAAGATGCCGAATCATTTCGTCTGAATCCAACATGATTTTCACAGTGTCTCCGTTTTTTATTATGAACACTCCAATTGACCAAAACAGCCCGACATGCAATGCAATGTATTTTGATTGAATATTTGTAACCTTGTCAAGATAGATATCTGCATGGTCTCGAAATTGTTCTCTTAGATCATTTTCAGTTTTGATTGCCCATGAGATCTTCTTTGCGTTTCCATCCGAATACAAAAGATGTTCCATGGTCAATCAAAAAGGTGTCTTTTGTCTATATAATTTGAATTCAGGTCTGAATAATCAATCTGAAAATAAAATTATGATGCAAAGATCCTTTGCTTTCTTTACGAAAATGGTCGATGAACTAGTCGAGTTTTCTGACACTGATCCTGAACTTGCGGAGGGCATAAAGTGGCTTGACACACAAGCACAAAAGAAGGGAATCACGTTTTACGAAATGGTGTTCCAGGTGCTTTACAAACATGACATCAATGCAAGAGCACAACAGTGGCTTAACTCTAGGAACTAGTCTTTTAGCAGCTCGCTTGCCTTTCTGAATTCTACTTTGTGTCTTCCTGGAATAATTTTGCTGCGCGGCTCGATTCTTGGTTTCGATGATTTCTTCTTTTTTACTTGATTTTTCTTTTTTACTTGATTACGCTTTTTTGTTTTTTTACCGTAATCATCCCACTTGATCCAGACCAACGATTACTCAATTTGAAACTACAATTAATGATTTTTTATTGTCTCAAATCGAGCGGTTTGTATTCACAGCCTTGCGGACCACAATATTTTCCAACATAGTTTGCCTTTGGCCTGTATAATACTGGTTTTGGCGCAGCTTGTGCAAACTTTTCCTCAATTACATGTGATGCCCATCCTGCAACTCGCGATATGGCAAAAATGGGTGTGTTAAGATCGGGTGGTATTTTGAGCATATAATACAATGATGCACTATACAAGTCTACATTTGGATAAATGTCAATTCCTTTTTGTTTTTTCATTTCTCTGATGGTTACTTCTTCTACTTTCTCTGTTATGTCGTACCATGGCTGTCCTGTTTTCTTTGCTAATTTCTTTGAGAGCTCTTTGAGCACTTGGGCACGTGGATCATATGTTTTGTAAACTGCATGGCCCATTCCCATGATTTTCTCACTTTTTGCCAGTCTTTCTTTTACCCATGATTCTGCGTTGTCAACTGTTTTGATATCAAGCAGCATCTTCATGACTTCGTGATTTGCTCCTCCATGGAGGGGGCCACTCAGTGCCCCAATTGCTGCACTGACTGCTGAATACATGTGAGCTCCAGTAGACGCAACCTCGCGTGCAGCAAACGTTGATGCATTAAAGGTGTGATCCGCATGCAATATCAGACAAATGTCAAAAATTCTCTCAGTTTCCTGATCAGGCTTTTCGCCAATGAGCATGTTCAAAAAGTTTCCAGCATGGCTTAGCCTTGGATCTGGATCCACAATGTCTTTACCTGTTCTGACTCGTTCCCAGCTTGCAACAATAGTCGGTATTTTTGCAATCAGATTTAATGCACTTTGGTAGTTGATCTCTTCTTCACTCTCTCCATCGTCGTCATAGTATCCTGCAAGTGCAACCACAAATGCCTGCAGCATTACCATCGGGTCTGCATTTTTTCTCCAGTTTCTCATGTTTGATTGCATCTGCCTTGGCATGTCGCGTGCATCAACTAGTCTTTGCATAAATTCAGTAAAATTGGCCTTTGTTGGTAGCTCCTCGTTTAACAGCAAATACGCTGTCTCCTCAAATGTTGAATTTTTTGTTAAATCTAAAATGTCATATCCACGATAAATCAGCTTACCCCTGTCACCGTCAATATCTGAAATCTTGGTGTCTGCAATTTCAACATCTCTTAATCCTATGTTTTTTGTCTCCAATTTGGTATTTTTTGCTTGAAAATTGCCTATTAAGTTTTGCACTAATTTAGCAATTAGTCTAATATGGTAAAGCTTGCCACTATAGGCGTATTTTTTGATAATGCTCATGACCCAAGTCGAGCGCAAATTCATGCAACAGGTAGATGACTTCATACTTGGTGCTTCGCCAGAAATCCTTTCAAAGTTGGCAGAAATTGATAAAAAAACTCAACTTGAGGGATTGACGTTTTATGATGTGTATTCTGCACTTTCTGATGAAGATAGAAAACAAATTTTGGTTAGAAACATTCAAAACAAAAAAGACTAGTTTTCCTTTTTGATTTAAATAAGGTAGCTAAAGAGTGCGAATGTGACTGCTGTAAAAAAGACAAAAGCTGTAAAAAAACCTAGAACTAAAGTAATTTGTCTTTCTCACATGGAGGATGCAGACGGCATATGTGCTGCAGCCCTTGTACGCGAAGCACATGGAGGCGAATCAGTCCTAGTTGATTATCCTGGAATGATGCCTGCATTAGAAATACTTGCACAAGATGAAAAACTAAAAACTCTGTTTATCTGTGACGTGGGGCTTGCTAAAAACAATCAGGACAAATTTGTAGATATTTTATCTAGTCTTAGAAAAAAACGAATCTCAGTTACCTATATTGATCATCATGACATTGACCCCGAGATAGTGAAAAGACTAGAAAAGGCAAAAATCAAAGTAATTCATGACATAAACGAATGCACCACAGTCCAGGTATATGATGCATACAAGTCAAAGTTGTCAGATCATTCCTCGTTTATCGCAGCATGTGCCGCAATAACTGATTACATGGAGGATAGGCCAAAGGGTGCAAAGCTTTTGCAAATCTATGACAGACAGTTTGCTCTGATCTCTGCAACCGTTCTTACATACAACATAGTTGGACACCAAAAGGATCCTGATTACTTGCTGTATTTAGTTGAGGTTCTAAGCGAATCAAAATACCCACACGAAATTCCAAATTCGTTTGAGTTTGCACAAATCCAAGTTGAAAAACTCGCAGGGATGATTGCAAAAGTCAAAAAATCGCTAAAAACAATGAAGAACCTTGGGTACATGGAGATTTTGGATGCAGGTGCAAGCGGCGCAGTCAATTTTGTTTTAGGGCTCTCAGGAAAAGAAGTCGGCGTGGCATACAAGGAACGAGTTGATCATGGCATCTACGCAGTATCAATCCGGGGCTCCAAGTCGTGCAAGGTGCATCTTGGAAGACTGGTAAACTCGCTTGCAGCAGAATTTGGAGGCTCTGGCGGAGGACATGACAGGGCATGCGGCGCAGTTATTCCAAAAGCAAAGATTCTTGCATTTGTCAAGGAACTGAACTCAAGACTCAATCAGAAGTAAATTCTGCAATCATATCTATTTCAACAGTGGAATTTAGGGGAAGACTTGATACTCCTACTGCGATTCTTGAGTGCTTTGCTTTTTCACCAAAAATTTCAAAGAACAAATCCGATGCCGCGTTTATTATTTTGGGATGTTCTGTAAAATCACTTGCCGAATTTACAAATCCTGACACTCGAACAATTTTTGATATTCTGTCTAGGCTACCAAGATTTGCTTTTATCTGTGCCAAGATGTTGATTGCGCAAATCTTTGCCGCACTCTGTGCCTCTTCTGGTGTTCTTTCGGTTGGAACCTTACCCGTATATGCAACTTTGCCGTCTTGCATTGGAATTTGCCCTGAAACAAATGCCAAATTTCCAGATATTACAACTGGTATGTAAGAGCCTGCAGGTTTTGGTGGGACTGGCAGCGTTATGCCAAGTGACTTTAATTTCTCGTCGATCACAAAGACTGATTTCCGTCTTGGTTTTTTAATTCTTTGAATTTAGCTGTTTATCTTCAGGTGGACCATCTCGCCCTTGTGCGAGTCTGCGTGATAAGTCATTTTGGTGCTTTGACCCTTTTGCTCAAGATAGCTTCCAATTAGCATTGCCCAAGGCAAGGAGTGACCGCTGTTTATCTTTGATTCAAGCGTGATGTTGTTTGTCTTTGAATCATACTGAATCTTGCCTGCACATGTAATCTCTAGTGTCGAGTTTACAATGTCTAAAATTTCCTCTAATGGTCTGTCCTTTAGCGATATGCCGTTTTTGTCCAAAAATTTCACAAAATCTACAAGCTTGTTCTTTGAATTCATAATGGAATTGAGAACAAAGCCAAGGCCGTTTTCATTTATCACACTGATTATCTTGTAGACCTCAAGTGCCTGGCTCTTTGTCATCTCTGAAAGGTTGTCTATTTTGAATGCAGTCTTCCAAATTTGAGCAAAGACCTTGGTCTGATTTCCACCTAGAATGTCAGCTGCAGTAAATATTGCACCCTTTCCATTTGTGCTGTCAATTAAGAGAATCTCCGTGTCGTCAAAGATGAAACAATTCTGAATAATCTCTGAAGACTTGATTTTTACCCCGTCTGGAATTGCCCTAAATGACTCTCCTCCAATTACCTGCGATGGCACAATTAATTTGACATCTAGGTTCCTTCTTAACACTGAAAGTAGTTCCTCCTTACATTCTGCCAGAATGCTCAGTCCCCACGAGTCTGCCATTACATGAATTGATGATTTTGCACCGTCAATCATGGTGCGTAATTGTTTTACAACATAATTTGGATGGAGATGAAAGTATCTTTTTTCTTCGGCGCCACGAGCCTTCTTGCTTTCCTCGCTAATTTTCTTTAAATTGGAAACAAGCGTATTCATGGCATCTACTTTGTTTATCTGTTCGTGTACTATCTCATCAAATGCGTCCTCTGGTGCAATGGCCGTGCACATTACTGGTTTACTTTTTGATAAAATTGCGAGTTTTTTCTGTTGAAGCTTTAACAAAACTGGATAAACCTTGGTCCTTGGAAGTTCAGAATAATAGGCAACTTCGCTTGCAGAAATTGTCCCCTTTGTGACTATTGTTACATAGGCGCGAGCCTCGTATTTTGAGAGGCCGAACTCCTCCAAACTTATGGTTAGCTCATGTTCTTTTACCATGACTGGTGTTCTAGTATTATTAGGTAAGATCCATTGTCAAATTCATTGAACAAATGTTAGAAAAAAAACTCTAGATTGTACCTCTTGCCTACTGTAACTGCGGTTAAACCAAAATTTGTGACACCGTTCTAATAAACACAAATCTGGGTTGATGATCGAGACATGGTTGCAAGTTCAGTATTTGTAAATGATATGGTTCGGGTTCTTCCAAACCCATATGCCCTTACAATAAAGCCAAGACTGGAATATTCTGCGTATCTGACACAGAGCATATTTGATAAATTGCAAAAGCAGTGGGTGCTGGCAAGAAAATCCAACCTGAAATTCTATCTCCAAAACGAAGGTGCGCTTGCAGAAAACTATGAGTTCAATAAACAAGTAGAATATGAAGGAACTCTGACGTCTGCAATTACTGCAATCAAAATGATTCAAAAAAAACTCGAATCCATATCCCAAATTAGCAACATTACAGAAATCGTATCTCCTATGATATCTATTCTAAGAACTGTTAATTCTAACATCTATCTTACATCGCCTCAGATTAGTCAGGATTTCATTGAGCTTTCCGGGATTTTGGGCAGCATTGTTATGGATTCTGGGAGTTTGATTGAGGCCAAATTTGACTTTAAGCAAACAAACCTCGAATCCAAACAAATCCTAGATGAAGTAAATTTGATAGCCGAATCTAAAATTCGCAAGCAGTACCCTAATCTAAATTTCTAGCAAGCCTGTGATACTTATGAAGTCCTTTGAATCAAGCAGTTTAGACCGGGATATAGAAAAGGTAAGGGGCATATCTGCGCTAGTTAAAAAGAAAATCCTAGAATCAAACCCAAAATACGAGCAAAAAATAGCAAAGATGTCTCGCGAGGAACTAGAAGACTTGGACATGATACTTGGGCTAGCAGAGCAAGTGCTCATAAAATACCACCACAAACATGATGCATATGCTATTTTGAAAGAGTTTACAGACCTGATTAGAAATTCGACTTTTTCACTTGGGGAAATAAATGATCAAATCCAAGAACTGATAATTTCCGCTCAATCCTCAGTCTCTGAAATAAAAACCGCGCAAGGCGATGTCTCATCAAGTCTGTTTTTTGACGATAAGGTAAAACCCGAGACTCACTCAAAAGAAGGTAGAATAAATTTAACAAAATCTGCTACACCTGTTTACACACAAGCATACCAACAAAATTCTCCAGTCCAGTACGAACAGGTGATTTGAGATGAGTCTAGCCCCGCAAGAATTAGAAAATAATGCAAGCAAGTATGCCTCTGACGCAATAAAGCTTGATTCCCAGGGCGCAAGGGGAATGGCAATTGCAAGCTACCAAAAAGCAATCGATTCTCTTGTAAAGTTAATCCATTTGTATCCCGATAACAAACTAAACAAGGTTTACACTGAAAGATGCCGCGCTTATGAGAACCGAATAAAGGCATTGCAAATGACACGTGGTGTGGATATAGAACCAGCAGTTGATCCAAATGCAACTCCTGCAGAACAAAAAGCGTCACTTGAGAAGAAAAAGGACGAAGATGATTTTGATGACCTAATAATGAAAGAAAAGCCAGATGTTAGCTGGAAAGAAGTAGTCGGTCTCGATGACGCAAAAAGCGCACTACGTGAATCAATCGTATATCCTACACAAAGATCTGACCTGTTCCCACTTGGATGGCCTCGTGGAATTCTACTTTATGGTCCACCTGGATGTGGTAAAACAGTACTTGCAGCAGCAACTGCCAATGAAATTGACGGCTATTTCATAGTAGTCGATGCCGCGTCAATGATGAGCAAGTGGCTTGGCGAGGCAGAAAAAAACGTCTCCAAGGTATTCAAGATGGCACGAGGATACGCTGAGCGCGAGCACAAACCAGTAATATTATTCATAGATGAAATCGACTCCCTTTTGGGAAATAGGAACAGCGAGGTTGGAGGCGAGGTAAGAACAAAGAACCAATTCCTAACCGAAATGGATGGAATCAACGGCAAAGGAAAGGACATTCAGCTGTATGTGATTGGTGCGACAAACAAGCCATGGAGCCTTGACTGGCCATTCCTAAGAAGATTCCAAAAAAGAGTCTATGTGCCACTCCCAACCCTTGAGGCAAGAGAGAAATTATTTGATCTTTACACTCATCCACTCAAAAAAGACGACAAGGTCAAGTCAACTGATCTTGCAAAAATATTTGACGGATACAGCGCAAGTGACATTAAAGACATCTGTCAGTCTGCACAATTGATGATTGTAAACGAGTTGTTTAGCGCACCTGACTATCATGAGCCAGTTGCAGGTGAAACCCCCCCACAGCCACGCGATCTGACAACTAATGACTTTAAGGAAATGATGGGAAGAAGAAAGCCAAGCGTTTCGATGGATATGATCCGAGCTTACTACAAGTGGAGCGAGCAGTTCAGAGCACTCTGACTTTTTGTCTGCGATCATAACTCATAAAACTTAAATCAGCTTAGAAATCCACTTTTTGAGGGTCACAATTTCGATAAAAAAAGCCCAGTTTGCAAACAAATACGGAAAACTGATTTTATCTGACGGTACGGTCCTTGATGGCAAGGGCTTTGGGTACCAAAAGACTGTTTTTGGCGAGCTGGTATTCAACACTGGAATGGTGGGATACACTGAGACTTTGACTGATCCGTCATATGCAGGCCAAATCCTGACCCTGACTTATCCGTTAATTGGCAATTATGGCGTTCCAGACCCCTCACTAATTGACAAATCAGGGATATCGCAATTCTTTGAATCTGATAAAATTCAGGCACGAGGGCTAGTGGTTCATGAGTTATCTGAAGTCGCAAGCCACTGGAATCTTTCCATGACTTTAGATGAATGGCTATACAATGAAAAGATACCTGGAATTTCTGGAATTGACACCAGGGAACTGACAAAAAAACTTAGGATGGGCGGCGTCATGATGGCAGCACTCGTGGTGTCTGACTCTGAAATCGATGTTGCGTCTATCAAAAAACAACTTGCAGAAACAAAATCATACTCGTCAGAGGAATTCATGGACCAAGTTTCAACAAAAGAAGCTCAAACCTATGGACAGGAAAGCGACTCTATTGTTGTAATTGACACTGGAGTGAAAAATGCAATCATAAGAAACATTCGAGACCTGGGATACAAGGTGGTAAAGCTACCTTGGAATGCAACTATTGAAAAAGTCTTATCGTATAATCCAAAAGGTGTGGTGTTAAGCAATGGTCCAGGTGATCCTGAAAAATGTCCTCAAACAATTCAAACTGCAAAACAGCTAATTGAGAAAAACATTCCAACGCTTGGCATTTGTCTTGGCGCACAAATAATCGGACTTGCAGGCGGCGCAGAAACTTACAAGCTAAAATATGGTCATCGGGGGCAAAACAAGTCATGTCTTAATTTACAAAATAACCAAGTCTACGTCACAAGCCAAAATCACGGTTATGGAATTGATCCTGATTCGTTGGGAAAAACTGATTTTGAATTATGGTTTACAAATACAGACGATAATACAGTTGAAGGCATAAAGCACAAACAAAAAAAAGTCATCGCAGTCCAGTTTCATCCGGAAGCATCGCCTGGACCATATGACTGTAAATACGTCTTTGAAGAGCTGAAAAGTTTGATCAAGGGGGGAGATTCTAATACGAAATGAGAACCTGAAAAAAATTCTAGTTCTTGGTAGCGGGGCAATAAAGATCGGAGAAGCAGGCGAAAGTCGCAAAAACGACCGCTAATTCGACTACTCCGGCAGTCAATGCCTCAAGGCCATACGAGAAGACAATCTGAAAAGCGTACTGATTAATCCAAATATAGCTACAATTCAGACAGATACTCGTTTTGCCGATAAAGTGTATTTGCTACCTGTTACTCCCGAGTATGTCTCATCAATAATTGAATCAGAGCGACCAGATGGTATAATGCTAGGATATGGTGGCCAGACTGCACTTAACTGCGGTGTAAATCTTGGCGAGCAAGGCGTCTTGACAAAATACGGAGTCAAGGTACTTGGAACACAAATTCCTGGAATACAAAAAACAGAGGACAGGCAGCTATTCAAGGATTCCATGAAAGAGTGCGGGGTTCCAGTACTCAAAAGTAAAACTGTCAATACATTTGACGATGCAAAAAATGCTGCAGAGGAACTTGGCTATCCAGTGATAATTAGAGTTGCATACACCCTTGGAGGCAAGGGCGGGGGTGTGGCCTACAATGAATATGAATTACATGAAATTGTTGAACGCGGACTAAATGCAAGTCTTGTAAGGCAAGTGCTCATTGAAGAATACATTGGGCACTGGAAGCAAATCGAATACGAAGTAATGCAAGACTATGAGGGAAACAATGTCATCGTATGTAACATGGAGAATGTTCTCTCGATGAGGGTGCATACTGGCGATAACATTGTTGTTGCACCGTCCCAAACAATTGACAACCGGGAATACCACATGCTGCGCTCTGCAGGACTACGTGCAACAAAACATGTCGGGATTGTGGGCGAATGCAATATCCAATTTGCACTAGAGCCAACCTCTGATAGATATGTTGCAATCGAAATCAACCCAAGGCTCTCAAGATCATCTGCCCTTGCAAGCAAGGCAACTGGCTATCCACTTGCATACATGTCTGCAAAAATAGGTCTTGGGCACTCACTACCAGAACTTGTAAATCATATCACAAAAACGACGACTGCGTGCTTTGAGCCTTCTTTGGACTATGTAGTGTGCAAGCATCCGCGATGGGATTTTGCCAAATTTGAGCTTGCAAACCGCAAGCTTGGCCCTACCATGAATTCAGTTGGCGAGGTAATGGCAATTGGCAGGACGTTTGAGGAATCACTACAAAAATCAATCAGGATGCTTGATATCGGCAACGATGGATTAGTCCTCAACCGCGACAATGGAAAGTCATATGATGTGGAAGACATTGAAAATCATCTTTTGAATCCAAATGATCACATACTGTACTATGTCGCAGCCGCTCTAAAGAAAGGACTGTCAGTTGAAAAAATCCAAAAACTATCTTCCATTGATCCGTGGTTTATTGAAAAAATAAGAAACATCATTGACGTAGAACAGCAGACAAAAGAAAAACCCATGAATTCTGATCTTATGCTACAAGCAAAGCACTTTGGATTCTCTGATAAGCAAATAGGACGCGCTATAAACAAAAATGAATTCGAAGTAAGAAAACTCCGAAAAGAACTTGGAGTTGTTCCAATTGTAAAACAAATTGATACACTTGCAGCAGAATGGCCGTCAAAGACAAACTATCTTTACATAACGTACGGGGGGACTGAAAACGACATCCAAATTAGTTCTGATCAGAGGGGAGTAGTTGTATTGGGTGCAGGACCATATCGAATTGGAAGCAGTGTGGAGTTTGACTGGGGAACCGTCAACATGGTTTGGGGCTTGCAAGAAAATGGTGAACAAAATGTAATTGTTGTGAACTGTAATCCTGAAACTGTTTCAACAGACTATGATATTTGCAGTAGGTTGTACTTTGAAGAGCTGACACTTGAGAGAATTTTAGACATTGCGGATTTTGAAAACTCAAAGGGCATGGTGACATCAGTTGGAGGCCAAACTGCAAACAACCTCACACCACAACTTGCAAAGGCAGGAATTCATCTCTTGGGTACGTCTGCAGAAGATGTTGACATGGCCGAAGACCGCTCTAAATTTAGCAAAATCCTTGACAAATTACACATAAAGCAGCCTCACTGGCAGGCGTTTTCAAGCTTTTCTGAGGCAAAATCCTTTGCAATAAAGGTCGGGTACCCTGTTTTGGTAAGGCCTTCTTACGTGTTAAGCGGTGCCGCAATGAAGGTGGTGTGGTCGCAAGAAGAGCTTGCAAAGTATGTCGGCGAGGCAACTACTCTTTCACCTGATCATCCGGTGGTAATTACAAAATTCATGCTAAACTCGCTTGAAGTTGATGTGGATGGTGTTTCCGATGGAAAGACCGTCATAATTGGTGCAATTGTGGAGCACATTGACGCTGCAGGTGTTCATTCCGGTGACGCAATGATGGTCATCCCGCCATGGCGTCTTAACAACAAACAAGTCGAGACCATAACTGATTATTCTAACAAGATTGCAAAATCATTTAACATCAAAGGTCCGTTCAATTTACAATTCTTAATTCATAATGATCAAGTTTACGTAATTGAGCTAAACATTCGAGCATCCCGTTCAATGCCGTTTGTCTCTAAGTTGATAAAGACAAATCTTATCAGCCTTGCGGCACGCGCAGTGCTGGGAAAACCACTACCAAACATTCCTTCAGACAAATGGAAGAAAACACTAATCCATGGAATCAAAGTGCCACAGTTTTCATTTATGCAGCTTGATGGTGCCGACATTGTATTGGGAGTAGAGATGCAGTCTACTGGTGAGGCGGCATGCTTTGGCGATAGCTTTTACGATGCGCTGGCAAAGGGATTGATTTCCGTTGGATATAATTTGCCAAAACAAGGAACTGCACTAATTACAATTGGTGGTGCCGAAAACAAGGAAAAAATGCTACAAACAATGGCAATTCTAAAACATCTTGGATTTAAAATACTTGCAACAGAGCACACTGCAGAGTTTTTGTCTGAAAAAAATATTCAAGATGTTGAGATTGTCTATAAAATTAGCGAACCACACCGAAAACCAAACATCTCCGATTTGCTTTATGAGCGTAAAATCAACTTTATAATCAATATTCCGTCTACGTCAACTCTGGAAAAATACGTGGGCATGCTTTACGATGAATTCCAAATTCGCAGAAAGGCAACTGAACTTGGAATTCCGGTTCTTACCACGACTGAACTTGCAGAATCCTTTGTCAAAACACTAGAGTGGCTTCACACCAACGAAACTACCAAAAGAGCACTAGAGCCGTACGATCCATTCTAAATTACTTGAGACAAAAGTGACTCATCACCAATTATTGTGCCGTCTAGCGTGGCGATTTTTGCAGAAGAAAAATCCTTAATTCTTTCTAAAATTGGGGAGATTGATTTTTTGTATGTCTTCTTTTTTGTCGCATAAAAATACCTGTTAAATGATGGAACTATTGTTATTTCTATTTCTCCCGAAGTTGACGGAAATAGCTTTTCTTTTTCTGCCTTTAATGAAACCCACACTCGTTGTCCGTTTAACACTGAATCTTCTTCAAAAAACACGGGATGGACGTGTCCCATGATTATCTTATCTACATGAGAGAAATTCTCTGTCGGCATTGTATGCCCGTGTGTGAGTAAGACGTTTTCGATTACAAGACCTATCGAACTAATCAGAGTTATTCCGTCTGGTGCAAGTTTTTGTATGTTAGAGTCATGATTTCCAGGAATCAGTATGACGTTTGTTTTTTCTTGCATCTTTTTTAAAAACAGCGGAACCTCGTCCCACTCGCTCCTTGAGATTGTCTTTATGCTTGACTTTACATCGCCTAGTAAAATCAAATCGTCTGGATTCTCAGAATCAATCATTGATGATAATTGCTCAATGGATTCATTGATGCTGGTGTTTTTTCCAACAAAAATCTGATTTGATGTCAGATTGCTTTCAAATCCGATGTGTAAGTCAGTTGCAATCAGATGACGCTTTTGACCTTCGAGTATCATGGCTGGCTGGGAAGGAACTATCTTAGTTAGTACCACCAAAAATATACGACTCACTTGAGATTAAATTCTTGTGGAGAAAACAGAAAATAAAACTGATGTAATTGTTTCAGAAAAACGAGTAAAACTGCATCTGTTTGAGCCTAGCCGAAGGCAAATCTGGACCGTGGTTGGAATGGGAAAAGAACATTGGATTTCTCCAGAGTTTGACTTTTGCTCATGTGAGGGATACTATTTTGGGAAATTAAAAGGAAAGAAACATTGTTATCATCTAGATTCTGCAAAACTAGCTCAAAACGAAAACAATATTGAAATTGTAAGGTTTTCTGATGATGAATACTCTGATTTTCTATCTGGACTGATATCTGAATTATAGTTATTCATTTCTGATAGAGTCTCGTGAGTGACCCCTGTTTACTATCATCTGAATTACCGCATCAACTGAATACTCGATACCATGCTCGCTTTCCATATGGTCGCGCAGCTTTTGGATCAAAGAGAGGCTTTTTTTGCCTTCTAAAACGAATCCACATTCAAAACCGTATTCGGCGCATACGAGTTTTATTGTCATCATTTCAAAATCGCGTCTTTTTACTTATAACCTTTGTTTCACAATGTTAAGTGACAAAATCGAGTTGTTATTTTCAAAATGGGGGATTAAAGTGGGATTGTAGATATGTCGTCTTTTGAGACTCCTTTCCACAATCCAATCATACCTACTGGTTCTACCGGTTCGACTTTGGTAATCTTTTGAATTTTAATGTGATCCGGATTTGGCGGCATCCAAAGCATTGCCATGTAATCACCTACATTACCTACTTTGTTTGGTAGTGCAGAAAGTATCTTGTCCTTTGAGAATCCTTTTGCTACAAGTGCTTCTACTGACTTGGTTTGCAAATCCATTCTTCCATGCGTAAAAAGGTAAATGTCTTTTGTTGTATCTATTTCTGACATGTATGTTCTGAATTGTAAAGGTAAATCAAGGTTTCCTACAATTTGGGCTCAAAAAAAGTTAAATTGGTATTAAAAAGACTGCTAACTGTGAAGATTGTAACTATTGGTAGCAGAATTTTTGTTACAAGTTTTCAATTAGCTGGAGTGCAGGGAATTGTCGTGGATAACCCGTCTACTGCATTTTCAGAAATCAAAAAACTAGCTGATGATCCCGATGTGGGTCTAGTTCTGATAAGTGATGATATCTCTGCACCAATCAATACTGATCTGACAAAGCTACGTGCAACAAAATCAAAACCACTCGTATTCTCATTACCTGCTGCTGGCAGCGCTAAGAAGGAAGTAGATTACAGAAAAATGCTCAAGACCATTCTTGGAGTCTAGAGCCTGTCGTATTTTCTGTCGTCTGCAAAAGATAGTTTGCTTGTCTTTGGTCCCTGCATATACGTGCCAATATACGCAATGCCTCCTGCAATTATGCCGCCTGCAAAGACAAGCGCAAATCCCGTTATTGGAATTTCTACTGTACTCATAATTTCAGAGCTTGTAGTTTCGTTTCCAATGGCAAAGTCAACAAACCCTGCTCCGATTAATCCTGCAAGCATCATGAGTATTGTCGTTGCTGCCCCTCCGACATTCATTCCTATAATCTGCACCCACGCAAGTTGTTTTTTATTTCCGCGCACCTGACGATTCAAATTTGTCTCAAGATGATTGTAAAATATCGCAGTAATCGCAATTGCAACAACTAGCGTTATGTACATGAAATAACCAAAAAAGAACCACTTGGCCGGACCATCAAGGGATAGCGACAAGAATTCAATTAGGCTTACGTCTGCAAATATTGCCTGAATTAGGATCAACGCGACAGTGAGTCCTGTAATGACTGCGCCCTGAATTATTGCAGATAGTACAAACCTGTTTCCCCAAACACTTGGGCGTTTTTTATCGGACACTTCGAGGAATTTTCTCCGCTCGGTTTCCTTTTTTTCGATCTCCACATAATTGTAGAATTTTTTCAATAGTCTTGATTCTTCTTCATCGTCAAACCTATCTGGTTCGTCCCATCGTGACATTACTACTGTGAGTTTGATTTTTGTAATAATTGATTTTATGTTCGAATCGAACGGAATGTTTGAAAATTCTCCACAAATTTTTCAAATTCGTGAATGTAAATATACCCAAAAATCTTGTAAAAAACACAATGAAAGCGGCATTTGTCAGAGCCCCGTCCAAAGTCGAAGTTGACGATGTGCAAAACCCCGCACTTGGATCAGGAGATGTTTTGATCAAAATGAAATCTTGCGGAATATGTGGCTCTGACGTTGAAAAAGTGTTTGGAAAATATGGACAACCTTCAATGCGCCTTGGACACGAACCTGCCGGAATAATACTGGATGTGGGATCTGATGTTAAAGAATTCAAAAAAGGAGACCGTGTTTTTACTCACCACCATGTACCTTGTTATTCTTGTCATTTTTGCACACATGGAAATGAGACAATGTGTGCAAAATACTATGAGACAAATCTCTCTCCATGCGGATTATCTGAAGAATACGTGGTTCCTGAATGGAACGTAAAGCATGGAGGCATCTTGAAAATTCCAGATGCCTTGTCGTTTGATGAGGCTGCAATGATAGAACCACTGGCATGCTGTGTTAGGGCATGGAACAAATTTCAATTCAAAAAAGGTGACACTGCGGCAATCTTTGGAACTGGACCTACTGGCATCATGCACATGATGCTTGCAAAGGCAAATGAGTTTGGCAAGGTGTTCTGCTTCGATGTAAATGATTTTAGGCTAAATTTTGCAAAAACCTTTGATGTGACCACGCTGACATCGGGAAACCAAAACTCCATTCCACAACTCCTGTCTGATACGCAAAACCAAGGAGTCGATGTTTCGATTGTGGCAACAGGAAGCCTGCGCGCCGTATCTGATGCCATATCCTGTACAAGAAAAGGAGGTACAATTGTTCTCTTTGGGGTTCCATCAAAGGGCGCTACGATGGATATGGACATGAGCGTGATCTATTCTAAAGAATTAACATTGATTCCAAGCTATGCTGCATCCGATCATGATACAAAACAATCACTTGATCTAATCGCATCTGGCAAGGTGGATGTAAAAAAACTAATCACCCACAGATACACACTGTCTGAATCTCAAAAGGCCTTTGAGCACGCTCACACTGGCGAAAATGCCATGAAGATAATCATTAACGGCTAGAAAAGATTAAGAAGGGTTCAAAATTTTTGAGAGTGAATAGAAATGGATTGGGGTTTAAAAAACAGAATTGCAAGCATAATCAAGCCAACCAATAACAGGGGCGTAATGCTTGCCATAGATCATGGTTATTTTTTAGGACCGACAGAAAAGCTTGAAGTTCCGAAGCGAACAATTAGTCCTTTACTAAAGTACTGCGATTCGTTGATGGTAACAAGGGGAATTGTTAGAACATCTGTTGATCCAAACTTTCCAGTTCCGATAGTGCTACGCGTTTCCGGCGGCTCTAGCATAATTGGGGAGGATCTTTCAAACGAAAAAATCACAACAAGCGTAAAAGATGCAGTTAGAATTAACGCAAGTGCACTTGCAATGTCAATCTTTGTAGGTGCAAAGTACGAGCACAACTCTTTAGTCAGTCTTGGGAACCTTGTAAATGAGGCAGAAGAATACGGGCTTCCTGTTTTAGCAGTTACTGCCGTAGGAAAAGAACTTGAAAAAAGAGACGCAAGATACCTTTCACTATCGTGTAGAATTGCAGCCGAATTTGGTGCACACATAGTAAAGACGTACTATTGTAATAACTTTGAAAAAGTTGTAAACAGCTGTCCTGTGCCTGTAATAATTGCAGGTGGACCAAAGATTCCAGAGCGTGATGCACTGGCATTAACATACAATGGAATCAAGGCAGGCGCAGCAGGAGTTGACATGGGCAGAAACATTTGGCAATCCCAGTATCCAATCCCAATGATTCGTGCAGTGCGTGCAATAGTTCACTCTAACTACAATCTCAACCAAGCATACGAATTATTCCAAAAACTCTGCAAGGAGTATCCTGTAAGAAACAATCCTTCACAGAATTTCCCAGGAAAGATGCAACAAAACCAGCAACGTCCTCAACAAAAACAACAGCAAAACCAGCAACGTCCTCAACAATCAAAGCCACAGCAAACCAAACCACAACAAAATCAACCAAAACCCCAGCAAACCAAACCACAACAAAATCAACCAAAACCCCAGCAAAACCAACCACGACCTCCGCAAAAACAGCAACAACCAAAACCTCAACAACAGTCTAAACCAAAACCGCAGAAATCAGAACCAAAAAAACAACCAACACCGGCTGCGACAAAAACACAATAGTTTTTACAAATCTTACTTTCTGTTTCTAATTACGGGACTCTGGAAAGATGAATGTGAACTATCTTCCACGTCGGCTTTTTTACAAGGACAAATGTGGCTCTACCTTCAATTAAGATGTGTTCCCCAGTGTATGCCTTGTTGTCTATGAGCATTCCTTTCTGTGTTAGCTCAAACGCGACTACTGCGACATCTCCAAAGACGCTTATCTTTGGATTTCTTATCTGGTGGTCATAATCTGATATGCTGATAAATCGTAGCTCCTCTAGTGATATGGTAGTCTTAAAATCCTTAAGATCGTACGGTGGGACATCGCTAAAGCTGGAAAAACTATTGTCGTCAAGCTGAATCTCCCTTAACGGCGTCAAGTTTTTTGTTTTTCCGACTTCAAAAAAAGCCTCAATTATTTTGATGATTTCTTCCCTGTCTGACAAAATTGCTTTTGCTTGGGGGCAGACAGAGTTTAAGCATTATGCCTGTGAGGATATTCTAAACCGAAAAGTCAACTGCAGTTTTTGCATAACTATTAGGGTAATGTTTATAATACTAAAATCAGTCTTAATCACTGAATATGACAATTTACAGTTCGACTACCCCTACCGTTCTGCTGCTAGTCGAGCTGGTGCTGTAAATTTATACTACAGCGAATTTTTCAGGTGAATAATTTATGGAAACAATCTCTGGCGCTCGCGCATTAATGAAAGCATTGGAAAAAGAAGGCGTTAAGGAAGTCTTCGGCCTACCGGGAGGTGCAAACCTACCGATGTACGACGAGTTGTACAAAAGTAATATCCGTCACATCCTTGTCAGACACGAACAATCAGCTGCACATATGGCAGATGGGTTTGGCAGGGTTAGCCGAAAGCCAGGGGTATGCTTTGCAACTTCAGGACCTGGGGCAACTAACATCATAACTGGACTTGCAACCGCACAGGCAGACTCCTCACCAATGGTCGCAATTACTGGTCAGGTGCCAGTCAGCATGATTGGGCGCGATGCATTCCAAGAAAGCGACATTATCGGAATTGCAAACCCTGTGGTGAAATATTCTTTTCAACCAAGACATGCATCTGAAATCCCAACTGTTATCAAAAAAGGGTTTTACATTGCAGAGACTGGACGTCCAGGTGCAGTGTTAATTGACATTCCAAAAGACGTACAACAAAATGAGGCGCCGATGGAATTTCCAGAGGAGATCAAAATACGTGGATATCACCCATGGACTGATCCAGATGTTACTGCAATAGAAAAAGCAATTACCTTGTTGTTATCATCAAGCAAGCCTGTTATTTTGGCAGGCGGGGGAGTGATAATTTCGTCAGCATTTGCAGAATTGCAGTCTCTTGCAGAGATGCTAATGATCCCAGTTGTCACCACATTCAAAGGAAAAGGGGCATTTCCAGAAACTCATCCATTATCTGTCGGTCCAATAGGCATGCACGGTCATGCAGAGGCAAATAAAATAATGGCCGAAGCAGACTGCGTCCTTGCAATAGGTACCAGATTTTCTGACAGATCAGTTGGAACGTTTGACGAATTTGAAAAACACCTAAAGATTATTCACCTTGATGTGGACCCTGCAGAAATAGGCAAAAACCAAACTACGAGCGTTGCCATACTGGGTGATGTCAAGGCATCGTTGAGAATATTTGTCAGATTGTTACTTCAAAAGGCAACTAAAAAGTCAGAACACAATGCGTGGTTTGAACACGTAACTGAAGTAAAAGAATACTGGAGACAAAACTTGAAGCTACATCCCGGCGAGCTTACTGCAGCAAGAATCTTGAGAAAATTGCGCGAGGTATTACCACACCAATCAATTGTTACAACCGAAGTAGGGCAACACCAAATGTGGGCATCATTATTCTATGATGTGATACACCCTGGCACGTTCTTTAGCTCAACTGGCCTTGGAACAATGGGCTGGGGATTCCCAGCAGCGATTGGCGCAAAAACTGCAAGGCCTGACTTGCCAGTAGTGGATATTGCAGGCGATGGAAGCTTCAATATGACTGAAAACTCGTTGGCAACATCCGTTCTTGATAATTTACCTGTAATCGTATTCCTAGTAAACAACTACACTTTGGGAATGGTTGCTCAGTGGCAGAGAACATTCTATGACAGGAGGATGATTGGCGTTGATCAAAAACACTGTCCTGACTATGTCAAGCTAGCAGAATCATACGGGGCACAGGGAATAAGAGTAGGAAATCTTGATGAATTGGGCAACGCAATCAAAGCAGGACTAAAGAGCGACGTCGCAACCGTAATTGATATTCCAATTGACCCAGAAGAAAACGTACTTCCATTTGTTGCACCTGGTACCTCGCTTAAGGACATGATATTACCATCATAGTGATTTGAAATGTGGGCAATACTTTCAATACTTGTCGAAAACAAACCTGGTATTCTCTTTAAGGTGACTCATCTTTTTAGGTCAAGGAACTTTAACATAGATAGCATCTCAGTTGGAACTACGCAAAACCCAGAGTTCTCCAAGATGACTATCACTACAATAGGCGATGAAAAGCAAATTGAACAAATTGTAAAGCAGCTTGACAAAATGATTGATACAATAGAGGTAAAGCGCCTAGATGACAAAAAAACCGTATATAGAGAATTGGTCTTATTTAGAGTTAAAGTATCAAAGGCGTCAGATACCATGGAAATAAACAATATCGCAAATTCATTTGGGGCAAAAATTCACGATGCAAGAAAGGACTCCATCATGCTTGAGCTAACTGCCACACCTGATCAAATAGACAACCTTCAGGAATTACTATCCAAATACGAGATTTTGGACATGGCGAAAACTGGAGTTGCAGCATTACAGAGGGGCGGAGATTGAGGGTTAGAATTTTTGATACCACATTACGGGATGGAGAACAAACGCCTGGCGTTGCACTATCACCAGAAAAAAAACTTTCGATTGCAAAAAAACTTGATGATCTTGGCGTAGATGCGATTGAAGCAGGATTTCCAATCATATCTGATGGAGAACAGCAAGCAATTAAGCTAATAACAAAGGCAAACCTTTCTGCAGAAATTTGTGGCCTTGCCAGAACAAGCAAAAAAGACATTGATGCAGCAATAGACTGCGGACTAAACTACATCCATACCTTCATTGCAACATCTGACATTCACTTACAGTACAAGCTAAAGATGACTAGAGACGAGGCACTTGCAAAAGCAATTGAGGCAGTAGAATATGGAAAGGCGCACGGATTACAGGTAGAGTTTTCAGCAGAAGATGCGACAAGATCAGACCGCGAATTCCTAAAGCGCGTATTTTCCGAAGTGGCAAAGGCAGGAGCTGACAGAGTAGATATTCCAGATACCGTTGGATACTCTACACCGCAATACATGGCGCAAATAACAAAGGACGCTATTGCCGCATCCAAATTACCGGTGAGCGTTCACTGTCACAACGACTTTGGATTGGCAGTGGCAAACGCGATTTCTGGAATCCACGCAGGCGCACAGTGTGCACATGTTACGATTAACGGGATAGGTGAGCGGGCAGGAAATGCATCACTTGAGGAATTTGTAATGGCGTTGCAATGCTTGCCGTTTGAACAAAAATGGGAAACTGGAATTAAGACCAAACTATTGTATGAGACATCACGGTATGTCTCAAACCTAGTTGGAATTACAGTGCAGCCAAACAAGGCAATTGTTGGAGAAAATGCATTTGGCCACGAATCTGGAATTCACACCCATGGAATATTGAGCAACCCTCTCACATACGAGCCAATCAGCCCAGAACTTGTAGGCCGCACTAGATGGATGCAGGTTGGAAAACACGCAGGAATCCACGGAATTTCTGCAATGCTTGAGGAATACGGCGTAAAGCCAAGCGAGGGCCAGCTCCGATTGATCCTAGACAAGGTAAAAGGAATCGGTGATCAAGGAAAACACATTACAGATGTAGAATTACTTTCGATTGCAAACGAAATTCTTGGAGAACACGCAATAAAGCGAATTGTGCAACTAACTGGTTTTTCTGTATCTACCGGAATTGGAACAATGCCATACGCATTTGTAAAGCTAAACATCGATGGCACTGACTATGTTGGAACTGATTATGGGGTGGGCCCAGTCGATGCAGCACTAAATGCAATCCAAAAGATCACAGGGGAGATTGCCAAAGTTAGAGTAAAAGAGTACAAGCTTGACTCAATTTCTGGTGGGTCTGCAGCATTGTGCGAAGTAACAATCAAAGTAGAAGATGCATTTGGCAACATGTCTTCTGCAAAGTCAATTGGTGAAGATATTGTCACAACGAGCGTTCAGGCAATGATTGATGGAATTAATCGAATAATGTTAAAGAAAACACTAAAACAAAAAAAGATTGGCAGTTAGCTGCTTTCTAAAATGTACAACATTTCATTAATCACTGGTGACGGTATCGGGCCTGAACTATCCGAGTCCGCAATCACAATACTAGAAAGAATCAATGATAATCTTGGAGTAAAATTCAACATTGAGAAATTGTACGCAGGTGATGCAGCGCTTGAAAAGTTTGGCAAAGCTCTTCCTAACGAGACATTGAACTCAATCAAAAAATCAGACGCATGTATGAAAGCACCAGTAGGTGAGAGTGCGGCAGATGTCATCGTAGTATTGCGAAGAATGCTTGATCTTTATGCAAACATCCGACCTGCAAAGTCATATCCGCACATGCCCGCACTAAAGGATAACATTGACTTGGTGATAGTGCGTGAAAATACAGAAGATCTTTACACCGGGCAAGAATTTGAAATGGATGGAGTGGCAGTTGCCTTTAGAATAATTTCAGAAGCAGCATCAAAAAAGATTGCAAAATATGCCTTTGAGACGGCAAGACAAAGAAACCAAAAGAAAAAGGTGACATGCGTCCATAAATCAAACGTAATGCGCAAAACCGACGGATTATTTTCAAAAATGTGCACAGGTGTTGCAAAGGAATATCCTGATATTCAGTTTGATCAAATGTATGTTGATGCATGTGCGATGAATTTGATTAGAAAACCTGAATCGTTTGATGTCATAGTTACGACAAACTTGTTTGGTGATATCTTGTCTGATGAGTCTGCAGAGGTAGTTGGGGGTCTTGGCATGGCACCTGCGGCAAACATTGGGGATAATTTTGCACTCTTTGAACCCGTACATGGTGCAGCATTTGACATTGCAGGAAAAGGAATCGCAAACCCTTCATCGTTTATCTTGTCTGCAAAGATGATGCTTGAATGGCTTGGGACAAAACACAATGACAAAAAATGCCTTGAGGTTGCACAAAAGCTAGAGCGCGCCGTATTCGATGTTGTCAAAAGCGGGGCAAAGACACGCGACATTGGCGGAGACAAGACAACAAAAGAATTCACAAAGGAAATCGTTTCTTTACTGTAGTCAGACATCTGATGCAGGCGGATGCCTTGACCAAAAAAACATCATCAGGCAAAGCGGTATCATGCATACTATGGCAGCGATTACAAAAATGACGTAATACCCTTGATGGAGTCCTGGAATCAGCGGCCCTGGAAACACCGCATAAAACCACACAAATGCGACAAATCCTACAATTATCGTAACTGTCTAGCTTTTTGAAGCCATTCTACCAAGATATTCCAGTGCATAATCATAAAAATTCATTCCTCTTGCCCTGCACGTCTCCTTTACACTCATCAATACCTTGTGAGAATGCGCTCCACTCTCTGAGCGATGACCG
>JACRJT010000013.1 GCA_016215465.1 Nitrososphaerota archaeon | reverse complement strand
TAGAACGGCAATAACTCCGGTTACAACAATGCGGGCAACCTCAATCCACCGCTCCCTTGTCATCAGATTCCTAAGACAAAATACTGTGTTCTTTAACAAGTTTATTGTCTCTGTTTCTATGGTTTCAGATGTGATCTCTGCCTTATGGCCTGCATTACATCCCCTGGGGGGGGATATGATATATGTTTTTAGAATCGATTTAATTCAGTTTAGATTTCAGTTATGATATTTTGATGCTAGATCGATTTTTATTCTACAAAGCGGCCTCGTATTTCTTCCATCGTCCAGACCCAATTTCCCTCACTAGACCAAGTTCGACCATTTTTGTCATGTAATTGCGGTATGAGCGGTCGGTGATGGTTTCGTTCATTGATTTTCTATATTGGTTGAACAGTCTTCCAGAGTCCATGACCTTGTTCCACTTCAACAATTCATAGAGAGTCTGTTGGCGCTCGTTCAGTTTTCTAAGAAGATAGGACCGCCGGTACTTTCTTGCACACTTTGTTGCGACATTTACATGGTCTAAGGTGATAGCCTCGAAGCCTCTCGATTCCGCGTCGATTGCCGCGTTTTTCAGAATCTGTATGCAGGCCCGGGGCACTAAAATCTTAGTCTGTTGACGTTTATACATTATTCATGAACCACCTACAACTTGGCAGTATCCAAATTCTGTAAGACTTAAACTAATCTTAACCAATATTATAACCAAGTTTTAATTTTAAGGAACATTCTGAAAGTTATGGTGGGGGTAATGATTAGTAACGACTTGAATCGTGATTAACTAAATTAACACATACTGCGCTTGGAATAAAAAACTCAAGCATGTTCACAACCATAAATATGATAATTATAAGGGAGAATCTATAATTTAGTTGTATCTGATGTGAATTTGCGTTATAATGTGGTAGTACAAATTATGTTCATAACTAAAATAATGCGCATCAAGTCTTAATTCGGATGCTGATGATGAGTGGAAAAGCCATCTGATTTTTGATGACGATTATGAGTATTGAGGCATCCACTCTGTTTAGTTAATACCACAGAGACACCAATCTATATCAAATGAATCTAGCCGCATTATTCTCTGGGGGAAAAGATAGCACCTATTCTATATTTGAGGCACAAAACCATGGACACACAGTCAAGTGTTTGGTGACAATACTTGCAAGTTCTGAGGATAGTCATCTACTACATCATCCAAATATCGGACTTACCAGTCTGCAGGCAAAATCCATGAAAATCCCTCAAATCACAATTACTGCAAAATCAAGTGACACAGAATCCGAACTTGAAAATCTCAAAGATGCCCTGTCTGCTGCAAAAAAAGAGTATCAAATTGAAGGAATCGTACACGGTGGAATCCTAAGCGAGTTTCAAAAAACAAAATTCGAAGGCGTGGCAAAAGACTTGGGCCTACGGGTGGTGTCGCCGCTCTGGCAGAAAAACCAGAAACAATACATGCGATTGCTACTTGATTCGGGATTTGAATTCATAATCATTTCGGTTTCCACCGACGGTCTTGACAAATCATGGCTTGGCAAAAAAATAACAAAAGACGATCTTGGCAAACTAGAACAGTTATCTGAAAAATACAAATTCAATCTAAGTTTTGAAGGCGGCGAAGCTGAAACGTTTGTAGTGAACTGTCCTCTTTTTTCAAACCCAATTGAAATTCAGGATTCTTCCATATCTTGGGATGGATACAGAGGAAGGTTTGAAATAGTGCGTGCAAAAATAAAAGACAATGCTAGATAACCTAAAAACTAGCCTTCGTGCAGCAATCAAGAAAATCGTAAACTCTTCTGGAATAGATGAGCAATTAATCAATGAATTATCTCGTGACGTGCAAAAGGCACTGCTTCAAGCAGACGTAAATGTAAAACTCGTACTACAAATAACAGAAAATCTAAAACACCGCTCACTAAATGAAACCCCGCCACCGGGACTATCGAGAAAAGATCACATTGTAAAAATCCTATATGATGAATTGGCAAGCCTTCTTGGAAAGGAAAACGAGTTTTCCTTCAAACCTGGCAAGCTAAACAAGGTACTAATGCTTGGAATCCAAGGTAGCGGAAAGACTACCATATCATCCAAGCTGGCAAAATTCCTGACAAAACAAGGCTATAAGGTCGGCGTAATCGGAGCTGACACATTTCGACCCGGGGCCTTGGTTCAGCTTAAAACAATGTGTGAAAAAGCAAACGTCGAAGTGTATGGCGAGGAAAACAACCGGGACTCTCCAGCAATTGTAAAAGCCGGATTGAAGCATTTTGAAAATTCCAATCTGGATATCATACTAATAGATACGGCGGGACGTCACAAGGAAGAAAAAGACCTGCTTGATGAAATGCGAGAGATTGGCAAAATAGCCGACCCTGATCTTGCATTGCTTGTAATTGATGGAACGATAGGGCAGCAGTGCTACAGTCAGGCAGAATCATTTCACAAAACAGTGCCAGTTGGTGGTATTGTAATTACAAAGCTTGACAGCTCTGCAAAGGGGGGTGGAGCACTGGCAGCATCTGCGGCAACAGGTGCCAAGATAATGTATGTAGGAACTGGAGAGAGAATAGACGACCTTGAGATATTTTCACCAACTAGATTCGTTGGAAGGTTGCTTGGTATGGGTGACATACAAGCACTGCTTGATCTTGCGAAGAGGCTTGAAAATGAGGCAGACGATGTTAGACTCAAGCGAATCTCTAGCGGAAAAATGAACATGGATGATTTCTATTACCAACTAGAAGAGGTAACCAAGGTTGGCTCGCTAAAGGGATTTTTAGATAACATGCCGGGATTGTCCGGAATGGTAAAAGATGATCAGCTAGACCAAATGGAAGGCAGAATACAAAAGTGGAGATTCATCATACAAAGCATGACAAAACAGGAAAAGGCAGATCCTGATTTGTTGAACGCGTCTAGGATCAAAAGAATCGCACGCGGTTCTGGCTGGCCTGAGCATGAAGTAAAGGAGCTCTTGAAAAATTACAAAAATTCTAAAAGTATGATGAAGGCATCAAAAGGAAGACAAATGCAGGGATTCCTCCGCAAAATGGGTATGGGCTAAGTATTGTACTAGTAAATTACTAATAACATGATTGCACAATTTTTTCTGTGAGAAAAAACAATAAATCATTTGCAGACGTATTACAGTTATCGCAAAAAATACTAAAAGAATATGATTTGTGCGACGTGTGCCTTGGAAGATTGTTTGCAAAAAATCTCGGCCTTGTATCAAATAAAAAACTGGGCGAAAAAATTCATCGCATCCTAAAAATAAAAAGCGCAAAATGCTATGTCTGCAAAAACATCTTTGACGGAGTCAACTCACAGGTGGCAAAGATGCTTGACGTCTCATCTGATTATGATTTTGCAACATTTCTTGTAGGCACCAAACTAAAACCGTCAATTCTGGACAGGGACGATCACATGCGCTCAAGATTTAGGCTAAGGGGAATTGACGGAATAAAGACAAACATTACCCGAGAGTTGGCAAAACAGTTCTCTCACAAAACAAAAAAGAAAGTTGAGTCATCTGAGCCAGACCTCACCTTTATGATTAATTTTAAGGAAGACTCGTGCACCCTCCAAACAAAGCCAGTCTTTCTCTGGGGCAGGTACACAAAGTCTGAGCGCAACATACCGCAAAAACAAAAACCGTGCTCCACTTGTCTTGGCAAGGGATGCGTTGACTGTAGTCATCACGGCATATCTGAATTTGATAGTGTAGAGGGACTGATAAGCAAATATCTCTTTGAGAAATTTGAGGCGCTGCAGGCAAAAATAACGTGGATTGGGGGTGAGGATAGCACGAGTCTGGTTCTTGGCTCGGGGCGTCCGTTCTTTGTAAAACTGCTTAATCCAAAAAAACGCCACCCAAGACTGCCAAAAAAAATAAAGCTTGGGGAAATCACAATAAATAATCTAAAACCAATCAGCAAAACTCCCTCTGGCCCCGTGCCGTTTACCTCAAAAGTAAAACTATACATCACATGTGAAAACAAAATCGAACAAAATATTCTCTCAAAACTTGATCAGCTTGAGAAGAACACAATCGCAGTTTATGAAAAATCGGGAAGAAGAACAGAAAAACTAATCCGCAATATCCAGTACAAATCAATCTCTGATGACTCTTTTTACCTTTCAATGATTGCAGGTGGAGGTCTGCCGCTCAAACGATTTGTCAGCGGTGACGACACATTTCCCAACATTTCAGACATTTTGGAAAACAAGTGCAAGTGTGAGACATTTGATTTTGAAGCAGTCAAAATCACACACTGATTTGCCTGCGTCTAAACTAACATTTTTTACACCTAGTTTGAAGAGATAATTCCGTTGGATCATCTGGTAAAAGTACGAGAGGCGCATGAAAAAGGGCTTTTGCCGCAAGACATACTTGAGTTGATCAAAAAAAGATTTGAGCTGGTGGAATCTGGAATACAGAGAATCGAAGCCGCATCTGGAACTCCTTACCCAATATCATATGTGGAACCGTCTGCGATTTTATCAAATTCTGGTAATGTGTCATTTGAGTACGGTGTGCTTTTTGCTAGAACACTTCCTGTGTTTTTTGAAGAAAAATTCCAAGTCGTGATACAAATTTCTGCACCACTTGTCGCTTTTGGACTCAAGGGTACAATTCACGCAATACTTGCGCACGAGTTTCTTCACTATCTGGAGCTTGTAAGAAAGATATCTAAAATGGAACTCTTGTCTGACGAAATATCTGGAAACCTTTTTGAAAATGTGTATGCCGACAGTACGAGACTCTTTGAGTCGCGTGCAGTGTTTGACGACAAGACCCTTTTAACACACATTACAAAAAAATTCCCAACTGGCTTTAAGGACTATAAGCTTGAAGACAAAACCGAAAAACTCTGGATAGCAAGAGGTCTACCTGTCACAAATATCACCCTTGACACAAACACCGTAAAGCTATCTGCCGAATCCTTGTCCAAGGTAGTTTTGGATCCTGCACTGTTGAGCAAAATAAAAGAATTCGAAGAAAAAGAATCTAAGCTGAGAAAAAGAAAACTCTACTGATTAAATTCAGTTAGGCCGCACTTGCCGCACGTGCGTCTGTTTTTGTGTTCTGACATAAAGACACCTTTGCCACATCTAGAGCACAGTCTGTGAAGTCTTGTTATTTTATCGCCACTTATCTTGTAATATTTGTGGATTGAATCAGAAGCGCTTGCTGCTGCCTTTTTTCCTGCCATTATGTTGCCGGCTCCTCTTTGCTCTCAGGAGGCGGTGCGTTTGCAGCCTTTGCTTTGTCAAGTCTTGTAAAAATAACTGGGTTGACCTGTTTTTTTGCCAAACCTTCGTCATCATATACGTAGAAGATTCCTGTGATTTCTGGCCTGCCGCTGTGATTTTTCATGTTTATTGGAATAACCACTTTGCCATCAAGCTTGAATTGTTTTGAAATCATGTCAATTGCCTCTAATTTTTTGAGCTTGCCGCCAAGGCCTCTAAATGTACACGTTATTTCTCTTCTTGAGAGAAATGTATTGTTTACATCGCTTAGTGTTTCAATCATTGACATGTATTCCAACTCGTTTTTCTTTTTCATATAAACTTTGATTGTCATTTAAGAAGAGATTTAAGAAAAAAGACCGTCGATATGCCATGGACAGATTCATGTTGCATTTGAAAAACACTAGATTTGTACCTGAAGATTCGAGTCACTTGCTTGCAAAGGCAAGACAAGTCTGTTCTGGAACAAATACCATAATCCGAGACTCGCGGGTTTCAAGTAGATATGTTGAATTTGACGTCTCCATTGACAAATCGAGGTTGGACGAACTGGTGTCTCACCTAAATCCGATTGCCCCGCTCGATCACGCAAAACATGTAGTAGAAGAACACATAGAAAAAGAAGATGCAATCAAGCTTGGGATTTCGTATTTTAATGATGAACGTTTCTGGGAGTGCCATGAGGTCCTTGAAGGTGTGTGGAAAAAATGCTACGAAGGGGAACGCGACCTCGTCCAAGGAATAATTCTAGTTGCAGCGGCCCTTGTCCACTATCAAAAGTTTGAAAATGGCATTTGCCTTTCAGTGCTTGGTCGAGGACTAGACAAGCTTGCCAAGTCAAGTGGGATGTATAACGGAATAAACATAGATGCACTAAGGAACAAAGTCCAAATGATAATAAATTCCGGAAAAATTTCGCTGTTTACTATTTGATTAGTTGTATGGCAGTTTTCAACACTTGAGCCCCCTCAAGAAGCCCGATGCTTCCGATTTTTGCATTCATTTCGGTATATCTCACACTGTTGTCCTTTTTTACCGAGTCCCCTGAAACGAGAACCGGTACGGGATCATCACTATGTCCTTTGTTGATGCACGGTGTGGAGTGGTCTGCTGATACCACAACTGACACCTTGCTTGTATCTATGTTATCCAAAATGGTCCCAAAGAATCTCTTGTCTATCTCTTCAATGTTTTTCATTTTTCCAATAGCATCTCCATCATGACCAAACTCATCAGGGCCTTTGAGGTGCACGTATATTGCATTTTCAGTTTCCATCGCCCTTGCCGCAACTTGTGCCTTTTCCTCATAGTCTGTCAGCCCGCCTGCGTTAAACGTCTTCATTTTTAGAATTTCGGCAATTCCGATTTCAACTGGCATGTCCACAATACATGAAAACCTCATTGAGTACAGATCGTTTATTGGAACAACTTTTGGGTAGTGGTTTCCAGCATCGCGCAAAAGGATACTGTTTAGTAATTTTTTTCCCTCCTGCTTTCTTTTCTGGTTGGTTGCACTCTCCCTCATTATTTTCAGGGACTGTTCTGTGAACTCGTTTACTAGGGTTGCAGTAAGTGCTGCATTTGGAATGTCTTTTAGCGGCAGGCAACGTTCTATTTTAAAATAATCTCCAACTGCCTTTGCAATTCCCATTCCGTCAACACGCGCATAGGCAGGATCCGTATTTGTAATTTCAGAAGAAAGCGACTTTCCCTCGCATCTTATTCTCACGACAACTCTGTGGCCTATTGTCGGCGCCACCACGACTGACACGCCTGGCTCTGAAAACTTGACCTTGTTTTCAATTTCCTTTGATATTGCAATTGCGTCCTCCTTCTCTATTTTCCTTCCGGCCCTTCTGTCTATGATAATTCCTGCATCATCTAGCGTGGCAAAGTTTCCGCGCAAAGCCAAATCCCCGTCCTTAAAATCAATACCTGTTCCTATTGCCTCAATTACTCCGCGTCCTGCATATTCTGCATGCTGGAACTTGTATCCTAGCATGTTGAAAACCGCAATGTCTGATTCTGGCGCGATTCCCTTTCCGACAGAAATTACCTCACCCATCGCTCCGTTTTTTGTCATCTTGTCAAGGTTTGGAGTATGGGCAAAATCAAGCGGAGTCTTTCCCTGTAAATCAGGATGCGGCAGATCTCCTACACCGTCAAGTAAAACATAGATAATTTTCACATTGCTGCCAGCTATTGTAATCCCCTTGTCTTGGTGCTGATCCAGATCACTTTAAACTTTGCATGATGTGATCGAACCCTGTTGTCAAAGTTGCGATCGTTGAAAAGGTTTTAACTCGCACATATTCATACTATCGATTATGGGGAGCATGAGAAAAGACTATGTCTCAGAAAGATTTGTCATCGTCTCCCAAAATGAAGAACAAAACGAAGAGTCCAAGAAATGCCCATTTTGTCCTGGCAACGAAGCCATGACGAATCCATCGCTACTGTCACTTGTTGCAAAGGACGGCATGCTGCAAAGACTGCAGGACAGTGAAGATAATTACGTGAAAGATTGGACCGTTAGGGTTTTTGAAAGCAAGGTACCGGCAGTGTCTGTTTCTGCAGAAAACTCATACTCTGATAGGCCGCTTTACAGCGAGCCCGCATACGGATATCATTATGTCGTTGTTGCATCTGAGCGACACAAAGATTCACTATCGACCATCTCATCTGAGCAGTGGTCAAACATACTTGTGGTAATCCAAGACCGACTTCGGTGGCTTTATACACAAAGAGGAGTCACATATGTGTCCATATACATAAACCAAGGAAAAGATGCGGGAAGCCTCGTATCGCATCCTCATATCAACATGGTTACATTTTCTACGATTCCTCCGCTAATAGAGCAGGAGGCAGAAGCATCGCATAGAATTGTCAATGAAAAGGGTGCATGTCCGCTATGCCAGACGGTAAATACTGAGACTGGGGGCCCAAGACAAGTACTGCAAACCGAAGGCTTTCTGGCATTTTGTCCGTGGGCACCGTCATATCCGTATGAATTTTGGATTTGTCCCAAAAAACACACAACTAGTTTTTCCAAAATAACACAAAAAGAAATCAACGACCTATCGTTGATTCTGCGAGCTACACTTGGGGGCCTGACAAACAGCCTAAAGAATGTCTCTTATAATTTGGCTTTCCACCTGTCCCCTGAAAAGAAAAACAGCAGACAAATTCACTGGCACATCGAAGTATATCCACTGACTTCGGCTTGGTCTGGACTGGAACGGGGGTATGGCATATTTCTCAACTCAATTCCGCCAGAAAAGGCAGCAGAGCAGCTTGGCGCCGCATGCAGAAAGGAGCTTGCAGGCCTTGTTGGCATAATTTAGTCTCGCATCCGATACGATAAAAAACCGTCTTTCATACCGTTTATTTATCTAAAATTAGTCTTGTAGTTTATGGCAGTTGAAAAATATCTGGCAGTTGCAAGCCTTGGACTGTTTATCATGTTTAGCGCAGAAATCATCACCTTTTACACTTTCTTGACTGCACCAGTAGTCGAGGTGGAACCAGAGCCGCAAATTCTAATGTACATTTCAATTGGCGTTGTACCTGCAATGATCGTTGCGGGAACTGTTTTCATTTTATCAAAAAGATATGGCTCAAAGTCTGTTGGTAGCATCATAATAGCTGGAGGTGTAGTTTTGCTAATTGGAATGTTTTACGCGCACACCCTGATTCCAAAAATAGACAAAAACTATTTGGTGTTTGCAGTAATGGCCGTGCCACAATTGTTCATGGCAGTATCGATCCCGATCATGGGAATTGGCGCGTTTCTGCTTAGGACAAAAAAAAGACCAATCAAGGAATATTTCTAGTGGTCAAATCTCATTCCGTTTGAGTGTTGCTTAAACCCGAGTCTTTCATAAAATGGCTTGACTCTATCATCGCAGTCCAAAATGGTCTTGTAGCAGCCTTGCGACTTGGCATGTTCTAGGGCTGCATGCATTATTTTAAACCCAATCCCTTTTCCCTCATGCTCTTTTGACACAACTACATCCTCAATGTGTCCTACCAATCCACCGTCATGGATGAATTTTTGCTCTATGATGAGGGTGGTGGATCCAATTATTTTGTTATCGAGTACTGCAACAAAAATCACATGATTTGGGTTTGCCGTTATTTTTTTTAGAATTACTTTTGCCTTTTCCTTGCTCAGGTTGCTTGCTGTTTTTAGGCTGTCAAGTGACTCTAAAAAGCCATTATTCAGATCCCTTTCTTCTATTTTTCTAATTATGATATCGGTCATTTACTTTAGATCTTGCCAAGTTTTTCTCTGAATTCCTGGTATGCCTTTTTGTATGATGCCTTGTCCCCTATGTCGATAAAGCCGTTCTTTATTATGAAACTGTTGACATCTTTCTTTTTTGCAAGTGCCTTTTTGATTACATCATCCATTCCGTATGGAACATTGCTTGGAATAAACCCGAACACTTGGGGCTCCATCACATAGCATCCAATGTTTATGTTTGCACTGATCTCGGGCTTTTCGTTCCATGCCGTCACCCTGCCGCTTTTTGCCGTCTCGATAACGCCGTACTTTATTGTAGTCTTGTACTGGTGCAGACTCATTGTGATAAATGATTTTTTTGCCTTGTGCTGGTTTACCATCCTTCTTAAATTGAAATTGAAAACAGAATCGCCGTACACACAAACAAACGTGTCGTCAATGAGTGATTCGGCAGTCTTGAGTTGGCCTGCAGTAGCAAGTGGCCTGTTTGCCACTGCATATTCTATTTTTACCCCCAGCCTGCTTCCGTCCTCAAAATAATCCTCGATTGTTTTTCTCAGATAGCTTACGCAGAGAACAATGTCTGTTATTTTGTTATTTCTTATCCAATCTATTAGGTGTTCAAGCAGAGGCTTTTCACCAAGTGGAAGCATTGGCTTTGGAAGAAATGTAGTGTATGGTTGCAACCTTGTGCCAAGGCCGCCGGCAAGTATTACTGCCTTCATGTCTTTAATTGAAAATATAGAGTATTTATGTTGATTTACGAAAACTATCTATTCGTTTTATAGAATGTTGGAAATTTTTCTCACTACTTGTTTTGGGGTTTTCCCAAATACGATTATCATTGGCTCTTTTCCAATGTCACCAGTATGATATATGATGTCTGGTGCAGATTTTGAATTCCTAATGGCGTGCTCTACTCCCCAGGAAATCGAAGAGTTCTCCTTGTTCTTTATCTTGGCTGGCTCGTCTGTTCTGTCATATCTTGAAATTTTGTTTTTTACTCTTTGAAGTTTTTCAATTGTCTTTTGATCATACTTGATGTTTATTGCAGCCCTGATTTCTGGGAATTTTTTTTGCATTGTAAGAACTGCTGTTGCGACATGTTTGGATCCACCATACTCCAAATTTCCTGCAACGATTAGCCTTTTTCCTGCCTTTACAATTCTACCTGAAACGCCCAAAATATCTGAGACTGACTTTGGATCTTGTTTTGAATATACGAAATTTGTCTGGCATTCAGGAATCAGTACGTATGAATCTTTAAGATTTCCAAATTCTGTGATTGCAGATCTCAAGTCCTTTCTAATTTTGTCTTGTTTTGGATTTGTGATCTTGACTCCCTGTCCGATCTTTTGGGAATTTTCTATGGACTGATACGTGAAACGTTTTGCAAATTTCACCGCATCATAAAATGTGTTTTTTGAAGCAATTGCATATCCTAATGCAAAAGAAAAAGTGCAGCCGCTTCCATGAGTTTCATAATTTATCCTGTCTTCTGATATGGTACGGCCTTTTCCGTTTTCAAAAACAAAATCCGAAATTTTGTTTTTGACAAATTTGTGGCCTGTTATGACTATTTTCTTTGCACCCAGACTAGATAATTTCTTTGCAGCACGTGTAAGATTTGATTCTTTTGTAATCTTGACTCCAGATAGGACCTCTGCCTCAGATACGTTTGGAGTTATGACGTGACATAACGGGATGAGCAGTTTTCTAAATGACTCCAGCGCAGATTTTTTTAGCAAAATCCCGCCAGTTGTGGACTCTATGGCTGGATCTAGTATGATCGGTATTTTCTCCCCCTTTAGCTTTGAGTGAATGATTCGTATTGTATCTGAATCGTAAACCATCCCAATTGTAATGGCATCAACTTTAAAGTCAGAAAGTATGGCGTCGATTTGCTTTTCAATCGTTTTTGGAGAAACCGATTCGACATCTGAAAACTTTGTAGAGTTTTGGCTCGTTATTGCAGTGATGACACTAAAACAATTCACACCGAGTGCAGATGCCACTTTGATGTCTCCTTGAACTCCTGCGCCTGACGACGGATCAGAGCCCCCAATTGAAAGTATGTTCATGATGTGTCTAGACAAGTATATCGTAATAGTGTTTTTGTGAAATCGTGCACTGGCATTTCTATTTAATGAAATTCTCAAGTGCTGATTGTTTTTCCACTATTGTTTAAATCTGGATACAACGTACCAGAACACATGGGAACGCAAATGAGTGCTGCAAGACGTGGCATGATAACTGACGAGATGAAACAGATTGCTCGCGATGAAGATGTTTCGCTTGACTGGCTACGAGCAAAAATTGCAAGCGGCTCTGTCATAATTCCAAGCAATAATGTCCGGCCCCAAAAAACACACCGTGTCGGAATAGGAAAGGGACTGAAGACCAAGGTGAATGTGAACATTGGCACCTCCACACTCAAGGTAGATCTAAACGAGGAAATTGAAAAGGCCCAAGTTGCAGTGAAGCACCATGCCGACACAATAATGGATCTAAGTGATGGCGGTGATGTGGGTGCAATAAGGCGGGCATTACTTGAGGCAGCGCCGATAACATTTGGGACTGTTCCAATTTACGAGGCATACAACCACGGAGTTGAAAAGCACAAAAATCCGCTGGATATAACAGAAGATGACTTTCTAAACGCATTTGAGAACAATGCAAAAGACGGCGTTGATTACACCACGATTCACTCTGGCATATCAAAGGAAATAGCAAAAAGAATTCTCAAGGTGCAGCGATACGGGGGAGTGGTAAGCAAGGGCGGAACAATTACTGCGGCATGGATGCTAAAATACGACAAGGAAAATCCCTACATTACTCATTATGATTATCTTATGGAAATTGCAAAAAAATACGACGTTACGTTTAGTCTCGGCGATGCGCTTCGACCTGGCTCAATTCTTGATTCCCACGACGAACTCCAAGTTCAAGAAATGATAAACATATCACGACTGACAAAGCAGGCACACGAAAAAGATATCCAAGTGATGGTTGAAGGTCCGGGACACGTGCCACTAAATGAGGTTGCGGCAAATGTCCGACTTGCAAAATCTCTGATTGGCGATGTTCCATACTATGTACTTGGGCCACTTGTGACCGATATTGCATCGGGATATGATCATATTTCAAGCGCTATTGGGGCTGCAATTGCGGCAAGCGAGGGCGTTGACCTGTTATGCTATCTTACACCTGCCGAACACTTGGCACTCCCAAATGCGGCAGAAGTAAGGGCTGGACTGATTGCATATAGGATTGCAGCACATGCTGGAGACCTAGTCAAATTAAGAGAAAAAGCCATAGTCTGGGACATGAAAATGACAGAAGCTAGGCGCACACTTGACTGGGAAAAACAAATAGCATTGTCAATAGACCCAGAAGAAGCAGCTAGAATTCACAACCGGACAGGACAGCGGGATGGAAATAATGTCCCGTGTACGATGTGTGGCGGGGCATGTGTCTACGTGATGCTACCACAACAAAGAAAGTATGTCAAAGAAAACGAGAACCTACAGCAGGTTGAATAACACATCAGACAAACTTGGAACTGTTTCGTACTTGTGAATTTCCTGAGGTTCTATCCACACGTATGACGAGTTTTCCCAGTTTAGCGAAATCTTTTGGCCTCTCATTGAAAACAGAAACGGAAACACCCTCCACTGGTGATCCGGATACTGTGGAGAAGAGATTGCCATTTCTTGCCCTGCCTTTAACAACTGAATCTGGCTACTTTCTACGCCTATTTCCTCAAAAATTTCAATTTTTGCTCGCTTGAGAGGTTCTTCTCCACTCTCAATAATTCCGCTTACTGCTCCCCAAAGACCCCTCATGCTTTTTACATGCTCACTCCTCTTTAAGAGGAGAAGTTTGTCACTGCTTGTCACAAACGATGTTACTATTTTTGTGGAACGCATGACTGCTTATTTTTCAATTGCGTTTATCATCACGTTGAGCTTTTTGTAGGATTCTTCCAAGTTTACGTTCTTTGCTAGTCCTTGTTGGACTGTTCTGATGTAGTTTGTAATATCTTCTGACTTGTTTTCCTGTATGTCTGTTAGTAGTCTTCCTATGTCCTTCCAAAGCTCTTCTGCAGCCCTTCTGATTTCTGGATTTGCAATTATTGTCTCGATTAGTTCGGTTGACTCTGTCATTATGCTTTCTGCCAGTATCTTTTGGATCTTAAAAGTAGTGCCAGACATTCGCTCTGTCAATGAAATTTTGTCATCTTTTGCAAGTATGTTTGCAAATGCCAAGTTGACAAGGTGTGTTAATCCCAAAATGATTGCAATTTTTTTGTCGTGTTCGATTGCATCAATTGTAACAAAATTAGCTCCCTCGAAAAGTGTTTTTACCAAATTCAATTCTTTTTTTGCATCCTTGATTGGAATTGAAATAATGTTCTGGCCTTTGATTTTCTTTGCACCTGGGCCAAACATCGGATGGATGCAAACTGGGTTTATCTTTGCTGGAATTTTTAGTAAGGCTGCAGCCGTTTTTGCCTTTTGCGATGAGATCTCAATTAGATATGAACCGCGTTTCATCTCCTTTGCAATTAATCTGATTATTTCTGGAGTGCGTCTAGTTGGCGTGCACAACAAAACGATGTCTGCACTCAAAACTGCACCCACAAGAGATTCTGACTTTTTTACTGTCTTGTCGGTTATTTGGACCTCAGAATCATAGCCCGTCACTTGGTGACCATTTGAGGTAAAATACTTGGCAAACCACTGCCCCATTTTGCCGCCAGCCCCAATTATTGTGATACTTTCTTTCATTTTGACTTGTTCAGAACCTCATCTAATATCTTCATTCCGTCCATTAGTTTCTTTTCGTCCTGGCAGGCAGAAATACGGATAAATCCCTTATAATTGCCAAATCCGTCACCTGGAGCCACGGCAACCCCATGATCTAGCAGCATGTTGGAGAATTCTACTCCGTCAAACCCCTGCTTGTTTACCCTTGCAAAAAGATACATCGCACCATCTGGGGCGACAAACTCCAAGTCCATCTTTTCTGCCTCCTTGATCACCGTGTCAATTTTTGATCTAATGCTTTTTGCATTTGGTGTGATGTCTTCATCAAGTGCCTTTAATGCAGCATACTGGACTGGCTCTGCCACGTTTGTCAGACAAAGGGCCTGAAGCTTTACCATTTTTTCAATTGTTTTTGGATCTGCTATGGTGTATCCGATTCTAAATCCTGTCATTGCGTGAGACTTTGAAAATGATTGGGTTACGATATTTTTCTTATAGTTGTATGACAAAACGCTCTTCCAGTCTGAAAATGAATACGACGAGTAAATTTCATCACTTAGCACATAGAGATCATTTTTTTCTGCAATTTTGATTATCTCCTCTTGAAGTCTTGGGGGGAGAATTTTCCCTGTCGGATTGTTTGGATAGTTTAGGACAATCATTTTTGTGTTCTCATTTATTGTCTTTTCAATTTGTGAAATGGTTGGCTCCCACCTAGACTCTAGTGTTGTCGGGATGGTTCTTACTTTGACTCCTGCATCTATTGCACAGTCCCGATATGCAGGCCATGCCGGCTCTATTACGATCATCTCGTCGCCTGGATTTAGGAGAGTGTTGATTGCAAGATAAATTGAAAATCGTGCACCTGGTGATACTAGTATGTTTTCTGGCGTTACTACCGTACCAAATTCCTTTGATACGTATTTCGCAAGCGCCGATCTGAGCTGCGGTATCCCAGCTGCCGGTCCGTACCTTACAAATCCCTTGTCAAATGCCTCTCCTAGGGCGTCTCTGACTATTTTTGGTGGAGCAAAGTCTGGCTCGCCTACCTCCATGTGAATTATTTTCTTTCCCTGCTGCTCGAGGCTTTTTGCTTTCAAAAATACTGTAAGGTGAGTCTGTTTTCCATCTGACTGGACTTTTATGGATTCATTTAAGAGAAAATTTAGAAACTTTTTTCCAAGCGATTCGTCAAGTCCGGTGCTTTTGCAAAATTCGCTCACCTCCTTTCTAAGCTGTTCTTCTCTGGCTTCGTCAGTTACGTTGAGCCCACTGCTCTTTTTTACTTCGCCAATCTGCCTTGCAATGTCCGTTCTTTCTTTTAGAAGCGTGAGCATCTCTAATGTGATGCTGTCTATTTTGTTTCGTAACTGATCAATGTTTGACATTTTACAATGTTGGTTTTATGAAACCGCCCAAAAGCGCATGATCTGCAAGTATTAGTGAAACAAGTGAATCGACAACAGGCGGTGCTCGCGGAACCACGCACGGATCGTGTCTTCCATGCACCTGTAGCGTGACCGGCCTTTTTGTCTTGAAGTCAATCGTAGTTTGTTTTTTCGCAATTGATGACGCTGGCTTGAATGCGACCCTCATAACAATCGGCATCCCGTTTGAGAGCCCTCCTAGGATTCCTCCTGCGTTGTTTGTTTTTGTAATTATCTTACCGCCCTTGACGATGTAGGGGTCGTTGTTTTCTGATCCAAACAGTTCAGAACCTGCAAAGCCTGAGCCAAACTCCACCCCTTTCACTGACGGAATGGAAAAAATTGCCTTGCTGATGTCTGACTCTAAAGAGCCAAAGATTGGCTCGCCTAGTCCTACTGGTATATTGACCGTGGTTGATTCTATTACTCCGCCTAGCGAGTCGCTGTTTTTTCGCGCATCCAAAATTGCCTTTTTCATTTTTTCTGCAATTTTTTTATTGGGGCACCTGACGTCGTTGTCATAAATCTGGTTTTTCATTTTTGTCTCAAATTTCTCACTCATTGATATTTTTCCTATCTTGATTGTGTAGGAATTAGTTTCTACTCCCAATGTGACTTTGAGCAGTTTTCTTGCAATTGCCCCGCCCATGACGTGTGTCGCAGTTAGCCTTCCTGAAAAGCGACCGCCGCCCCTATGATCATTAAATTTGTTATATTTTACAAAAGCAGGGTAATCAGAATGTCCTGGTCTGAGCTTTGTTGTCAGCTCATCATACGCCCTTGAATTTTGATCCTTGTTCCAAATTATCATTGTGATTGGCGCGCCAGTAGTGTATCCCCTGAAAACGCCAGAAATTATCTCGACTTGATCGCTTTCCTTTCTTTGTGTGGATACAAGTGATTGCCCTGGTTTTCTGTAGTCGAGCATTTTTTGAATATCTTTTTCCTGTATCTCAAGTCCTGCTGGACACCCGTCTAATACTGCACCTACACATTTTCCATGACTTTCCCCAAAACTAGTCAAGACAAGTCTCTGACCGATGGAACTGCCAGACATCAAATAAAAATCACCATCTGAAGCATATAACCCTTATACCGTTGAAATTTTTGCTCCGACGTGATTCATGTCAGAAATAAAGCTTGGATAAGACACGTCAACTGACTCTGGGTTGGAAACTGTGCAGTCCCCAACGTACATTCCTGCTATGCAAAACGCCATGAACAATCGGTGGTCGTCTTCTGAATTCAGCTTTGCACCTCTTACTTTGTCTGGAGGGTCTAGGATCAAACCGTCTTCTTTTTCAGTAACCTTGATTCCAATCTTTTGCAATTCACGTGCAAGGATTGCGATTCTGTCTGTTTCCTTGTATCTTGCATGCTTGACATTGTACAATTCTATTGGGAATCCAGATTTTAGTGCAAGAATTGAAAGCGGCGGCAAAAGATCAGGCGTGTTTGAGAGGTCAAATTTGCCGCCACGTAACTTTTCAGGCGCCTTTACCTTGATTGTATTGTTGTGCATTGAGATGTTTACTCCAAGTTTTTCCAATATGTCAATAATTGCCTCATCCCCCTGTGCCAAATCGCCAATTGAAATCTTGACTGTAAATCCGTCCCCTACTAGCACTGCAGCTGACAATAGTAGTGCAACACTTGAAAAATCAGACGGGATTGTTACTGTTCCATGTTTGTATTCCTGAGGCTCGATCTTGTATTTTTTGTACGGCTCGATGACTTCAACTTCTACTCCAAATTTTTTCATAGTTGAAATGGTTGCATCAAGATACGGCTTTGAGACAAGCTCAGAACTAATGTTTACTGTAATGCCAATTTCAGTTCGTGGTGCGACAATGAAAAGCGCGGATATGAACTGACTTGAAATGTTTCCAGGGATTGTAATTTCTCCACCCTTGATTTTTCCAATTACTGTAAGCGGAGGTCTGCCGTCGTTTGATTCGCATTTTGCCCCAAGTGATTCTAGCGCATCTGTCAATTGCTTCATGGGTCTTTTTTTCAGACTTTCGTCTCCAGTTAGAACTGTTTTGCCGTCACGTACTGCGGAAATTGCAGCTGCAATTCTTATCGTTGTTCCAGAATTTGACGCGTCAAGTGTGAGATCTCCTTCGTCAAACTTGTCTATTCCCTTTACCTTGAGATTGCTTCCGGCCTCTTGAATTTCTGCGCCAAGACTTTTGCAGATTTCAATTGTGGCATTTGTATCCCTTGATCGTAACACGTTTTTGATAATGCTTTTTCCGTTTACAAGTGACGCCAAAAATATTGCCCTGTGAGTATAGCTTTTGTTTGGGGGGCACGCAAGTACGCCGTTTAACTTTGATTTTTCTACCTTACAGTTCATGGGCATCTGCCTTTTTGTTGTTTATTTCAGAAACGAATGTCTTTCCTTCGAGTTCTGAGAATACTTTTTTTATGTTTGTGGCCTTGTCTTTTTTTACTATTGCCGCAATGGCTGGTCCATTTCCAGAAACCGATGCCCCAAGTGCTCCGTTCTCAATTAGGTTTGAGATTATTTTTGGATCCGAATTCAATATTGTGGACGTGGCAAGTCCGTTTAGTACCATTGCGTTCCAGTAATCGCCGTCTTTTGCAAAATTCCAGGCCTTCTCAAAGACATCCTTAATGTTTTTCAGGTTTTTGACGTTTCCCCGTTTACGCGATTTTGGAACAAACACAACTGCCACAAGATTGGTTGGGGTTTTTTGCATCTTTATGATTCGTCGCTTGTAATTGTCAGTGACTATGGTTCCGCCAAAATAACAAGCACATGCATCGTCGTATGCGCCAGTTATGCTGACCTTTGTTGCAATTGATGCCTCAACTCCTGGAATCAAAACCTGGCTGTCGCTAAATTTTGATCTGAACATTTTGTTGCATGCAAGTGATACCACCGAAGAAATCGCACTTGAACTCTTCAGCCCATAACCTGTTGGAATTTCTGAGTTTAGGGAAATTTGTATTTTGTTTTTCTCAAGATCTTTTTTTGGAACCACATACTCTATTACTTTGTTGATGAGCCGTGAGCTCATATTGCGATTGTCAACTTCGATTTCTATGCCGTGCCCCTCAGAAGCTTTTATCGTTGCCTCTACTTTTGCCGCAATGCCAAGTGTTGAGCCTTTTCCGGTAGCAATTGCGTTTACTATTGAAACCGCGCCGTGAACTGTTGCTTTTACTTGCGTCATCAAAATCCTCCGAGCAAAACTTTTCTCATTACGTCATACGGCGCTTTTACCTTATGCCATATTTCAAATGCAAGACATGCTTGTCCTAATAGCATCTCGTATCCGTAGATAACTGTGGCTAAATTTTTCTTGCTCTGAGTGATAAAATCTGTGTTCATTGGCATGTATATGATATCATAAACGACGCTCTGTGAATTTATGGCATTAGTTGAAATCGGACTTGGCTCGTTTTTTAGGCCGACCGAGGTTGCATTTACTATGAACTTGTATTTTCCTGCATTTTGTCCTGCCTCGTCTAATGACATTGCGTTTGACTCTACTCCCAAACTAGCCGCAAATTTTGCCAATTCTTGTCCCCTCTCCTTTGTTCTATTTGCAATTGTTATTTTGTGGGCCTTTTCCTTTGCAAATCCTGCCACTATTGCCCTTGCAGCCCCTCCTGCACCAAGAAGCAAAACATCCTCGTCTTTTATCGCAATGTCTCTTTTCTTGATTGGCTCCAAGAATCCATCCATGTCTGTATTGTATCCGACCAGCTTGTCATTTTCATTTGTGACCGTGTTTACGGCACCGATTATTTTACACTCCTCGCTTGACTCGTCAAGATATTTCATCATCTCTATTTTATGCGGTATGGTTACATTAAATCCTGAAATCTTGATCTGCCTGAGTGATTCAATTCCTTCTTTGAGCTCGCCCCTTGGAACCCTGTATGCAATGTACGTGCAGTCCATCCCAAGTGCATTAAATGCTGCATTGTGAATGTTTGGGGATAGTGAGTGATCTATTGGATCACCGATTACTGCGAAAGTCTTTGTCATCTTTATTTTTGCAAACGTATGATTGATTTAACTTCATCTACGCTGAACTGACCTGGCGCAATTGGTTTTCCAAGTGAGACATACGTAAAAGGGCTGCCGAGGGTCATGCACAAAATGCGCGACACCCTTCCGTAATCACCCATCGAAAACGCAACCAGATCTGCATCATGTTTTCTATACAGTGATAGGACAGTTGTTGCGTCGCTAATTGAATTTGCCATAGTTACGATCTTTATGTTTTTTGAGAATTTTTTCATCTTTTGCATTCTTGAGTGCAGCGTGGAGAAGCTGGGGGTTTTTTTGAAGTCGTGCCAAGATACAAGAACATGTGTTCCTGTTTTTCTCACATACTCTAGTAGAGATTTGTTTTTTGAAATCGCTGAAAACTCCAAGTCTAGCAGATACGGCCTGTACTCTGCAATTAGCTTTAGAATTGATATTCTGTTTTGTTCTGTTCCCTCAAATTTGCCTCCCTCTGACTTTGGCCTAAGCGTGCATACGCATCGCCTGAGGTGATTTTGAATGAGGTGTAGCGCGTCTGGGATTTGCTCTGGCCTCAGAAAGTCAAATCTGATTTCAGCATAATCTGATTTTTGTAGTGCCCGTCTTAGGGTGGACTGGATCTTTTTTGGGGTTGTTTCTGCTATGCTGACGCATGTTTTGTATGCCATTTCTATTTTTCAAGAATGTATTCGTCGGAGACTTCCATGCCAAAGTGTCTTCCAGTTGCTGATTTTGCATGAACCATAACAATGTCGCCTTTTTTTAGATGAGTGACTGAAACTAGGTGTCCTCCAGGCTTTACAAATCTGATGGTCTCAGCATCCTGGGCTATTATCCCGCCTACCTCGTCGCCAATCTGCGCCTTTATCATAAGCATTGGTCTTCTTTCGATCTTTGATCGACCAACAGTTGCACGCCTTGCCTTTCCCTTCGAATCTAAAATCAAGACCTCGGAGCCTGTCTCAAGTTCTGATAGGTATTTTGTAGTGCCGTCTGGGGCTATGGTGTAGCAGTGGACCGCCCCGGCATTTACTCGAAACGGTCGTGGGGATGTAAACGATGATCCGACGGATTCATTGTGAACCAAAAACAAAAAGTTTGACCTGCTGCCAATTAGCATTCCCTCACCCCTATGCAACATTGATGCAGTATCGACGCACACTCGCTCGCCGTCTCCGACTTCTTTTATGTCAATTATCTTTGCTTCTTGTAACTCAAAGCTACTGCTTCCAAGATACACTAGCGCTTCTCTTGCCTCGTTGATTGAGCTTGCCTCAAATATCACGCCGTCTACACCGATTTCCAAAATGGAAAACATTTTTCTCACCTCTTCTGGGCTTCGGGCTGTTGCGTAAATGTCAGTGTGGATTTTATGCAATTTTGCAATGATGTTTTCTAGCGGAATTATTTTCCAGTCCTTCACCTCTATTATGACAAAGTCTAGACCCTTCTTTGCCTCATCAAGAATTTTTTCTATATCTGCGTTTGATAGCACCTTGAACTTTTTTCCGACCTTTTTGCCCTTTGGCCTCGGTATGTCTTTTTCAAGAACCACGTATTTTGCGTTCTGTGATGGATAAATTGACGCTAGTTTTGACCTGCCAAGAAGCTTTGGATCCAAGTACACTGTTCTGACTCCCTCGTTTTCAAGTGATGCCAAAAACTTGACAAGATGAGGCTTGGCAACCTTTGGTAAAATTACCAGTTCCTTACTTTTTTCCAATTTGCTTCTCTGCTTCTTTTGCTGATTCATTTCTGAAAATGATTCCAGCCAGTGCTTTGACCATTTGTTCTGGTGATTTGTGAGCAAAAATGTTGCGACCATACGTCACTCCTTTTGCACCTGCCTTCATCGCATCTTCTGTCATTTGCAAAACATCTGAGTCTGTCTTTGCCTTTGGACCGCCTGCGATTACTACTGGAACAGGAATTGCCTTTACTATTTTTGAAAATGAATCAATATCTCCAGTGTATAGTGTCTTTACAATGTCTGCTCCAAGCTCTGCTCCAATTCTTGCAACGTGACCTACTATCTCTGGGTCGTGTGGGTTCTTGACGTTCTCGCCTCTGGGATACATCATTGCAAGTAATGGAACTTGCCACTTGTGGCATTCTTCTGAAATTCTTCCAAGCTGTTCTAGCATTTCCGGCTCTTCTTTTCCACCCACATTGATGTGGAGTGATACACCATCTGCTCCAAGTCTTAGCGCTTCCTCTACGCTACCTGTCAGCATCTTTCTGTTTGGAGACATTGAAAGAGACGTACTTGCAGAATAATGAACTAAAATTCCAATGCGCAACGACTTTGGTAGTGATTTTATGATTCCCTTGTTGATTATGATGCTAGTCAATCCGTGGTGCTCGCATTTTTGAATAATATCTGATGGATTTTGGAGTCCCTCTACTGGGCCACTTGAAATCCCGTGATCCATCGGAATGCAAAGCATTCTGCCTTTACGTAAAATTCGGTCCATTCTTATCTGAAATCCGCTGACCATGTCGGATCTCCTCAATGTGCCCTAATTAAAAATAACGTACTGTGATCAAACTTAGAATCGAGTGCCAGCATCAAAAAAACCCGTCAAGGATTAAATAATATTGAAAAGCCAATAAAATCACACCCATTGAGCCAAATCACTGAGCAAATCTATTCAAGCGATATTGGCGATATTTTAGAAAATTCACTGCGCAATATCCAACCGTCCTTTGATGACACATTACGGCTGCTAAAGTCAGAAGACGTGCAGCTGATGGGACTCGTTGCAGGACACATCACACAAAAAAAGTTTGGAAAAAAGGCATCCTTTGTGAATAATATCATTTTGAATTATACCAACGTCTGCATTACTGACTGCAAGTTTTGTGCATTTTACCGCCCTCCTGGAGACTCTGAATCCTACACTTTGACACTTGACCAAATCGAGGCCAGAGTCAAGGCATCATGGGATCTCTTCAAGATTAGACAAGTTCTGATTCAGGGGGGACACAACCCGAATCTTGGAATAGAGTACTATGAGGATGCGTTTCGAATGATTCGAAAAAAGTTCCCAGAAATCGGAGTCCACGGACTATCTGCATCAGAAATTGACATGATATCGAGAATAGAAAAGACATCGACAAAAGAAGTTCTCTCTAGACTCAAGGACGCCGGACTACAATCAATTCCAGGAGCTGGCGCAGAGATTCTAGTTGATAGTGTCAAAGATGTTATCAGTCCAAAAAAGATCACAAGCGATGAATGGCTTAGAATAATGGAAGAAGCACACTCACTCGGACTGCCGGCATCTGCCACTATGATGTATGGCCACGTAGAGTCGCTAAACGATATCGCAAAACACTTTGAGAAAATTGCAACACTACAGGAAAAGACCAAAGGGTTCATGGCGTTCATTCCTTGGAGCTTTGAGCCAAACAACACCTTGATGCAAAAAGAAAATCTTGTACTGTATGGCGTTGGCGGAATGCATCTTTTGAAAATGATTGCAATATCGCGACTTGTCTTTAACGGTTTGATTTCTCACATTCAGTCGTCTTGGCTTACAAACGGCGTGGGCATGGCACAGATAGCACTGCAATACGGCGCAGATGATTTTGGTGGAACTCTGATTGGAGAAGAAGTGGTGTCTTGTACAGGTGCACGCTCAACTGAGTTAACTGGGCAGAAAATCATTGATGCAATTCATCAGATTGGGTACCAAGTAGAAGAGCGCGACAATTTCTACAACCCAGTCCAAATGCACTAGAGCCCGTAACTAGGCCATCTGGAATCGACAAGTTTCTTTGTTGTCTCGTCAACTTCGACTTTTTCTTGGATTTCCCGCTCGAATCCTTCTTCTTTTGTTTTTTGCGTAGCATCGATTCCAAGTTTTGAGCCAAGGTTCACAACCGGAGATGCCGGGTCAAGCGTATCAGTCGGTGCATTGTTGATGATTATGGTGTCACGTGCAGGATCTGAGCGTGTCGTTATTGCCCAAATGACATCGTCCATGCTGTGAACGTTGATGTCCTCATCTACCACAACAAAGATTTTGGTCAGCGCAAGCTGTCCCAGACCCCAAAGACCCATCATGACTTTTTTTGCTTGGCCTGGATATCTCTTTTTGATTGAAATGATTGCCATCCCTTGGAACCATCCTGCAGCTGGCATTGCAAAATCGACCACCTCTGGCTGGAACATTCGAATCAGCGGAAGAAATGACTGCTCTATTACTTTGCCAATATATGCGTCTTCTAGAATCGGCTTGCCGACAATTGTTGTAAGATAGACTGGCTTTTGCCTTCTCATCATTCCAGTTAGAGTAAATGTCGGGTATGGCTCCTTTGGTGTGTAGTATCCAGTATGATCCCCAAACGGACCTTCCTCTCTTATGTCATTCGGGTCTACATATCCTTCCAAAATGATTTCAGCATTTGCGGGAACCTCAAGATCAATCGTCTTGCACTTTACCGTCTTGATTCCCTTTTGGCGAGTAATTCCTGCAAACACGTACTTGTCTAGGCCCTCTGGGACTGGTGCTATTGCCGAAAAGACAGTTGCTGGATCCCCGCCAATTATTATTGCAACCTCGATTTTTTCTCCTTTTTCTTTTGATATGTCGTGATGATGTGCACCGCGTTTGTGCTTTTGCCAGTGCATTAGTGCGTGCTTGTCGTCTACTATCTGCATCCTGTATACTCCGAGGTTTCTAATCCCCGTCTCAGGATGTTTTGTTGCGACAAGGCCCAATGTTATGAACCTACCGGCATCCTTGTGCCATGTCTTTAGAATTGGAATTTTGCTAAACGATGGAGACTCATCAATAACTTCTGTCACAGGTCCACTTTTTTCGAGCTTTGGGAAAATTTCCCCCATCTTTGATAACTCGGGAAGTTTTTTTAGCTTGTTTAGTATTCCTGATGGGATTTCCATTTTTGTCATATCTGCAATTCTCTGCCCTATTTCCGTAAAGTCTGACATCTCTAGCCCTATCTGTAGTCTCTTCATAGAACCAAACGCATTTGCCAAGACTGGCATGTCGTAGTTTTTTACATTCTCAAATAATATCGCAGGACCGTTTGCATACATCGTCCTCCTTAGGATTTCTGCAATTTCTAAATCGGTGTCAACTTGTGTCTTGATTCGTTTTAGCTCCCCTGCATCCTCTAACGCTTTGATAAATTCTGTCGTGTCCTCTATTGTCACACATGCTGGTCTGTCCAAATATTGTATAAAGCTTGACTAGGCAGATGCATTTTCTATACTCTGTCTGACAAAGGCATTTTAATTGCAGGGGCTAAACCCTGATAGTTGAGCACGGAAAAGTGTGTTGTTTGCAAAGGTGGCGGAACAATTGAACTTCTTGGCGCACAATGCCCTTTTTGCAATGGAACAGGCGAATATACAAAAACTGGGGAAAGCTATCTGAAGTCCCACATTTGCCAGTGCATTTTTTTGGACAGAAAAACATGCCCTCTTTGCGGAAAAAAATGCCATCATGACACGCCAAACAAGCCGAAAATTCTAATTGGACCTGTCTAGGGCTGAGTTTGGATCTTACTGGATAGGTGGAAGCTCTGACCTTTTTCCATGTCCGCCTGAACCGAACTTGCAGTAAAAGCAAAGGTCTGACTGCATATGTGTTAGCTTTTCAAGCTGGATTGCACCAATCTTTAGCGCAATTTTTGTCAAAATCTTGTATTTTAGCGGCATTGCGGGAATTACCTCTTCCATGTATACCTTGTAGTGTTCTGGGCAAAACTTGAGCGTGACTCTGGCTGATTCTTTGCTTGACTGGTTTACTGTCTTTGCAAAATTAATCTGCTCTCTGATGTATTCGTGTTTTGGACACGGGCAATCCTTTCCTCCAGGATGCTTGTATGCAGGTGTGTTTTTCCAGTCAAAGTCTGGAAATTCTCGCTCAAAATCGTCCAACGTATGGTATAGTCTCATGCATCTATTAAATTTGATCCAATGTCAAAGTGGAGATTTACCCAAATGTAAATAAACCCCGGTTCTTGTGTTATTTCAAATGTCTAGTGCTAAACCCACTAAAAAGGATCTAGAAACCAAGATTGCCGAATTGGAAGAAAAACTTACCAAATTATCAAGTCAGCTTGAAACAAAACCAGTAACTACGCCACCACCGGCTCCAAAGCCAGCACAAACAACAACTGCACCGCCGCCAAAACCAGCTCCAGCCTCACCAAGGGGCTCATTGCCAGCAGGATTCAAACCGGCACCAGCACCAGAAACAAAACCAACGACACAAGCCCCTCCGCCAGCAAAGCCGGAAGCTCAAGCAGCTACTGAATTGGCAATTTGGGAACAATGGAAGCTTGCGCCAATGACAGACACACACGCATACAAGGCAAAGGTAACTGGATACACTCCCGCACCAAACCGATACTATGCATCACTTCACACAACAAACGTTGATGTTCCTACATCTGACTGGAACTTGCAAAAAGTCAAAGTCACAGGATACACTCAGCCTTCAAACAAGTACTTTGCAACAAGACAACGAATGGCATATCATCCGGTAAAAACATCATTCACAGGTTATGGCGCCAGAGTATCAGGCACTGCAGCACAAACAACAACTGCACCACCACCAAAACCTGCACCAAAGCCAAACCCAACAACACAAAGTTCAGAAACAGAGGCGCAACAAAAATCAAGAAAGGCGCAGCTAGAAGCATATGAGCAGGAATACTTGGCAAGAGTACAGCAAGCTGAAAAACAAAGACAGGAAAAACCGGCACCAAAACCCGCAGGATCTACAAGAGGATCTCTTCCAAAAGGATTTGAGCCAAAACCGGTAGAGGCACCAAAGCCAAAACCAAACACTGGCTCTATGCCAAAAGGCTGGAAACCCTCCTAGAACTTTTTCTTTCTTTTCTAATTTGTTAACATGTGTAATACTTCGTCTGCATGACCTTTTGGTTTTACAGATGGGAACACCTTGAAAATTTTACCTTTTTCATCTACCAGAAAGGTGCTTCTCTGAACACCCATGTACTCTTTTCCCATGAACTGTTTTTTGCCCCAGACTCCAAATTTTTTGCAGATTTCTGCCTCTGGGTCTGATAGTAGCACATATGGAATGCTCATCTTGTCGACAAATTTCTTGTGTGATTCGACATCGTCTGTACTGATACCTATAATCTCTATTCCATGTTTTTGGAATTTCTTATATTCTTTGGAGAACTCATCTGCCTCTATTGTGCAGCCGGGTGTAAAGTCCCTTGGGTAAAAGTAAATGACGTGCTTTTTTCCTTTGAAATCAGATGATTTTACCTGCTTTCCATTTGCATCGTCCAGCTCAAACTTTGGCTCTTGATCGCCTTCTGTGATCATACTTCTCCATATTCTAGTCCATAATTAATTATTTTGAACTGTTTTGTCTCAAAATTGACCCGCATATTTTATATTGAAAGTAAAAAGGCATGATTCTTGATGGTAAACGGAAGGTCTTGGTTTGCAGAATCTATTGCGACATTTTGTTTAGTGTTCTTTGGACCCCTATCTGTTGTGATGGCAGCAGCTGCATTTGGAACCGGCCTTACAATTGAAGGAATTATCATGATTGCGATAGGACACGGGGCTGCAATAGGCCTGATGGTATATGCATTTGGTCACGTGTCTGGTGCACACATCAACCCAGCAGTTACCATATCTATGCTAGTGACAAAAAGAATTGGAATCAAAGACGGAATTGGATATATCGTATTTCAAATAATTGGCGCAATAATCGCTGCATTCTCACTGAAAACTATCTTGCCAGAACTTGGGGCCAAAGTTAACTATGGAACCCAAGGCGGACCAAGTGCATTACTGAATAATTCTGCAATGTCTGGCTTTGCAGTAGAGGCAGTCTTTACCTTTTTCCTAGTCACTGTCATATTTATGACTGCAGTCCACAAAAAAGCAGCTGCAGGAATGCATGGGCTTGCAATCGGCGGCATGATATTTTTGTTGCACCTAGTTGGAGTCCCGTTGACTGGTGCATCAATGAATCCTGCAAGAACCTTGGGTCCAGCAATCGCATCTGGTTATTGGGACTTTCACTGGATTTACTGGGCAGGGCCAATAATTGGCGCAATAATCGCAGGCCTGATTATGAATTATATCTTTGTCAAAAAGGCAGAAACAGAGAAATCCGCTTAGATTTTCTAAACTACAAACACTTTTAAAAATTTGATTTAGTCTGGTTTATGGGCTCGTTGCACAGCTTGGATAGTGCGAATGCTTGCGGAGCATTAGGTCGAGGGTTCGAGTCCCTTCGGGCCCGCTATAACTGTTGTACTGGGCCCTGTTTTTTCACGACAACTTTTCCGTTTGGCAAGGTGCCGACGTACTGCC
>JACRJT010000014.1 GCA_016215465.1 Nitrososphaerota archaeon | reverse complement strand
GCAGACTGGAACTGCCAGAGATGGTAGCTTGAATGCTAGCACTAATGCTTCCAGATGATGTCGATACCACATATGCGACGGTTCCAGTTGTGGACTCGATGTATGGCAAGGCGCTGTCCGTATCAGAATCGTTGATGGTTTGAGTCGAAGGACTTGCAACTTTTACACCAGTACCGCCAAGTACGCTTGCAATAGAAGTGATTGTCGGAATGCCGTTAATCTCCATGTTAATGTCGTGATATCCAGGAATTACTGGAACCATGATGGTCTGGCCATTGGTGTAATTACCATTCAGATATGGCAAGGCCAATGAGTTGTCAAGATACGTGTTGGTTATGGTGACAGAGCCTACAACTGGAATCTGCACATATGCATGAACCACATACACTTTGTCGTCAGGTGTTGCAATGTGGATTGTCTGGCCGTTGACATTATCAAAAACTACAGTAGAAAAGGAACCACGATAAGCTAATGAATTCAGATACAGATACAGAGCCGCACTGGATGTGGGATTATAAATGTCGACATCTGTTGGCATTAGGGTCAACGGTCCGCTTGCAGGAGTCATGCCGGACGCAGTAACATATCCGTTTTTTATAATTTCATATGGAATGTTTGCCGGCATGCTTGTAATTTGCAGATATGGTGCAGAGGGAGTATATGCAGTCCCAGTAATTGTAAATGTTCCGCCATTTGGCTCTGCAATAAGATAGTATTGCTTTCCTGCAGTTGTCTGAAATGTTTGACCGGTAAACCCGCCAGCATATGTCCGTAACGTAATTGTCGGATCATTGTCATAATATGTGATCAAGAATGTACCAGAACCACCTATTGGCGAACATGCTCCAAACCCACCAGATTGATAGTATAGTGAATTCGCGTGATAATAGTTTGAGTATTGTGTTCCAGAAGATATTGGATAAGAGGGATTTGATGCAAAATTGCTTGATGCTGAAACATCTAGATTAGGTGATGCCGAATATGCCGTATATCCACTATAATACCAGACATATTGACCGCATGCGCCTCTTGCTCTACCATCTCCCCACCACATTGCTGTTTGTATATTTTGCCAACTTCCGGTTCCACTCCCAATTTGAAAACTACCTGTGTATGGAAGAGTCATCAAATCATACGTACCGAGTTTTTCAGTTACGCGCAATCGTCCACCACTTGGGACTGTGCCTTCAAATGTTATCGAGTTGGCGCCCAAATCATTCAGTTTTACTATTATTTGTCCAGTGCCAGAAAACGTGATTTCATTAGATGTCTGTGTTACAGTTCCACTGCCTGCAACAGTTCTACTTTGTGAATAGCTCAAAATGTTTGGAATGGTACTACCAATGTCCTGCAAAGCTCCTGAAACATGATTGTACTCAGTATTGAATTTCGGAATTGTGATTGCAGTGCGTGAATCCGTATCTAGTAGCTGTGCAGCATAATTGGTAATTGACGGAACCAGGGTGTATGGTTTTAACGAATCTTCCGTGCCCACAACACCATAGCCGTGCGGAATCTTGCCGACATAGTCATAGTTAACAATTCTAGAATACAGCCCCATGCCGTTGATGGTTTTGGTCGCGTTACTGTTGTACGTGTTGTATGTTGTATCGCCCGCATTAGATCCTTGGACTTGGTTCACAAGATCAAATCTGTTCCCATATGAGGTCAGCACATAGCCTGCAAGATTTGCCGTCGCATTGACACTTCCAGGCGGAAGAATCTGATAGATGGTATTTGGTGAGATTTCGACATCTCTATTTTCAACAATTGTTAGTGATGACAAAGTGTTTGGATGGGTAAGATTTTTTCCATAAAGCCTAGATAGAACAGAGGTGTTTCCGTCAAGCATTTCTACGTTAACAACTGTAGAGTTGTCATTGCCGACATTTGTGATCTCAACGCTGCCATCACTTTTCAAGACAGGGTTAAGGTCTTCGTTGATTTTCTGGCTCTCGATTTTGTATGAATCATCTATGGCAGAATTAAGATGGACTTGATTTCCCATACTAGTTTCAGTCAATGCTACAGAGCCAAGCAAAGTGGCAAGACCCATAAGTAAAATAACGAAAAGCTGCAATTTTTCAACCTATCCCATAATGCTGATTTTTTACTGACGGATATTTTCCTAATTTTTCAGATGTTTTTTGAGGTTCTTTTTGAGGGATAACCTTTTGAGGAATAGAAACTTCATCATCCAAGGATTCATCAGTTAATTCGTCAAAGCTTGAGGCTTGCGAGGTTCCATTATCCAAGTTGGCCATATTTGGAACTAGACCGTTTGCTGACTGGAAACTTGATAACTTGAATTCGAATAGTTTTTGCGGCGCAGGATACAAATTAGTAGTCGAGTACACCGTTCCACTTATCGGCATGGCAAGGCGTGGGTTTATCACAACACTGCTGTCCTTCAGGACAGAATATCCAACCACATAAGATTCCTCACCATCAGAGATGGTTTTTGAGCGAACCACCATGTCTGCACCTTCTGGAAAATAAGAACCCAATGTGGCAATTTTAGTACCTTCCTTCAAAACAATCTCAGGGGTAAATTTTCCAATCCACAAGACAGTATCGGAGAGAGACTTGGCAAAATGTTGTTTAGAATCTACGTTTTTGACCGCAAAGGTGTCAACATCAATCAGAAACAGGTTTTGTGTCGATTCCCCAGAATCGTTCTCATAGACAGTGGCGATGGCAACAAGATAATCTCCTATTTCAGTTCTCACATGATCCAAAAAAGATAAAGAAATTGTGTAACAACCGCCAAATTTACCGGTGTATTCATTTCGCATTTGCCAATCACATATGTCGTACATGTAAGCATCGCCTCTCACAACGGTTTGAAGCAAGCCCCATGTCTCCTCATTTGATTCTGCATGTGCGTTCTGGGTCAAGATGCCAACTGTCCCAGAAAGCATCATACTTAACGCGAAAACGAATGCGGTAATTCTGCAGCTGCACACAAAACATCTTTAGAATTATAGTACTAAGACGCAAATGCGTTAAAAACTAAACTGCACTTCTGACCTTTTAAGTTAAAATCATTATGAAAAAAATATTGATCAGGCGATATGTGTGGTTGAAGCTTTTCCCAAAACCTCAAGAATTTGATGAAATGATGTTCTCAAACACGATCAAGAACATGTCAGAATATGGAATTGTTTTGGTAAAAAATGAACGCCTAAACATTTACGCAAGATGTAGAGAAAATGAGATTCAGAATTTTACCTCAATAGAAGGAGTCACCGGAACAAAAATTGATGGTAAGCCAGACACAATGTTTGATAAAGCCCGTACTTTTCGCCTAAGAAAACACTATGTCTTTCCACTAACGGTATTGCCTCAAAAAATCAATCTCTACAACATGCTAATAGATCTACCGAACTTTACTTTTGGAATTTTTTGCAAAACCATAGATGCAAGGCGAGTCTCATCCCCCGCAATAAGATTTGTCCAAACAAGAAGCATAACGACTATGAGCACTGGAATGACTCGTTCCTCGACTAAAAAATGGAATCCGTACCTAGACGAGATCAAAGAAAAGGCAAAAAGCCCCAAGATTTTCATCTCTAGAATATTTTTTGCCTGTGCTGGAATGGATGAAGAAATAATAAAATCTGCAATTAACTTCACAGTAAAAGGCGGAGAACCAAATTCACTAATCTCATCATGGAGAAAAAAGAAAATGGCAGAAATTCTAATGTCGACTCCCAAGATTCCGTTTTTTTCTTCAAAAAGCTGCATCCTATCAAACATCGAAGCAGAATCAATACTTGCATTACCGACAGACACCAGGACCTTACAAGTCGAGCCAGGACGAGACAGAACATATGCCAATGTGCTATTTGAGCAAAATACGGAATCAAAAGAATGATTTCTTTATTTTAATTCAAAACTAAAACAATCTTACTCTTCTGCAAAAGTAGAAAATTCAAACCAAGTGTAGATTTTGAAGAGTGCATAACCGTATGTATGCCTGGAGTGGGTTTTGGCTAGAAAGTTCAAAACCGCAACGATTGGCGTTCAACTAACTGGAATAGAAAGATTGAACCTGACTATCTCCAAAACATGATTGTCATTTCCACATTTGGACGTGGGGATTTAAAAATACACTAGTAAGACAATACAATAGTAATGAAAGAACACAAAGTAAAGAAGAGCTTTACCCTTGATGCTCTAATAGAAGACATGTTAAAGGACCTGCAGGGAAGGCTGATCATAACGACAAAGGAAAGCTGGGGCCTTGCCACCGTCATAAACCTGATGAACGCAATAGGCCTAGTCATGACTGGCAAGCTTGGAAAAGACGACATACAAAGGGTGAAATCGATTCTTGAGAGTCAAAAGCAGCTTGATTCTAAAACCATGTCCGAGAATGTGGAAAAAATCTCAAAGAACTTTACCAAATAAAATATTTTTTAAAATAACGCACAACTTGTCAAAAAATATTGGTTTTTTGATATTCGTTTTGAATTAATCAGATATATGTTATTGACGATCTATGTGGTGAGTGTTACCACCTTTATTTTCTCACATATTAGAATTCAACATTTATTCGTACATTTTATGTGCTATACGATCTATTGAGTAAACTATATGATCATTATTCAATTATGGAATAATGGTGTTCTATATGATAGTAGGATAATCTGTTAGTAATGTTTAAGTGCTATTCCATTATTGGGAATGACAATGACTATGAAAACAACAAAAACAATACTGTTCGCAGCACTTGTGTTGACACTGATACTTCCAGTTACTGGGGTTAATGTGGCTGCAGCTGTACTCGATAAAATTCCTGATGGCAAACTTTTGGAACGAACTGCCGACAAGTGGCATGGACAATACAAAAATGTAGAAGAATTTACAGTTAGACAAAATGCAATAAGAGAATATGTGACTGCAGATCTTCAAAATAATGGCTGGAATCAATTTATGGTAAAAGAAAACATTCGAATCCATAACTTTGATACCATGATTGGAAAAGTAGGCTACGGTCATGAACTCGTTGCATTATATGCCGCAAAAGACAGAATGCTTGGAATTTATGATGTTACAGAACCTGTCGCAAAATTCCATGATTGGCTGTTATCAAAATATGCGATACCTGCTACTGTAGAAGAAATTGATGCAAGAATAACAACGATTGTGTCCGATAACTATCTTCACTTGGCTCCACAAGATGTATCCGCCTTTAATGATATGGCCAATCAAGGAAATGTACCACCACAACTTGTTGAACAAGATCCCGAATATTGGATAATGGTAGCCAATGTTGCTGTTTGTCAATATGCTGAAAATTGTGATCATGAAGGCATGAAAAAAATATTCGACAACGAATTATACAGAACACAAAATACCCTCATACCGACATTGGATATTATGGGTTTCTTCTTGCCTGAAGCATCTGCAATTACCAATGCATTGCACAGCGGTTATTTGTATGCAAACCCTAATTCCTGTGATTATGGTACGTGTTCGAGATCAGCTTCTGGATATCAAGCGAATCCAATTAATCTATCCATATACAGTCCAAGTGGTGGCCATTCTTATGGTTCATTGTATGTTTATGCCTCATCATGCTCAAGTGTTAGTGGCGTAACTACCAAAGTAACTGGCACAGTAGACATGGGTGCTACATGGAACTTCTCTAAAACTGGTGGTTCTTGTGCACTACAAGAGAGTTATTACTCCTTGCCAAATCCTGGTGCAAGTTATCTGTGGACAGTATCAGCAACGCATAGCGCTTGGACTTAAATGTCCTAAAACTCTTTTTTTATTATGGTTAAATTTTGCATTTTGTTGATTTTTACTATTACGATTGCGAGCATACCAAATGTGTTTGCCGACCACGTTCCTAATGGGAGCGTAGAAAGTATTTTCAATTCTAAAAACGGGACAGGATTGATTGCACTAAGAGTGCAAGAAGAAGTAAACATTGTTTTTACTTATGAATTTAATGATGAAAGATTTGATGGATATGCCTATTACAACATTATTGAAGGAGATAAAAGAGTAACAAATTCAGATAACTTTACGGCAAACGAGAGTCCAAAAACCTTCACGTTTCCTTATGTCCCTCAAAAGACAGGCATTTTTCCATTCACAAAAGGCGTGATATCTAATTCGGGTGATTTTCATAGAGAAGAAAGTCAGTCTATTATTGTTTTAGACGAATTCAGCAAGGCTATGAAATTTAATGGCCAATGTGAGAAACCATTTCCGGAATTTACTTTAGTTATAAAACCTGATTTTTCAACTGGGGCATGCGTTAAAATGGATACATCTTTCACATTAAAAGAAAGAGGCTGGCACTAATGACTTGCACAAATAACAAACGTTTTCCTTTAGAATGGGTCTAAAATTGACACCAAAGGCGTTTGGGTTAGTGGATTCGCTATAATTCTGTAGCACACTTTAAGAATCCAAAATCAGCCAATTACGCACAAAACTGGGTCTGAAATTGTCCCAAAATGGTACTGGTTCCCACTGGATTCGAGATTAATTCCAACTAAATTTAAACTAAATTCAAACCTGAGGGATTTACTCTTCTGCAATTAAAATGAAAATCTGATTTTTCTCATTTATTATATGATGGATTTTTTCCAAAGACTTGTTTGAATGTATGAGGTTTACAATCTCGAAAGATTGTCTTTGCTTCATATTTCATGGAAAATACGGCCATCTGCTCAAGTATGGATTGAACGAATTTTCCTTTTTCTGTAAGGGTGTATTCGATTCGAACTGGAGTTTCATTAAACACGCTACGCTTGATTAGCTTGTCTTTTTCCATCTCGTCCAACCTGCGGGACAGTGTTTTCGGGGAAATTCCCTCCACATTTCCCAAAAACTGGTTGAATCTTGAATGATTCATGTAAATCATGTTTCTCAATATGTTGAGGGTAAATTTCTTGCCGATTATCTCAAATGTTGTATTGATAGGGCAGTTCTTTATCCCAAAATGCTCCAAGTTTGCCTTTAATTCTTCCATGTTGCTTTTGATGCTGGCTTTTTAGATAAACTTTCATTGTTGAAGCAGCTTCAAAAAGGATAGTGTCATAAAGTATAGTGAGTTTCCTCTTTGAAACTTTCCATTTTAAATAAATCCCATTTGTATTAGATGCATGACAAATATCAAAGGAACATACACGATAGATGCTCAGCCCGACAAAATCTGGCAAACCCTCAAGTCATTTGGCAATGTGGAAGTCTATCTTCCAATGATGGTAAAAAAAACAGATCTGAGTGGAAGCGGTGTGGGCGCTGTGCGTACTTGCACTCTGATTGGCCCCGATGGTAGCATTATGCCCGCAAAAAATGTTGAGCGATTAGAATATGTCAACGATTCTGAGAAAGTCATGAAGTTTTCCTTTCTAGAAGGCCCTTTCCCTGTATCTGACTGCGTTGTTTCTGTCAAGGTTGGGTCCGCAGAGAATAACCAAACGCGACTGGACATTGAATCGAATCTAGCACCAAAAGGTGTTTCTGAAAAAGAAATAACAAAGATGTTCTTCGATGTTTATGGGACGATCTCTCAGGGATTAGAAAAATTACATAAAAATTAGTATAATTTTCCTTTTATTCTTCTGCAATAAACAATTGTAATGTTAAGGCAGACATTTAGAGGCTGACAAGGATCTTAAAACCGCCATGAACCATGCGTTTCATATCAAAAGGCATAGACTTTGAATCCATATTGGCCAAGCGAGGATCGTTCATCACTTTGGCATTAATTCGATCACGATGTGCCCTTGACTTGTACACAATATATGAGAATATCACTGTCTCATTTGGTTTGAGTTTCATTTTTCGCGGAAATGGAATCCCCCACTTGGTATTGAGGTCATCACCCACACATTCTTTGTAATCCAAAGCCCCATGTTCACGCGTAATTTTTCCTACCTTGTGAGACATGGCGCGATAGGCCTTCAAGTTTTTCTTTGGCACAGCGAAAACAAATCCATCTACATAATGACCAGTACTAGAATTCCTTGACTCGTTTTGGTGATTTTTGCTAGTCCTTGTCATACTGACAATAATTTTTGTGTGAGTTAATATTTATTTGGAATCATGATATTTCCATATCGTCTGTTTTTGGACTCGTTGCAACATCTATTTTTCTGCAGAGGTATGTGCATTACTGATAAAGTGACCAAGATTGTCGATGGGGATACGAAATCACGAACGCATCGGGTAATCTATCAAATTTTTACATGTGCCTCCAATAAATGACGTTTGAAATTTTTCAAGACGATTAATAATATGTCAATAATAAAAAAAGAGTGTCTGCCGGGGGTGGGTTGTGACTAAAAAATTCAAAACCCCACCAAGTTTGAATCATGGAATTCAGATACCATTTTGGGCTAATCTCTGGCCATTTTTGTGCATTATTCCCTAACAGTACGCTTCGTAGCAGCTATCAAGCATTAGGTGTTGTGCAGCAACTGATCCTTGTGCAATCTTGAACAGGTCGCGCTCCCTTTCTTTTGCGGTATTTTCAAGAATTTCCCTCCAGAGTGCCGCATGCCTGATGTCCGCCTCGGCGTGAAGTCTAAAGTACTCCATCGCGTCTTCGCCGGCCATATCATAAAACTTTCGCAGTCCGTCTAGTTTTGAAAGGCTGATTTTCGGGATTTCCAGTTCTAGCGCATACATTGCTGCAGCGCCTTCTTCGTAGGAACTCATCAATCTTTCAAGATGGGAAACTGCCTGCCTAGTTTTTTCAAGTGCGGAATATTCCTCCAATTCTGTTTGTGGGATGCCCAAAGAACCTGCAAATCTTATCCATGGTAGGATGTGCTCTTGTTCCTCTTTTCTGTTAGAGTCGATCGCTTCTCTCATGCGTGTTGGACCATACCTCATTATTGTTTCTACGAAAACTGG
>JACRJT010000012.1 GCA_016215465.1 Nitrososphaerota archaeon | reverse complement strand
GAAGTAGAAGGACTCATCATGCAGGGCTGGAAATTTGTTGGAGCATTACCTAACGGAAAAGTCGTCCTGGAAAAGGCGGTCTGGTTACACAGTGGAAGTGGACCGAATGGGATTTGAACCCATGACCTTTGCGGGACTTTCATCCATACGCAGTGTGAGTGCGTCATCCTAACCACTAGACAACCGGTCCAATTTGGGAAAAATACTTGGCACTATTTAGGCGTTAGAATTAGTCATATAGAGGAAAAATAAGCAAGAACCACATGTACAAGCAGGGAAAATGGAAACTCTCCGATCTATCCGATCACAAGAGTCCAGAATTTGCAAGGCGAATTTTGATTCTAGAAGGCAAGGTAAAAAAATTTGAGAGATTAAAAAAGTCACTAAACCCAAGCATGTCATCAAAAAACTTTCTCGGGATTATAAAAAACATCGAGGACATAGCAGAAAATGCAAGCGTTATTGGCGGTTATGCATCGTTGCTGTATGCATCAGACACCCAATCAGATGAGGCAACATCACTTGTCACAAAAATGGCAAAGCTTGGCTCAGAAATAGAGAACAAAACGTTGTTTTTTGATTTATGGTGGAAAAGAAAAATTGATGAAAAAAATGCAGTGCGCCTAATGAAGGACAGTGGAAACCTAAGAGAATACCTAAGACATAAGAGACTTTTGGCAAAATACTCACTATCAGAGCCTGAAGAAAAAATCATCAACACCCTTGACGTTACAGGTTCTACTGCGCTTGTCAAGCTGTATGACAAAATAACAAACACCTTTGAGTACATCATCACGGTAAACGGCAAAAAGAAAAGGCTGACACGTGAGGAATTGACAGTTCTTGTTAGGAGCAATAATCCAAAAACAAGGGAGCTTGCATATAAGACCCTACTTACAAAATACACAGAGAACAAGGGCGTTTTAGGAGAGATTTACCAAAATCTCACGCTAAACTGGAAGGATGAAGGAATTGAAATCAGGGGATATTCATCACCAATTTCGATTAGAAACATTGGAAACGACGTAGATGATAAAACAATAAACAGCCTGCTTGACGTTTGCAAGAGAAATTCAGACGTGTTTTACAAGTTTTTTGCATACAAGGCAAAGATGCTGGGATTAAAAAAACTCAGGCGATATGACCTGTATGCGCCAAGTACAAAGAACATCAAGGAGAAAAGATACTCTTATGAGAATGCAACCAAGCTTGTTTTGAGTTCACTTGAAAAGTTCAGCCCAAGACTGTCCCAGTATGCAGACAGAGTGTTCAAAGAAAGCCACATTGATTCTGAAGTCAGACGTGGAAAAAGAGACGGTGCGTTTTGCAGTACAATCACCCCAAAGATCACACCATATGTTCTTGTAAACTACACGGGACATACACGCGATGTCTTTACGCTTGCACATGAATTGGGACATGCGGTTCACAGTCAGGCAGCATCAGGCAAATCAATACTTGTATCAGAAGCACCATTGCCACTTGCAGAAACAGCATCCACGTTTTCAGAGTTGTTGCTGTATGATAACATATCAGACCAGATGAACGATAGTGAGAAAGTCATCGTGCTTTCCGAGAAAATAGACGACCTGTATGCCACAATAATGAGGCAGGCATTCTTTACAATATTTGAAATGTCAGCACACAAACAAATTGCAGGCGGGACAACGGTAGACGAACTGTCAAAGACATATTCTGCCAACCTCAAAACCCAGTTTGGAAACTCTATAGACATATCTGATGATTTCAGAGTAGAGTGGAGCTGCATTCCGCACTTTTACCATACGCCTTTTTACTGCTATGCATATTCATTTGGAAACCTCTTGTCTCTGTCATTGTTCCAAAGATACAAAAAGGAAGGAAAAAGTTTTGAGAAAACATACATTGAGATCCTAGCAGCGGGCGGATCAAAAAAGCCAGAAACATTGCTCAGTGAGTATGGGATCGACATATCATCGGCAAAATTCTGGCAAGACGGCTTTGACTACGTAAAAACCCAAGTAAAGGAACTAGTTTCATTATAATTAATTGAAAATGGGGCCAGCAGCCTTTACGCACGGGCTGCTGGCTTGTCCCCCTTCGGTTTGAATTCGATGTCTTAATGACGGGTCTCATTCTAAATAATTTAAACCTTTGAATTTTTGAAGATTTGGAAAAACGACATGACAAATTCAGAGTAAACTTAATACTGAAAGCAAGGGCGCCTGTGGCTATGCACAAGGCAGTTTTGCCGCTTTTACTAATTTTTGCCATGACGTATTCTGTAGACAATGTCTTTGCAGAGCAAGCGCGTCTTGCAACGTATCACGAAGTAGCCCAAGTAATTGTGGATCAAAAGATATCAAACAACGTTACTGCGTCAATTTCGCTCCAGACTACAAGCATCCAAGAATTTCAGATACCGCCAGAGCTTGATGCAAAGATAAGAAACAACACAGATGTTGTCGGGATCATAATTACAAATGAAAACCAGTGTGTGCTCGGAGTCCAAGACCAGATTTGCGTCATGATAAACACCAAAAGGGAAAGTGGCCAAGGAGGAATCATAGAAGCCCAAGATAAAGCGCGAAAAATCGGTGATTCGTACATAGAAGAGATCAACAATGCGTTTAAGCTGAATACAAAGTTCCATTCCGTGTTTATCCACTATGATGATTCTTCAAACAAGGCACTTGAGACATCAGGTCAAGTATCAGGCTCAGGTACAGTTTCTACAGTATACACTGCGCAAGTCCAGAGCACAGACTACATGTTTAACAAAATTTCTGCCATTTTGATACCGATGCAGATTCGTAACATGGGCGGGTTCTTTGACGTTGCACAAGAGTTGGCAAAAGACGATAATTCCAGGATGAGCTTTACCATTCTGCCAAGAGAGCACGATTACATTATGCAGCTCAAGGTGTCTGAAAAATACCCAAACACTGCAAAAGAGACAAAGGAGATAGATACACTAAAACTCTTCAAAGTTGACGAAATAAAAAAATCCAATTATTTTTCAGATGGGTTTTTCCCGCTTAATTCATTAATACACATAGTAGTGCTTCCAGCAGACGACACCATCAAGGTCCACACCAACACAAATGTAATAGACTCGATTGAAAAAAACAATCAAACAGTTCCAGCAGACATTACAAAGAGTGGGTGGTTCTTCAATTCCAAATCAGGAAATAAAATAGAAGCAATGTATCTTTTTGGGGACGAGTTTTCGGCAAAGAGACAAGACCTCATCATGACACTTGGTGAAAAAGAAAACATGATTGAAGGTGGTAATTTGCCAGGTGCAAACGAAATGTACATTCTCATTGGAATCGGCGTAGTGGCTGCAGGTGCTGCGATATACTACCTAAAGGGATTCAGAGCAAAGAATTAGAGTATAAGCACTGCTGCTGCAAAGACAGTAGTCCACCTGCCCTTTGTGTCACCCACAGCAGTTTGTGTGATGTTCATTGACTTGTAGATTTGTCCAGATATTTTCCATTGCTGTCTTTTTTCGTCCCAGCTTTTGTCAATATCAAATTGGATTCCAAGGGAGGAGGCAAGCATCTGTGCTGCGATATCTTCTGCATAATCTCCTGCCTTCTTTTCATTTTGTCCAAATGCCTCATATTCTGAGAGGTATCCGTATCTTTTCGGATCAGACGGCTGCGCAATTCCAACAGATGCTGAGATCAGTCGGTGCGGCTCGTTTGTCTGGTTTCGCGAATAAATTGTAAATAACACTTGGCCGGGTTTTATGAGGTTCAGTCCTTCTTTTTTTGAGACCAGTTTTGCCCCCGGTGGAAATATGCTAGAAATTAGGACGATGTTGGTTCCTGCAATTCCAGCGTCTCGTAGCGCATATTCAAAACTGGTAAGTCTATCTTCGTGGACTCCTTTTCCCTTTGTGAGAAATAATTTTTTTGCAACTAAATCGAGCAATTCGAATTTGTGGAATTGTTTTTTATTATTTATACCTTAATTATTCAGATCAGACAGCGCCTGCGCTATTTGCTTACCGTGCGATTCAACATCAATATTATGAAAAACTTTCTGAATTATGCCGTTTTTGCCGACAACAAATGTAGAGCGCTTGGCAAGCCCGGCTAGATTAAGCCCAGCATATTTCTTGCAGACATCTTTTGAGGTGTCGCTAAGATGCAAGTAGGGAATTGTGTATTGTGCGACAAAGGCTGCCTGATCATCTACAGTATCGACAGATATTGCAAAGAGAACCGAGTCAGTCTTCAGGATATCATCATAAGCAGAGATGACACTTTGCGCCATCTTGAAGACCTTTTTTGATGGGCACATGAAGAGATGGTTTTTTGGGTAAAAACATAAAACGACATTCTTTTTGCCTTTAAAAGATGACAGTCTGATTTTTTCTCCGTTGTTTGCCACAAGTTCAAAATCTGGCGCGGTGTCTCCTTCATGCATAAGAAAAATATGTCATGTTATTATTTAACCACTGCCCATTGGAGTTGGTGCAATTCTTGTTTACGCTAGACAGCATAATCCAGTCAGAAGGGTTTGTTATTGGATACTATATTTTCACGGTTGCGACTTCACTTATCCTAATCAAGGAGACTAAACAGAGGGGACTAGATCTAGTAAAGGGTGCAAAATCAATGGTGTATGCGCCAATTCCAGTCGGCATAATGATGGCATATTTTGTATTTGCATATCCCATTGTAGAAAAGATTCCCATTTTGAATTGGAGCTGGCTCGGCTACAACATAGCGTTTGGACCGTTTGCAAAGGAGGGATTTTGGGGAGTGCTTCCGTTTGTACCCATTTTGATCTACATGTTCATCCACATCAATCACGCTGAAGAACTGTACTTTAGGAAATCAAAGAAAATGGTCCTGGTGTGGGCGCTTACCCACATTGCAATGGGAATAAAAGTGCACGTAGCGCTTCTTTTAATGCCAATAGGATTTTTGTTCAAGTATGTTTATGACAAAAAAGGAATCAATCACTCATATGCAATGCATTTTACAACAAACATGCTTGTAGTAGCTGCGTTATTTCTTACCCTTGTCAGTTGATCGTGGTTCTTGGGTAAGAAACAGATAACCGCACATTGCACCAAGGGACAAATTGATCACGCCGAAAATAGTAAGGTACACCATAGGCGGGTGATGAATCCAGAGGCTGTAAATTATTCCCCAAATACCTGCTCCAAAGAACAATCCCATCAAAACCTTGAGCTTCTTTGGCGGAATGTACTTCATTTACCGAGTTTTGGATGTGGCACTATTAAAGATTGGCAAAACATGAATCGCTGATAACATTTTAAACTACTCACTTTTCTTAAAAAATCATGCCAATGTAGCTCAGCCTGGCAGAGCATCTGATTTGTAATCAGATGGTCGAGGGTTCAAATCCCTTCATTGGCTCACCTTTATCATATGTATGGATTAGTGTAAACTAGATGATTCGAATCAACCCCCTCGAGATAATCCTGTGGAATTTTCGAAAAAGCGAAAAAGACGTAATCAGAATTTACGACAAGCTTGCTCCCCTAATGCAGCTTGGAAGCGGGGCAGACATGCTCAATTTCGGCTTGTGGGACAAAGGAATCACACACCCACATCAGGCTCAGGAACGCCTATGCGATCTAGTTTCAGAACTCTCGGAATTTGCTTCTGCAACAAATGCCCTAGATGTCGGATGCGGCTTTTGTTCGCCTGCGTTAAGGTGGAAACAGCAGTTTGATGGGCTGGAAATTTTCTGCCTCAATATCAATCGCACGCAGATTAACATTCCCACCCCCAAGGAAAAACTTCACCTGGTAAATTCCACTTCCATCGTCATTCCGTTTTCAGATAAATCATTTGACAGAATAGTGGCACTTGAATCTGCCCAGCATTTTTACCCCCTGAAAAGATTTCTTGGGGAAGCAAGGAGAATGCTAAAACATGACGGGAATTTTGTCGTGGCCATTCCCGTGGTGAATAACAAAAAAGGTCTGTTCTCAAAACTCGGAATTCTAAATGTCACGTGGACGTCACAGCATTATTCATCTGATCTTGTGGAAGATCAAATCAAAGATGCGGGATTTGAAATATCAAGAATTGAAAAAATTGGCAAGTCAGTGTACGAGCCTCTTGCAGATTACTACATAAGAAACCGCGACTCCATGAAGGAAAAATTTGCAGAGATCTATCCGTCATTTGTAGAAACACTGGTGTACAAGTCGATGGTCAAAATGAAGAGGCTTTCTGAAAGCGGCATCATCGACTATTTGTTGATAAAGTCACATCCAATTCACAGAGATTGATTGTGTTTGCATGATTTTTTCAGTTAGAGATTGGCGTGTGATTTAGACGCAATCAGGCTCCAATTGATTGTGCTGTTAATTGAGGATAACGTGCATTGTAATGGTTTATTAGGAGTAAGAAGACATTTTGTCTCATCAGGCTATAATGACGGAATAAGCAATGAGCTTTTCTCTGTCATTGCTTAGGTAAACAAATTGACAACAACATTCGAACAACTAGGAATTAAAAAATCAATAGTAGATGGACTAAAGGAAATTGGGTTTGAAGCACCGTTTCCAATACAAGAGGCAACTATACCAGTATTACTTTCAGGTCGAGACGTAATTGGTCAAGCTCATACGGGAACTGGCAAAACTGCAGCGTACGCAATTTCAATGCTGCAAAATGTAGAGCCACGAAGGGGAATTCAAGGACTGATTCTTGCTCCAACAAGAGAGCTCGCAGTTCAGATCACAACAGAATTTAAGAAATTTGCAAAACATGCAGGGATTAGAATCGTATCCATTTACGGCGGACAGGGAATGGGCGTTCAGCTTGACGCATTAAGGCACGGAGTTGAAATTGTCGTTGCCACGCCGGGAAGACTAATTGACCACCTAAAACGCGGCTCAATTGATCTTAAGGACATAAAGTATGTCGTGCTAGACGAGGCAGACACGATGCTAGACATGGGATTTATTGATGACATCAAATTCATCTTGGATCTCACGCCGGTAAACAAGGTAATGTCGCTCTTTTCAGCTACAATGCCACCTGCAATACTTCGACTAGCAGAAGACTATCTGAATAATCCAAAACAGTTTCTCCTTTCAGCAGATGATCTTAGTGGAGAGGGAATAGACCAGTCATTTTTGGTAATAAAAGACAGGGAGAAGCTAAAGTATCTAATTGACTTCATAAAAGAAAACAAAAAATCACAGTCAATTGTCTTCTGCTCTACAAAAAACAGAACAAGAGAAGTGGCAAGAGACCTACGTGAAAATGGCTTTAATGCAGTAGCAATCGAAGGCGACATGTCACAGCACCAAAGAGAAAATTCCATGTCACGCTTTAGAAGAGGACAGGCAGACGTACTTGTTGCTACAGACGTTGCTGCAAGGGGAATAGACGTACCAGAAGTTGCACTAGTAGTCAACTATGACGTTCCGAATCAAGAAATGGTTTACTTCCACAGAATCGGAAGAACTGCCCGTGCAGGTGCCAAGGGAAGGGCAATCACACTAGTATCCTATTCATCAATTGGCGATTTCAACTTAATTAAAAGACAAATCAAGGTAACTATGACAGACCTGAACGAAAAGCTCGGAATACAGGTAAGCATACCAGACCCACTAAAACGAGATGCAGGATCACGTAGAGCATTTGGTAGAGGTGGAGGAGGCAGAAGCTATGGCGGAAGTCGAGGCTACGGAGGCGGTGGCGGTCGAAGCTATGGCGGAGGAGGCAGAAGCTATGGCGGAAGTCGAGGCTACGGAGGCGGTGGCGGTCGAAGCTATAGCAGCAGATCAGAGGAAGGAAGAGGTGGCGATAAACCAAGAAGCTATGGCGGTAAATCAGACGAAGGAAGAAGTAGCGATAAAAACAGTAGAAGTCAGATGCACCATGCACCAAAAGGGTCTGCGCACAGACGACGATGGTAAATCTTTTTAAAAGTCAATGAGTAGAGAGATCAAATGCACATCGGTTTTGTTTTATTAAACTGCGATTTAGGCGCAGAAGAATATTTGCTTGAGGAACTCAAACAGATACCGGAAGTAAAAAACGCATACATCACTTTTGGGGCATATGACCTCATAATTGAGATACATGCAAAGTCACAAGACGAATTTGACAAAACGGTGTCAAACAAGATAAGGCGCCTGTCCAGAGTCATGAGCACCATGACACTCAAAGTAATCACTCCCGAAGAATAATTAGGTATTGTGTAATCCACGAGACCTGAACAATGTTTCCATTGCTACCAGTCCGTTACCAACTTTGACACATCGACTCTGAGGATTGCTGGCTCTTCCAGGTTCCCCCTCACCGCTTCACTTGTGTCACCTTGAGGATTGCAAAACCTGTGCAACCCCTTGCAAGCAACATTCATTGCGGCAATAACATCTCTGTCGCGCCATCGCTTGCAATTACCGCACCACAAATCCCGATGTCTCTGTCTGTCCCCTTGGAGTCTCCCTCCGCATGTTGGACAGAGCGTGCTGGTGCATCTTGGATCTATCTTACAAAACGGAATGCCATTCCATGCTGCCTTGTATGAGACCTGCCTTTCCAGTTCGTAAAAAGACCACGAGTTTAATTTTTTTCTATATCTATTCCCCTGACCATTTCCCTTTCGATATAATTTTCTAATTCCTTTGATGTCCTCAAAGATTATTGCGGATTTTTGTTTTCGAGCATAGTTTACAATTGACTTTGAGATTTTGTGGACTCTGCTTTATTCTATCTGTCTGCCGGGTTCCAAGCTTGCCGTATACTTTTTTTCTTATTCTGTGGTCGTTTCTCGTGTAGGTGGACTTGATATGTGCATAGTTCTCCTTGATTTTGAGCATCTCAGACGTGTTCACCTGGACTATTTCTTTGTCATTGCCAAATGTGATGTTTCTCAGGTTCCTGTCAATCCCTATCGTGGACTGAACCTTGATCAATTCCACATCCTTGGCAATTGATATTGACAGTGACTGCAGTGTCATGGTAAATGATCTTGGCGTAATAGATTGATCGGATAAAATTTTGGCAGTGTGTTTATTTAGCAAAATGTTTGCAAATTCTCTGGTTCGTACTGGGAACGATAACAGTATTCCGTTGATTTTGAATCCGTAGCAGGAGACAAGGTACGGCTTTTGTACAAACGGGGATTTTGGCTTTCTGCCTTTTTTGATGTCTTTTTTCATTTGGGACCGCCTTCCACATGCCTGGGAGATTGCATTCAGCTTGTAGTATGACATCATAGCATAATCGCGTAGTTTGGGATATGCAAAACTCGATAGTTTTTTTAGCGTTGAGCAGGTTTTCCAGTCCTATTTTGATGCAATGATTTACCATCTGGCGGAACGTCTCCATCATGGAGAATATCTCCGAGTTGGAAGTGTAGTTTTGCCGTACCGATTTGACAGGCAATGGGATCATATGGTCAATTTTTGGATTAAAACGATCTGTTGTGTAAGATGTTGACTTGGAATTGACATGATAGTTTAGGTATAGTAGATTACACAGTAGCTAATTATACAAGAATTTTGTATGGGAGTCAAGCTTGGAAAAAATAGAGTACACCGGAACTGTTTGGGCAATAAACCACAACAACCCTGAACCACTAGTCGAGCATTGCATAAAAAAGCTTCAAGAATACGGTATCAAAAAAGAAGACATACAACTTACAGATGCGCCAGAGAATGTAAAGGTCGGTGCCATAGTAGTTGAGATTTGGCCATACCACTTGGATATCGCAAGGGTCAGAACCATAAGAAATGAGTCATTCATCAGCGGTTCAGTGATGCAAATTGAGCTGAAAACAGACGAAGAAGGAACTTACATAGACTAAGGGTCATAATTTAAAAATAAAGAAATGATAATCAGAGAATCTGATTAACTGACTGTCACTGTGCCTTGCATCCAAGGATGAACAATGCACATGTAGTTGTATGTTCCCGCAGTATCGAATTTCTGTTTGAATGAGCCTTTTGCCATCACCATGCCAGAGTCAAATGCACCGTTAGAATCAGTCGCAGTGTGAGCTGCAGTATCAACATTTTTCCAAGTTACGGTCCCACCTACTTTGACTTGAACGTTATTTGGTACAAAGCATTTGCCGCCACATTCAGTGTTTGTTGCTGTGCCTTTTGCCATCTCAACAGTAACTGCATCTGAAGATGCTGCTTTACCGGTTGCTTTACCTGTTCCAGAATCTTTCTTTGCGTCAGCTGCCTTTTTGTCAGCTAGTTTCTTTGCGTCAGCTGCCTTTTTGTCAGCTAGTTTCTTTGCGTCAGCTGCCTTTTTGTCAGCTGCGTTGCCACTCATCCCATAATCTGCAGCATACGCAGATTGCATCAGAGAGGTGCCAATGACACCTGTCAACAATGCAAAAACTGCAATACTTGCAAGTAGTTTGGTATTCATGATTGATCACAGACCTCGAGACATAATATATTAAGATTGGGCAGAATTTCACACAGACATACTTAGGCCCAAAGCACTAGATTTCTTACCAACAGACTGTAATTTTTGTATATTTTTTCAACTGATTAATATCGAACATTTTAAACCATAAAAACAATTGAAGAAGCCAAAAAAGAAGGACAGTAAAGTCACATACATTGCAGTTGGAGTAGGAATACTGATTGTCGCTGTTACGATTTTTTATTATCATTCTGCAGATCAGGCAAAAAACAGAGGAGAGTATTTTGGAAACAGCCTAAAGAGCATTCAAGATGACCTAAAACAGACACAGATGGAGTTTTACTCAAAAAAGAAAATGCTTGAAGAGAACAGTATCGCAAAAGAAGAATTTTTAAAATATACAGACACCCACATCCAAAACATTCAGGATGTGCTTAGAAGATATGGTGAGCTTGTTCCCCCCCAGTCTTTTGCACCATCGCTGAAGCTCTTCGTGTCATCTACGCAAAAACAACTTGAAAGCGATCAACTTCTAATAGAATGGATAAGGACAAACGACACATCAAATAAGGTAAGATCAGACCTGCTCCTTCAAGAATCGTTTGAAAATGAGATAGCAGCACTTGATTCATTCAACAAGGCAAAAAACAGATCAAACTAGAGCAGGCCTTTTTCATGCAGCAAGTCAAGTGTCGGCTCCAAGGTGCTAAGAATTGCATTTTTTTCAAGTGAAACAGGATCTGTGAATTTTACTGGAAAGGTAAGACTCAGCATGTCTTGGTCTGTGTGAGCCATTCTAATTGCATGATGCATTTGGTTTTGCAAAAGAAATTCCTTCCACGCCCCCAGCCGTAAGAGGGCATCAGAAAGATGGCTTTCCACATACATGACATCCAAGTCTTCCTCTGAGCCAAATATGCCAAACTTTACCATAGGAACTGTCAGATATCCCCCCGGAACCTTGTCGCGGTTTTTGTGCATCTGCTCTATTACATCGTCGGCTTTGTCTTCTGGAAAAATATTTCCATAGTCTGGGACGAAATATCCTGCGATGTTATGATTATTGTCAAAAATTCGAAAAAAGTCGTCCTCGCGGTCTAGTTTCCACATGTGTTTCTGAATTTTCCATTAACTGTTATAAATCATGAAATTATGACCATACCAAGTGACAATTACAAAATACACAAAGGATTTCATTGATAATTTAGTGGATTACTATATCAGCGAAGCCCCTTCATACAGGCAGATAGCAGAAGCATATGCGCCTGAAATAAATTCAGTGTCAGATGCGGCTTTTGGCATAATTACAGGATGCGTGTATTCTGCGTTTTTAAGGGCGTACGAAAACGAAAACAAAACAGTTGAGCTAGAAGACATTCAGGAATTCAACAAGATTCTCAAAGAGAAGGCACCCCTGATAAAAAAGGCAGTACTCGAACAATAGACCAGAAGGAAATAAATTCAAACAAGAATGAGTCAATCCATGTCTGAAACCACACGGTATAGAGTCCAGCAGATAATTGACAGTGGCAACATCATCCAGATGTCATTGGCAGAGGACGTCCAGACAGAATCCATATCACAAAAGCAGTTAATCATGGATTCTGTTGCAAAAAAGCTAGACCCTGAGCTAAGAGAGCAGGTGCAACCGTTGCTCGAAGCAATATTGCAAGGGCAGCCAACAATTAAGATAAAAAGCTACGATCAGGCCACAATATCGATTACAGTTCCAAGGATAAGATATGAAAGGATGGGAAGGCCTCAGGTCGGCGAAATCCTAGAAGTAAACATGTTCCGCTCAAAGTAGTTTTTCTATACCAGATTCGACTTCAAGCGGCAAAGAACATACAAAGTTTTTGCACACAAAGACAATTGTCTTTTCAGGACTGAATTCCTTTCCTGCAAAAAACGGATATTTTGCAAGACTTGCCAATTGATCAGGATCAGATATGGTAACTAGGATTGCCTCAGGCAGAAATCTTTTTGTCAGCATGTTCAGTATGACTTTGTTGTTTGTGTTTAGTACTGTGATTTCCGTTGGGCTTTGCAGATAAAGATAGATTGCATTTAGGAGATAGCCAAAGCCAAACGGATTTTCGGCTGCCATTATAGAAAACGACTCCATTGTTTTTAGCGAAATGTCGAGGAATCTTTTTTCTTGCGTCAGATGATAAAGCCTCAGAAGTGAGCTTGCCGCAACTGAATTCCCAGAAGGCATTGACAGATCGTAGTTGTTCTTTGGTCTTATGATGAGTTTCTCGTGGTCGTCGGCAGTAAAGTAAAAGCTGTTGTTTTGTTCATCCCAAAAATGATCAACTAGGTAATTTGCCAGATGAACTGCAAGATCCAAATACTTGGAATCGGGTTTAATCTCAAAGACGTCAAGTATGGCATTTATGAAATAAGAATAATCCTCAAGATACCCCCTAAGCTTTGCCTGTCCATTTTTGTATGTGCGCAACAGATGACCTTCGGAGATAAGATTTCTCTCTATAAACGAGATGCATTTTTCCGCAGCCTCCAGATATGAGTTGTCCTCAGATACTCTATACCCTTTTGCAAATGCAGATATCACAAGTGCGTTCCACGAGGTCAGCACCTTGTCATCAAGGCCAGGACGAATTCGCTGTGAACGCGATTCAAGCAGCATACAAGACGAGTCTAAAATTATTTTTTTGACATTGTCTTCAGGTATGCCGAAATGAAATGCGACAGTTGACATGCCAATGTTGTTGTTTAGTATGGTGTGGCCCTCAAAGTTTCCCCCATCAGTCACATCGTAGTACAGGCAGAATATGTCTGCGTTTTTCCCAAGTATCTCTTGGATTTCCTTTTTCTTCCAGACATAGTATTTCCCCTCCTCTCCTTCAGAGTCAGCATCTAGCGCAGAGTAAAATCCGCCTTCGGGGGAGGCCATCTCACGCAAGACAAAATTCAGAGTTTTTTGGATAACCTCAAGATAGAACGGATCCTTTGTGATTTGGTATGCCTCAGAATACACTATTGGCAGTAAAGCGTTATCATACAGCATTTTTTCAAAATGCGGCACAAGCCACCTTGCGTCAGTAGAGTATCGGTGAAACCCTCCACCGATCTGATCAAAGATTCCTCCCTTTGCCATTTTGTTTAACGTCTTGAATACGAATTCTGAAAACTTTGAAATTTTTGAAATCTTGGAGTACCGCAGTACGAAGGATAGATTTGCCACGTTTGGAAACTTTGGTGCATTTCCAAATCCACCATACGTGCTGTCGGCTATTTGCATCAGGTTCATTGCAGCCTCATCTAGAATGGATTTTTCAAGCTTTGATGGAGTGGTTATCTTTTCTGTTTTTTGCAGTGTTTCCATGAAATTTTCCGCTGCCTTTTTGACATCATTTGGCTTTTCGTTCCAAGCTTGCGCCAGTTGCCTCAAAAGGCTTCCAAATCCAGGCATCCCATAGCTGTCTAGTGATGGAAAATACGTGCCAACGTAGAACGGTTTTTGGTCAGGTGTGAGAAAAACGCTAAGCGGCCACCCCCCCTGTCCAGTGGTCATCTGGCAAACCTTTTGATAGATGTCGTCAAGGTCGGGTCTTTCTTCTCTGTCAACTTTGATGCTAACAAAATATTCATTCATTATTTTTGCAATGTCTTCGTTTTCAAACGACTCGTGTTCCATAACATGGCACCAGTGGCACGAGCTGTACCCGACGCTAAGAAAGATTGGCTTGTTTTCATCTGTTGCCTTTTTTAGCGCAGTTTCATTCCACGGATACCAGTTGACTGGATTGTGCGCATGCTGTAAAAGATAAGGGCTTGTTTCATGAATCAGATTGTTTTCTACCAATATTTTTGTTGTATTTTATTTGATATTTGTGTCTATGTTGAAAAAGCACTCAAGCGGATTCTTTAAACGATGAAATTTCATTAATTATAATCACAAGTTGTTTGGCTCGGCTGTCCTCCGTATAATGATATCACGTCAGCAATGTTGCATTCCGACACATAAGCGTAAGGCGGTTCATACACATGATAAGTAAGACTGTCTTTTGTTCCATACGGATACAATCCAAGAGCATGGCCGAATTCATGACGAACGAGTGCAGTTAGTTCTATTTCGTGTAGATCCTCTACACCGTAAATGGTTATGACGGATTTGAGGATTTGATGGTTGTTGGCGTCTACGATTGACTTTGTATTGCTGTGAATATTATCTGGGTGATCTTTTGATAGGATTATCGTTATTTCCCCAAGTTGTTCGTCAGATTTCTCGATTTTAAAATCAACCGGAATTCTCAATGAAGCATTTTTTTCGTTTGCCTTCATTAATGCGCCTTTCCATCCTTTATAGTAAATGGTCTTTCCTGGCAGGTTTTTTTCCAGGACATCGTTTGGGATCTCAATAGTTTCCTCGGAAAGGATAGGGTTTTTTAGCGCCTCAATTTTTTCTGGTGTGAGTAAATTAGAATTAATTATGTGCACATGAAATGGTTCTTCTTTTGTAGTATACCATGCAACTTGTGTATTGATTTGTTGCCCATTCATATCTTCGATGATGTATTTGCCTGAGGTCAATACCAGATTAGGTTCATAGAAGTGTTCGTATATGTGAAATGATAATATTATAACGACAACTAAACTTGTGACTAAGATCGCATATGTTGTTCTTTTGCCAATTTTTTCCATATTGTTAAGATTTGTTTGTAAAAGCTCGAGGTCAGCTGACACATATGTAGACGGTTCAGTTGCTTTTTCAACAGATGGTGATAATTCTTGTGACTTCAGATGACGCATTTCTACCTTCGTATCCACGAATTTTTTCCAAATTACCAAAATTCCAACACTCAACATAATAATCACAGAAATGCCGAGGTAAAGAATCGGCTTGATTGTTGTAGCTTCTTTTGTTGAGAAATCCATAGGATGATAGAATTGTACAAAGAAAACAAATGTGATTACAATACCTGTAATTACAAGAGGAATGAAGAAAAGAGACTTCATAATATTTAGTGATTTTTCCAAGATATCAGAATAAGTAAAACATCAGATTTGATAACACGTGATTTGGCAATTGTAACTAATTCGTCAATATTTTATACCACGAGTACGCGATTTATTTTGTGGTTTCTAGAATTGGAAAACATTATTCATCATCATGGTTATCAAATGAGATAATTTCATTGCGGTTTAATACGGATCAGAAATAAGATATCATGAGAAGATGAATCAGACTAGAACAAAGAGTAATTTTTTGGCTTACAGACATAACAAGATTTTGATCTTTTCATTAATTTCAATTGTAGTAGTAATTATTGCTATCAATTTTGCCGAAAGAGAAATCACGGACTTGGTAGCTAACTTGTTGTATATTCCCGTCAATTTGTTCTTTGTAATTACATCGGTGATACTAACAATCAGAACCAAAGAAAAAGCACTAAGAAAATTTCTTGTTTTCTACTCAGTTGCAGCAATATCATGGTTTGTTGCAGAACAGTATTGGACGGTGCTTGAGCTTGTCTATCATGAGGAAGTGTTTCCGTCACTGGCCGATCTATTCTATCTTCTTGGTTATGTCGGCCTATTTGGAGCATTAGTCAATATAGTTTTTCCACGTTTAAGGCAGATTTCAATTGATGTAAAATTATTAGGAATCGCAATAAGCATTTTTCTTCTGATCCCTTCAATCATACTCACAAGTACGGTTCTAGAATCCGACCCACTAGCAAGAGGGTTATCACTAAGCTATCCAATCTTGGATTCAGGCCTCCTCTGGTTTGCATCAGTAATCCTAATGGGATTCACTTGGAAAAAAAATGAATTAATGCATTACTTGACTTTTGGAATACTATTTTTTATAATTGCAGACACCTATTTTGTTGTCTCATCCATAGATGAGACATATTATGTCGGAAATCCGTTTGAAATCTTTTGGTTTTGGAGTTATATTTTGTTTGCATTTGTGGCCTATCGTGGAATAGAGTCTGCAAGTATTTTCGATAACATATTAAAAAGAACTGACGCCGATGTTCGGAAAGTAAGATTTCCTCTGAAATATCGTATTTTTTTAACGACAGGCACAGTAGTTGTTACTAGTATGATAACAATCTCGCTTTTGAATTCTTTCAAGTTTTCACTTCTTAGTCCAAATGAAGAAAGAGTGATCATTCCTGCGATTTATGTTAGTTTAATTTTTGTATCAATTTCCACGATAACGGGTTTACTTTTTTCAAAAAAACACGCATTGCTGAAATCAGAATCGGAACACGTATTGACTAGAGAGATACCATCAGCACAGTACGAGTTTACTAGAATTGAAAAACAGATTCAGATACTTGAAACAAGAAACAAAAGGAATTCCACAATAACCCTATTAGGCTTAATAATATTAGCGGGGGTATTGATTACTTATTCCTCCTTGAGTTTTATCGAGAGTTCAGAGAGTTCTCGTTTAGCTGCTGGGCGATTTGTAATTGAGAACCTAAAGGGAGACAAGATCAGTACATGGGTCACCTGGCACGTTCCAAAAGATGAACAGTTACAAGTAACAATAATCAATTCACCGGGATTATCTGATGAGAGAATCAGCGTAATCAAGGAAGCAATCGTTTCTGAGAGATCAATAATGTTAGAAAATTCATTTGTAAATAAATATCCCCCAAATGAAAAATCTATGTTTTATGAAGGTTGGGAAGGTGCGCTAAAAAGCATCTCAGAGAAAACAAAATATCCCATACCAACCAATTTCCTTGTGACAACATCAGAAAAATCAATAGGCGACATCATCATCATACTTTCTACTGCAAGAGAAGCAGACAGCACATACGGTTTTACAAGATCTATTGCAGATGAAGAGTCAAACCAGATGTTAAAGTCATTTATAACAATCTATAATGTAGACAGCCTAAACCAAGTAGAACTAGCTGCAATAGTCAGACATGAATTCGGCCATGCACTTGGGCTTGCACATTCTACGGATTCAGAAGATCTCATGTATCCAATTTTTCATTCCACCCATGCAGTTATTTCCGAATGTGATCTAGACGCAATAATTTCACTATACAATGGAGCAAAGTCTACAGAAGTGGTGTGCAGGCATTAGATGAATCATTTATGAAACAATATCGAGTCAGAACTGCATTTGTATTTTTTCTTGTAGCTTCTTTGTTTGTGCCACTAGACATACTAACACAGAATGCGCCTGCACATGCAGAAGACATCATTTCAAATGAAGAAAAAATCATCGATGAGATAAAATCATGGTATTTTCACAACATCAATAATTCAACTATTACAATTTTTGGAAACCCATCACTGGGACAAGGCCTAATTGGAAAATCGCTTGATCTTGATGGAAAAAACAGTTACATTGTTGTTGAAAACAAGGAACGCGGAGTAGGTCTTTCCGATTTTACGCTTTCCGCATGGGTAAAACCAAGTTACACTCACTCTCAGGCAGAAATGACAGTCTTAAACAGCGAGAGTTCCTTTGATCTGGCAATTACAACTCATGGCAAAAAACACGTCGTGCAGTTTTCCATATTTGATGGGTTTAGGTGGATTTCGGTAGAATCAAAGACAGAGATTGCTGATGACTGGACCAACATTATTGCTGCGTACAATGGTACGGCAATCAGCATCTACATCAACGGCAAATTAGATTCCAGTACAAGCTTGTTGGACATACTGCATTACTATGCATATGGAAAAGAAGTTGTGAAAATAGACGACAGCAAAATAAAAAACCCTGTTTTGAAGTCAGACGTTTTAATCGGAGGAGCTCAAAGTAAAAACGACATAACAAAACTGTTTTCAGGTCAGATTGATGAGGTCCAATTTTATATCACACCAAGCAGTCTGTTTGAAGGAATCCCCAAGATTAAAGCACAGAACGACTACATCATGAATGCAACCAGCTGTGCATATGATAAGCGCACACAATGCAGTATGCAGTTATCATTTAACACCTCCGAGATAAAAGATGACAAAGCACAGATTACTTTTGATCACGGGGTGGTTTCCATCAACGGAATCGATTACCTGATAAAATCAAAGGATTGGAGGGGAACAATTCCGACCAAAAGCGGCCACGCTACATTTTCAGGACCGGCAGTAAGCTCAAGCAACGACGAGATACGGGTCCTAGTAGTTGGGAATTTTCTTGACAACACAATGAATGGGCACCTCTACAGAATGTCTGGAAGCATAAAGAGTCAAGACTTCCAAACTGACCTGTTTGGCAATTTTGAATTGGTAAGCAGCACAAATCTGTATGAGGAAAAGATTACGCCAATCATAGAAAAACCATCACTGCCAAAAATTCTCCTAATGACAAAACCGTTTCAGAGCGCGTTTGTCAAGGATTATTTCAAATTTGATTTGAAGGTATATTATTTTGATAAAAACCCGTTTAGGGATTATTACCAACAAGGGTTTGAGGTTCAAAATGCCACGGTTTCTCTGCAGATAGTCAGCCCAACAGGTTCAGTTCTTAAGCAGTTTGACGGTTTTACCAATAACCAAGGCTATTTTTCTGGAGAATTTATCATCCCGCCAAATACTGCGCCTGGAGTATATTCCATAGTATCAAGTGCGGTAAAAGGCGAAAGTGCTGACAGCAACTCATTTAGCCTTTTGATATCAGAACGCCCAATACCAGCCACAAGTACCGAAGTGGTAAATCCAGATTGGCCTACAATAACCCTTAATGGCACAAACCCGCAAATCATAAACAAGAATTCTCCATATACGGAGCTTGGCGCAACTGCGTCAGATCCTGAAGACGGCGACATTACTGCATCCATCATAATTGATTCCAGTTCTGTCAACACGTCTGTTGTCGGCTCATACTCTGTCACTTACACTGTTACAGACTCATCTGGCAACATGGATACTGAAACCAGAACAGTGAATGTTGTGGCAGGCAATCCACCAGTAATTATATTGACTGGGGCAAACCCGCAAACGGTAGCTAAAAACGCAGCATATACGGAGCTTGGCGCAACTGCGTCAGATCCTGAAGACGGCGACATATCAGGTGCGATTGTGATTGATTCAAGTGCAGTGAACACTTCAATAGTTGGAGCATACAGTGTAACATACACGGTGACGGACTCGTCAGGTAACACGGATACTGAAACAAGGACTGTGAATGTTGTCGATACCACACCTCCAGTAATTGTGTTAAATGGAGCTAATCCTCAAACCATTGTAAAAGATGTCGCATATTCGGAGCTTGGCGCAACTGCGTCTGACAACTATGACGGAAATGTGACAGGGTCAATCATCATCGATTCAAGTGCGGTAAATACTGCTATCGTAGGCACATACACAGTGACATACGATGTGACAGATTCATCAAGT
>JACRJT010000010.1 GCA_016215465.1 Nitrososphaerota archaeon | reverse complement strand
GCCGTAAAATGTGGAAAGTGCCGCAAAGTCATATCCGATGGTCTTTGGGTTTGTGCCATTTTCTCGCCTGTAATGTATGAAATCCCGCAGCACGTACTTGTCAATTTCGGTCATCTGGCGCGACCTTGATTTGAGAAAATCACAAAACATCCTGGCTACCCTTTTGTACCGCCGTATGGTTTCTGCAGTGAAACCGCGGTCCTGGCAGTCCTGCTCAAATTCCGCCAGAATCTGTGCTTCTTGTATTATTTTGATGCTATCCATTCCACTGCCAACCCCGCGGCGTGGTTCGGATTAATCCAAATGATTCCAGGGATTCGAGCTGCCTGTAGACGGACTTGACCTGGTCTGTGTTTTGCGGCCTGATTCGCAATTCCTTTAGGATGTGATCAGAGTCGATCATTCCCCTTTCTTTTAACAACTGGACAAGCTCCTCGTCGTATTTTCTCATTCCAGAGAACTCTGGCTCCAGGAACGGCCGTGCCCTGTATTTGGCAAGCTCTGAATCAAGATTGTCTGCCAGTTTTTTTAGAAGCTTGTTTTCTTGTGTAAGCTCGCCAACCTGCTTGTCCTTTTCTTCTATCTGTTTGATTAGGTCAGTTCTTGATTCGTATCCTGTCTTGTTTTGTTCCTGGTTTAGCGAGTTTTCAACGTGGTCCGAGACAAACCTTGAAAGGGACAGCTTTGATTTTTCTGCCAGTTTCTTCCAGGATCTGACCATCTGTACGGTGGGCAGGTACACGTAGATTGCCCGTTTTGTGAGATCGTTTGCCTTTACTACCAATGGCATATCATGGTAAAGCTTGCATAAAAACACTTACTAGTAAAAAATGCGGGAAGTGGGATTTGAACCCACGAACTCCTTGGAGATAAGGATCTGAACCTTACGCCTTTGACCGGGCTGGGCGACTCCCGCAATATGGCTCTTTGATGCCAAAATAAGTTCTTTATTGATTAGGATTCCCCAAGTCAGGAGAACCTTGATTAGAAAAAAGAAAAATAGTGATTACTGTCATCTTAGTAGTGGAATTTAAGGAAATTTACTGCAACAACTGTAAGAAGGCGCTTGGAAGGTACAATACAAAGTATTTTTCAGATTCTAGGATTGCAGAACTGATAAAGTCAAACCACACATCGCATTATAGGGAGGGTCATCAGTTATCCATACGTAAAATATCTAAAAATAGGTAAACTAGTCGAATGTTTCTCTGAGTTTTTCAAGCAGTTCCTTTTGCTGCTTATTGAGCTTGGATGGGATATCAACTACTAATCTTACGTATTGATCCCCGCGACTTCTTGAGTCCATATGCGGTAGGCCTTTTCCTTTTAGTTTGACTATGGTGTTTGGCTGTGTTCCTTCTTCCACTTTGACTTTCTCATTTTTCTCTAATGTCGGTACCTCAATTGTCTTGCCAATACATGCGTCAACTATTGAAATTTTTGCATCATAAAAAACATCTGCGCCGTCCCTCTTGAAGAACTTGTGTGGATTTACTCGTACTCTGACAATTAGATCTCCGCTTTGCCCATGCGGTATGGACTCACCTTCACCGTTTATGACATAATCTCCATTATCAATGCCAGGCGGAATGTCAAACGATATGTGTTTTGTACCCTTTGTCTTTCCAGTTCCTTTGCATGATGAGCACGGTTTTGATATGAGTTGCCCCTCACCACGACACTTGGTACAAGGCTGCACTGTAACAAATGTTGAAAATCCCATGTTTCGCGTCATCCTTACCTGCCCCTGCCCTTTACATGCAGAGCATGTTTCTGGACGAGTTCCAGGTGCACAGCCGGATCCTTTGCAGGAATCGCAATCAATGTTTTTTCTAATGTCAATATCAATTCGCTTCCCACGGAAAACATCGTCAAGAGTTATGTTTGTTTCATATAGAATGTCTTGGCCTTTTTGTCTTGCAAATCCACCAAATCCCCCTGAGCGTCCAAAAAGATTTTCAAATATAGAATCAAAACCGCCAGAGCCAAAATTGGAAAAGATATCGTCAAAATTAGTTCGTGCTCCCTGAAAGATGTCTTCCCTTGAGTATCTTCCATCGACGCCCTCATGTCCATACTGATCGTAGATTTTCCGCTTTTCAGGGTCTGACAAAACAGCGTATGCTTCGGAAATTTCTTTAAAGTGCTCTCCAGCCTCGGGGGACTTGTTTCTATCAGGATGAAATTTTAGTGCTAGCTTTCGGTATTGTGATTTTACTGTATCTTGGGAATCGGTTTTTGAAACTCCCAACACTTCATAATAATCTCTTTTTGCAGACATGTTACTATTTTGTTAAATGATACATTAATTGTTAATTTTTTGTGTCCGTGTTCTGCGTATTTTGTTCTGAATCTCCAGGATTCTGAGAAGCTTGCTCTTGAGTAGGTTGGGAGACGTTCTTGTAAAGATCTGTTGTTATTTGGTTCACAATTGCCTTTAGTGCATCAAGTTTTGGTCTTATTTGATCTGCGTCCTTGTCCAAGACTTCCTTTAGTTCCCTGACTGCGTCAGATATCTTGATGCCCTGCTCTTGCGTGATTTTGTCCTTTAGATCTTGGCTTATCAGTTTTTCAGTTGTGTACACAAAGCTTTCCGCCTCATTTTTTATGTCTATTGCTTCTTTTTTCTTTTTATCTTCTTCTGCAAATTTTTCAGCATCTTGTTTTAGCTTGTCAATTTCGTCCTTTGACAGTTTAGAGCCAGCCTGGATTGTTATTTTTGCCTCCTTTTTGGTTCCAAGATCTTTTGCAGTAACATTTAGGATTCCGTTTGCGTCAATGTCAAACTTGACCTCGATTTGCGGAATACCTCGTGGTGCTGGAGGAAGGCCAGTTAGATTAAAGCTCCCAAGTGAAACGTTATCAGCAGCCATTGGTCTTTCACCCTGTACTACATGAATTGTAACGGCAGTTTGATTGTCTGCTGCAGTCGTAAAGATTTTGGTTTTTGATGTTGGGATGGTGGTGTTTCTTTCAATTAATGGTTCTCGCAGACCACCGAGTGTCTCAACTCCAAGGGTAAGCGGGGTAACATCAAGTAATACTATATCACTAGTTACATCTCCTGCAATGATTCCTGCCTGGATTGCAGCACCTACTGCTACTGCCTCCATTGGATCTACTCCAGATTCTGGATCTTTACCTATCACATCACCAACGAATTTCTTTACAAGTGGAATTCTTGTCGGTCCGCCAACTAGGACGATCTTTGATATATCTGATGTTGAAAGCTTTGCATCCCTTAATGCGTTATCAATTGATGTGCGACATCTTTCGACTATTGGTCTGACCAATTCTTCGAATTTAGCTCGAGTTAGTTTGATTTCCAGATTTTTTGATCCAGATGCAGGATCATGAAATATGAAGGGAATGTTGATGTCAGTTTCCATTACGGTTGAAAGCTCAATCTTTGCCTTTTCGGATGCCTCTCTGATTCTTGTCATTGCGGTGCTATCACCGGTAAGATCTACTCCGGTTGTTTTTCTGAATTCGTTTGTTACATAGTCAATTAAGATTTTGTCCATATCGGTGCCGCCAAGCTGCGTATCACCAGATGTGCTTAGCACTTCAAAAACTCCACCGCCCATTTCCATTATGGTAACATCTAGAGTTCCACCGCCAAGATCAAAGACTAGAATTTTCATTTCTTGCCCTGCCTTGTCAAGGCCAAAGGCAAGCGATGCCGCTGTTGGCTCGTTGATTATTCTTACAACCTCTAGTCCTGCAATAGTTCCTGCGTCCTTTGTTGCCTGTCTTTGATTATCATCAAAATAGGCAGGAACGGTTATGACTGCCTTTTCTACCTTTTCGCCCAGAAATGCCTCTGCGTCTTTTTTGATTTTTTGCAGAATAAATGAAGAGATTTGCTGTGGCTTGTACTCTTTTCCTTGGATTTTGAATATGTGGTCACTTCCCATTTTTCGTTTTGCTGCCACGATTGTGTTATCAGGATTAGTTACGGCCTGTCTTCTTGCAGGTTCGCCAACTAGGAGTTGGCCGTCTTTTGTAAATGCGACAACGGACGGAAAGGCCTTGCCTCCGATTGAAGTACCCTCGGCTGCCGGAATAAGGGCGGGTTTTCCTCCCATCATCACAGCCGCAGCAGAATTACTTGTTCCTAAATCTATACCAATTATTTTTGCCATGTTTTCACCATATTTTGATTATTGTTTTTTTGATATTTCGACTAGTGTCGGTCTAATTGTCCTTTTATGAGAAATATATCCTTTCCTGATTTCTTTGGTGATTGTATTTTCATCCAAGCTTTCATCCACCACAATTGAGATGGCCTCATGAAGATTTGGATCGAATATTTCACCGAGGGCGTTAATTGGAGACACATTGTATTCGGTCAACAGACTGTCAATATTTTTTAGTATTGAATCAAGCCCTTGCGCGTTGACGTTTTCTTTTATGAGAATATCCTTTGCTCGCGTCAGATCATCGTAAATTGTTAAAAATTTCAACAGGAATTTGTCAAGTTTGTCGTTGATGCCATTTTCTACGTCGCTTTTAATTTTCTTTTCTAGATTCAGAAAATCTGCAAGCGATCGTTTTAGTTTATCATCATATATGGCAAGAAGTCTTTGCGTTTCTTCTAATTTGTGAGTCAATTCCGCAATAGTTGGTTTTGACTCCAGTTCGGCAGACTCTCTATCTGATTCATCCACATCTACTGAAATGTTTTGCTCGTTATCATCGGAACTGTACAATCAAGATATTTTTTTGCAAACTAGTTTTATTCTTTGTGTGTTATTTCACAGAGAGGGTTTCCCTTTATTATGATAAGATCATTGTCTTGTTTTTTGCGAAGGTTTTCATAGTCAGATTTTGAGCAAATGACCAAAATCGTTGTCTTGTCATTGTGAAATAAATCTAAATTAGGATCAGAGTATGCCTCAACGTCTCCAATATAGTCTCGAAGTCTTGTGATGAGGCTTTGCAGCATTTCGATTTTGTCACCACGCATTTCATGTTGGTCTAGCGACCACGAGAGTGCAATTTTTGTGCGGCTTGCCTTCAGATCGTTTTTCTTTAAAGTAGATCTAATTTCGTCAATCAGTCTTTTAATATAGCCGTCGATGCCCTTGAGGCTTCCATTAATTAAATACATCAACGTATTTGCCCCCTCAAAAGACGTGCCAAGTGAACGCAAGTCGTACAAGCCGCTCACCATGTCATCTAGGAATATGTTTTGGAGTTCGTTTGATTTAAGATCGGCTTTTGTATTGTCATCTTGGGCAAACTTGCACACTTCAAGAATGCTACACAGACCTGAGAATCTACTAAGTACGTTTATTGCGTGAAAATGTTCTGCTGATGAGACTCCGACTAATGTTATTTCTTTTTTGTTGCTTGCCAGTAATGCGACAAGGTTTTGATCCTGTTTATTGTTGTATGATCCAATAACTTTTGGCGGCTGATTGCCACCACCTAATGGATAATAATAATAAAAGATCGACTTTCCGGTTTCAAGGCCTGTAACATGTTCTAGCAAGGAGATGTTTTCACTGTTGCCACCAATCCCTGTCGGCAGATTGTATATTACCGAGCTTCCCTTTTTGAGCGAGGAAGTTGCGTCCTTGAATTTTGAATGAACCTCGGTTTTTGTTTCTTGGCCAGTCTTTCTAATTCGTGGTGCAAAGAAGAGATACTGGGCCTTTGATATTGCCACATCGATAGGCTCCATTGCCAAGAGTGGCTCGTCCTCCTTTAGAGAGGAGACGTTTGGGTATGTTTTTGCAATTTCCGGTTTTAGTGATATTGCAGACTGGGTAGACTCGTCAATAATTGATACATTAGCTCCGTGTATTGCCATCTGACAAGCCAGAGAATATCCCTCAGTACTTAACCCGTAAACAACGACCCTTTCAGCTCCCAATTCATTGATGCTAGTATAAGGACTAAGAAAAACTTATTGCATCATAGATCACATTTGACGTATCTTGAAGATTTGGTTTGACATTCTGACACCAAAACAAGTCTTGTTCTTTGAGCCGATGATAAGACATCTGCAAAAAAGTAACGAGATTTTTTGCACAGCGAGAAACTACAGAGAAGTAACAGAGCTTGTAAAGATCAGAAAAATGAAGATCATGATGATCGGAAGACATGGTGGTAGTCTTAAGGCAGACAAGCTAAACGCCAGTCTGAAGCGAACCTTACTTCTCACAGATAAGATTCAGCGATTCAAGCCCGATTTGACAATTAGTTTTTGCTCTCCTGAAGCAGCACGGGTTTCATTCGGATTGGGAATAAGACATATTGCCTTTTGCGATTCCCCACACGCAGAGGCAGTGATGCGCCTATCTGTACCATTGATTCAGAAATTGTTGATTCCCTGGATAATACCAAAAAGCGAGTTTGCCAAATACGGAATAAGTGCAAAAAACATCATCCAATACAAAGCGATTGACGCGTCTGTTATCATTAGATACAACGACTATAACATTAGTTCCAATCCCAAAAAGAAAAAGAACATCCTCATCAGACTAGAAGAGGAGCAGGCAGCATATGTACAGAAAAACAGGACAAGTACTCTAACAATTGTACGCGAAATTGTTAAAAAATTTGATGATCACAATGTCATGATATTGCCCAGATATCATAATCAAATTGCAGTGTTAAGACGCATTTTAGGAAACAAGGCAAAAATTTTGGATAGAGTAGTTGATAGTAAAACATTGTTGCGGAAAACGGATATTTTTGTTGGCTCTGGCGGAACCATGACTGCAGAATCTGCGCTGTTAGGAATTCCGACAATTTCGTATAACGCCGTGCCCAATCTGGTAGAAAAATATCTGATTAGAAAAAAACTTGCCATACGAGAAACGAATTCAAAAAGAATTGTTTCGGCTATTGAAAAAATATTGTGTTCAGATAATGCGCATTTTAAGAGCAATGCGAGATCAGTAATGGACTCGATGGAGGATCCCGTAAAGAAACTCAGTCGAATCATAAAAATGAAAGATTGACACAATCAGACGGTTGCTAAGAAATAGAAAATATCAATAATAGGTCGTTTTGAGAGTTATTAACAGAAGCCCGGTAGTGTAGCGGTCAAGCATAGGGGCCTTTGGAGCCCTTGACCCCAGTTCGAGTCTGGGCCGGGCTACTTTATTTTACAAATCAAGTTTTGTAAGAAGCCTAATTGCAACAATAAACAGCGCTACTGCAATGCTTACTAGTACGATCATTTCAATCATAACAAATTCAGTAAACGTGCCAAAGATTCCAGCCCTGATGATATCGACAAGATATGTGAGAGGATTAAGATAAAATGCGGTAGCCAGAGGCTGCGGTGCGCCAGATGCGGGATAAAATGCGGTACTTACAAACGCAAAAAACAGAAAAACAGTGTTAATGATTACGTTGAATCCTTCGCTGGATCGTAGGCGTGTTGAGATTATGGATGCAATGGAGCCAAACAAAATGGAGCCAGTTATTGAGGCGAAAATTAGAAACGGTATGGTAAGTGCATTAAACTGAACCGATGTGAAAAACAGAGGAAATCCAATTGCGGTAATCAGGGCTGCGCTAATTATGCCAACTATGCCAATGGTATAGACATTGCTTAGAATGTAGTTAGTTCTTGTGAAAGGCCCGACTAAAATTTGCTCAAACATTCCATGTCTTCTGTCATTCCAAATTATTATTCCAGAAACAAGAGTGCTGTTCATGATGTTAAATCCAATCATCCCAGATGCAATGAATGCTGGATAGTCAAGTGTGATATTTCCAAACGGTACTGACTTGATCAGTGCAGTGTACGCAAAACCTGCAACAAATATGTAAATCACCGGAAAGATTACCTGCCAGACAAGAAAGCCTGGATTTATGGAAATTGTCAGGTTCCTAACTATAAGCCTAATTGTTGGGTGCATTTGAATCCTTTACCATCTTGAGAAATATGTCCTCTAACGTTGTCGGCATGGCCGACAGGTCTTCTACAGAAATATTGTTTTCAATTAGAATTTGAAGAATTTGTGACAGGACTGCTTCGGATTTGCTTGATTGGATGGTTATGTTTGTGCCCGTGTTAAAATCAATTATGCAGTCAGATATGCCTGACAGGAGTCCTGATAGCCCATCATGTCTTTCTAAGAGGTGAATTGTGATGGTTTTTTCTTGTCCAAATGTATTTTTGAGATTATTTGGTGAATCTACTGCCAAGATTTTTCCCTTGTTTATTACCGCTATTTCGTCACAGAGATATTCTGCCTCAGTCAAAACATGGGTCGTATAAAAAATGGTAAGGCCAGTTTTTACCTTGCTTTTCAGATAATCAAGCAGTTTTCTTCTTGCGGTTGGATCCAAGCCAACTGTAGGCTCGTCAAGAAACAGCAGATCCATTTCATGCATAAATTCGCGTGCCACTTGGACTCGGCGCCTCTGACCAATTGACAGATCCTCGTTCTTTCTTTTTCGGATTTCATTTAGGTCAAAAACATCAATTAGTTCCTCAGATCTTTCTTTTCTTATTTTTCTGTCAATGTCCCACATCATCCCATATTTTTCAAGTGATTTTTCTACGGAAAGGTTCGGCTCATAGCTTGGCTGTTGTAGGACAACTCCGATTCTCTTTCTAATCTCTAGTGGATGCTTTACCGCGTTAATGCCAAGTACTTCGACGGTTCCAGATGTTGGCGGGATCAGTGTGGTTAGTATCTTGATTGTGGTTGATTTGCCCGCTCCATTTGGGCCAAGAAAGCCAAAGATGTGGCCTGATCGCACATCCAGATCTATTCCATCCATCGCAGTGATAGTTCCATATGACTTGTGAAGCGATCTTGCAGTTATGGCTGACACTGATTTTTTTAGATCGCTCTCTAATTTAGATTAATGAAATTTTTATTAAGACATTTTCCTATCAGAAATTGACTTGACTGAATTTGATTTATTGCTGACTAAGCTTCTTGAACAAAAACCAGAACTATCAAAATCTGACGTTGAGAATATGATCGCACAGAAAAAGGAAAAGATCGGTGCAGGCTATCTTACGGATCAGGGTGCGTTGTTTTTGGTTGCCTCCGACCTCGGCGTGGCAATATCCGAACCAGTAAAAAGCGAAATTAGTATAAAGGATCTGTATGCAGGAGCAAAAGAGGTAACTCTCCAAACCAGAGTACTAAACGTATCACCTGCAAAACAGTTTTCAAGAAAGGACGGCTCACAGTTCATGCTTAGAAACATGACTGTTTACGATAATGAATCAGCAGTCACAGTAAAGATGTGGGATGAAAAGGCCAATCTGCCAGACATTGTCAACCTAAAGCCGGGAAATCTCATAAAAATAATCAAGGCATATGTGAAATCCGACCTTAATGGCGAGCCAACAATCAATATTGGCTCAGGCTCTACAATAGAAATTGCAAATACGGAGAGCAGTATTCCATCACTAGATTCTCTGACAAAGGATGTTAGTGACGTGAAGGAAGGAGAAAAGAACATCATAGTTTCCGGAATAATTGACGGCAGTATCAATTACTCTGAATTTACAAACGTCCGCGGCCAACAAGGCAATTCATTACGATTCAGACTGCAGGGAAAGGACGGCCGCTCAATCAGAGTTGTAATGTGGAACAAAAATGAATCAGAAATTCCAAAAGTCATACCACCCCAGACAAAAGCTCGACTTTTAGGTGTAAAGGCAAAGCTAAACCAACAGGAATTAGAAATTCATGGAAACGAATCAACCATACTTGAGATAGATGACATAAAGGTGCAACCTATTTCTTTCAGAATACTGTCAACTTCAAAAAGCGAGAATGGAAATACCATGATTCTTGGAGTCAACAAAGAAAAGCAACTCTTTCACATAGTTGATACTGCAAATGTCATGGGCTCATTTAATCAGGGCGACATGCTTGAGTGTATGCCTTCTAAAGTATATGGCAACAACATTACAATTGATTCAGATTCTTTTGTACGAAAAATTGAGGGAGAGGACATTCCCCAAGTATCAGATCTCAGAACAAAAATTGCAAACATAAAGCCAGACAACAACTATTACTGCATTGAGGCAATCATACTCAAGGCCCCAGAAAGACGCAACGTACAAACAAAAGCAGGCGAGTCAATTTCGCTTTCTGAAATGTTCATCGAGGACGACACGGGCCAAATTTGGATAAAGGGATGGAGAAATCAGGCAAGGCTTCTAGACGAGTGCTCAATAGGTGAGATAATTTCAGTCACAGGAGTTACCGCAAAGCCAGGGTTGGAGGGAAGAACAGAGTTGTTTGTGACTCCGTTTTCGTCAATTAAAAAGAAAAATTAGTCCCAAAAACCCCTAGTCATCACATATTGCCTTTCGGCTTCGTATATCTGTCGGTATAGGTTTTCTTCATCTACCATGTTTCTCAGTATTCTTGATGCGGTGTCTGCGCCAACCCCATATCCCGATAAAACAATCAGTGCTGTTTTGCCAAAATTTGCAAGGAGTGATGCCGCCTTCCAGGCTCGCTCAAAGCGGTGATTTTCCTCAGATGAGATCTTTTTGCCTGTGAATTTCTTTTGTATGATTTTCCCAAGATCATAGTCAGAATAAAACGTGGTTGTGATTTGTCTTCCCTTGCAGTAGGGGCAGGGCGGTATTTTTTCAATGTCTGTTGTTTCTATTACCTTCTCCCATTTCCCGCATCTAGCGCAGATCAGTCTGTGTCTTGTCTTGAGTAGGCGATTCTTTACTAAATCAAGTAGTCCTTTGTCAATGCTTGCTGGCGACGAATAATATTTTGTAGTGTGATCAAGTATCGGAGTCGCAAGCTTGGAAAAACTGTTTGCATCAAACCATTCTATTGTAATTGTCTTGTTTTGGATTTTTTCTAAAACTTTCTTAGATCCCTCCAAGTCGTATTTGTCGTGGAAAAGCTCGCGCAGTGCTTCTTTGACCAGTGCAGTTTTTGAATATCTGTCAAAGAGAAATCGCGCTGATTTTTTGTCATATATGGCACCGCGTCCAACAATGCCAAATTTTTTTGCAACATTCCACGTTCGCCAATTGACATTGTGTGTTCCATTCAAAGACGCCGTGACAATTTCATGTAGATCATAATTGTCGCTTAGTGTTTCACGTATCTGATTTTCTTGTATTCTTCCTTTTGACGACAAGACTATTCTATATGCGTCAGAGCGTGATTCTACCTGAAATCCAGTTTTTGACGACAGCATTGAAGAGAGAAGTGTAGATAGGGTTGCGTTGATTTTTGTCCCAAAACAGGAATGCATGACTATTGAGCCTTGGCTTTTTACTGACTCGACTACTATGGTTTTCTCGTCTGGAATGATTGGTAAATCGAGGTTTGTAATCACATTGTCTGGAAGCTTAACTAGTCCAGACTTGACCCTTGTGCGGAATTGCCCTACCTTAGATGCAGTTCTATAGTCTACAGGTATGTTTTCTCCTTCCCAGTAGGGCACAGTTATACCGCCAGAACGAACTGGTTCAACATTTACCTTAAGTCCGGATTCATCTACATTGATAATTCTCCATTGTGTCCCGCGTAGAACAAAGATATTTCCAGATTCACCAAAGTCTCCGACGAATCTTTGATCCAAGCTTCCAATCAATTTTTTAGAAATTGTGTCTAATACTTTGAATTTTAATATGTCAGGAATTGTAGAAAGGTTTTCAAAGTAATACCTGAAACATCGTCCGGTTTTTCTAAAGATCATTTTTTCCTTATCAAACATCACCAAATAATTAGAATCAAGCAATTCCAGTACGCTGATTAGATCGTCGATTGTCAAATTTCGGAAGAGATATGATTGGGTAAATGTGTTAAATGCGTTTTCAACAGTAATTGAGCCTAGTTGCATCGAAAGACCGACCAGATGGTGTGCCAGCACGTCAAGTGAACCATCGTGGATTAATTGATCCTCGATTGAGCCTTCTTGGATTCTCTCCAAGATTGCCTTTGTTTCTAGCTCGTCATCTACATTGTTGGTTATGATGATTCCTTTGGCAGACGATTCCCTGTTGTGTTTGCTTCTTCCTATTCTTTGCATAAATTTTGAGACCTGCCTTGGGGAACCATAATGCATGACTAGTTCCACTGAGCCTATATCCAGTCCAAGCTCAAGTGATGATGTACATACTACAAGTCTTGATCTGCCACCTTTGAGATTTTCTTCCGTTTCCTCACGCACTTGTTGTGATAATGATCCATGATGAAGTTCCACGCTTATTGGCGATTTTTCTCTAAGTATTGATGCCAAAAACTCTGATTCGCCCCTAGTATTGGTAAAAAGAAGCACTGGCGAGTTAAGATTCAGTTTGACTAGGTAATCAACTATAAAGTCCGCTACGTCGCTAATTGTCCCGTCTACGTGCTTGATTTCAACATCGTATTTTCTTATTGTTTCGTCTTTGATTATTTCATATTTTCTTTTTGTTCCAACCAGGAATTTTGCAGCATCTACAGTATTGCCTACAGTTGCAGAAAGGCCTATTCTTGTAATGTGGTGTTTTGAGTTAATCTGCAATCTTTCAAGGCTAAGTGACAGTTGCGAGCCTCGTTCATTTGACAATAAATCATGGATTTCATCGATTATGATCCAGTCAAGTTCGGATAATGCATCTAGCATTTTTTGCTGGGTTAGTAAAATTACAAGTGTCTCAGGCGTTGTGATTAAGACATCGGGAGGTGCAATAGAGATTTTTTTTCTAGTCGCTTGCGATGTATCACCGTGTCGGATTTCTATTGTAAGGTTTTCAGATTCTGCATATCTGATTATTCTCTTAAAGACATCTC
>JACRJT010000011.1 GCA_016215465.1 Nitrososphaerota archaeon | reverse complement strand
GTGCATGCGGCCTGCACTGTATCCCAGACAGGAGAACATTTGACAGGCGATTCAAGATCATTCCAGTACAAAACATCATAACATCGATGGGATTGCTATTCATTAAACAGGGATTTGTAGAAGACGGTGTTGCAGCTGTTGATTCTGCAATGGTACGATGCAAAAAGGTCTGGCACAAATCAGACATGCAAAAAGGCAGGATTCCAATCTCTGGCATTGACACTGATGCAAGGTGGGGTTATTCCAAGGCAAAGGGATGGATATTTGGATACAAGATGCACGTGTCATGCAGTACCGGAAAGATTGTCGTACCATTGACTGCGGATACCAGTACTGCAAACGTGTATGATCCCCATATGTACGACATTTTAGTCGAGCCACTTGCGGGACTGGTATCATACGTGGCAGCTGATTCTATCTATTCTGGAGGGGAACAGTATGATTATTCTGAGAGCAAAGGAATTGTACTTGTCTGTCCAATCAAGAGGTACCGGCACACCAAGGGTGAGCGCCTCAAACGATGTCATTTCTTTAAATCGACAAAGGGACAGAGAATAATACGCAGGAGAGGAGCCATCGAGAGACTGTTTGATAGAATCAAGGACACCTTTGGGATAGAACCGCTTCAGGTAAGAGGAATGCATAATGTGTCATCACATGTCTTGATGTGTGTCTTTGTGTATCAGGTTGCCATATACTACAACTGCATGATGGGTGTCAAGAATCCGCAACGTGTCAAGCACGTGATTGGAATCTAGAATATTTTTTGGAAATGATTATGCCCAAGGCTCAGATATCTTAACACAAGAACAAATAATGAAAATCATCGTCTGAACCCTCTTTGATGTTGATTTAACTATTATCGTATCGCATATGAACATATGAAATTATTATGAGTACATGTATGCATAATAAATTTTTGAAAAAAAAGTTTCATTAATAGTCACTGGTGATTATATGCTCATAAAGTTTACTAAAAAAATTTCCAGCTTTACAGTATGTGATAAATCCCCTTAAGTAAAATTCATTTGAATACTTGACTCATGGTAAAAAAATCACACGAACAAAAAAGTCTCAACAAGAAAACAAATCTCGTTGAACAAATTCCCAAAATAAAAGCAGAAAAAATTATCACGGAGACATTCTCATGAAATATTGGAGATTAACAACCAATAAAAAACAGCACTCGCAACTGCCAAAAACAAGAGAATTTTCTGGCAATTTTGAGAATCTGACTGCAGTAGAATTAATCACTCCAACTAATTCCGAAAAAGCGAAAAACCTTGTAGAAATGGGAAACATCTCTTCTGACAGTATAGTTTGTTTTGAAATCTGGTGGAATCGAGCCAAATCTGATCTTAAGCTAGTAATAATATCTGATCGGCAAGAAATTGAGCGCATCAAGAATCAGCTACAACTGATATATCCAAACATTCGATTTAGGCAATTAGATAGCCTCGTTCCGGAAGGCCAATCCCCATCTGCCAAGGACAAGATATTTGACGTGTCTCTTAGACATGCACAATTTTTCACACCATTTGATATCCAAAACAACCCAAATCTAATCACTGACATTTGCTCGATGATCCAACAAACAGAGTTTGTCTGGATTCAATTCGTTTTTTGCCGCGTTAACCTGATAGACCAATTAAATTCACTGACAAGCCGTCTTGCACATTTTTACAAAGAAACCCAGTCTGATTACTATGGATCCACCACTGAAATGATACTAAATAATCTGGTTGGCAATCAGATCAAAAAAAGAGCACACCCTGCAAAAAATGGTGAGTTTGCAAACAATTATTCCGGGCTGCAAAAACTACTTGAAATCAAAAAACAAAGCCCTCAGGCAATACTTCAAGTCCGCGGTCTTTATAGGAGCAACATTCCGCTCCAGCTACCATTTCATCTGATTGATTCTATGCCTATTGGGAATGGTTTAAAAATTGATTACTGCCAACAGTATGATTTTGATGTAAAGCATCTAAAAAACTATGAAAAAAAGAAAAACCTGATCACATGTAATGATGTGAAAAATATTTTTGCAAGGTATGATATATTTCCGCGCAGGCTCTTGTGCCTGCCTCACAAGCATGTCAAACATGCTGTGTCTCATTACGTGTCAAAGAAGTGGTTTGGCGGCTATCACACACGAAAGCCACTGCCATTTCTAATACTCAATCTAAACGAGCTGTCTTTGTTCGTACATTTGCCAAATTCCGCAATAAGCAATCTAAAGACTACGCGAATCCAAAGTCTTCCGCAGCATTTGCCTGACAAGGATGTCTTTTCACTGGGAGATGCAATCTGAAATGATGGTGAATTCAAGAAGGCACCGCAAAGTAGGCCTTGGCCGTTCTGATTTCTCAAACCACGTATACATCATAGGAAGATCTGGATCGGGCAAAACAACCAACGTAAGAAACACGTTCAAGTCACTTGAGCTGGCATATTTGAAAAAAACACTGTCAAACTCTGCAATTTACATTGACATCAAAGACGAAGACGCAAAACTGTTTCTAAGGCAATGCGAAAGACAGAGCTTTGAAAATAACAACGTGACATATCTTGACTTGAATAGGACAAAATTTGCAATAAATTTACTTGGACTTCCAAAATACGAACCAGAAAATCGTGACGCAGTAGTATCTAGAATGGTTGGCCACATAATTGAAATGTTCAAAGAATTTTACTCCCAACAGCAAACGTTTGTGCAGCTTGAGCGAATTCTAAGGCTTCTTTTGTTTTATCTCTATTCAAACACTGACAATCCAACACTTTTGGACCTGTATGATCTCATACTGCGGCTGCAATCTGATGGACGAACCGAACTGCAGAGAATCCTGCAAATCTACAAGAAGGTTTCTGGGCCAGAAATGCAGGATGCGCTAAGGTCACTTACAAAGCTTACAAAAGATGCATGGGTTCCGCTCCTAAACAGAATAGAATCATTTGCAACAGACAACTACATGAAAAGCAGATTCTGCGTCAAAGATACTACAATCGATTTTGATAAAATGCTGGCGCCTGGAAACATTACGATATTTAGAATTGCGGACACAGAAACCCCATACTACGCACACGGCCTTGCAATCATGGCAATTGTCATCAAGATATGGTTTACAGTACAGGAAAGGGCTGCAAAAATTCCACAAAACAAGAGATCACTTGCGGTTCTGGCACTGGATGAGTTTCAAAAAATCAAAGACCTCAATATCATAACCTCGATTCTTTCTCAGGCACG
>JACRJT010000009.1 GCA_016215465.1 Nitrososphaerota archaeon | reverse complement strand
TGTCATCAAGATATGGTTTACAGTACAGGAAAGGGCTGCAAAAATTCCACAAAACAAGAGATCACTTGCGGTTCTGGCACTGGATGAGTTTCAAAAAATCAAAGACCTCAATATCATAACCTCGATTCTTTCTCAGGCACGTTCTTACAACCTTGGACTGATACTGTCACATCAAAATCTTGCACAGATATCATCTGAGCTTTTACAGACAATTGTTGGCAACACCGGAACCCAGATCTATGGACACGTATCGGGAATCGATGCTGCAAAAATTGCAAAAATAATCGACCCGCAATTTGCACCTGACCTGGAGGATCAGCTTGTATCCCAGCCGGATTTTGTATTTACGATGAAGATGCGGGCAAGCCCTGGCCAAGAACAACCCATACCAGTACAATTTGTAGCCAATTCTCCTCTACCTCTTTTGCTAAGCGAAGAGGAATCTGAAAAATTCATACAGTCAATGAAAGAAAAATACGGACTTAAAGAACAAAATCTTGTTTCAAGCTTTATTGCCAAAGAAGAGCATTCTACCAAGTGGCTAAAGCAGCTTGGAGTGGAATTCCCAACCAAAGAAAAATGGCAAATAATGCTTCATCTAAAGGATAATACCGCCAATCTTTCAGAAATAGTAGAAGAAACAAAGAGCGAGGACAGGGACAAAACTGCGTCTATTGTATCTGAAATGTACAGTAGCCGCCTCATCAGCATTGCACGCTCAAGGCTGCATGGCAAGATAAAGGAAAACTATTACACCGTTTCAAATTCTGCAAGGGCGAACTATTTTCCAGATGATTTTTCTGAAATTGGCACTGCATCTGACATCCATGAGGTTGCCACAAGTGCGTTTTCGCATTACCTGGAAAAAAAATTCTTTGTTGCAATCGCAAGGCAGGAAATAAAATCAAGTGTTTTGCGCACCGATCTTGCTGCATATGACTATGAAACACAAAGCCCGATTTCTGTTGAAATTGAATCGGAATCCGAAGTGTCTAGCCACCCAGAACAAGTAAAACAAAACATGACAAAGTGGCAAGATCTGGGGTTTTCAAAGTGCCATGTGTGGTCAAGAGCATATCAAATCAAACGAATACACGAAAGCTTAGAACCGACCATCATTGACCGAGTTGAGGTGTTTTTGATCTAATGTGCATTCATGATTCTGATTTTGGGTTTTCATCAATTTACTGTCCTTTGTGCAATCCTGTGACATGCATCATATGCAAGTCTAAATTAAGAGTAGTTAGTCATACTGAATCGCTTATTATTGATGGTATTGATGAGACATGGCTGCGTCTTTGCTGTCAAAATAAGCATATCTTTGACATGCTTTACTACATTGAGAAAAACAAGCATCGATTCCAGGATCCATATGATCAATATTATCTGTCAAGGAGGGTAACGGCTCCAATGTTTTGTAATATTTGTCAAACCCAACTGTCTGAAACTGCGTTAGAATACGAAAGATGGCCTGATTGGTATTTTTGTTATGTGCGATACGAGTGTCAAAACAAGCATTTCTTTCGTCAATTTGAAAAGATATGGATCTCTGATGATGTTTCTAAAAAGCTTGGGACTATATGACCACAAAATCAATTTTTTACAACTGTGGTGAAAACACCTCCAACTTTTGTGGTTTTATTTTCAAAAATCAATATCAATTTTGTAATAATCTTGAATTATTTACAAAAAACCGCTTATTCGAGCACTAAAAGTCTCCCTCTGCATTATACTATATTGTGTGATTATCTCTATTTTTTAAAAATTATTTGGCAAATGCCTTTTGTCTGATCCTACAATTACTTCAAATCAACATTACTAGTATTTGCCATACCATTCATTAGAATTGAAACCAGAATTGGGCTGTATCTTATTCGTCTCTTACCTATGCCCATCTACGAATGCACTCTCGTTATCTTGCACAAGTCGACGTTATTCCTAATTCCTTTATTACTGCTTGATCTTTGTCTTGTATAATGAGTATGTCACAACCCAATATCCGACAAACCACATTGCATTAACAGGGCTTTTTGGGTCATACTGGTTTAGTGCCTCTAGGTGATAGTACCAGACGTCTGCCCCCGTATTTATGAGCAAACCGACTAGCAATACAAACCAAGAAGTGGCTAGGAATCCGCCTCTGAAAAGACTTGCACCATAGGCGGTAATTGATAAAGTGACCGCCGAAAACATGACAAAAAGAGATCCATAAAACAATTCAAAGGACGGATTTGATAATGCGTCTGGAGAAATAAAAAAATACGTTAATGTTAACAGCAGAGAAACCAGAGACATTCCAATGACTGCCGATTTTCTTATTCTTGGTTGGAAATATCTGATATGTATTATGGCATATGCAATTTGGCAGGGATATGCAGAAATAAAAAATGCGTCTGCAATTGAGGGATATGGGATAGCGTCTAGTATGAGATCTTCTATGGTGTAAATGGTTTCTCCAACAAAAATCAGAAAATAACCGATCCCAAGAATAAAAAAAGATCTGCCAAAAGTTTTACTCATTTTATTTAGGCCCGACATAACAAACGACGATACACAAGTAATCAAAGGAAAAACTATCAAAACTTCGGAAACAACTCCGTTTGCAAGGTTTTCCTCTAACGAATCGATGGCAAAATAAAGTCCTGCATTTCCAAAAGCTAGCAATAAAATTATTTTATAATTAACCCTGCTTTCGATTTTTTCTGGGCACACTCTTGCCTCTTTTTCTCTTTTGAAGATGACCATAAGACATGCTTTAGAATGTGAGCATGTTTGTGATTGAAACTGTCAATATCTGAACTCCACTAATCTGAAATTTTTTTCCGCAAGAAGACTATTCCGACAATTATGAAACAAATGGAAACAACATTGTTCAAAAATATGTTTTCCGCAAGAAGTATATTCGAAAACATCGTGCCAAATACCGTGGTTGAGGAAAAAACTAGGATCGTATTAACCGCACCGATACGCTTCATAGCTGACATATAACATACTGCAGCAATCCCGATTCCAAATATGCCAACAAACAAAATACTTGGAATCTGCGAACTGTCAATAGAAATGGGAATTCCTAAGCTATTCATTGTAATAAAACAGGCACCAGCTCCTATAAAAGACGTGACTTGCATTATCTGGCTTAGGCTGATCGAATCTGAAATGTATTTGTAAAGACTAACCACGGTTCCCAACAACAATCCTGATACTACAACAAAGACGTCTCCGAGCATATTTGAGGAAAATAATTTTCCCGTTGTCCCATCTTGAAGAAAAGGAACCAAGACTGCGCCAATTATTATGAGTGAAAGAGGTATTGTCTCTATTTTCTTTAGGCGTTCACCAAGAAACGTAATCGCTATGATAATCCCAAAAACAATCTCACTGTTTAAGAGAATTTTTGCATTTATCGCCGTTGTTTCTTTAAGACCGTAAAAAAAGAAAACAGTACTAAAAACCTCAATAACGCCGACTATGAGTAACAGAAAAACTGATTTTTTGTTTAACGCATTTTTGTTTTTTTTATAAAGAGCAAACGGTGTGAACAAAACCCCATTTGCCAGATACGCGATTAATACTAGTACGAGAGGACTGGATGGCGCAACCGAAGACATCATGGGTTTTGGCAAAACATCTCCTAACGCCTCTAATCCTGCAGCTAATAGCGCAAATGCAATTCCGACGGCGATTTTTTTCTGAGAACTTTTGTTTATCTCTAAAATTCTCGCAGGGCCAAGGAAATGCCTACCACCAGTCATTTCCATTAATGGAAATGAGCGTTTGCAACTAATAATCATGTCTTTTAATTTCTTCGAAAAAAACTCCAAAACTGGCGATTACATTTCCAATTTCGGCAACAAAACATTTGATAATTTTTTTAAGATATCCACCCTCTCAAAATTTAGATGACAAAAACCGTACCAGACAAACTAACAAATTCAATCAGTTACAAAGTGATCTTTGTAATTGTAGCTGTCAATATTGCCGCTCATTATTATGGTGTTTTGTCAAAAAACGACCTTTTTGTTTATGTGTTTTCAATCGCATGCCCTGTAACTGCTGGAATTGCAAGCTTGATTGTTTCAAAAGGATATTCTGCATCAACAACCTCGAAGGTTTTTCAGAGGGGATTTTTCTATCTTGGATTGGCATTATTTTTTACAGCTACTGGCGATTTCATTTATTTTATTTATGATGTTGGTAACTCTTATCCTTCAATTGCAGATATCTTCTATTTTCCTTTCTATCCTCTTGTGATAATTCACCTCCTCTTAAATATCCGATTCTTCAAATATGATTTTCCCAAGGTTTTACTAAAGGACAGAAAGGATCTAGTTTGGATAATATTATTGCCGTCTACAATTTTTATATTTTATATTTTCCTAAGCGACGGTTCATTGCATTCCATTGAAACCTTACTTAGTGATTATTATGTCGCAGTTGTTGCAATTTCTCTAACTCTTAATATTTATGCAGTTAAAATTTTTAAAGAAGGCGCACTTGGAAAACCCTGGATTCTACTGTTGTTTGGAATTTTAGCCTTTGGTGTTGCAGATGTTGTTTACTATTATTTGGAGTCTATAAACTCCTACGACGCATTAAATCCAATAAACATGCTTTGGAATATTGGATATTTGATAATTTTTTATTCTCTTATCAAGCATGGTGCGGACCCCTCTAGAATAAGACCGCCTCATTACATACACTTTTTGAACATTGCTGGAGGAATGATATCATGGTAAGAAGCAAATTCACACCCCAGGAAAAGGCAAGAATAATCCTGGAATCATTGAACACAAACATCAGTGCTGCAGAGCTGTGTGCCGCAAGTACAATATCAGCCCGCCTACATTTTACCAGTGGAAAGAAAAATTTGTGGAAGGTGGCAAAACATCACTAAACCATACCTCAAAAGGTGATGTGTACAAATCTCTTCAAAAAGAAAACGAGTCCCTGAAGCGACTGATAGGTGATCTTACAGTTGCCAATGACATTTTAAAAAAAACGCTGGAGGGCAGCAAAAGATGATTGCAGTAAAAAAGATGAGAGACCATGGCATCAGTTTGAACAAGTCATTGTCTTTTTCCGGAGTATCAAAGGCAAAATGGTACTATACCAAAAAACCCAGAAGCATCTCACTCAATTCTGGAATGATATCATCAGTACAAAAGATTGGAGCGTCAAGACCAACGTATGGCACCAGGAGAATGGCAGCTACCCTCTCAAAACTAGGCAAGCCAGTAAATCGCAAGCAGATTCAGAGAATATACAGAAAACTAGGCTGGATTGAGCCTGCAAAAACGAAAAATGAGATCATCAGATCAAACAAAAAGCTGCTCAAGCCAACTGCGCCAAACCAGTTGTGGCAGACTGACATGACTTACATCTGGTGTGGCATTGATGGATGGTGCTATCTGTTTAATGCAGTGGATACGTTTACCAGAAAGTGGGTGGGATATTCCTTTGATGTGTCCGCTACAAAGGATGCCGCAGTGCAATGTGTGGTAAATGCAATTGCATCTGAAAAGCCAGACGCCTCCAAATTGACAATCAGAACAGACAATGGCTCACAGTACATCAGCAACAAGTTCAGAGAGTCCATACAGCTTCTTGGCACAAAACATGAATTCATTTACCATCATACTCCTGAGCAAAACGGGCATGTTGAATCATTCCATAAGACACTGAAAAAAGAGTACATCTGGCCGCACGAGTTTGCAAACTATCAGGATGCTGAAATTGTTATTGCCAATGCTTTTTGGGATTACAACAATTCCAGGATACATTCGGCACTGGGATATGCCACACCCAATGAGTTTGCCAAATCATGGGAGATGAGAAATAAATGATAGTAACTGTATGTAAGATTATGCAAAAAGTGGTACTAAAAACAGGGGTCCACTCCAAGCATGATAAAATTATTTAGTATTTTTAATTTGGATTACCATATTCTCATTTGAATTTATTATTTCATATTGAATAAAAAATTATACAAAAACTCAACATAGAAATCTTGGAAATAATCTATAAAACAAAATATTCTGCATCTGGATGGTGTACCACTATTGCTGCAGTTGACTGCTCTGGAGTGATCTGCCCTGCCTCTGTCAGGCTCATTCCGGACTTTTCAGGCTGTAACAGCTTCCATACGATATGGTGCTGGGACACGTCTGGGCAGCTTGGGTAGCCCCATGAATAGCGAAGGCCTCTTTTTCCTATTTTTAACTCATCTTGTATTTTCTGCTGTGTCATTTCTGCCAAAGCTTCGGCTGTCTCTACTGCCAGACCGTGCAAGTAATACGCATCGGTATAATGGTCGTCCTTGTTCCACCTGTCAATTATCTCCTGGGTTCTCTGTCCAACTGTTACTGCCTGGAACGCCACGATATCATTTTCCCCAAAATAATCGCTCAGACACAGGTGCTTGCTCTGCGCAGATCGCGGAAAGTCAAACTCTACACATCCATCTTGATAATCAACTACTAGTTTTCCGTCTTTGTTGTGGCATGCAAAATACCCGTACACTATTTTTGGCTCAAACAATCTATCCTCGATTACCTTTTTCTTCCACTGTTCTAGGATCTTCTCGCCTTCTGCATCTGCGTCTTTCATGCTGTTCCCGCGCAAACCCCATGATAAAGAAAACAGGGATTTCTTTGACAGGTGAGCCCATACCTGCTCCAAATCAATGTCATCCGGTCCTAGCCTGATTGGTTTTCCCAGGATTGGTGCGACAGGCGGGGTGACTGGCTTTATTCCGCTGTGCGGGAGAGTTGAAGAATCTGCCTTTTCCACTTTGACCTCCTTCCACTTTTCCACCCTGTCTTTCCACTCTTTGAGCAAGACGTCTTTTTCGGAAATTATTCTATCCATTGTTTTTAGCCCGTCAAACATTGTCCTGCAGAAAAACACGCCGGACTGGTATACTCCACCGTCCTTTGCTATTCTATTGATGTAGTTGCTGTTGATGGCTGCGCCTCCACACAAGACGGGGATTTCCATGTTGTTCTGTCTTGCATATTCAACAAAGTACTGCATCTGCTTTGATGTTGATACTAGTAATGCTGAGAGTCCTATGGCATCTGGCTTTACCTCGTTTATTTTTTCCACAAACTTCTGCAGCGGCACCTGCTTTCCCATGTCATATACGGTATAGCCATTGTTCTCAAAGATGGTCTTGACCAGGTTTTTTCCTATATCGTGCACGTCACCATATACCGTTCCTAGGACAAGTTTCCCTTTGCTTGTCCCCTCTTCCTTTAGGAGGTATTTCTCAAGTTCCACAACTGATGCCTTCATACACTCTGCCGACTTTAGGACAAACGGCAAAATCAGCTCACCTGCACCGAACTTGTCGCCTACCTCCTTCATTGCTGGAAGCAGATCATCATTTAACGTCTGTATTGCAGCGGAATGCGTTATCTCTTTTTTTGCCTTGAGAACTGGTATGCCGTTTATCTCCTCAACTGGAACGTCTTGAGTAATTTTTTCCTTGATAGCTAAAACAACATCTCTTTCTATCCCGTCCTTTAGCCTGTTTACTATTCTAAAGTTGGCGCGCCTAGCAGCACTCCACGTCTGGTCGACTTCGACTTTTTTTGATACACTTGTTACCCTGCCTGAATTTTCAAAATATGTTATTACATCTGCAAGTGCGTTCTGCGTCTTGTTGAATATTAGGTTCTCAACCAGTGTCTTTTCCTTTTCTGCAATTTCAGGGTATGGTATGATTTCCTTTGCGTTAACTATTGCAGCATCTAGCCCTGCCTTTACTGCATGGTACAAGAATATGGAATTGAGGATCTTTCGTGCAGCCGGCGATAAGCCAAAGCTGATGTTGCTAAGACCTAATACGGTGAACGCGTTTGGGAACCTTTGCTTTACCAGTTTGATTCCGTCTAGAGTGTTTTTTCCAGCATCCAAAAATTCTGCCTCGCCTGTTGCAAGTGTAAAAGTCAGAACGTCAAATACAAACTGGTCCTCTCTAATTCCGTATTTTTTTCCAGTCTCGTATAGTAATTCGGCTGTCTCTACCTTTTCCTGCGGGGTCTTTGCCATTCCCTTTGGCCCTATGCATAATGCGACTGCCGGCAGACCGTACTTTGCCATTAATGGCGCCAGCCTGTGGAACCTGCTGCCGTCGCCTTCAAGGTTAATCGAGTTTATCATCGGGCGGCCGGGTATCTGCTGTATGGCTGCCTCTATCACATTTGGGTCAGTCGAATCAATGACTAGCGGCGCGTCAATCTCAAGTGATAGTCTTTTGACCAGTTTTTTCATAAATTCAAGCTCGTCTGCCCTCTCCGTTGTGGCAACGCACACATCCAGACAGTGCGCCCCATCTTCCACCTGTTCTCGTGCAAGATCAATTAATCCGTCAAAATCATCAGATAAGACTAGCTGCTTTGCCCTCTTTGAGCCCTGTGTGTTTAGCCTTTCTCCTATTATCAAAGGCTGCGGTACCTGCTTTAGCTCAACTGCCTTTAGCGCGGAACTAATCCTTGGAATCTTCAACTGTATCTACTTGTTTGGGTTTTTTCTAAATATATGCTGGTTTTGTCATTTTCTGTTGCCATGATGATTGTGAAATAACCCTCAAATCATCTTTGCATCTAGCCAACAATCTGTCCAAAAGTTCCAAAAATGCGAAGTTAGCTTGTATAATTATATTATTCCAATTTAGCATCATTTCAATTCAAGTTGATTCTTACTATAAAGTTGTCTTATATATTCACGAGTTTTTTCAAAAGCTTCATTTTCATCTTTTACAAATTCTCCAAGATAGTATTCATCATCATCATTATCATTAATACCTGGAACTTTTATACGATCTGTGAAACCATTAATTGTGCCAACATTTTCTAAATGTTTGGCATATTCGTAAAGTGGCATCCAAAATTCAGGGTGTACAAAGAAAACTTTTGTACGTTCACGTCTTAAATGATTTGTCTGAAGTTTGGAAAGAGTTTCCATTGCTTCCCAAGAGGTACCATAACCGCCTGGCCAAAATAAAATTACATGTGAATAATTAATTAATGCGGCTTCACGAATTGCAAAGTCATTGCAACGTAGTCGTACATTAGAATGAATGGAAAAATCATTTATTAAATTATGACGATCATCATTTCCAAAAATACTATCAATACCTATCACTTGAGCATTTTGATCACGGGCACCCTTAGCAACAGCAGCCATGATTCCCGGTCCACCCCCTGTACAAATCGGCACATATCTGCCACCGAGATCTTCTTTTTGACTTGTAGTGCTATATTCTCCCCACATTTTTCCAAAGCGATTAGCTGATTCCCAATATTTTGACGATAAAATTAGTTTCTCAAGCCGCGTAATACGCGTTTCTACTAAACGTATTTTGTGCTTAAGTTCTTTTATGATGTTGTTGATTCGTGTTTCGCCCAGTTGTTTTTTTAACTCTTTCAGTTCAATCTCACGACGTTTAAACTCTGCATCATGTTTTTCCCTTTCGTCAATACTTGCAGAGCACATTACAGTGATGACCCCATATTCAGCTTCGTGAGTCAAAACATTATTGATTGCATTGATATCTTCAATCAGTTGATTGGGTGTAATCGTTCGATCATCTGGAACTACATATTTTTTAATTCCATTAATAATAAAACTAAACCCAATCATATTACCAAAAAGATCATCAGGAGTATCAATTAAGACACGAAATCCGTCTTCAGACGCAAAGACCACTTGGCATGAAGAAATAGTTAATCCTGAAGTGTTTATTGGAGTTGTTTTAATTGTATATCCTACCTCAAGAGATTCTCTAAATCTAATACGAACGGAAAGGGGATCACCATTATGAACAGTTCCCAAATCCCAACCCGAACCTCCAGACAAAATCCATTTATTATTTTCTGGATTATACATTACAGTCCCACTAATTTCCTTTACTCTCAAAGTAGTACTACCCTGAAGTTTAAGCTCAACATTTCGAGGACGTGGATTTTCTAAATCAGGGTTAAGTAATTGCCAAGGAGTAATTTTTCCCTCTTCTTCCAAAAGCTTAATCATCTTAGCCGCATCTCTTGCAATCGTCCGAAGTATAGGATTGTTCTTCGTCGAATGATCTACAGCCATAACTTCTTCAAGATTATCCCAATCACCACGAGGCTCGTGACGGATTCCATAATGTTCCCGTGGTAAGTGGTGGATAACAAAATTAACTGCCTTTTCAACCAGATTTGGAGGGTTTTCAGGGGTCCCAAGATGATGATCTGACAAACGATGAGCATCCATTGCGTTTTGAGTACCCATCTTATTGAAGCCCCAGTTGAACAGGGAGCCACTAAAGTTTGGATTAAAAAACCCAATGTTTACATCTTCATTGTCATCAAACGACAGTATAAGATCTTTGTACCATGGATCAGTACTACCAAGCCGATTTTTGAGATGAATAGCTTTAACAAATTCTTCTATGTCATGTTTTCCCTCTAGTTCTTTAGGATGACCGAGAGATTCCATGATGGTTTCTATATCACGTGAATGAATCCATGATAGAATCATTCCACGACGCCATTGAGTTTGATTTTCTTTGGAAACTGACTCTGCTTTCCCCTGAGTCACCAAGTGGTTGGCCTTTAAAATAACATTATCAATACGTTTGCTAACTTGTAATGGGATGGAGCCTTCAATTATTTGGTCAAACTCAGCGGTTGTGTATTCATTTTCAAGTTCATTAATTAAAAACAACATTGGTCGGCTTTTGACTAACCTTGTACCATCAATCGTAGGATCCACATGTCGTGGTATGCGATGAAAATTTCCTTCATCATCTATGTCTTCATAATAACCATGAGCTGGGGCGCTTAGTTTATTGGACATCTACAATATCCTTTCGTTGTGTGTGTAAATAATGTTTGATTCTATCGATATCAGATCCTTTAATCGCGGCAATGACGTCGTTAAGAAATCTTTTTGACGGATTAGGTGCAAATTGAGTAGATTTTGCACAGAAGAGAAATCTTTGACCTTGTTGAATAATTGGATGACCTCCAGCCGGAAGATCTTCCATATCTGTTGTGTCAGAGAGAGTTTTTTCAAGTAATTGGGTTTCCTTATTTTTAAGCTGTTGATAAAGCATCAGGCGAATTTGATTCTGTTCTTCGGTGAGTAATTTTTCAAAAAACATTCGATCTAACCTAGCCAACATTTTGGCCGCTTTACCAAGTGTTGATTTCTCAGCTTGATCTCGAAATATAAGTACCTCGCCAATTGCTTCAGGTTTTAGAGCACCCATTAGCTTAGTGTCAGGATCACTATAATGAAGGCTGGTACCAATCCCAACACCATCTACTCCAGTATGAACTGCTAACTCCATGTGATCTGGTCTCATGCCGGCGGAGATGTAGGTCTCTAAACCCAATTCGTGTGAACGATGGACTAATTCAACAATTTGTTCATGTGTTAGTTGTTCTATAATCGGTACACTCGGTATCTGGTTAGATGCACCATCCCAAGTGATTTTTTCAAATCCGCCTTGAAATGCAATTTCAATACCAATAGATGCAATCTGAAATCGATTTGAAATCTCTATCGGCGTATTGGATCTATCATCAATGATTGGAGTGTTAATGTTAAATGCAGCAGATAAATATTGTGTATTTTCATCGCGAACTACATTACCAACAACTGCTTTCATAAATGTGATTGCTTGCGAAACAGTCATACGTTCAATTGCTATTTTACAATCCGCAATTCCATACGCAAACATAGCAGAACAAGCAGATGAAATTAAATGGCTTGTTTTTAACAAGTCAAAATGAAAAAGATTTTGATCTGTGCCAATTTTATGATTCTCAAAAATGGGTCTTCCAATGAAAACAGTGCATGGAGCACTACTTCCAAAATGTAAGCGTACTTTGGATACATTTCTCAATGCAGGTAGACGATATGGCTCAATAATTTCTTTATTCGCTTCCTTATCACGATCAATATGTTCTATATGGATGATAGAACCGTGAAGTAGATCTTTATGGTGACTAGTAATATTGATGTGACCGTCACCGGGATCTGCAATAGATAGACAAGTTTGAACATCACGGAATCCAGCTGTGCCCAATCCTTGATATCCTAGTGGAATTTGAGCGCCCATAGACACCTTGTAATAGCACGCTTCAATAGCTGCTAGTTGTTCTATTGTTTTTTTTTCGCTTTTAATTCGACTAGATTGATTCAATTCAATTATTTGAGCTAAGAATTTCCCATTATTTTGTTGCAGATTTACTGCTTCACCAATTTCTGAAAATTCAAATGTATCTTTTAGAATAGTAAAATTGACTGAATTTTTATCAGCAGATATCTCAATAAAATCACGGCCTTCTTTTGTTTCCTCTGGTAACCATTTAAGTTCAACATCAAGTAAGGAATGATATTCGTTTAATAACAATAAACCATTATTTTGAGATGATGAAAGATTAGCAATAATTTCACAAACAGGTTTACGCACGTTTGAAACTTTTGGGAATTTTTTTATTAAGTCATCAAGTTTATGTTCTAAATCATCTTTAATTTCATCAGCTGTTTCATAGAGCAGGAGAGGGGTTGGTTCCCGTTTTATAAAATTTTCATCATTTTCAAGTTTTAATCGTAATCGAGAAACAAATGCTCTCACACGATGTAAAGATAAGATGTAAAAATTGGAAGCTGATATGCTAGTCGTGTTTGACATTTTCTCTAATCATCCAAATTATAAAATTCATGAAAACAAATCATCATTAGAATTTGTATATTAGAACGATATTTAATATTGATCGTGATTTGCAAATTCTATTTAAGACCCGATAACAATGTAAATTTTATATTATCTTAATAAAAGTTTTCAATATTTTAGAATCAGATTATTTTAAAACAGCATCTTCACCGATCAATTATCTGTATACGTATTTTGTTGTAAAAAGTTCTAAAATCACGGAAGTTTAGAAATTAATATCCGCAACAACTGGACAATGATCACTGGCTTTTGGTCTTTCGAATCCTATTCGTGGCCAGCGATCTCCTGTATATCGATCTGCTCTAAAAGGCTGTCCATTTCGGATTATTTCGGGCCTTATCCCAAGATTTTTTGCTGCTAATGAGGGAGATAGTAAAATGTAATCCAGTTGATGATAACTACCATCATCCGAATAGTAATGAGTCCACCTATCTTTTGGATTGTCTATATTCTTAACTATGTTTACAGAAAATCCATTGTTCAAAAGTGCTCCCAATCCATGGTTGTCATCAGCAACACCATCTGTCTCAGTATAATCATTAAGATCGCCAACAATTACCCAGTCTTCATTAGCAGGTTGAGCAAATTTTTCTTCAATAATTTTTTTTACTTCACTTGCTTCAATTTCTCGAATCGGTTTTGTCGCATTTCTTCCACCAGACATTGATTTAAAATGACAAACAAAGACGGTCAAAATTTTATTATTCTTTTTTATGTTTACTTCAAGACAATCACGTCGAAATATCCTATCCTCTCTGGGACCATCAGGATATGGAACCGCTCCTCGTCTCTCACGGTTTGATGATATGCTTTCTATTTCATAACGACTCATTACAGCTACATCAATACCACGTGGATCATTACCTTCTATCAGTCGTTTGTAGGTGAATGGATCCCTATTATTCTTGTAGATTTTATCAATGTATCTTTTTCCAAAAAAGTTGAGAATTCTATCGTTTTCAACTTCTTGCATGCAAATAACATCAGGGTTTGCTTGTTGTATTGTTAGAGCCGTAAATACGCGATTCTCATCATTTAAAATATTCCAATACGTACGGATTAATTCTGCTCGCTCAGCCTCGGTTTCAGCTTCCATTAATGATAAAAGATCATCTTTCTCAAAATCTCTAAATCTAAATCGCTGTAGTAAGTTTTCAACGTTAAAGGTCATCAGTCTTAACGAAGACACAAATCAAACCAAAGTTAGAGATGTATAAATATGATCTTAAGGTTCTGGCAAGCCTGCGTCTGTTTTAAATGTTTTTTGTGGCATCAAATAACAACATGTTGTCTTGCCACATTTTGAACTAATTAAACGACATTTACGAGGGTTAGCCAAATTAGTATCGAATCCAAAAGATCCTACTCATTTTGGCTCAATTTGACCCGTGTGTAGGGTTTGAACCTTTTGACTAGTTGCTTCGCTTGGTATTGAAGTCTAGATTCTAACAAAACTTGGGGGAATCAAATCAATTACACCAAACCCCTCGAGGAAATAGAACCAAATTAGTACCATATTGTTGATAATCCAACCAGATCCAAACTGAGTCAGTAAATAACTTCCACAATAACTCTAGTCTGGAAGAATTCAGATAGAGTAAACCATTTCAACAGGTTTGATATGAATTATTTTTAACACCACCGGAAAGTTGGAATACTCCTGTCAAAACCACATATCTCCAATTAAATTTGCTATAGTATCATCATGTAGGATCATTTTGTAAATGATGAGTAAAGAAATAGGTTCTTCCAATTCTTGATGAAATTGGGACATTTTTAATTAATAGGTGATTTTGCCATATGATGAAACAGTATGTAATATGCCAAAATTAAACCTGATAATCCGAGATAATCGAAGTTATTCATTACTGGTTTATTCAAAAATTCTAGGGCTGGAACAGAAAATCCCACAATAGCAATTACTATTAAGGAAAACTCTAAAATCTGTATTCATTTTTTCACGTATTAAAATAGGGAAAATATTGTCGTTTTCAAGGATCAAGTTCAGGTCTCGCTGACCCGACAGAACCTATTTGAGATAAATTTATCAATATTCATCATTATATTAAAAATGTAATACATATCACTAATTTCTAATTAATTGCGAATATTCAATCTCTGTTCTTCATCATCAGAAGAGATACCAATTATGAGGTTGTTTTTGTGAAGCAAATTGAAAACATCATGAGATGCCTTTGCTACAACATTCGGTGCAGATTCATTATGAACATTCTGCATCTCCAAGATGATTTCGTCAACACTATGTTTCCCATTACAAAGATTAAGAATATGTCCTACCAAAGGCGAAACTGCAAGAGTCTTGATATTTCGTAAATACTCTCTAGTAACGACATAATGATATTTATCATGTGCACTGATCGACTTTAATTTTTCTTCCTTTCTCAACGCAGATTTAATATCTTCTATGGAAATAGTGAAACTTGCAACTCTTATTCCCTTTCTAACTAAAGGAAATTGGCTCAATACTGTTTCATCACTGTCATTTTTTGTTTCTTCCCACACAGAGATGACTAAATCTTCATAGCGTTTGATTTCACTAATAATTTGTGAAATTGGGTGATGGAAATTCATTAAATATTTCTCAAGAAGTAGGGTGAAGCTTTTTTGAACTACTGTACGTTCAACATTTATGAATGCAAGGTTCCTCGGTTCGCAATCATGTAGTGCAATATTCTGCCAATCCAGATAGATTTTTAGAGGAGAGTTAATCATGCTGAATAGCGCGAGTAGCGTAAGCGGGTAATCTTTCAATAATATGTACACAAAACTATCAAGTCCAAACAGTAATTCACGTTTGTAATTTTTGGTTGGAACATAAAAAAAGTTAGAAAATAGTTTCGGGTTATCACGAATCATTTCTAGATCTACATCGTTGATTGGTTGACCTGTCTGGTCAGAAAAGTAACCATCAAGACATAAACTATGTTCATACTTTTCATACAGCTCGGTTCCAACATATGGTGCTAATAAGTGCATTTGAATCTCTACTGACGATCCATGTAATCTAATAGTTTTAAAAATCATTTTTAGTGTCTCTTCTAGATCTTCTAATGTTTCATCTGGGAATCCTGCAATAAAGGAAAGTGTTACCTCCATTCCAAGTGCGCGTGCTTCCTCCACGCGTGGCAATAGATATTCCAAGTCGAGTCTTTTCTTCATCTTCTGCTGCATTTCTTGTGAACCAGATTCGATTCCAAAGTAAATACTAGAACAACCACTGTGTGACATCACATCAAGAAGTTCACTTGTAACGCCATCGATTCTTGCAGAACAATTCCAACTACGGATAGGAATTGCCTCTGAGAGAGTTTTACACATCTGTGTTACACGTTTCTTGTCAACAGTCAACATATCATGAATAAAGCGAAAGGTTTTACCATATCCAAAGATCTCTTCAAGAACTTTCATTTCTTCCAGAATACGTAAACCACTTTTTAGCCTGTATCTCCGTTGGAAAAACAGTGCAGTGGAACAGAAATCGCATGCAAACGGACAACCTCTACCAGCTTCTATATTGGGAGAATTCAGTTTACCAGACAGAAAAGCATAACGATCGAAAGCAGGTATTGGTAATGTATCCATATCTATGATTAATGGAGCAGGTAATGTTTCGACTATGCCTGTGCTGTGATGAAAAGCAGGATTCTGAGTCTCTTTGGCTACGGTACGCCCTGTGATATTCATGTTTTCACGAAAAGTGAGATTAGGTACATTTTGGAATGAAGTCCGTCCTTCCAATGCATCGAGTAAGATTGGTATTGCCGCCTCAGCCTCCCCGCGAAGTATAAAATCAACAGATGTAAATTGTTCCAGTGTTTCTCTAGCAACGGCAGTTGCCTGCGGCCCACCAAATATTATTGGGGCGTTACTTCTTTGACGTAGTTTATTAGCTAGTATGATAGTATGATGGTACGAATCACACATAGTAGAAAAGCCAACTGCGTCTGGGTTTACAGCAAGAATGCGATTGATAACATGATCATACAATGCCACACCATGAGATAGTCGTTGTTCATACGCCTCAATGTTCGGATCCACAATCTCTACATTATGACCACGTTTTTCAAATATCGGAGTAATTGCCAATATCCCTAGTGGAAGATAGAAATCTCTTAAGAAAACTTCTTCATTATTGGTTCCTATCACATCTGCATAGCTTAAGGTACTGACCAAACAGATCTTCATTAATTATCTCTCCACTATAATTAAGTTGGATTTCTCAAGTTCTAACATACCATTTTCACATATATTTTTGACCCTGTCTTGTTCGATCTGAATTTTAGACTGTTGTAGTCTACGTTGGATTCGATAAACCATATCCTCAATCAACATTCCTTGTTTACAATAGGAAAGAAGTTCGCCAGCAAATGAATTGAGATGTAATACATCTAAACTTTTTTCGTTACGGCCAACAATAGCTATGACCCCATTAAGTAAATGTGGGTGCGGTTTTTGTTGTGAACGTAGTTCTTGAATGATATCCGGTATGTCATAAACATAGGTTTTGATAACAACATTTTGTGCTAGTTTAGGATGTGAATGAGTAAAATCACGAGACAGGTGTGGATTATAGCAATCAGATCTTGATTGCATACTCACATTAAGTATATCCAGTCTAGTTCTCTCAAAATCAATCAATTCTTCTAGATAAGGTATGCGTTGTACAAGACTGGATCTCAAGTCGTTAAGGAATATTCCGAATGATTGAAAACTACCATAAGACGGTGTTGCAGTAAAACGACCATTTGTGGCATTATATTTCCGCACCCAATCAATCCAATGTTCATAGAGATATAATGGATCACCTATCTCTCGCCAAATTGTTAAGGCGGTGTATCGGATTTCGTTCAATAACGGAAAAAACTGGTTTGCGCCCACAATCAGATCATCAATTCCACTAGTGTGATAATTATAATGACCAGAGAATATCCCTTTGTGATTCTTCATAAGATTGTCTCGGTACCTTAGATCGTTGACACCCATGAGCACATCTAAGAAATGCCCCATATAGTGAACATACTCTTTATTTTCTCCTAGCATCGGAGTGTCGCCGTATGGAGCAGTAACAAAGATTTGAACAAGATAGACATCTTCGATTAGTGCTCGATATATTGCCTCAAATGTATTGGCAAGTCGCTCTCTGGTTTCGCCCGGAAATCCAACCATGAAAGGAGTTGTAACTTCTATTCCGTTAGATCTCGCATACTTAATTATGTTGAATGCATCTTCTAAATCTAGATTCTTGTTGATTTGTCTTTGTGTCTCTAGACTACCAGATTCAAGACCAAAGTAAAGGTGACCACAACCAGACGCTGCCATGCGTTCAATAAGCTGCTTGTCAATGGTATCTGTACGCGAAGAACATCCCCATTTAACACCTAATCCTTTTGAATCCATTGTGTCACAAAGATCCAAAACTTGACTACGTTCAGCTGTTAGACAATCATGGATTAATGAGATATTCTTAACACCATATTTATTGCGTAGATGGATGATCTCTCCACATATTCGTTCTGGACTTTTCATACGATAACGTCGTAACCAAAAATCAGATGTCGAACAGAAGGAACATGCAAACGGACAACCTCTACCAGCCTCTATACTTACTAAGTCATCTGATTTAATGTCAACAAGATCGAATAATGGCATTGGGAGATCATCCAGATTTGCGATCAATGGGCGCGGGTCTGTTCGCTTTGGCCCTTCAGGACTACGTATTGTCATACCTGCAACATTAGAAATATTTGAGTTGTGTTCAATTGCGGTTATGAGTTCAGCAAAGGTTACTTCCCCTTCACCTCGAATTATGATATCCGGCACTTGAAACGATTCCATTGTCTCTAGATCACATGCTGAAGCCTGTGGTCCACCGAAAACAATTGTACATCTCCTATTCATTTGTTTGATTATCTGCGAAATGCCAAGAAGATGGTGATAACTATAATACTCAGTCATAAATCCCACAACATCAGGTTTATCCTTGAGTATGGATTCTGCAACACGTGCATAAGTTTCCCTCATAGGAATATTGGGAACAAAATTGTCGTTTAGGAATTTATTAGTATCAAACAATAAAGCTGTATGTCCACTATCTCGCAGTATTGCTGCCAATGATAATAATCCAGTAGGGATGTATGAACTTAAGCGAGGAGTAACACCATCACTGAGCCAACTCGTATAATCAATGTATGGACTATGAATAAGTGAAACTCTCATTCCCATCCATAGCTACTAGTTCAACTTACTTAATTCATTTTTGATCTCATTTCATCATGATCCTGATCGTGAAAATAGTTTATGTATCATTTTGTAATAATAGTACTAATTTCTTAGAATTAATTAAAAAATTATAATAAAATTATTTTAAATTTTAATTTTATTGAGCTTAGATCATGTCCAATTTAGATAAGTTTAAGCTATATGATATCAGAAAAAATATCAATCATTTTTAAAAACTTATTACTTAGATGTGTAATATATCTCTAAGTATGAGCACCATACAAAATATACCAACAACATATGACAGTAAGGCTACATCTGAACTTCGTACTAGAATTTTGCAAAACGAAGCACTATCTAAAGACTTGGCGGAGGCAATGGCTAAAGTTTTCAACAAACATGGTTTTGTACCAACAAGAGATCAATTGGTTGCACTTGAACCCGTAGTTACGAGACTAGTACCAAAAAATCGGGTACGACCATTGACCAAAGGAAGCTCTAACATGGTTGTTGATGACTTAACAGTGGGAATTCATCTAGTAGAAAGCAGACAACCAATTCTCAACTATGCTATAACTTCAAGTGCTTGGAATGGATAGATACAAATAACTATCAATCCAACTATTTTTTAGTATCCAAACATAATAATGAAATTGCCGGAATTGATCTACTGTTTTAGTCAGGATTAATTTAAATCCTAAAGATTCAGATTAAGTTTGAATCAAAAAATCCATAACGAATTAAAAGATTAATGATTTCATTTCCTATTTTCATTTTTGAATTAATTAACAAAGAGGAATGAAATGCCAGTTCAAAAAATATATATTTACAAGAACATATTATCGAAGCTGTTAACAAAGTATTTTATGAATTCTGTGCGTGATGCACGGAATCGATATGTGCAGAAGCAAATGGTAGTGGATCTAAAGTCACTAAATCAGCTAACGAGGTTCAACACAACGTTGAGATCTTTATCTGCATCTACACTTATGTGAATCCGAATCGTCCGGAGGAAAAGTTTGATTGTTTAGTATCTTTAAACTAGACTTTGGTCTTACTTTCTTTATGTTAGAAGCATATACTGACAATGCGTCGTATTTCTTATCTCATTTACATACAAAGTTATCTCCTCGTTCTCAATGATATTCAATTGCTTGAATAAATCGAGCTGGGCATTCAATACAAAAATTCAAATGCATATATCCGTCACAATCCTTCAAATTTGGTGCCGGAATCGACTTGAATTTAGAGCTTGGGATACTTTCTATTACCTCCTCTACACTTTGTTCGTAAAGATTACCGAATTTGAGGTAACGTACATCTTGCATCATACATGAACAAACATTTCCATCAGACCCAATAGTAACTTAACGAGAACCAGATTCGCAATTAAAACCAGGCTTATCCAACTCGTGATCAACATCTACCTCGACAGAATACAAAAAATCGGGTTCAAAAGATGTTAGAATTTGCTCTTTCACTTCTTTCAATAAATGAACCTGATTTGGTAAAATTTGTGGCACTTGATAACCTCTTCCCATTTGCATAACGGCGGAGAAACTAAATATCCTTGCTCCAAGATCATGAGCCACCTTTTGCTGTTTGTACTATATCATCGATATTTTTTCCATGTACTGACATTGCTACTCTACAATGTACTCCTTTGCTAGAGAGCCTCTTTATGGTAGCCATTGCCTTTTCAAACACCCCACATCTCGAAGCCAATCATGATTCTTTGGCGAGGATCCATCCAAATCAATTTGAATAAATAATTTATCAGTATTAGATTCTACTATGTCCTCGATTTCTTTTGTCCATAAAGTTCCATTGGAAATAATTGCAGTAAGCGAAAAAAATTCACAGCATTTAGAGAGAATCTTAGTAAAATCTGGATGTGCTGTCGGTTCCCCACCAGTTAATTCTACTACGCCGATTCCAGATTCTTTAAGTTTTGATAACCATTTTAACAGTTGATCGGTTTTGATAAATTGAGTACATTGTGGGTCAGAGTTTCTATAACAATGCTTACCGGCTAAATTACAATAGTCACATAATACTTGTATGACTTGGATGAAATTCAGTTCTAGAACCGCTAGTTTGAACTGAGGTGAACTTTAGTGGAATTGACTGTTATTTCAAGTAATTGACGCCCCATTAACCGATTGATCATCTCATAAAATTTCTTTACAGCATCTGAGGGAGAAATCTTCTCCTTAGATGCACTAATTACATCTCTCTTACAAAGACTAACAAGCGAATTTATCCCATCAATATTCCGCAAAATCTCAGTTCCCCAAAAAGTGACATCAAAACCTTTTTGTTCTTGACGTCCAGCCGCAGGACGTGCCCAATATGCCCGAGAATCTTCTGGCGTAAGGTGTACTCAAACATCTTTAGGCTGGACGTAGCACATTTTCTCTTTGGGCGCTTTCAATAAGGACTTCTTTGAGATGTTTCAATGGAAGGCCTTTCTCTAACAGATATGTTGCGATATGTGCATAGAACATTTTGAGTCCATCGCAGAAGATAGATGGGTTTCTAAATCCAACGTCTTTTTTGAAACGGTTTACCATTAAACCTCCGCCGCAAACTTTTAGCCAGCAACAATCTTGGCAAGAGTCATCGAAGTCTAGATGATCTTGATCCAACTGTTGGATTCTGGGGCTATCGAAAAATTCTTTGAGCTCAGTATTGGCGACATTCATACTGGAGTTCATCATCTGTGGTCCACAAGCACGAAGCAAGTCATCCGGACATACTGTACCGTCACTTTCAATTGTGATTGCATGTGCCAATTCCAATCCGTATCCCTGAACCATGGATGGTCCGCCAAGAAGCAACGAAAGAACAGAGTTTAGGACACGAACTTGGATGTTGGGATTATCGTCATGCGTCCATACGTCGAAAAGCTCACAGAGATAATCTCCATAGGTACTTGGACTGCCATGAAATCCATCATGGGTAACATCTGGAAGGAGAAAATCTATTGCATGGATGCCCAGTGTATCAACGAAATGTCTGTAGATTTTCTTAGACGAATGTACTGGATTGATTACACAAAGGGCTCCAAATCCATCAATTCTTCCAATATGGGATGCTTGTCGGAGAAACTCAATACCGCGAATCACCTGATCGTATGTTCCTTGATTACTAAAATCAAGGCGCTCCTTATCGTGGTATTCTCGAGGACCGTCTAGACTTATGCTGATCCTGATGTGGTGTCGAACGAAGATATTGACCCAATCATCATCGATAAGCATTGCATTCGTTTGAACACAGAAAGTGAGATCTGTAATAGATCCAAGATGTGTGGAAAAATATGCGCACATTTCATCAAAGCGCCGTTTACCAAGCAGGAGTGGCTCCCCACCATGGAAAATAATTTTAACTGATTCAATGTTTAAACTGTGCACTCCGTTCACGAGGAAACGTGAGATTGCTTCAATTGTATCTGTGGAAACTAACGCGGGGCGTTGCATAAAAGTATCATCTGCACCATTAAAAAAATAGCAATACGTGCAATTGATATTGCATCGTGCCGCGACCTTTAGAATTACTTCCAATCGATTGGATCGAATCGTTTTCAAAGATTCAAATTTCATACGTGCGCTGACTTAGAGCTGGTCAAAACCTTAATGTCCATGCTGCCCAAGCAGTAAAGTCAACTTTACTTCCTTTTGCTATCGAATCAATTGCCGCATTAGACAAACGGCTTCCTTTCCTGAGTTCATCAAGTGTTTTAGGAGCATCATCCTTGACTATCGTTATGGTGGCACCTGCTTTTTTCAGTTGCTTTAACAAATCCGCAGTTTTCTTAGCATTGCCAACTTTTTTAGCTACAATCTTCATATCTAGTGTTAATTGTCTGCGTTCTATAAAAATATGATCTTCTGAGATGTTGTCAAGTTGTAGGCGTTTTACTGAATCGAAATTCTATTTATGAACATCACAACATCCACATTTGAATTTGATCACACAAATTCTAACAAATCTGTGCTAATATAGTATATTCTCACCGCATGAACAATGCACATAAGATCTGAATTCATAGAGTGAGGTAGGAGTTTCTTATGATGCCTATATGATAATTCTTAAATAATTTGCATGTTTTGTCACTCTATGGGATCCAATAAATTCCAAGTACAGGTTGATGGAGTAAATCTCTCAACAAAAGATCTAAAATCTCTCGAAGCAGAAATCCAACAAGTAGTGGTAAGGGCAATTGCCAAAGTTGATTTTAAGGGTGATCTTGGCATCAAAAAACTACGTCCTGGTACCTATGGCATCTGGATAGGGGATTCAAAGATTGTTCTTGGGAAAACTCCAAGATAATTTCCTTTTTTGTTATGAGCGACAATGGTAATGAAGATCATCTGATGTGTCCTAGTGCCAAGTGTGATGACGGTGCAATATTGCTTGGGGTGGTCCAGAAAAACGGACACATTGCGTTTTTGAGTGAAAAACTAACTGTAAACAATGAGTTTATTCAGATTGCACATAAAGGCCGTATGCCAGAAAAGCGTTTTCGTTTTGCCAACACTTGTGTAATGTCTGGATGCAAGCAATGGACTGGGAAACGGTGTAGCGTAATTGATGAGGTAATAAAGGTAATACTTGATACAGTAGAAGAACCAAATGAAATCCCAGATTGTTCAATTCGATCACAATGTAGATGGTACAGCCAATGTGGGGCAAAGGCGTGCGCTGTTTGTCCTGAGGTGGTTACTGATTTGAATGTGGCGTAATTCTCTTTTGGGCTTGAACTGGATCTTTTTTGAAACCAAAAACAACGTCTGAACAGAGTGTGGTATGATACTCGGATTTTTTTTGAGCCATTTCCATATTTCGAAAAAGAAACTAAAATAAAAGGATATTAGGCATTGTTAAATATCTCGAGCCGATAAGAATCATATGTCTATTGGATCAAAAAAACAACCAACAAAATCACGAGTATCAAAAAAACAACCACAATCAAAAATGGAAGCCTCGGAAATTGCGACAGCATCGGCAATAATCAAAAAATATGCATCAAAGCAAAAAATTATAATAAAATTAACTCCTGATCAAGAACAAGCCATACTGAAACAATGGGACGATAAAGATCCTTACAGTCCAGCAGAGATAATTTTCAAGGTCGGTGATAAATCGATAATAGATCTGAAAGTTGCCGCTTATCGATACAAAGGCGACACTTGTTGCGTGTAATAAAATAATTGAGACGCTTACGACGAGCTAGAAGCCTAGTCTTGTATTGGAATCAAGACGGTTTTGTCATTGAAAATTATCTGGCAAATAAAGATGGATTGATTCATCCCATATTGGTATCGGTACTAAACGAACTGGATGATTACCTGCCTGAAAAGGAAATTTTAAAAAAATTCCAACATATTCCGGATTTTAAAAACGTCGTCCAAGATCTAATCAAAGAAAAAATATTGGTGATCAAAAATTCAAAATTGGACAAAAAGGATAGTCTTTTAGATTCTTCATGGAAATGGGGCCATAGTGTACGTTATTTTCATTTTTCTATACAAAACACTGTCTTTGAAGACAATCTTGAACGTGAAAGAGAAAAACTTGTAAATCTGGCAAAAGAATTCCCGCCTCCCCCTCCTTTCAAAGATTTATACCAAAACCATAATGTTGAAGAAATAAAATTATTAAAATCCTTTAATAATAAACTGAAAGGCGATTTTTGGAAAACACTGTATTCTCGCAGGACTATACGCCAATATCAAAGAAAACCGATATCGAAAACCAAATTGTCTCAGTTACTACTCTGGACATGGGGCTATACAAAATATTTTCCTACCACTGACATAGGGCCATTTATTGTCAAAACCAGCCCATCTGGAGGTTCTAGACATACGACTGAAGTTTATCCAATCATATTGAAAGTAAATGGGATAAAACCTGGAATTTATCATTACTCTGTTAGAAAAAACAGTTTAGAAAATATTCGATATGGTAATTTTGAAGACTTGGCTGTTAGCTTATGTGCAGGACAACATTGGGTAAAAGATGCTGCTGTCGTTTGTTTAATGACCTCAGTAGTTAAAAGAAATATGTGGAAATATCATCAGGATCACGCATACAAAGTCTTACTGTTAGATGCAGGTCACGTGGGGCAAACATTTCATCTTGTTTGCACAAAACTTGGTTTGGGTCCATTTACTCATGCTGCAACAAAAGATAAGGAAATTGAAAGAATACTTGGAATTGATGCGATTTCTGAAATTCCAATGTATGTGGCAGTCACAGGAATTCCCAAAACACACACTAAATAAGACTAAGGTTGCATCAGATGCCTTTAAAACTTTCATGTGAATTGATATGAAACTGTATTTTCCACTCCCATCAAATTTGATACTAATGGAACCCGGTTGTGCAAAACCGTCTTGTCCAATTTGGATTCAAACCACGTATGAAAATAATTTCAACAACTCTAGTCTGGAAGGATCACGTGCATGTAAACTCAATTCTTCGTAATTCTATATGAGATTATAAATTGTACAAAATTTTTCAGATTATTTCTTTTGTGAGATTTGCAAAATTGATAGTGCTATAACTCTTGACTCCTTATCTACTACTGCAAAACCACGTACAGATAGTAAACGATCAACCGATTTTGATACTTTCTCCATCTTTTCTTTAGCTTGCGAAAGATTATCTTTTAGTGACAAGACTGCATTTCAGACCACTTTTTTTATTCCAAGACTTCTTTGTGATGTACTCTTCTGTTATTTTCTCATGATCTCTGACATCTTTTTATCATCATTGGGATCTTTTTCATCATCTAGTCGTTAGTTAAAGAAGTACAGATGAATCTAAATCCTCAAAGAATTATTGGGAAGATAAAAGTATCATAACACCCGCTTTCATTACTAATATGTAGTCTGAAATTCTCCCTTTCCTTCAATAGGAATTGATAAATACGCTATCATCGTTATGGGAAACAGTAGATCATGAAACTGGAAGAATTCAAGAGAACACATGAAGGAAAACAAGCAAGATATGTTTCTGATTTGGCAGATGTGGAGGGGAATAAGCAATTTCTTATTAATATTACAGGGCCTGACAACCTCATCAAGAAGGTTTTTGCAGAATCTAATTTTGATATAAAGATTGACCAGAAAGGAACCAAAGAAGATTTCAAGAAAGAACAATCTACTTTCTGGGAATCCAATAGCAAGAAATTTTCGAAATCTCAGAAACCCGAAGAAGATTTCTGGGATATTTTCAAGAAGAAAAGCATTCCAAAACCGGCCAAGGATGATTCCATAATTGTATCTTTGGAGAAGATCGATGGTGAGGGCACGTTTTATGCGATTGCCGTACCATTGTTAGTACCACGAGGAATTAGCGTTTTTTTCCATTTTCCAGTAGTCCAATGGACATCTGGAATCGTTATACCTACCTCAGGAGATCCGGATCTTGAATTATACTCCTTTTCTTCCCTCGTATCTTCTAGCAGAAAGAGTTCTGGATCCGATAGGGTATCACACAGCAGTTTTTGGCCAACTAATACTCATTTACGCGTTTACGGATTCAGTACAACGGTTTGTTCTATCTATGCTCAAGCAATGAGTTTTTTTCCGTTTTGAAGATCCTATATCTACAGGACAAACAAAATTCGATCGATAATCTTTCAGATTGGTTCACAACCACTTAAAGCAATGTCGATAAAAAATTTACTAGAAGTAAGGGATCCTTGGGAAAAATCAAATAATCATAAATTCAATAATGAAGAATTTACCTTACTGCACCCATGCCTTGATCTGATTAGGAATATGATCAAGAATATGATCAAGCATAATATTTTGACAACTAGTTTCAATGAAGATAAACAGAACAAAACCTACTAGAATAATTTCTAGCACTATTGGAAAGAACGAATTCATGGTATAACAGATTTAAAAAGTCGCTTACGCTGTATGAGGAGAAATCTAAGAATTATCTTGGACTTATACATTATCTACTGCATCATTGTTTACTGGAGGATAATTTTGGGATGGCTCAGTTTATTTCCTTTAATGCGCCAGATTTCTTCCTTGTCATAAACAAATATGCCAGCGCGGCAAATGGTACGAACACGATTAGATTGTAGGCAAAGTGCAGTACAATTGGATTGACAAAATATCCGAGTATTCCAGGACAAGATACACATCCTTCTGTAAAGTGCTGCTGTATCTTTACCACATGTTCGATAAAATGCCAAGACTGGAATCCCAGGGTGAATATGATCATTCTGTAAGCTAACTTCATATTCCATTCCATGAAAAGATTTCTGAAGCCAAGCCAGACAAAAGTAGTGAGAGCCAGATAAACAAGATTAAAAGTGAAATGAACTGGTTCAAGATCCAACAGATCTCCAAGTATTCCATGTGCTGCTGAAAATCCTAATGTATATCTCTGAATTAGCTGCGCTATATGCTCCACCATGTGGAAGGACTGAACTACTGTGGCCATCATCATAAATACAAATATGGTTCTGATGGATAGTTTCATAAAAAATATGCCTTTTAATACGGCATGCTCAGCAGGGTTCTTCTACTTGCAATTATGATTATACCAAGGGATGCTGCCAACACAATCGCTGCGACTGTTCCAAATTCAGGAATAACTCTGGTACCAATTATCTGGATCTTTTTAGCGTCAAAATGAATTGGTATTGATAAAGTTCTCTCAGTCGAAGTCTTCTCTATCTCTGTAAATGGAGATTCCTGTCCATCTACAAATATCATGAATTTTTCATCATTGCTACCATGTTTTGCATCGACAAGTTCTCTTGGTAAAGAAATCCGCAATTCGCCATCATTGTCAACTGCACCTGTATTTGCAACTGATATGTCTACACTTGTTGAATTGGGATCAATTCTTATCATTTGGATATTTCCGTTCAAAAGCTGATAAGGTACGTTAAATATGATGTCCTCATACAACACTCTTGCAATACCCTTTCCGTCTGCAGCAATAACATTTGCCACACAGTCAGCTGTAAGAGCCGTATCATCTACACCTACAGTAACTAGGTGCAACCCCCCAGTGGTTTCTTTTGGTATTGGAAAGTCTATTGTTCCGCCGCCAATACTATCTGTCTTTCCATTAAATACTGGGTCTGGGCCCAAAAGACCATGAATTTTGGAATTTGGTGACAATCCTTCAATCTTTATCTTCACACTATGCCCTGCATTAACATCATCCTGTGGGAAACAATGAGGAAATGACGGGTTAGCAAGTATAAATTTTGAACCTGAATCTTCACCGTCCCCTAACTTATCTACAAATTTTGAACCTTTTTCTGATGCGATTGATTGAACGGTAAATGGCTTATCTAGATTAATTTGTGTAAGTTTGTTATCGATTGTTGTACTTATGGTATTGTAGACTGGTACGACAAAGGTGTTACTACGTATGGTGTTACTTGGAGCATAATATGGTTGGATGCCGACTGTTCTGAAATCTGATCGAAATACGTTATCTGACAACTCTGCAATTCCGTTTTCAGAAAATTGCCAGGCTGAGCTAATTATTTTCTGTTCATGAACGTCAGAACGAATAATCAAGTCCGCCCCCTTGAATTTGGTTGATGGTATTCCAAGCTCCTTTAATGATTCAAACTTTGCACCAGTACTCTTATTATTGTCGGTATCTATTAGAGCCCAGTATTCTGGATTTCCTTCTTTTGGAATCAGTCCAAGTAGATTTTGGTTGACGGAGATCTTGTTGTTTTTTATGTCAAGAGTAATCCTGACTGAAGAAATATCCGTATAGTGCGAACTTTCTTTATTCTCATTGATTTTATCGATTATGCGCATTGCAACTGTATCGCCGGAAAGTATCTCATTGGGAGGATCAATTTCTCTTCCAGGGACTATAAGAGAACCTGCTCTGATGATCGAAACTTCTGCCCCGTTTAATGCAATGTTATCTGCTCTATTATCATTATCATTGTCTTGCATTACCGGGTTCATAAGTGCATTTGGATCCGATCTGGCATCAAGACCCAAGGCACGGCCCAGAGTGTTAGCCACTGTTATATCCATCGAGTCCGTCAGTGGAAAGTGATTTACAGTTCCTGGAAAATTCCTATTTGCTACACTCTGTAGTAGATAGTGATTATCGACTACTGCTATCCAACCATCATAGTCACTAGAAGGAGATGGATTCGCAGAACAAGCTCCTGTATTGTGGTCTATAGAACATGTTCCATATCCTAGTATGTTGTTATGGTAATTGCCAGAACCGTCTGTAAACAGATTCACATCCAGAGCAACAATTCCAACTACCCCTGTCCCAGAAGCAGATAGATTCTGCCATGCTTGTTCGCAGGAATTTAATGTTGTAATTAATTCAAGAAAATCGCTACCTGAGCCTACATTAATGTCACCTTGAACGCCAAGTGTTGTATCGGGATCATTGATTATTGGGAAACTGAGTGTACTCCAAGCGGTGTTGATTCCAGAACGGAATGTGATTCCTGCTTGTGGCGTGTAGATGTGGTCCGTTGGTCGCTCATGCCTTCTCCAAAGTATTGCATTGGTGCTAGCGTCATCGGGGTTAGGTGGATTAGGTGCAGGAGTGTTCTCAGCTGCAGGACTTCCATCGACCGCACACCATGAGATAGGTACAAGCAAGGTATCATATCCATTCCATGTTCCAACAGCGTTTGCTTGCTGTATTATCGAAGTATTGTACGTTAATAGTCCAAATACTAGAATTATCAGGGGAGAAAATTTATAGAAAGATCCCGCTATGCTTCTTATAACTGCAGATTGAGGTAGAACAAAATTCAGCATTATACTTGCCATGTCTTGTAATTATAAAAGTTTTCATGTTTTACAATTTGCTACTATCAAAATATCTCCATATCGTCCGCATAAATTCTTTTATTCAAGTATCAAGGTACGAGTGTCATGTTAATGAGATTATATAATTCTAAACGGAAAGATCTTCCCCCATCTTTATGGCGGACAAAAATTTGAACAAGCTTGTCCTGCACCACACATATCACCAAGGCATAGCTTGGGACGTTTCAAAAAACAATAATCATGGAACACTGAATGCAATTGCTTCTGGTTCTGGCCCATTTGATAATAGCTTCTTGTACGATAAGCCCGATAGCTATGTTGAAGTGAAACAATCCGAGAGCCTATCTAATTTACGTAGCATTCGGGTAAAAGCGAGGATCTATGTTACACCGCCTGCTTTTGGTACTGCCGACAGGAATCGTCTCAACATTGTTGAAGCAGATTCTAGTTTCGCCTTGTTTGTCAATAGAGATAGATCTGTAGAAGGTGCAATTGCAGACTCTGCTGGTAATTGGACTGGACCTAGATCTTCTCCAGGAGTAGTAAATTATCTGGGTTGGCGGGATATAGAATTTATTTATGATGGCATATCATGCGGAAAAATTTTTGTAGATGGAGCTCTGGTAGCAGCCCGCTATGATATGAAGGGACATGTACTCAGTGTAGGCCCATTAGGCATCTGTGTAGGCCACCGACCTGCATCTAATGATCATAGTTTCACCTTCAGGGGCTATATTGGAGAAATACGAATCTGGAAATATGACGAAAAAGATGTGCTAAAGTCTTTGATTGATCCATGCTGCGCTAAAAACACTGATTGGGATAAGATATTGAACGATATGGAAAAACGCGGATTGGATGAAAAGAAATTGTTTGAAATGGCCTATTCAATGCAGAATGTTATTGACAAATTTACTGCAAAAGCAAGGCGCGATTCTCCTGATGGAACAGAAGCCCAAGAAAAAATGGCTGGAGACTTTTTTATGGCTGTGCTAAATGGGAATAAATTGCAACTGTCCGCTGCATTTGATAAAGCACAGCGATGGGCAAAAGACTGGGTTGATCAAAAGGACACCATAAAACTTATTGAATCTACAAATAAGATATTGAAAGAGTCTCCATATACCCCAGAAGAACTCATCAAGTTAGCGGAGCAGACATGTTTTGGAAACATAGTCTCTGTGATAGCTGACATGTCAACCCAACCCAATAAAGAGGATCGGGAGAATAAATCTCGTACTAAAGGAGGAAAAACGTAATGGCAAATTGCGAAGATTTATTCAAACTTGCAGAAAAGTATATCCCACTTTTACATTATACTGTAAGTGAAAAGTTATTTCCAACAGAGGCAGAGACATGGTTTACACATTGCTCACCTGACGATCATTCTCAGCGTGGCAGCAAAAAGATAGGTACTGCATTGTTCAAATTTATTCCCGGTACCGGCGAACCTTGGATAGGCACACTTCCACTTGTTAGCTGCCAAAACGATCTTGGAAATCCCCAGCCAATATCAGTTAGAAAATGCAACAACACCATTTCCACAAACCCTGCTGACGCGACAAGATACATAGGAGATCAAGCATTGAGAACTGACGGCAACTATTTCCTTGATTTTGCTGGTTGGCAGGATCCGAATAACAGTCGTGAAGGAAATATCACATACCTGAAGGAAGTATTTGCCAACCTGTTACCTGGTACTTCACCCGGAAATCCCTCACCCCAACCACAATTTTGTAATCCGCCTAGAGGACCTGCTTTCTATGTGGAAATCAGCAACGCTTCAAAGTGGGCATCAAAAGAAATAGATGTTGATGGACGATTCGCACCTGGCTCTGAACAACTCCTCTCTGACTACATCGTGCTAACATATCACATACTTTATCCAGCAATGGAACCTTTTGATGCAGCTAGCGATTCAAAGTTTAGGGAAGGCCAATGGGAGGCCATCTCGGTATTCTTGAAGGTGCCTGAAAATATAAGAGAAGCCATACCAAGATTTGTGTGCTATAGCCGATCATACACTCCAGGTGGAGGAAGGCGGCAAATAGTGCGACCTTGGTCTGGAGCAACAAGACTTGGTGGCGGAAAAGACCCCGAGGTGGAAAAAAGTGGCGATCATCCAATAGTATGGGTAACACAAGGAACGCACAAGAACATGTGGCGTCAGCTGATAAACCCTGTCACCATAAAAGAAGAATATCCTAATCCTGCCTTACTTGTAGCTTCAGGTTCGGTACTTGCTGCTGCTGGAGCTGCTGCTTATTATTGTGCTGGAGTCTGTGCGGCACTTGCTGCAGGAGGTCCACCTGGATGGATAGGCTGTGGTGCATGTTGGGTAGTAACTGCTATTATAGCACTAATTGCCCTACTCCTCCTGCTATTCGCTTTTCTTTTCAAGACCAAAAGAGAGAGGCAGGAAAATCAGCCAGGAGAAAGCCCACTGCCAACCGGAGGAGAAAACGACTTCTTTAGCGGCACGGGTCCGGCAGGTGGAGCACCATCTGGAACTCCAGGAACACCTGGAACTGAATCGAGTACTGTTGGATTCATTTTACGTGTTATCGATGACGTGAATGGCATAAATGAAACTTTTTCATACCCGCAGGAGAATCGTGTCTGTGAAAATCCAACCTGGTGGCGATATGCTGGCAGATGGGGAGTACAGATTTCTGCACTTATCAACAGCAAATGGGACAGTGGAACAAGGCTTTCAGATGAGCATGGCAGAACAAGGACTTTTGATAATACATGGGAATTGATGAACTTCATTTCATCACAAGACCCTATAACCAGAGGCAGGAATGAAGAACCATCTGGAGATGAAATTCCTAACCAACCGTATGTCCTATAATCCATAGGTATTGTGTTGGCATGAAGAATAATAGCAAGAAAAAAATCGGTAAAATATGTAACCAAAGAAGAGCAACGCCAAATCCATCCAGTAGATTAGTACAAGACCTTGGAAAATGGGCGGGACTCTCAGACATCCAATCTGCACAAGTGGGAAAAACTAGTAACTCTATAGAACTGCTTAGGCTGATGGATATTCCAAATGTGTCCAAAACTCTTGATATTCAAATACAAAATCTGGAAAAGCTAAAGGATTGCAGTCTACTGACATTAATGGATGGCATCTCGGTAGACATATCGAAGATACTGGTAGAACGAGGAATTAACATAAAATTCATGATTGAAAATGAGCCGGAAACGATATTCAAAAAAATAGAATCACTTCACCTAGAGGATTTATTTGGATTATCTCAAATTAGAAGATGGCAAGTTGCCGCTAAAATTATTGAAAGGCAGCATGTTCTGGGAAAAGCAAAATCCCAGACTATGCCTAGAGGAAAAAAGAAAGCAAAGGTGGTAAAGAAAGATGTGCAGGAGAAAAGAGTTTCCTCACTTTTGCCTCACAATATGGTTGTGACTGCATCTGTTTCCACTTGGAAAGATATTGCCAGACAATTCTACAAAGTTTTGAACAAGGATTTAGATGATGTTGCAAAAAGACTTTCTGATGCAAATATTGCGAATGAAATGGATAAAAAAGATGTTTTGGTGCCTGCAGGAACCAGAATACTACTGCCAAATTTTCCAAGTACTGATCTAAAACCTCTGGATAAACATACTGAAACGCTTCAAGGTTTTGCAAGCTATCTTGCAAAGGAAGATGCAGAGAAACTGGTTTCTGCGGGCTTTATGTCTACATCGTCTCTTCAGTATTTGAACCCCGAATCTGAATCCTTTTCTACAGGCGTGAATGCCTCCACTCTATGCAAACTAAAAATTCAATCTCAGTTAAACAAAGTGGCTGGAATCTCAAACGAAGTGGCACAAGCTCTGACACTTTTTGGTGGGTACCGTGATATTTTAGAAATTGCAAAAGATGATCCTCAGAACGTCAGAAATCATATCAAACGAGCGGCGGGACGCGGCCTTGATATCACAGTTATTCCGGAGACATCAGAAGTCGCTAATTGGTTATCAATTATACCTGTATTCGTCATCACAGCGATTATGCCAACTCCGACTTTAGATCAGGTATGCAAACCAGGTGATTCGCCAAAAATAAACTTGGAGAATTATTATTCATACAAGTTATTGCCTTCCGGATTAAGTTCTATTGAACTATCGCTAGAAAAAGATCAAAAGGAGTCATTGTTGACTAAGGTAGGAGTAATGCTACAAGATGCAGATGTGAAAGCACATACCAGCATAGGTGAGGAAAAAGGAAAACAACTTGCAGATGAAGTAATGCGTAAATGCAATATCATATGGGAAGACCTTGAAAGATGGGGATTTGATTCTTTAACGAGTAATTATTTTGATGACAAACTTGCCGACCTTGCCATGTATCTTAGTCACCAGCTGGAAATTTTGGATCTTCTCCAACCATTGTGTGAAGGTCATGAAGCATTTCACAGGAGGGAATATTCTCTTGCATTATCTTCTTACAACAAGGCAGAAGAATGGTTCGCGACTCATGATTCTGTCAAGTATTTGTGGACAAACCGCGTTGAGGCTGGAAAATTAATATCTCCATTTCGGGAACCGCAACCCGCTGGACTAGGAAATGCGGAATGGCAATATTGGAAGACACAGATGCTTGGAGACATACACTCAAAATACTACCAAACACGCTCATCTGGTAATAATGCACTAGCTGAACTTCAGTTATTGTGGGTAGATTATCACAAGTATATGTTGTACCCGTTTAACTATAATCTAAAAAAAGATGAGCCGTTTAGGAAATACCTCTATCATATACGCAACTTTATTCTTCCTTTATGCGAATCAGATGTCTATCTGCAACTTGGTAATTTTTGTGAAGCACTAAATCAATGTATGATGTGTCATACGGAGTCATACTTTACTAATAGCATTTTGAGCGCCGATGAAAAAAAAATTGCACATAGACTAAATGTGAATGGAGGATCCAATACATATCCTATACTGGCAGCAAGTCTTGATACAACAGGCTATGACCAGTATTATTATGAATATCTCAATCCTGTTGAAAAACGTCTAATAGATCTTAAGGTTGCTCACATACTGCAGATATGGGGAGAATTTTATGAAAGAAGGGCAAAGCCATGGATTGCTAATGACAATGATACACAACTAGCAAAACAAAGATATGCACAGGTTATCCGAATTCTATTCCCGACTTGGTCGCTGGTATACGACAAACAATTTGCAGATTTTGATTCATATTTGAATCATATGCTCACAAATAATCTCAATCCATTGGCAATTCAATATGCTCTCTCCGCCGATGCTGGTCTCATGAGAATTGATAATGGGCTTAATTTTCTTGGATATTCTCCAAACTATATCCCTATCTGGGCGTATTCATTTCTTTTGAGCACTGCTAGATATTATGCAGAGCGTGCAAAATCTCTGGAACGGGATTCGCTGAATTTCCTCTCCTCAGCTGAATCTGAATTGGGAAATCAAAGGTCATTATCTCAACAAGTTGCTACTGCAACAAGCCAATTGGATGTTGAATCAAGGAGACTAGACGAGGCGGATGCTACTATTGAGATCTCTAATAGATCCGTCGCTCTTGCTGATCAAAGATTATGGAACAACTCAAATCGCCAGATAGAGCTTGAATTTTTGGGACCTATTAAAGAAGCATTGGGCACTGTGGGTGGAACAATAAGTGGAGCTAGTTCCTTTAGTGGATTATCCGGTGGAAATCCCTTTGCTGCCGTAGGAGGCGGTGTTTTTGGAGGGATTACTGGCTATTTGTCATCCTCAATTGAAATTAGTATGCAAAAGAGCGAACTCCAAAGGCAGCAATTAGAGTTACAAAAAGCAAAAGATCTTTCATTAGCAGAGCTAAATCGTGCCAATATCAGTGCTAGTATTGTACAGATGCAACGTGCTATAGCGGCCTCTAACTTGGCGTTTACTAGGTCAAATTTCGATTTTGCTATGAATAAAACTCTTAACACTGATTTTTGGTATGAGGCATCAAAACGTATGCAGGAAATGGCCCAAAAATATCTTGATCAGGCCATACAACTTGCATTCATGACCGAGCAAGCGTTTGAATTTGCAGAAGGAAGGCGTATTGATCGCATAAAATTTGATTATTCATCTGCAGAGAATTATTTAGCTGGTGATGCACTTTTATCTGATCTGGACTCTATAGAGGGAGAACGAATAATCAGCGGAAGTATAAAGCGTATTCCGATAAAGCATAGTGTTTCATTACGGGTGCGAGATTTCCAAGCTTTCGAGGATTTTAAACGATCTGGTAGTATAACATTCGATACTACTGTAAGCGACTTTGACCTTGACCATCCAGGTACATATGCAAGAAAGTTGATAGATGTAGAAGTTGAAGTCAGCGCTTTGGTGGGACAAGGCGGAATTAGAGGCACACTGACAAAGATGGGCGTGTCATATGAGCGATTCCAAGACAGAAACAACAAGTATCCTGTAAATGGAAACGTTGTCTCAGACTGGATAAGATATACGCCCACTCAACACAAGATAGCAGCAGTTGTACAACCAGAGGAAACCCTTATCCTTTCATCGTTTGATATCCGAAGAGACAGCGTCATTCTGAGAGCACGGGAACCCGGCGAGCAACTGGGCGTTTTTGAAGGAGGTGGTTTAGCCTCTACTTGGAGACTTGAGATATCCCCATGTAGCAACGATTTTGACCTAAATACAATTACAGATATCAACTTGATATTTTACTATACGGCACAGTTTGATCCAGTATTAAAAGAGGCAGTAGAACTTGAAAGAAGAAAATTGATAGCATCAAGACAATCTATTATGCAGAAGACAAAGGGGTATTCCTTCCGAGAGAGTCTGCCAGACCAGTTCTACCACTTGTTGAACCCTAGTGAAAATAAAGCATCATCCTTACTGCGAAGAATTATTTCGTTTAGGGTAGATCCTGAAGAATTTCCCGTCAACGAAATCAACAGAAAGATAGATGGTATTATTCTGGCTTTTCTCTCAGCTAAAGGGCCCATAGAGATGCATCCAAGGATTACCTCCAAGATACACTCGCCTGGTTACGATGAAGCAACAAATAATACCAGTTCACTTGCCTGGGTTCCAAATGCTACAGAATCATTATTGGTCGATCCGTCGCTACCCTACTACGTAGTTGCTACTAAGGCATTCATCAATCAATCTCCAGAAGATTTGTGGTTCCTAGAAATACTCGCAGAAGATAATCCCAACCTAGCAAAAACTAACGGAACGGGGATGCCGATAAAGTATGGGGTAGATGCAACGACAGGAGATTTAATTCTTGATTCAAATGGTGATCCAATTCCCGATCCGAATGGGGAAAACATCTTTGATGAAAATAAACTTTCAAGACTGAATGATCTCTGGCTGATATTTAGATATGGATACGAAATTGCTGGAGAGTGCGGGAACCCTGTGATCTTTTGGTGTAATTTCAGTAAAGGCCTGGATGCTTTTCTTGTCCTACCTCCTTCTATCATGATACCGAATTATCGCATTGCACCTTCAACATGGTCTGAAATTTTGTTACCCCCAGTATCACTGGTTGTGGGTAGCAGGTGGCACCGTGATAATAATAGTGGTTCACTGAAAAAGCGCATTGCCGGCCCTGCGCTATTTTTACCAGCTACTATGCCAAGTCTAACAAACTTTGAGTTAGCCTCTGTTATGATTCTGCCAAAAGGTGGTGGTGCAGAGGCTGGCTTTGTATTAAAATACGGCGTTGGTGCAACAAACAGACCATTTTACTATATAGTGAAATTCATCAACCATTCGGCAAATTCTACACGAGTTGATTTGGAGATACAAAAAATTCGGAACAATACTACAACACAACTTGCTTTGATCCAGGATATTCAGCTGTTACGTGGTAGTAAATGCCGGCTAAACATTTTCTTTGTGAATGGAACTATAAAAGTCGCAATCAATGATCACCTGCTGGTAACTGCGCAGGATAATGACATATCATCGGGCTCTGTCGGCTTTTTTGCCAAAGACGACGGTGCAGAATTTGAGGACATACATATCTCAGATCTAGCTGGTAGAGTATGACTCGGTGAATAATGCGCATGGCAAACAAATCAGGCACAGGATCACCAACTCTGAACTTACCAAAAGGTGGTGGTGCAATAAGCGGGATTGGTGAAAAATTTCAACCAAATCTTCAAACTGGTACGGGCAACTTTTCAATCCCTATTGCAACTTCTCCAAGCCGTAGTGGATTTGGACCACAACTAACCTTACAGTATAGCTCTGGAAATGGGAACAGTTCACATGGGATGGGTTGGGACTTTCCTATACCTAGAATTACTTGCAAAACGGAGAAAGGTCTTCCAAAGTACACAGACGAGGATGTTTTTGTTCTTTCAGGTGCAGAAGACCTTGTTCCGGTTTTAGATGAAGCTTACGCCCCTGTTGTCAAGACAAGACCGCCGTATGTTATTCATCTTTACCGACCTAGAATTGAGGGATTGTTTGCAAGAATTGAAAAGTGGGTAAAAGATGATAGTGGCGTCCATTGGAGAATAATCACAAAAGAAAACGTAACCAGCATTTATGGAAAAACTGCTGATGCCAGAATGTTTGATCCTCAAAACCCTCATCATATTTTTGAATGGCTGTTGCAGGAAACATTTGATGATAAGGGAAACCATATTCTTTATGAATATGCACGTGATAATCACAGTCAGCAAAATCCATTTAGAAACGACATTTTTGAGGTGAACAGAACTTACTGCCAACTATACCTTAGACGAATTTACTATGGAAACCTTCCCAAACGACTGGTAGATGAAAACAATAATCCTGTACTGTATGATGATGATAAAGAGATTGGTGTTGAACGAAAAGGCACAGACCTAGATGATAGGTTAGCTACAACAAAAAGGCGTTATGCGTTTGAGGTTGTCTTTGATTATTTTGACGAGAATAATTTTGAAACATATCACGAGCCTCCTCCAATAGGACGTCAAGAAACTTTTGTTGTAGATTCACAAAATAATATGATTCCTATTCGCCCGGATCCGTTTTCTAGTTTTCGTGCAGGATTTGAGATTCGAACTTTGAGACGATGTCGCCGTGTTTTGATGTTTCATCATTTCAAGGAACTTGGAGGACCTACTCTGGTGCGTTCAACTAATTTTGAATACAGTAATAACCCGGATACTCTAATCTCTTTTCTTACTGCAGTTACTGTCAAAGGATATCGAAAGGAGCCAGATGGAACATATACATCAAAAAAGATGCCCCCTATAACCTTCAAGTATACCGAATTCAATCCGCATAAACAGCGATACCAGTCAATTAGTGCCAAAGGAAACGATCTGCCGCCAAGAGCACTCGATGATCCGAACTTTACACTGATTGATATTTCTGGTAACGGACTACCAGATATTTTGAATACAACCCATACTGGCTATTACCTGTGGGAAAATCTTGGTGATGGCAAAATTGAGAGACGTCATCCACAGCATCAAACACCGTCTGGATTACAGCTCTCAGATCCAAATGTGGTCTTTGGCGACATTGGCGGAGACGGCCTTGCAGATCTTATTGTTACCAGTCCCAGCATGTCTGGTTTTTTTGAATCAACTCGAGATGGAAACTGGAAACCTTTTAAAAAATTTGAGAAGATTCCGACTGTCTTAACCCTTTCTGATCCAAACTTACGTTTAGTTGATCTCACGGGAGACGGTCTGTCAGATATTCTTGTTACTAGTGATCACCATTTTCTATGGTACCCTTCTTTGAGCGAAAAAGGATACGACAAACCACATATGATAGAACGGAAGCATAATCTGGACGAATTTCCAGATGTTTATTTTGACGATCCTTCTGGCAGAATACGCCTTGCTGGCATGACAGGGAATGGTCTCAATGATATTGTCATGATTCACAATGGTAGAATTGATTATTGGCCAAACCTTGGATATGGTAAATTTGGCAAAAGAATCACAATGGCACATGCACCAATCCTTGAACACGACTTTGATCCAAAACGACTCTTCCTTACAGAATTGGATGGTAGTGGATGTGCAAGTATAGTATATGTTGATTTTAATTCAGTTCACTTTTGGTTTAACCAATCAGGAAATAGCTGGAGTAAAAAACATACTGTTAATGGTACGCCATTTGTAACGGATCTTACCTCTGTACAATTTGCTGATTTTTTTGGCACCGGCACATCATCACTTGTTTGGAGTTATGATTATGGTGCACATCTTTCAGGTAGTAACTACAAGGTTTTGGATTTTAATGGTGGAATAAAACCATACCTTCTATATGAAATGGATAACAACATGGGCGCAACAACACGCGTTCAGTATGCCCCATCTACTAAATTCTATCTTGAAGACAAGAAAAATCACGAACCTTGGGTCTCAAATTTACCTTTTCCCGTACTTGTAGTAGAAAAAACAGAAACCATAGATCATATCAGCAAAACCAAGCTTGTAACAACTTACAAGTACCATAATGGATATTATGATGGAGACGAACGCGAGTTTCGTGGATTTGGACGTGTTGATCAATTTGATACGGAAGAGTTCGAAAGATTTGTCAATTCAAGCTTGCATGAAGGTGACGGATTATTTGATAATAATATCGCGTCTTATCATGCCCCACCAATCCTGACAAAGACATGGTTTCATACTGGCTCATACCTAGAAGGTGACTACATTAGCCTTTTTTTTGCACATGAATATTATGGTGCACCAAAAAAATACGAACAAGATTATGAACAGAAATTTCAAGTGTTTGTAAAGACGCTTTTACCTGATACTGTTCGTCCTAAATCACTTCTTGCTTCTGGGGGGTGTATTCCTTGGAATCTTAGTGATGAGGAAAAACGTCAGGCCAGCAGATCCTTGAAGGGTTCCATACTGCGTCAGGAAATCTATGCACTTGACAGTTCACCAAAGAGCATGCATCCATACAGTGTATCTGAGCGCAACTATGATGTTGAAATGCTTCAACCATTGACGGGGAACAAACATGCCGTATTTTTTACTCATCCACGTGAGCAAATAGATTATCACTATGAACGTAATCTCAATGATCCACGAATCGGCCATACTGTTATACTCAAAGTTGATGCGTATGGAAATGTTCTTAGATCCGCAAGCATAGGTTATGGTCGCAGACAATCGGATGCAGATTTGTCTTTACTTGATCAGAAAAAACAAACTAAAACACTGATCACTTGTACAGAGAATAATTTTACAAATTCCATTGACCAAGATGATATTCATCGTACTCCAGTGGAGCATGAGAGTCGTACATACGAGCTGACTGGTCTGATATCAAATGCAGGTAAAAGATTTGATTTTGCAAGAATTGATGAGGCTGTAATAACAGCAGCCGCATTGAACTATGAAGAAAAACCGCCCAGTGGTTTGCAAAAACGTCTAATAGAGCACACAAAAATTCGCTATCGAAAAAACGATCTCACAGGACCTCTCCAGTTTGGGATTGTGGAATCGCTAGCCCTACCATTCGAAAGCTACAAACTTGCTTTCACGCCAGGATTACTCAACAAGATTTATGGTAACAAAGTAACTGTTACAATGCTTTCTGAGGGCGGTTATGTTCATCTTGGTAACCAAAATTGGTGGGTTCCATCTGGTCGGACTTTCTACTGGGAAAATACAAACAATAATCCTGCTGCTGAACTGGCATTTGCAAAAGAGCATTTCTTTTTAGCGCATAGACTAGAGGATCCATTTCACAATAATACGTTTGTTGCTTATGACAAATATTCACTATTACTCCAAAAAACACATGATGCGTTAGACAACACTGTTGCCGTCATGACACAAGACTATCGAGTACTACAACCTTCAATGATAATGGATCCAAATCGTAATCGTTCAGCTGTAAAATTTGATGTTTTGGGCTTTGTTGTTGCCACGGCAGTAATGGGGAAGCAAGGAGAACACAAAGGGGATTCACTAGATGATCTTACTCTTGACGATCTCAACATGGATGATACTACAATAATCTCTCATATTCAGAATCCCTTTGTAAATCCACATGGTATTCTAAAAAAGGCAACAACTCGCCTTATTTATGATTTGTATAGCTACCAACGCAGTAGTGGAACAGCAAGTCCTCTTCCTAATGTGGTTTATACTCTGGCACGAGAAACTCATGATACAGATCTGGATGTAGGTAGACCAACCACAATTCAGCATAGCCTCTCTTATTCTGACGGCTTTGGACGTGAAATCCAAACAAAGATTCAAGCTGAACCACTCAAAGAACAGGGAGTTCCCCCTACACCAAGATGGGTGGGAAGCGGCTGGACAATATTTAACAACAAGGGCAAACCGATCAAAAAATACGAGCCATTTTTTAGCAACACACACATCTTTGAGTTTGCCAAAATAATTGGCGTTAGTTCAACATTTTTTTATGATCCGATAGAGCGTGTTGTGGCAACACTGCACCCTAACCATACTCATGAAAAAGTTGTCTTTGATCAATGGAAACAGGAAATTTGGGATGTTAACGATACTGTTCTGATGACCGATCCGAAAAACGATCCGCATGTCGGAGTATTCTTTCAACGCTTGCCAAGTGCTGATTATCTGCCAACATGGTATGAGAGTCGTATAGGTGGTCAGAAAGGATCTAAAGAACAGGAAGCAGCTCAAAAAGCCGCAGAACACCGAGAGACTCCGGTAACTGTTTATTTTGATTCCTTGGGTCGTGCATTTCTGACCGTTGCTAACAATGGTACTGAAGGAAAATACCCAACACGTGCAGAGTTGGATATAGAAAATAATCAACGTGCAGTTATTGATGATCCAAGAAATACCATGATGTCTTATGGTATGGGGCGTATAGTAATGCTGTATGATTACGACATGTTAGGTAATCGTATAAAGCAGCAAAGCATGGAGGCAGGAAAACGTTGGACATTAAATGATGTTACAGGAAAGATCATCTACAGATGGGATGAACGAACACACAAAATACATGCTGTTTATGATGAACTTGGGAGACCAAAAAAAATACTCCTAAGCGAAGGTGTTTCAGCAGAAAAACTGGTAGAACAAATAATTTACGGTGAGACACAAGGTAGTGCACTAAATCATCGCGGCAGAGTCTACAAACATTATGATGGCGGGGGTATAATAGAAAATGAAGAATATGACTTTAAGGGTAATCTGATCAAAAGTAACAGGCGTCTTGCGATTGACTACAAAAATGTCTTGGATTGGTCTGTAACGCCACAACCACCAATTGAAAGCGAAGCACAATCCTTTAGGGCCAGCACTACTTTTGATGCATTAAATCGAATTGTGACCCAGACATCTCCTGATGGCACTATTACGCGATTTGTCTATAATGAGGCCAATCTACTTGAACATGTTGAAGCTAACCTAATTGAGAATGACAACGGACGTATGCGTGTTGCATCCATACCAACTGCATTTGTTGATGATATTGGATATAATGCAAAAGGGCAGCGAGAATACATAGAATATCATAATGGTGTTAAGACAGTTTACGAATACGATGATCTGACATTTAGATTAATTCATTTGAAAACAGTGCAAAAAAACCAAGACTCAAGTACAAAAATTTTACAGGATCTACGATACACCTATGATCCTGTTGGCAATATTGCTCATATTCAAGATGATGCACAAGATGCTATTTTTTCTCATGGTAGTGTGGTTGAACCAAGTAATGACTATACATATGATCCGATTTATCGACTGATAGAAGCTACGGGTAGAGAACATTTGGGACAGACCGTTACTGGTGCACGTAAACCACCTGCACCAACAAGTCATAGTGATGAACCTCGAGTAAATTTGAACTTGCCACATCCAAATGATCCAAACGCCATGGGAACTTATTCTGAAACCTATCAATACGATCGTGTCGGAAATTTCAGAGAAGTAATTCATAGTGGAGTTGACCCTTCTCATCCTGGCTGGAGTCGTGGCTATGACTACAATGAATCCGGTTTAATCGTTCTAGGTGATTATAATGAATTTGGCTTGGTCAACCAAAACTATGAGAACAATCGTCTAAGTAGTACTGTGGTCGGTACTAAAACTGAACCTTATGAATACGATGAGCATGGAAACATGATCAAAATGTCACACTTGCATATGATGAAGTGGGATTACAGAGATCAACTTCAAGCTACATCAAAACAAATAGTCAACAACGGTGGTACCCCAGAGACCACTTTCTATGTCTATAATTCTTCAGGAGAAAGAATACGCAAAGTCACCGATTGGTATGCTGCTATGGGAGATGAACCAAAGCGCAAAGAAGAACGTATCTATCTTGGAAATTATGAGATCTATCGGAAATATGAAAATGATGGCAACATTAGGAAACTAGAACGTTCAAGTCTGCATATGATGGATGACAAGCAAAGAATTGCACTAGTAGAAACGAAAACGTTGGACATTTCTGACAACACAGATCTGAATATTTCATTAATTCGTTATCTGATCGGAAATCACTTGGGTTCGGCCATTTTAGAGTTGGATATGGAGGGAATTGTCATTTCTTATGAAGAATACTATCCGTATGGTAGTACATCATACCAAGCGGCACGTAGTCAGACTGAGACACCAAAGCGTTATCGATATACTGGAAAAGAGCGGGATGAGGAGAGCGGATTGTATTATCATGGGGCAAGGTATTACGCACCGTGGTTGGGAAGGTGGACGAGTTGTGATCCTATCAATATAACGGGCGGACTGAATCTATACGCCTATGGGTCAGCCAGTCCAACCAATTTCATCGATCCATCTGGAACTGCGCCGAAAAAATATGAGGATCAACGTGGTAGGGATACTGCAGCAAAAGCTAGAGAAATGGAGCAAAACCTCACTGACGCAAATAAGAAGGGATACAAGCCTGACCCTATGCAAAAACGCGCCGAGAAACTAGCAAAGAAGAGAGGAAAGACACCGATCGAGCAACATCACCACAAAGGAGTTAAGCAGGCTGCCTCAGTCAAATTGGATCCTAAGAAAATGGGCGATCCGATGTCGTCCGTCTGGTCCACCAAGAAAGATCCCACCGTACAGGCGGGCATAGGGGACAAGCCCGTGTGGGATCCCGACTTCGAGGGCAAGAAAAAAACGCCTCACAACGTCGCAAAGGAGCTCGATCTGAACGAGCAGGCAAAAGGCCCCAAAACAGCGAAGGGATTGGAGGATGCGGCATCAGCGAGTAAACAAAGATTGCCTGCAACCGCGGATCTGTCGGAGCGTGCAAAGATGGACTGGACTCCATCCACCCCTAATGGGCCATCAGTCGATCCGAGCACGGGTAGAGTGATTACTAAAGAAGCGAAGTTAGTCCATGCTGGAGGTGAGGTGGTCGAGAAAGCTGGCAAAGGTGCAAAGGTGTTGAAAGCCCTAGGCAAGGCGGGGCGTCATTTAGCTGCGGCTGTCCCACTTCTTGGAATAGTTGCAGGACAGGCATCCGCAGCAACTGCTGTACATCAAGGCGACTATACTGGCGCAGCTATGGATGAAATTGGCTTCATTCCAGTAGTAGGGGATTTACTTGATGCTGCTCGTGGTGGTCTCGCACTTGGTGAGGCACTAAATGAGGGTTTGGGAATTGAAGATGTTGCCGGCAAGCATGGCATGGCAGTCGAAGGCGCAGCTAAATCACTCGGGTTCAGTCAAGATACGTCACGCTTAATCGGAGCAACAGGTGCGGCACTTAGCTCGATCACCGTAGCTCCAAGCATCGCACTCCAGCAAACCGTTTTTGGTTGGTTCAAATAGATATTATCCAATGAATGCCTGCTAGAGGAAACGAAATTGATAGAATCAAGAACCACAAACGTTCAAGCATCACGAAACGTAGGAAAACTAACCCGAGGAAATAGAAGGGGGCACGATACCAATGAAACAATTGGAGGAGTCACAATTGAAGTGTGTGGTAATGATCAAAACGTTACTCCAAGTCCGTATTTTGAAGATCAGAAAGCATTCTTTACTCGTAGCGCATTTGGTTCTCCAGATCTTAGTATTAGTGAACAAGCACTTAGTATTGTCAACAGATCATCAGCGCAGTTGGATGCAACTAATATGTTACCTACAAATGTTCAAGTAAATGAATGTGGATTGATTCAAGAAGCGAAGGTTTGATCTTTTTTATGGTTATCAAATACAATTTTGATATGTTCATGATATCTACGCATTGAATGACATCGGGTTAACTATGACTCTGTAGGAATGTTTTCTCAGTTGTCAATATTGATAAATTTACGCAAAAACTGGGTCCAAAATAGGCCCCAAAATTGTTCCATAATGGTACCTCTGGATCTTGCTAATATAACAACAGATTTAATTTTGTAATAGACTTAATCTGAAAAAAGAAAAATCATTTTCATTTTAAAATGAAAAATAAAAAAACGATAAATGCAACCATATCCTATGTACATAGCATGATCCCTATTCTTACCAAACAAACCCAATCAAGTCCAAGGATGGGCTCTCAGGGGATAATTTTCCCACTAGACCCGTTTACCCTATCCATACAAATCCTATTTTTGTAGTATGGCCTTTTCTACTGGAAGAGTGCCGACATAATGCAGCCTTCTGGCGAAAGTTATTCTATGTCCTGTGGAATCACAACTCGCTGTTTGTTTTGCAGTCTGCCCGAAATACTGGAAGAAGACTTTGCACAAAACTGAATATTTTGATCTTGAAATGATTTAGGATTCTTTCTCATCAATCACTTTTCGCAATGCGGCAATGTGCGCCGGATTGGTCCCGCAGCAGCCTCCAATTATCCGCACCCTTTGATACTTTGAGATAAAGTCCTTTAGCGCGTCTGCCATCTTTTCTGGCGTCATCTTGTACACTGCATGACCGCCCTCGTTTTCTGGCATTCCTGCGTTTGGCACAACTAACAATTTCAGATCATCTTGCTCATCTAGCCATCTCACACTTGGCGTCATCTCTATTGGCCCAGTAGAGCAATTCAGGCCAAACACGTCGATTCCCATGTCCGATATGGTAGTGTATGCTGCCTGGACGTTTGTACCAAGGAGCATCTTTCCATACTGGTCCAGTGTGACATTTGCAATTAGTGGAACTTTTTTGCCAGTCTTCTTCATTGCCTCCTGTGCGCCCTCTATTGCCATTTTTACCTCAAGTATGTCCTGGCTTGTCTCAATGAGTAGAGCATCCACTCCGCCAAGTATCAACCCTTCAGCTTGCAATGAATACGCTTCTTTAATTTCTGATAGTGATATCTGCCCCAAGTCAGGATCATTTGAGCTTGGCAAAAATCCAGTGGGTCCCATGCTTCCTATGACATACCTTGGCTTGTCTGAAAACTCTGATGCTACATCTAACGCAAGTGCCGCGATTTTTTTATTCATCTCTATGGTCTGCTCGCCAAACCCATACTCGTCCAGCTTTAGCTTGTTAGAGCCAAAGGAATTAGTCTCGATACAGTCGGCACCTGCCTTTAGGTATTCACGGTGAATTTTCTTAATCCATTCAGGATGTGTGATTATGAGGCCGTCGTTGAACCCGTCCTTTCCATCTGGAAAGTCTTTTGGCTCTGGGTTGAACTTTTGGATTTCAGTTCCCATTGCGCCGTCAAAAAGCAAAATCCTATGATTCATGGCATCAAGAATATTTTGTTTCATTATACCTGGTATGGCTAATTTCTTTTTAATTCTTTTAATTGTTCCAGTATGTCTGATGCTGCCTTAAAGTCATTTGGAGACGTGATCAAAACGTCCCCCGTAGACTTGTGAATCTCTGTGACAAAGTCGATGAATCGGTCCTGGTATTTTGTCTGATCAATCCCAAGCATTGCAAACGACTTTGCATTTTTCTCAGATGGCACCATTATCACGGGTATTATTTTAAAGCCCTGCGGCTTTAGCCTGTCAACTATCCTAAAGACCTGCTCAGGTGACTGTATCACCTGTGTGACAAATCCTGTTGGGGCAACGTCGATTTTCTTTTGTATTTTATCGAAATTCGGGTTTGCGGGAATTGACAGGTAAAAGTCCAAATTTTTCCCAAACCCCAAGTCCTTGAAATATTTTACAACCTCGCTTGGCGCAAGCTTGGAGTCTTTTGGCCCCTCTGGAGGCTCGTCCCCCTTTAGTATGAGCAGGCCGTCCAGTCCCAATAACACCGCATCATATACTGACTGGGTAAGTGAAATCAGGTTCCTGTCGCGGACTCGGAGGCTTGCAGTTATGTTTATCTTCAGCCCGTCGTTTCGAATCAGCGCACCTGTGGTAATCGGGGAAATCCTTGGAATCCCCAAGACAGAATCAGTCAGGTGGATCCCACTGCAGTACTTGCTGATGTCAAAGATTCTCTTTTTTATCTTGTCAAGTGAGATTTGTACCTCTTTGTGGGAGAGCACCTTTTCCTGGATTACTCTGGGGGGATTAATCTCGTAGCGTATCAATATCTGACATCTTTATTTTACTGGATTATATTCTTTGAACGATTTTGAAAACTAATTTTGGAATCATCGTAAAGCAATAAATCAATAGTAAACCAGACTTGTATCATGGGCCTTGATGCAATTCGCAAACTGCTGGCAACTGACATTTTGCCAAACATTGAAGATTACACCACAAAGCATTCTGCCGTGATGATTGTCATATATGGACCAGAATCTCGTATGATCATGACTGAAAAGCCAAAAACCCTGTCACTTCACGCAGGTGAAATATCGTTCCCAGGTGGAAAGATGTCCACTTCTGACTCTGACCTACTTGATACTGCGATTCGCGAAACTGCGGAGGAAATTTCTCTGCACCTGTCAAGAAATGATGTGATAGGCCAGCTAAAGCCAGTTACCACACTAAATTCCAGATTTGCAATTTTGCCCTTTGTCGCAGTACTTGATCATATACCTGACCTGCAGCCAAACGAAGAGGTGCAGGAAATACTGCATATCCCAGCAGTTCCATTCCTCAAGACCATGTCCACTGATACTGACCCGAACCACCATTCCATTTCGGAAATGTACACGTTCTTGTATCAATCCAAAGCGGTCTGGGGTGCGTCTGCTAGAATACTAAAACAGATGGCAGATATTTTTGCACAAAACAAACTGATCTAGTGTATGATGGCAACACTCACCGAGATTCATTTAAAAAGAGGGTAAAGTGCCTCAATTTTTATGGCGGCAAGAAAACATTCCGGACGAAAAATACGTCTTCTCAAAAAGACAAGGCAAAACTCTGCAGTTCCGGCATGGATTATTCTAAAAACCAAAAGGGCAGTCAGGACAAACCCAAAGCGCAGAGCTTGGAGGCAGACTGACGTAGAGGTAGGATAAGTTGTCGCAAGAAGCAGAGCGCGTTTATACAATCAATCTTGGAAAGGTTTGGCTTTCTCCAGATAACCAAAGGGCAAAGCGCGCAATCAACATGATTAGGGAATTTGCAGAACACCACATGAAGACAGAGCAGATCAAAATCGATCAGGAACTAAGCCAGCAGGTCTGGAAGCGCGGAATTAGAAGCCCTCCTAGAAAAATTAGAGTAAAGATGGCAAAGACCGAAGACGGCTATGTCATGGTGTCCCCATACGAGGAGGAATCTGCAAAGCCAAAGGCAGAAGAAAAGCCAAAAAAATCAGAAAAGAAATCAGAATCCAAAGAAGAGCCTGAAGCAAAGGCCGAGACAAAGGCAAAGCCCGAGCCAAAGGCAGAAGAAAAGCCAAAGGAAAAGAAATCAGACACCAAAAAGAAACCTGCCGCAAAAAAGCCCGCAAAGAAATCTAAGTAATTATTTTATCTAAATATAGTTCCGTGGTATTTACACCCTGATTCTATTATGTTTCCTTGAAGTTTCTTAATTTTATCATGACTGCACAGAAAAAAAATTTTACAAACTAAAAATGAAATGCCGAACTTGAGGCGTATTTTGGACTTATGAGATTATTCTAGCTGGTATAGTTCGATTCCAGTTTTTATGCTGGATTCTGGTGTGTCCCAGTCAAGCGTGTTCTCCTGCGGGATCATTCCTAGTGGGTCATAGGAATCAAACTTGCCAAGCCCCTCAACTGATGTAATCATTACTACCTGTGCCTTGTTCCCTTGCGTGGTTGCAAGACTCACACTAGTGTTATTCTCATTGAATATGCCGCTTACTGTCTTTGCAATTGCATTTATCTTTCCAACTGATACGTTGTCAGAGCCAAACACGTACAGCATTGTCTTTCTGACGCTAGCCGGAGGTGCATCTTCGTACAGCATCTTAATTGAATCTCTAAGTGAGATCTCGACATCACTTACGTCCTTGCTTGTTGATAGGATGCTTAGCTCATTTGATATGGATGATTTTTGCAGAGAGGTTGTGACATACATTACAGCATGGTGTGTAATCTCGTAGCACTTGCTCATGGTAAGGTCCGGGTTACTCTCAAGCAATGCGTCATTGTCTATTACCACAGTGGAGTCGCAGCTTGCTCGCAGCCTTTTTAGCGAGACACCTGACAAAAACACTCTTTCCTTTTCAAACCCAAACGGCATGATTGCAAACGATAGCACCTTTTTTCCCTCTTCTTTTGCAGCAGATGCCACGAGTGGGGAAATTGCGCACCCTGCCTTTCCTGCTAAATTGGCAAAAATGATAACGCTCGAATAGTCAAAAATCTTGCCTCTGATTTTGTCCATTGCTTTTTGGGCCTGTGCCCTGATCAGATATGTTGACGGGTTTACGTATGATTCTGTGTGGACTTTGATGTCGTTTTCGGAATTCAAGTCATTGCTGTCGTGGCTGATTATAACACAGTCAGCGCCAGTAAGGCTGCTTGCCTTTGTGGCCAGCCTTGAGCCTGCCCCGCCTATTCCGATTAGTAGGACTGGCTCTTGAAATTCCATGTGGTATCGTTACAAAATACGATAAAAAACCTTCTTACTTAATTTTGATCCAAACTTCGATCTAAAAGTTTTAGCTTACGATCATGCCGTACAAACCGTGGTTTGTCACCCGAGTTATTCTGACCTGTTTTTTCTGCCCCACCTTTACTGCATCCTCTACAAAAACTGACTTGTACGCAAAGTTCCTGCCTCGAACCTGCTCGTCTGTCTGCTCGTTGAAGAGCACCTCTCCCTGCCAGCCTAGCCATTTCTTATTGTTCTCTGTCGCTATATGGTTCATCAGGTCAAATACCATCTTGCTTCTGCGCTTTACCTCGGAGACGTCAATCTGGGTCATTTCTGCTGCCTCTGTTCCCGGCCTCTGGCTGTACCTAGATAAATTCACAACATCCGGACTTGTCTCCTTTATGAGACTTATTGTCTTTTCAAAGTCTGACTCTGTTTCTGTTGGGAATCCGACTATCACATCAGTCGATACTGTGAACCTGTCGAATCTTTTTCTGAATTTTTTCACCAAGTCCCTAAACGTGGCCTCTGTATGGCCGCGCTTCATGTCGTGGAGAACTTGGTCGCTTCCGCTCTGGACTGGCACGTGGAGAAACTTGTAGACTTTGTCAGACTCAAATGACCTTATCAAATCGTCTTTGATTCTTGGCATGTACATTGGGTTCATCATTCCGACTCGGATCATGAAATCACTTGGTATGCCAGATACCTCCTCTATCAGTCTGGGGAGCGTTGTGCCGATATCAAGCCCATAGCAGCCATTGTCAGTTGACGTAAGCCAGATCTCCTTGCAGCCGTCCTTTACCTCCTCTGTCACCTGTCGTACGATGTCACCTATTCTGTATGACTTGAGGTCGCCCTTTGCAAGTTTGGTCTGGCAGAACGTACAGTCGCTCATGCACCCGCTTGCAATTTCCACTATCCCGACCACCGGGTTTAGCCTTACCTTTGGAAGCCCTGTCTTTGTGATATCGGTGTCTGATAGTTCTACGTCCCTTTTTCCTACAAGTGCATGATTTATGATCTGGAGCGTCTTTCCTATGGAATTTGGGCCCATCAGGCTTGCGCCAGACGAGAACCGCTCAACTGTCTTTGGCTCTGCCTTTGCAAGGCATCCTGCCACAATTAGCGGCTTTGACTTGAGGCGCTTTATCCTGTTTACCATCTTGTTTGCAGTGGCGTCTTTGACTGAACATGTGACAATCAGACTCAGATCAGAGTCCTTTGAGCTGGCAGCCAACGTGTGGCCGCCGTTTATTATCATGCCCGAAATCATCTCCGCATCTGCAAAGCTTGCAGAACAACCGTATGATTCTACCCAGATTTTTGCCATGTCACTTGAATAATGAATCTATTTCCTTGTCTGTTAGAATTTTCTGTGATGTGACCAGTTCGCGAATTGTCTTTCCAGTCTTTAGCGATTCCTTGAAGAGGTCTGCTGATTTTTGGTATCCTATTTTTGGAGCAAGCAGTGTCACTATGACTGGACTTTTCTCTATGTTTTGCTGCAATCTTTTTTCGTTTGCGCTCAGGCCGTCAATTAGATTGGCAGAAAAGATTGGCACAAAGTTCTTGAGCATATCAGTTGAATCCATCACCGCCTTTAGCATACCTGGCAGCATCACGTTTAGCTCAAACTGTCCCCCCTGTGCTGCATTTGCAACTGCGGTGTCATTCCCAATTATTCCAAAGCAGACCATGTTGAGGCACTCTGCCAGAGACGGGTTTACCTTTCCAGGCATTATGGAAGAACCTGCATGGACTGCCGGAATTCCAATCTCTGATAGTCCTGCAATCGGGCCTGATGCCATGAGCCTGATGTCATTTGCAATCTTGTTTAGCTCAAGTGCCAAGTTTCTGATGGATGACGAAAAGTTTGCCACTGCAAACTTTGACTGCAGGGAGTACTGCATGTCTTTTTCTGCCTTTAGATTCAGCTTTGAAATTTTGCCAAGCTCTGATATTGCAATTTTCCTGTATCCCTTTGGAGTGTTTGCGCCGTTTCCTACTGCCGTTCCACCAAGTCCTACAAACTCTAGTTCCTTTGCAGATGCGGTGATTGCGTTTTTTGCTTTTGACAAAGATGTGGCATAAGCTGCAAACTCGCTCCCAAGTGTCACAGGTAGTGCATCCATCAGGTGAGTCCTTCCAATTTTTTTAAACGATGAAAATTCTTTTGCCTTTTTTGAAATTGATTTTATCAGTCCGTCAATTGCCGGAATTGTTTCTCTTAGGTTTAGTAAAATTGCTACATGCATCGCAGTAGGATATGTGTCGTTGCTTGACTGCGACATGTTGACGTGATCATTTGGGTGCAAGAACTGGTCCTGCCCCTTTTTCTTTCCAAGTATTTCTAGCGCAACATTACAGATTACCTCGTTTGTGTTCATGTTAAACGCAGTACCTGCACCGGAGTTGATTTCCTCAATTACAAACTGATCACGGTGTTTTCCTAACAGGATGTCATCACAAGCTCTGATGATTGCGTTTCCAAGTTTTTTGTCAATTGCACCAGTCTGGATGTTTGCAACTGCAGCTGAGCGCTTTATCATAACAAATGCAGATATCAGGTGCGGGTGCGATTTTTTCCCGGTCACATGGTACTGCTTTATTGCCCGTCCTGTGAATGCGCCATAGTATGCGTCCTTTGGTATTTTGACCTCACCTAGAGAATCGCGATCAATTCTGTATTCCAAATCAAATCAACTGATTGTCACTAAAATAAATTCTCAGCTGGCAAAAATGCGCAAAAATTATCAAAATTAAATAACATCCTTGCAAATTTGCGTAAAAATAATGGGAATTATTATATATGCTGGTACAAGTCACAAATTCGATGAATAAGCGTTATAGTATGCTATTTTCCGTTACAGCTGTAGCGGTTCTGGCAGCAACGCTATTTGGAAGCACATACACACAAACACAAGTAGGCTCTACTATGGCAGTTTCCAAAGGAAACAGCGACCTAATTCAAAAAGTCCATGATATGGGCGGATTGAAATTTGTCATGCCACAGGCATTTGCGGCAGTAGACTGCGCAAATATCGAAGAAGGAAGAAACGTAGTTAGCTTTGATCTTACTGCAGAAAGTGCAGACCTCCCAATAATGGGTGGCAGCACATACAAAGCCATGACCTTTAGCGGCCAGGTCCCAGGACCAACCCTTAGAGTCACACAAGGCGATGTGGTACAGATGACACTAACTGTTCCTGATTCAGAGCCAACACCACACGGAAACGATATGCACGCATCTCAGATGAGTGCAGGAAACTTTGGCAAAGTTTTGCCAGGTGAATCCAAGACTTACTGCTATGTTGCCGAAGTACCTGGTACCTTCAAGTACCACTGCTCAGGCGTTGATGTAGCAGCAATGGACCAACATGTCTTAGCTGGCATGTACGGTATCACTATTGTCGATCCACTCAATGGCTACAAGTCATTGCTAGTTGAAAAGACAGCAGTCAAGGATGGCAACACTGTCAAAGCGCGAGAAATGGTGTCTGGCGACGCACTTGAATTCCAGCTGCAGTACAATCAGTTATACCTAACTGAGGATGGCGGCTATGATCAAAGCGCAATGTTCCAACACCACGCAACACTAAATGTGGTCAACGGTTTCTCATTTGGCTACGTTCCAAACTCAGCTCACAACGAGTTGATAAAAGGCGATGCAAACAAGAACATCTTTGTTGCACAACCATGGAACTCTGCTGATCTGAAACAATACCAATCACAGTTATTGTTCATCGAACAGGGACAACACGTACGATTCTTTGTTGAAAACCAAGGAAACGAACCAGTGTTCTTCCACATTGTCGGTGAGATAATCGACCGTGTAGTGCAAGCAAGTGTAGTGCAAGCAAAAGGTACAGAAACTTGGCTAGTTGGCGGTTCACAAGGCATGATTGCCGATGTGGTCTTTGACGAACCAGGCGTATATGTCGCAGTGAACCATGACTATGCCGCAATCTTCACAGGTGCAGCAACAGTAATGGTTGTAGGTGATCCATTTGGTCTAAACGAGCAATTGGGCACAAACGTACCGTCATATGCACACCTCTTAGGTAACCCAAGCGATGCAATCCCACCAGTGGGCAAAAACAGCATCGAACATCCAAAGGTTAACCTCCACGGACTGTACACTGATGCACGTGCTGCTGAAATAGCAAGTGAACTAGGAATTTAAATTCCCCATTTTCTTATTTTTATTATTTCCACACAATTATATTCTGTTTTAAAAAAAATCAAATCACATGAATTTTAGCGAAAAAGTTTTGATTTGTGATCAAGTTGATGCTGTTCTCAATAATGTTTTACAAAAAAACGGGCTAAATGTAACATACGAGCCGCAAATCACCCCAGAGGATTTGGCAAAAAAAATTGGAGACTATGAAATCATTGTAGTTAGGAGCAGAACCACCATCACAAAAGATCTGGTGGAAAAGGCAACCAAGTGCAAAATCATGGCACGCGTTGGTGTCGGCCTTGACAACATAGACACAAAAGCTGCCAAGGCAAAAAACATCAGAGTGATTAATGCGGTGGAAGGCGCTATGAATGCCGTAGCTGAACTGGTGATTGGACTGATGCTTGCGATGGCTCGAGACATTCCAAGGGCAGACAGAGAACTGCGAAATGACAAGTGGATAAAAAAAGAACTCATGGGAACAGAACTTGCAGGAAAATACCTTGGCATTGTTGGACTTGGAAACATTGGAAAAAGGCTGGCAAGATTAGCTAGAGCACTTAACATGAACATTATCGGATTTGATGTCGTGCCAATTGATCCTGAGTTTTCAAAAGATGTAGGCCTTATGAAGGCAGACTTGGACACTTTGTTGCAAAGTGCTGATTATGTTTCGTTGCACGTGCCATTATTGGATAGTACAAAAAATCTCATTAATGCACAAAGAATTAGCACGATGAAAAAGACTGCTAGAATCATCAACACATCAAGAGGCGGCACTGTAGATGAAAATGCCTTGTATGAGGCACTAAAGGCAGGAAACCTTGGTGGCGCAGCCCTTGATGTATTTGAAAAAGAGCCAGCCATTGGAAACAAGCTTGTGAGCCTGCCAAACTTTATTGCCACACCTCACATTGGAGCACAGACAAAAGAGGCCCAGTCACTAGCTGCAAATGTGATAGCAGAAAAGATAATCCAGATTTTGCGCGGCGTTTTGTAAGGCTTTTCTGAAAATGTAATCTGTTTCCTCATCTACTAACCTTGGGATGGTAAGTTTTACTTGGTGATTTCGAGAATTCTATCTATTATAAAATTATGATTTGCTGTAACTTCGGTTGCCACTAATAGTAGTTCAGATCGATTCAAAGGAAATGATAGCCGTTTTATTTTGTCATATTCCGTCATTGAATATTTCCCCTCACCAATAAAAGGAAACAAAATACTACGTGTTTCCCACCTCATAATGGTATACATTACTGATCTTGTCATTTCTTCCCTCGGTAGATATGATTCTAAACCGTCACGCATTCCACCACATAACATGTGGCCACTTTTATGATAAACTGCTACAAATCTTATCTTGGGATCAATCTCGAAAACAGTTGTACACAAACCTTCATGGTCCAAGTTTACACGATGAGCCTTTCTTTGCTAACTACCTTGGCTGAGTCATTGTCGATTTCTAAAGCGATTTCTAATGTTTCCGTAGCTACGATGATTGTAGTTATGTTGGTATCTTCCATCGTGACTATTGAAATAACTTCATAATGACTTATGCAATCCTTTTCCAAAGTTTCTTTTGCCAATTGCAAAGCATCTTGATCATTACTTACTTTTTGTATTGCTTTTGGACTTGAGGTTAAGATGAGAAATGCAATAATGCTCATCATTATATAAAATCCAATCCAGATCTCAAGAAAAGTAAACGCCATGAATCTATATTCACTAGCATTGAATATAATGTACTTCTTGATTTTCTTAAACAATTGTATTGGTTTTTTCAATATGTATAAACAAACATTTACCGTATCAAATAATTTGTGAAAAGTTCAAAAAAGTTAATTCATGAACTCGCGCATCCCTTTAGTCAACATTCCCTCTTCAAAAGTATGGGTTTTCAAAATAACAACACAATGCCATAATTTGGTACCGTGAATAATTATTACTCAAATTTTTTATGACAAGTTTTTGTATGACTGATTCTAATTGTAGCTATTTCTTCAAGTAATCGTTCTTCAAATTCTTCTTGCTGTGTTTTCTTTTCTTTCTGTTTTAGTCTCGCTAGATCCTCTTCAAGCATTTCATATTCTATGTAATCACACATTAGGCATAGTTTTGATTTCATAGTATAAAAATAAAACCTAGCTAAAACTTTACAAATGATCATAAGAGCAGAATATTTTTGATAATTTATTCACTCATTTTTATTTAATGCTTGATTGGCATTAACTCACATTTGCATTTGTCTCTTTTACCACAATGAGGACATGGACAATCACAATTTAGCAATGGGGCATCACACTGAGGACATTTTGTGTACTCTGCAAAATCTTCCTTCATTAAATCATTCCTCCTGGCATATCTATCGTGATTAAGAAATTTAAAGCATTTTCATTTAAATCTGAAAATTTGTTTAATATTTCAACAAATAGTTCATCAATAATTGGTAGCAGTCTTTGTAGAAACCAAACGGCAATCGTGCGATTACACGTCCACATGCCCAACACGGGCGTGATTGTGTTTCCTTCTACTTGATTGCTACCGGATACATTACGACATTCTAAAATAAAAAGATGATCACAATAAATAATTTTTAGAATTAAAAATTTAAAAAATGTTTGAATTTAAGTTATATCTTACGATGACGTAATTATTTTCATGTAACATGACTGAGATGAGGACCGATTTGTCACAACTTGAGTTCCAAGAGGCACCAAAAGCGCGACCCTATCTGGGACGGGCGTCATAGCAGAATTTGGTCGATTTTCTGTAAAAATATTGCGTGATTTTTATGTTTAATCATAAGAACTGGTGATTTTTATGAAAAATATCAATAAGGTTAGTTTGGAGGGCTAGTATGTGAATATGGCAAACTCGATTACATCAATAAATAAAACAGGATTTTTTGCAGGCATTGTTGTATTTTTGCTAGTTTTATTTCTGCCAATTGGTGGGCTATCTTTTGAGGCAAGGGCTGTCCTTGCAACTGCGTTTCTGATGGGAGTTTGGTGGATTACGGAAACAATACCGATCTACATTACTGCTCTGATGCCACTGATTCTGTTCCCTGTACTAAACGTAGGAGACATTGTAAAAACATCCGTATCTTATGCCGATAGAATAATTTTTCTTTTTTTGGGTGGTTTTTTTCTTGCAAGTGCTGTTGAAAGATGCGGTCTTCACAAAAGATTTGCCTTACACATGCTCAAAATATTTGGCTCAAGGCCAAAATACGTGATAGGTGCCTTCATCATAATCACTGGTTCGATTTCCACATGGATGAGCAACACTGCTACTGCCTTGCTTGTAATACCGATTGCCACTGCCTTGCTTGCGTCGGTGAATTCTAACATCAAAGACAAATTTTCCATTTGCTTGATTCTTGGAATTGCCTATGCTGCAAGTATTGGAGGTGTTGCCACATTAATTGGAACTCCACCAAATGTAATTTTTGCATCTTTGGCAAAATCGCTAGTGGGCGTAGACGTAAGCTTTGTTCAATGGATGTTGGTGGGCCTGCCAATTAGCATAATATCACTTTTTATTTTATGGTGGTATCTTGTCTCGGTAGTACGGGTTGGCAAAGAGCCGTTGTTTGAAGAAAATGATTTTGTTGCAAAGAAACTAGAAGAGATAGGAAAAATCACTGCAGAAGAAAAAATAGTGCTTGCGGTTTTTGCGATAACTATCATTGCTTGGATAACACGGGGATTATTCTGGTCAACATTACTCCCAATGGTTGACGACTCTGCAATAGCGCTTGGCTCCTCTCTTGCCTTGTTTTTAATTTCTTATAAAAGCAAAAGAATACTTGATTGGAAATCTGCATCAAAAATACCGTGGGGCGTCTTGCTTTTGGTTGGCGGCGGACTGGCCTTGGCAGGCGGATTTGTTACGGTTGGATTGGATACTTGGATTGTGTCACAACTGACCTTTCTAGTAGGGTTGCCTTTTTTTGTCATAATTGTGATTCTATTGACAATTGTGGTGTTTGTCGAGTTTCTTAGCAATACTGCAACTGTTGCACTGATGATCCCAATTGCGGCATCACTTGCTCATGTGATGAATATCAATCCTATGCTACTCATGATGCCAATTGCAGTTGGAGCAAGTTTTGGATTCATCTTGCCTACGAGTACGCCTCCAAACGCTATTGCAGTATCAAGTGGCTTTGTGAAAACAAAAACAATGGCAAAGATTGGACTACCTCTGAATGTAATTATGATAATTTCAACTGCGATTTTGACTACGCTGTTGGTTCCATTGGTGTGGGGGAGATGAGAACACTAGATTTGTCACAATTAACGTTCCAAAAGGTACCGGAAGCGTGACAATATCTGGGACAAATGTCATACCTAAATTTGGTCCGATGGCAGGATTGATTCTTGTCGCAAGCATGGCAAGTATACTGATACTAGTGAAAACTCGTTTTAGACTCGGATAATTTGTGTGAGAATTCGATTCGTTAAATATCCTACGTGGAATGCACGTTTTCATTTTGTGTCGTATTTGTGGCACTGGATTTGTGAAGGAATATTGGCGTTGACGCATTGATTTGATCGTCTTTCTTTTAGGATGATTGCTGCCAGATGGCAATTGAGTGTTCTAGTGATATTTTTGACTAATCAATCACAATAAAATTATCCTGTAATTTATCAAAAATACTGTGAAATCTAAATCGAGTTGGGCGTGGCTATTACTTGTGCGATAATTAGTTTAATGAAAAGCAAACATAAAATACAGATTTTGCGTGGTGTGCTTTAGGATTGAAATCAAATCTTGTTTTCGCATTTTTAGTGGCAAGCCTGTTTTTGCCAAATCTTGCCTTTGCAGAACCCGGAACAATCCAAGTCGCGGTAAATGATTCAATATTTGATGTGACATATGATGCGACGGGACTGGATGTAACCGGAATTGAGGCAGACGTCGAGTCTTCAACTGTTACGGTTTTTGTCACAACCTCTGACGTATCTAGCACTTTGGAAATAACACTTGATAGGAGTTTCTTTGACTCTAGGACTGCCGGAGAAGACGATGACTTTTTGGTATTGCTAGATGGATTTGAGGCAACATTTCAAGAATCAAAAGACGACACATCTAGAATTCTAACCGTCGATGTCCTAGAAGGAACAAACTCTGTTGATATCATAGCGCTGGGCTCAACAAGCTTTGGCTCAGGGCCTATAACTGAACAACCAGAAGAGGCCACGCCTGAAGCAGTGCCGGAGGAAACCGCTCCTGAAGAAACACCTGAGTTGGCATGCGGACCTGGAACTGTACTGGATAATGGTGTGTGTGTACTGGAACAACCAGAACAAGAAGAGGAAACTGTGACACCACCTGCAGAAACACCAAAAGATGAAATGGCATGCGGACCTGGAACCGTACTAAAGGACGGAGCGTGTGTCTTAGATGAGACGTGCGGACCTGGAACTATACTTACTGATGGGGTCTGCGTATTGGACCAATCCCAAGTGCAGCAAGTGACTCAAAGCAGGGGAATGGCATTTGATTTAATACTGCCAATAGTTGCCGCCTTTGTGATTGCCTTTATCATAATGATCATTCTCTGGGCAATTGGGAAAGCAGGCAGAAGCAAAAACTAGGAGATAATCTTTTCATTCAAAAGATACTGCAATCCGTTTACAAACTCTGAATCTGAAATCTTTTTGTCTGTCCACCAAAGTCCGTTTGTCTTGTACCACAATGGGATCTTGACGTTTTCTAAGACGGCATCGCCTTGCAGACTCACAGCATTGTTGTCTGCAAGAAACTTTAGGAAAGTATAGTCTGATATCGTACCACGTGTCCACTCTTGCACAACCACGTTGCTTGCAAGCGGCATTACTATATTTCCTGCATCGACTAGCTCAAAATCTGTTGTTCCCTTTTGCCCGGCATATTCTATTTCAAGTTGGTATTTTCCTTCCTTGAAAATTGATGCGTCAAAGGAGTTTGGGGATGTGATTGTAGTTGCCACATTTTTTATCTGAATCTGTATTGCTGCGCTCTTTGTCCCATCTGAGTCTATGATGTGCATTATGGCATTATCGCCTGTCACCTCTGACACACTTATGACTATGCTGAGGTAGTCGCCATAACTGTAAGTCTTTTTGCTTGACACGATTTGAACTTCGGCATTGGCAATTCCAGGTGAGACTAGGCAAATCATCAAAACACAAAACATCAGGACTTGGTATTTCACGTTTTAGGGCAAATTTACACTACAAAAAAATGTTCCTAAAAAATCACAATCTTATTCTGTATTATGGCGGAGCCGTCCGGATCTGTGACTATTTTTTTGATGCCATGCCCGAAAGTGCGCTTAGTGCGTTTGCTAATTTGCCTGAATTGCCGTCGATTCCAAGCTTTGCCAATTCCTCCCGTATTACTAAGAGTGGATCCTCTGGCGTTTTTTTCTTATTTTGCGCGATTTCTTCGTGTAGGTGTTTTAGCTGCTCTTCTTTTTGCTGCAATTCTGTTTTTGTTCTTTGCACCTGTGATTCCTGGTGTGTGAGTTTTTCCTTTATTTGCTCAAGTTCTGATGCCCTGTGGGCAACTAGCGACTTTGTGTCGTTTTCTGTTATGTACTTGTAGTTAATCTTGTCGAGCTCCGATCTCGGCTTGATGTTATTGCCCTTGAGTGACTCTATTTCCTCTTGGAATTTTTTTTCCCGCTCTTTGAGCATGTCGAGTTTTTCTTTTTTTGCTGCAAGATGGGCATTGACAAACTTCAGGTATTGGTTTGTGTTGCCTATTTGGTCTTTGAACTCGCCCGTTTTTTCCTTTACTGATTCTTCCTTTGTTGAGGGGATGATGTCCTTTCCAAAAATAATTGTCCTGTCAGTTACCGCTAATGGGTCGATTACCTCGATTCTCGAGCCAACGCCTGTGGTGTGAGACCAGTCCTCATCTGAATCTCGCTTTGATTGTTCATCTACATTTGAAATTCTGTTTAGGTGCTTTTCAACCATCTGTTTTTTAGTATTTTTTCTATGATATGATTTGGCAGTCGTCTAAAAAGAACAAACAAGATTCACAAACTTTATCATGTGTATGGTGTAAGAAGGTGTGAATTTCTCAGGAAATTCCTGCGAGTGAAAAAAACTTGGAGAATCTGACACTCGCAGACATTTTGTATTTCAGGGGCAAACCAATTGGAAATTGGGCGTTTTTCACCGTGTAACCCGATACAAAATTAACCGACTTGGTTCAAATTTGATCGACTACAATTGAGGAAATGTGGTCAAAGTTTGGTTATTTTGCGCTTTTTAGAAACCTTGGGCACGGGGTATAAAATAAGGCATTTAACAGATAACTGTCATTTTTGAGTAGTGTCATCTAACACAAAGGAAAACAATTCTCATGAATATCTGGTGGATACAAAGATAACAAAAAAGTTCTTGGCGTTCTTGCCTTCTCAAACAGTTGAAAAAATTGAAGAGATTTTGGATGTGAGAGCAAAGGAGTTTGAGACCATAGGCTACGTTTATGTTGTTGATGAAAATGGCGTGCTACTTGGCGTATCTTCACTAAAACATGTTCTCCAAGCCAAACCCACCACAAGACTGGAAGAAATAATGAACAAGGACGTTATTTCTATTAAACAACATTCGGATCAAGAACGGGCTGTCTATGTCGCGTTAAAACATGGTCTGAAGGCAATACCTGTTGTAGATAATGAAAAACGCCTCATTGGCGTAATTCCGCACAATACTATACTTTCAATATTCCATCATGAGGTAAGAGAGGATGTTTTAAGATCTGGGGGAATACATCACAAAATTAAAGAGATTGAATCGCTTAAAACGCCTGCAACCAGATTAGTAAGGGCGCGTCTTCCATCTTTGTTTATTGGGCTTCTTGGGGGGTTGATAGCGGCCGCAATTATCAGCAACTTTGAATCGTTTCTCAATGAATACATCATACTTGCTTCGTTTATACCTGTAATTGTCTATCTTAGCGATGCTATAGGAACTCAATCCCAAACGCTGGTGATCAGAATGTTGGCATTGGAGCCAAATTTCTCCCTAAGACGTTACATGTTTCGAGAAATAAGAATTGGCTCGTTTTTGGGATTTATTTTTGCAATATCACTTTTTGCGGCCGCGTTTTTTGGTTGGGGGAAATTCAACCTTGGAATTGTAATTGGTCTCTCAATTTTTCTAAGCATGGTGTCTCAGGCGTTTTTTTCTACATCCGTTTCGATTCTTTTTGAGAAATTTGGAATAGATCCGGCAACATCTTCGGGTCCGATTGCGACTATTATTAGCGATATTATGACAATTGCTATGTATTTTGGTATTGCCGTATCATTATTGTATTTTTTGACTAACCAATGATTTTAAGATAATTCTACTTGAGTAGTGTTGATTTCTGCATGATTTGAACGAGATTTTTTATAGTGATTTTTTCTTATGATGAGTTGTTGATAACTGCGGCCATTATTGATGATGATAAAGACACAGTACAGGTTTTTGCAGAGCATTTGGAGTTACTTGGTGTCAAAGTTGTTTCGATAGGACATGATGGAAAGCAAGCCGTTGAAATCTACAAAAAATACAGACCAGACGTTTTGTTTCTGGATTTGGTGATGCCTGAATATGATGGAATTTACGGCCTGAAGGAAATTAGAGCAATAGACCCACAAGCCAAAGTAATTATCATTACCGCAGATTTGACTGCAAAAAATGAAGACGATTTGGATAAGCTAAAGCCCACTAAGATCATCTTCAAACCTTTTGATGTGAAAAAATTAAAAACACTTCTTGATAAAATGATAAAAACAGATCATCTTGCCATTAATCCTGTCGATAATGCAAAAAAGGCACTAGTGAGTTTCACAGTAACGCAGACACTACTCCAAATGAGTTCATCTACCGCCAATGAGGTTGGAAGCCGTTTGTATGCAAAGTATAACTGCTACTTTTCTGACTGTCTTGAACACCCCGAATACCTCAAAGATATTCTTCAGGAGATATTTGGAAATGGCTCAACTGCGGTAATAAAAACAATCAAAGAAAGACTTGCCGCATATGAAGATCAGGAGCCAATATCTAACTTTCTAGTTATTCTGGAACAATAATTGCAAACTAGCCTGTTTTCATCTGGCAAAAAATTTTTTGCTCCCTTGCTCGCTGTCGTGGTATTTGCCATAATGGCTGCCAACTACTTTGGGGAAGAATACGCGGTTTTTACTTCAAGCTTTTTGAACTTGGCTATTACGATTCCACTAGTCGTTGTATCTGCCATATTGTTGGTCAAAGATGGAATTAAGGGGAATTTTGGTAAGGCTTGGATTTTTTTTGCTTCATTTATTTTTTTGTGGTTTATTGCAGAACAAATTTGGATGATTACTGAGTTAGTTTATCATGATGATCCTTTTCCGTCTGCAGCAGATTTTTTTTGGCTAATTGGTTATCCTATTTATTTTGTTTTTACATTTTTTTATCTAAGGCCATTCAAAAGTTCAATCTCAATAAAGCTGACCGTATCCGTGATCAGCCTTACAATAACTGCGGCTGGTTTTTTGGCATATTATTCCAGTCTGCAACAATCAAATCTCTCAGTCTTTGATACTCTGCTTAGTCTTAGCTATCCTGTGGCAGATACCGTCTCTCTTGCACCGATCATTATTGGATTGATTTTGTTCTTTAGAGGACGAGTGAGCTTTCTTTGGTCTTGTTTGCTGTTTGGTATGTTGTGCTTTGTGATTGCAGATTATGGCTTTTTCTTTTTCTCATTAGATGAAAGCTATCATACTGGACATCCTGTCGATATTTTGTATCTTTGGGCTTATCTTTTCTTTTTATCTGGATCCTACAATTACGTCAGAATGTTCGAGAAACGCAACCACGAGAACAGGTTCAACGATCAGGATAATCTTAGATAGATTATCTTACTATTCGTTGTAACGCGCTTCTGTGGAACTGGATGAATTCTTTACTCGTAACGCCGTATCGGATATTAAGGGGGGTGAAATAGTGCGAATAATGCTTAGTTCCCAAGACAAAACCTGGCTTAAGATGTGGCAACAAAACTCGCCAGAAATACGAGAAAAAGCCGTAATCTGGAGAAAACAGACTGCATTTACCAGACTTGAAAAGCCAAGCCGAATCCAAAAGGCAAGAAGCCTAGGCTACAAGGCAAAGCAAGGAATCGTGGTGATTAGGGCACGTGTTGGAACTGGTGGAATGAGACGAAAAAGGCCAGTTGCCGGCAGAAGACAAAAGCACTTGGGTGTAACTCGAATAAAGGCAGACGTTAGCATGAAGCAGGTGGCAGAAAACAGAACCGCGCAAAAATACAAGAATCTAAAACTACTTGGCTCGTACTTTTTGTACAAGGATGGATTTCATTATTGGTTCGAAGTAATCCTAGCTGATCCTTCACATCCAAGAATATCGAAAGACAAAGAGCTACGAAAAAGAGTAATTCCAGCTTAAATTGAAATTTATTCTATTTCTGATTTTATCACTAATTATAGTAGTTCCAGCGTTTGCGATACCACTCTCTGACAGGACAGGACTCAAAACCAAGTTTGACGTTGACGTCGGAGAAAAAACATACGTGATTGAAACAGTTGCAAACTTTAACATAGACAACGTGGAGTTTTACAATGACACCCTCGTGTTTCAAATCTCAAGCGGGCTGCAGAACAATCTTTTGGAACTGCAAATCCCTCAAAACATAACAAAGGGCGAAATCCATTTGTTCTTAAACGAACAGGAGATTGCACCTAAAATACTGACCAATTCTGAAATTTCTTTTGTGACATTAGAGTTTCCAGGAAACGGAACTCATATCCTTGAAGTAAAAAGCGACTTTACACTAAAAACACCTCAACCTGAAATCATTCAGGGCGAATCTGTGAATATGGTGGCAATATTTGTAACAGTTGCAATAGCAGCAATTGCAGCTGGCAGCGTAATGGCATACAAGAAAAGAAAGCCAGTTACTCGTTGAGCAGTTCCTGGATCATTTGATCAATATGGCCTGTCTGGCCAAACGACACGTCGCGCAAAATTCCCTTTCTATCGACCAGTATTGTAGATGGCGTGCCTCGCAGGGAAAACGTGTCAAACGTGTACGCAGAATATTCCTTTGATTTGAAATATTCTTTGACTCGCTGTATGATTTGGGACTTGTAGTCTTCTGGCTGTGAGTCAAAGTCTGGAAGCTGGCTTTTTATAAAATCAGTTATCTTTTCGTTGCTTGCCACTCCTGTCTCTTTTGTTAAAAGGTCCATCCCAAGCGGGAACGGAATCTTGTATGGAATCTTACTTCCATCTACTGCTCTTCCGTACTGGGAGAGTGCCTTTCTTGTTTCTCCGATTGTCTCGCCTGTCTTTACCAATAGTTCAAGATTCTCTACTGTGTTTTTGTCAAAATCCTCAAATGCCGTGGCAAGGCCAAGAACCGTTACTCCCTCTGAGTGATATTTTTGGTAAATGTTGATTGCCTCTGGAATGCCATACAAAAAGCAGCCAGGACAGTTTACCTGGAACACTTCGACTAGTATGATGTGATCTTTTTCCTGATCAAAGTTAGTCGGCATCCCCTGGACCCATTTTGAAACGCCCAAGTTTGGTGCCTTTTGGCCTATCTGCGCTATCAACAATGAAAATCAATCTGATTATTTTAAAAATATACCGATTACACTTGATTTTCAAAACTAGGATAATATACTACACAAATAATTTCAAAATCAGAAATGGAAGCAGTACCAGAAAAAAGGCTTGCCCTTTTTGCGCAAATGGAAGATAGATATGAAAAAAAAGACGTCGATTATTTTGTCAGTCTGATCACTCATGAGGACTATGTGATTCGAACCCGGGCAACATGTATCCTAGTTGACTTTGGAGGCGAGGACAAAATCCCGCATATTGCAAAGGTGCTAAAACACGATCCAAACGAGCTTGTGCGACACGAGGCCGCATTTTCCTTGGGGCAAATGGGGTACAGAAGCGCCGTCCCACACCTTGAAGATGCCACACTAAATGACCCCAGCATGTTTGTGCGACACGAGGCCGCAATAGCGCTAGGCGTGGTAGGTGCAAAGGATGCAAAACCCGTACTAGAGCAAGCACTCAACGACCCAAGCGTTCCAGTCGTAGAATCTGCCATAGTTGCACTGTCTAACATTCAGTTTATGGAAAAGCTAAGCAAGAACGAAAAATTTGCCAAGCTTACTGGTGGCTAGAGTAGCGCAACTTTCGTTCCGTCCACACTTGACTCAAATTTGTATATTTTCTCAACACTCGAGTCCTCAAAGATTTCTGCATCATGCGTTATTATGATGAACTGGAGAGGCCCTGTCACCCCTGTTATGTCTGACAGCTGTGACAGCACTCTTACTAGGGCGCGCCTACGCTCCCCGTCAAGGTGGGTTGTCGGCTCGTCAAGTATTATGAAGTTTAGATTCGATGCGCCAAGCAGGTGTGCCATCCCTAACCTCAATGACAGTGCGACACTGACCTGCTCTCCACCGCTCAACGAGTCTATGTCAATTGGATTGTTCTTTGAATAACACGTAATTGTAATGTCTCGGGCCTTTTCTGACAGATCGACTCTGTGAATTTTTGTGTTAAGTATATCCAGATACTCTGATGCCTTTGCGGAAATTGTCATTAGTGCCCATGATCGAAGGCTTGTCGCAACTGGGCCGTCGCGGTCATATACGCTGGTCTGAATGTCGTCAATTTGGAGCAGGTATTTTTTGACCAGACCTAGTTCAGATAGTATGGAGTTGATTTTTGTGATTCGCTCGTCTGCTCTTTTTATTTTCTCTGTAACTGCGCCATATTTTTGATCAATCTGGCTTAGTTCTTTTCGCTTTTGCTCCAAATCGATTTTTAGTTTTTCAAATTCTTTCTGGTTAAACCCAAAGACCTGCTTTTCCAAGTCTGATATTGTCTCGTACAGAGTTTTAGCATGTGAGTCAATTGATGCAAACTGGAGCAATCCGCCCTCTGTATTTACCGTAGATGGATCCCTGATCTGGGTTTTTTGCGCCTCCACCTCTGCCCGTATTGCCTCAATTTGTCCCATACTCTGTATGAAGTGGGCATCAAGTGTGGATTTTGCAATGATTGCCTTTTGCAGTTTCTCTGAGGTTTCCTTTTTTTCTTTTGACATCTCTAGTTTTTTTTGCTCAAATGTACGGATTTCTGACTCTGCATTTTTCTGCTCCTGTATTAGGTGCTCTATTTGGAAAATTGGCTTTAGGTGATCTACTGTAGAGTCGCACACCGGGCACTTGCCGTCTTGGAGCTGCAGTTTTTTTGCCAAGACCTCATGTTCTTTTAGAATTGCTACCTGCTTTGATAATTCCTGGATTTTTTTTCCAGCATCCTCGATTTCAATTTCTGTTTTCTGCAGCGTTGACTCTAGTATTCCCTTTGAATCTGCATATTCAAAACACCCCTGGCAGGCCTGGATCTTTCTTTCCTTTTCTGAAATATTTTTTTGAATCAATAATATTGCGTCTCTTGCATATCTTGCAAGCTCGCTTTTTCGCTGCTCAATTTGTACAAGTATGGTCTCCTTTGGAGAGTCTGTCTCTATTTTCTGCTTTATCTTTTGCAGTTCTGATTCTTCGAGTTCCTTTCTTTCCTGCAGCTGCATCTTTTGGGGCTCGGCTGATTTTATCTCGTCATTTAGCGTTATGATTTCTTTGTTTAACATATCGATGTGGGTGTCGTCATACCCTAGTCTCTGCTGGATTGCCTGGCGAAAGTTTTTTTGAACTATCTTTAGATTGCCTGCTGCAATATCCAGCTTGTCTATTCCAATTATGGCGTTGAGCAGTTCTTTGAATTCCTTTGGCTTTGCCTTGATTATGGAATTTAGCTCGCCCTGCTGGACTATTGATGCAACTTTGAGCTTGGTAAAGTCAAGGCCTATTCTGGATTCAATTTCGCCTGTCATGGACTCACCAAACTGCTTTCGCTCACCTGACGCAATCGGCATTGCCTGGCCGTCTCTTATCTCAAATAGCTGGGCACCAAGTGTTCCCTTTGAGTCGATTTTTCGTTCGGCCTGATACTGTCTCCCATTTAGCATGAAGTTTACCTTGGCATATGCCTGGCTTGTGCCACGTCTAATCAGGCTCTTGTTTGACTTTCTTGTGTGCTCTCCAAACAATGCAAACGTTATCGCATCAATGATGCTTGACTTTCCGGCGCCATTGTGCCCGACAAACACAGTTACCCCTTCTTCAAAGTCAATCTTTGTCTCAGAGTGTGAAATGAAATTTCCAAGCTCAACTGATGTTATCATTTTGACCTCTTGAACTGCTCAAATCTCTCTATTACCATCTGCCCTGCCTCGTCAGTTCTGTTTGATGACAAAAGCGGCAAAAGCTCCTTTATTGCAAATGATGCAAGATCAGTCTTGCCAAGACAGTTTGACGCAAGCCTGATTAATTCATCATCGATGCTTGCGGGCCTGTCCAAAAGCACTGATGAATTTATGTCGTTGTTCTGGGTTAGCCTCCAAACATAGTGCAGCGTATGCGGTGCAAGGCGGGCCATCTGATTTTGCACCATGTCTAATTCTATGTTGTCACCTGAAATTTTTATCTCTACTATTGGCTTTTTTGAAAACTTTGAAATCTTTTCTAAAATTTCATTGACTGTTTTCTCTAGCGAGTCAAATTCTGTTTTTTGTGATAGCTGCGGCCTTGTGTCCAGCCTTATCCAATTCGGGGTTGCCTCGTTTCCTGAAATGTCTACTTCGTAAAACCCTTTTTGTGATTCCTTGATTCCCTCGCTTGTTGTCATTTCAGTTGATCCCGGATATGCTACCGGGCCTGACAGGTGGGAAAATTGTTTTAGGGTGTGGTCGTGGAGGTGCCCCATGGCATAATAGGTAAAGTTTTTTGGAAGATCAGTTGAGCTAAGCTCGCCGGCAAACTTGTTTATCTCCGATATTCCCTGGTGCATCACAAGAATTTTGTGGCCAATATGATCTTTTGCCGCCTTGTCTACTTGGGCAAACTTGTCGTAATATTCTGGCATCTCGCCTTTTCGAATCTTGTCAAATCCTGCAATTAGGACATCTTTGTATGTGACTGGCCTTCCATGCCCTACATATCTGGCATACTCCAAATTATGGTACACGTATGGGATTGGCGTTGAGCGAATCCTGCTGATATCGTGTT
>JACRJT010000007.1 GCA_016215465.1 Nitrososphaerota archaeon | reverse complement strand
TTGACATACGAAGTGCTAGAACTTGTTTGTCTTGTTGTCTGCTCTACAAAGATATGGCCTACTTGAGCAAGGCAAACCTCGCATACTCTATTGTCTACAAGTCCAAGGTTTTCTGAAAGAAATAGTGGGATTCCTTTTGCTACTGCATCATTTATTCCAATATTCTCTGAGAGTAATTTGGTTCCAGAAGTTATTGTTGCGGTATCAGCTGTCATTCCGAGGTTCTCTGTGAGTGACTGTATTCTGGAAGATGTTGTTACGGTGTTGTCTGTCATTCCCAAGTTTTCTGTTAGGGATTGTGTAACTGATCTTGTGGTGGTATCGGTGATTCCGAGATTTTCGATGAGGGATTTGGTTCCAGAAGTTATTGTTGCGGTATCAGCTGTCATTCCGAGGTTCTCTGTGAGTGACTGTAAAAATGACGATTCAGCTGCTATAACATCAGCTGTCATTCCGAGGTTCTCTGTCAGTGATTGAGTTCTATTTGGAGTGGTAGCGGTGTCAGTGAGTCCGAGGTTCTCTGTCAAAGCTATTGTTGCTGATCTTGCGGTGTTGTCTGTCATTCCAAGGTTCTCAGATAGTGAGACTGTTGATGAGAGGACTGTGTTGTCTGTCATTCCAAGGTTCTCAGATAGTGAGATAGAAGCTGTTTTGATTACTGCGTCATTCATTCCTAGGTTTTCTGTAAGCGATTTATCTAATGATTTTGTAGTTGCAGCAGTATCAACTAGTCCCAAATTTTCTGTGAGTAATTTTATGTGGATACGGTTCTTTGGAACTAGCGGAATGGCAAATAACTGTCTGTCCTCTGCAGAACGACCTGCAAGTGCCGTTTGTGTTGACGCATCAAGATCTATTGTATGGGAACCGCTGGAAAGACTTTCCACTGTTTGATATTGCAGTGGAAGCTCTTCTGTTGTACCCCATGAATCTTCTTGTTGATAGGCATCTGGAGAGGTTTGAGTTGGCGGTTGATCTGCGTTATCTACTTGCAGTCTTCCTTTTGTGTAAAGTGCTGCAGCGTTTACGTCGGATGCAAATGTGCCCATTACCCAGACATCAGACTGGCAGGTTAACGAAGTGGATAATGTCTGGACTTCTGTACCATAGTCAGTTGCAGAAAGATCAATGTTTGTCTCTGTATAGCTTGCAAAGTCTTGCTTGAATTTATCCAGGTTTATCAAAAAGACGGCACTTGATTGGTATGTTCCGCTGCTTCCTCCAATTGATCTGCTTTCTAAAGTGAATGTGTTTGATGTGCTACTCAAATTGAATACTCTAAACGGAGTGTGGGCCATCTTGTCGTTTGTGGCATCTGCTCCTTGCTGAATGAATTCCGGCTGGTTTGAGGATGCTTCTCCGCTTCTTGCAAGTCTGACATCTAGTTGTCTAGTAGCTGCTAGTCCAGAATGGCTTGCAGTTGACATGACAAGCCAGTCGTCTCCTGCCGTTTGCGGTGTAATTGATGTGCTTGCTCTTGATCCAAAGCTGGTTGTAAGTGATGCGGAAGTGGTATCTTCTGCATACTTCCAGTCCACATTTTCAATAAAGTCATCGCTGAGGTTTAGTGCAAACATGGTAATTTGATCTGCACCTACCGTATGTGAACCAAGTCTAGTCTTAAATTGTAAATTGATGTCCTCGTTAGTTGCAGTCCATACTGTGAACCAGTGATATGTTGTTCTTGTTGTAGTTGATGTTGGATTTACTACCATTTCACTTCCTGTAAAGGCAGTGTTGCCGTGTGTGGTTCGAATTCCAAAGTCGCCGCCAGCAGCATTGCTTCCATCTAATAGGGAGTTAAAGACGAGAAGGTACTTGTTGCCAGCAACAAAGTTACTTGAGGTTATTGTAGCTCCCGTTATGTTGACATACGAAGTGCTAGAACTTGTTTGTCTTGTTGTCTGCTCTACAAAGATATGGCCTACTTGAGCAAGGCAAACCTCGCATACTCTATTGTCTACAAGTCCAAGGTTTTCTGAAAGAGATAATGGAATTGATTTTCCTGTCACATCATTCATTCCTAGGTTTTCGATAAGTGATTGTAATTTTGTGGTAATTCTTGCTGTGGTGTCAGTCATTCCGAGGTTTTCTGTGAGCAGTTGTAATTTTACGATTGATGTTGTGGCATTGTCAGTCATTCCTAGGTTCTCTGTGAGGGATTGTGTGATTGATCTTGCTACTGCGTCAGTCATTCCTAGGTTCTCAGATAGTGATAGTGTTGATGAGCGTGCGGTGGTGTCTGTGAGTCCGAGGTTCTCTGTCAGTGATAGTGTTGATGAGCGTGCGGTGGTGTCTGTGAGTCCGAGGTTCTCTGTGAGCAGTTGTAATTTTACGATTGATCTTGCAGTGTTGTCTGTGATTCCTAGGTTTTCTGAAAGCGATTTGGTTCTTGTTGATGTCATTGTGATATTGTCTACGAGTCCGAGTTTTTCGGTAAGGAATTGCAATCTTGAGGATGCAGCTACTGCAACATCATCAGCTAGTCCAAGGTTCTCTGTGATGGATTTGGTTCTGGAAGATATAGTAGTTATGACATCTGTGAGTCCTAGGAATTCTGTTAGAGTTTTTGTGGTGATCCTAGATACATTATCTGTGAATCCGAGGTTTTCTGAGAGTATCAGTATTCTGGATGACGCAGCTGATGCGTTGTCTGTGATTCCTAGGTTTTCTGAGAGTAATTTGGTTTTTGTTGCTGTTATTGTGATATTGTCTACGAGTCCGAGGTTTTCTGTCAAAGCTTGAGTTTTTGTAGCAATGTTAGCTATGTTGTCAGTGAATCCGAGGTTTTCTGAGAGCAGTTGTAATTTTACGATTGATGTTGTGGCATTGTCAGTCATTCCTAGGTTCTCTGTTAGGGATTGTGTGATTGATCTTGCTACTGCGTCAGTCATTCCGAGGTTCTCTGTGAGTGAGAGAGGAGCTGCCTTGACTAGTGTGTCACGTAAGCCCAAGTTTTCTGAGATTGATTTAAGCTTGGATGTAGACATGTTATCGGTAAATCCAAGGTTTTCTGTAAAACGTTTGACTGTTGTCTTTGTTACGGTGTCTACTAGTCCTAGATTCTCTGTTGGATTTGAGCTTCGGCGATAGTCTACACGAAGCTCTACGCCTGAAAAAGTCGCCGGATGAAGGACTCCGTCCCTTGTTTCATCATAAGCTTTGATACCTACTGCCCACCAGTCATCTACAAGATTATTTTGCAGGTCTAAATCAGCAGTAGTACCAAGATCTGATACCTTGTCATTTCCGTTGGTAGTACTGTTTGAATTATTTGATGAAAATGTAGTACCGTCTCCAATATCGTTCCATATTCCTGATGCGCTAGAGGAAGATTTAGGACTATTTTCCATTGAATTAATGTCCATGCTTCTTCCATTGGAACTTGTACTAGAGATATCATAACGTATTCTTGTATCTTGGATGATTGCATCATCTGGGATAGTTGAGATGTTCCATTCTGTTGTAATACGTGTACATGATGGAGATGTGCTTGATGTGGATGGTCTTATTCTGAGAGTGACTGATGCCAATGTGCTCTTTGTGTTTGGTGCAGGACAGACGGTACTGGAACCCACACCGGTAGTACGTATTTCAATATTAGTTCCTGTAGAAAATCCAAATACCGGATCAAGAAATACTGTCTCTCCTGTTTTCACTATTGGAGCAGATTCAAGGAATTCTATAGTAGTATCAAGTCTACCATTTTCATTTTCTACTTGGACTTGCTTGAATTCTTTGTATGCCTTTGTAAAATTAAATAGTAAGGAATTTTTGCCTTCACCGTTTAGCGAAAATGCCTTGGACATGGCAGATTTTTGTTTTGTTAGCTTTTGAGAAGTCTTTAATTCCTTTAATGTATCTTTGAGTTGCTCTTTTTCTTGTTTGAATAGTTTTTTGGCTGCATTTTTGATATTCTTTTGTTGCATTTTTGTGTCTGTTGTTACTTGTTCATTACCAAAGTCGATTTCATCAGAATTTACACCCTCCATGTGAGATACAAATCCAATTTTGGTGTTAGTAGTATTTTCATTCTTGTTGGTATAATACAAGAAAACTTCCAATGGTTGGTCTATTTTTTTGCCGTATACAGTAAGGAATCTACCGTTTTCATTTTCTTGTAATGAATTAATGAAAATGCCAGTAGAGTTTTCAATTTTTGATACGTTGCAGCTTACATTGTTTGTAGAACTTTCTTTCCAGTTTGCATCGTTGTTGGATTCCATTACTTTCCAATAGTATTTGTCAACAATTTTTGCTAGTTTTTGATTTAGTCTTCCCTGCTCAAATATTGAAACTGAGCAATTTGTCTTGTCAAACTCAAATGGGACTTGCATTGAGTCTATAGCTATGCTTGTGTCGGTTTCTGTTGCGATGTGATCTACGTATTTGCCTGTGGCATTCTCGTATATCCACTCAGGCAGGCCAAACTCAACAAAACCTGTTCCGTTAGCAAATTCAACTTTATGATAGTCTTTTCCTCTTTCATCAATTACAATTTGTGGATCTGTAGTTACCTGTTCTCCTTGCACAATTGTAAGAACAATACTGTCTGTTATTCCCAAACTGTTGTTGATTGTTGGAGATGCTGTATTGTTTTCAAATATCAAAGTCAAGGTGTCTGTTATTCCCAAACTGTTGTTGATTGTTGGAGATGCTGTATTGTTTTCAAATATCAAAGTCAAGGTGTCTGTAAGTGAAAGTATTGCATTAAGAGATGGGAAATTGGTTTTGTTGCTAGATTCTACTTGATTGTCAACACTATCAAATACTCCAAGCGATTCAAACAAAGATAATTCAGCATTTTGTGGCAATTTTGCAAGATACAATTTTCCAATTTCGTCTTGCGACAGTGCTCTTGAGTAAACAACTACATCATCTA
>JACRJT010000008.1 GCA_016215465.1 Nitrososphaerota archaeon | reverse complement strand
TAATTGTAGACCTTCATTACATTGAACATTTTGTGTAGGGGTTCCAGACTTGAGTTGTTTTAGAGGAGAAATTTGTTTTGTCACTGTGACATCAGTATGTTGGTATTGAAAGATTGATTTTTGAATTTTTACAAGCAGTTCTGATATGTTAATACCATTAGCATAGTCAGTACCATACGCCATTCCGTCAACAAGAACATATTTGCCCATAGTAACGCCTGCAACATAGTAGCTGTCTCCCCAAACAGATTCTGGTTCTTTGTCTGCCAAAAACACCAACACTCTTTCACCAATTTGAAATTTTTGTGAGTCTTCGATTGATTTAGAAAGAAATCCTATGTTTCTGTCACTCATTATTCTAAATTTGATTGTGTCATCTGTGTATTGATCTTTGAGTTCGTCTTCTACTTTAATTGAGACATCGTACAAAAATACACTTAGATTGTCCAATTGAATAGCTTTCTCATCAGGGATTGTTGGCTTGATGTCAATTACTTTGCCTATTATGATGTATTTTGATAATTTTGCAAGATCCTCAGCAGTATAGGGAACAAGAAGTGCGTATGCATGTATGACTGAAACAGATAACAAGATGGTAAAGAAAATCGAGAAATACTTCATGAGTTAATTATCCTTTTCGGTATCAGATTCTTAAAGGGCGCTACAGAATCTTTCTTAATCTCAAAAATAAACTCATCCTTGTTTTTCAGGTTTTGATGCATAGTGAAACATAATCACTTTACATATTGAACAATCTTCGAGGTATCCCTTAACCTCAATTCGTTGATTGGATGCAAATCTGACACATCATTCATCTTTATCAGATTAGAGCTTACCGTATACAATGTGTCCCCGATGTAAAATGACCTTGATGGCATGGAATAATCGTATCCTGTGCTGTTAGAGTGAGTAATTTTCCCCTTTAGTGTTATGCCGTCAGACGGATTAATCCCAAACACGTAGAATCCCCTCCAGACTCTGTTCTCGTAATATTTCACGTCGGAATTATACACTGTTTCTCCTTGCTCGGTAATTGGGATGGACAGGATGTTTTTCTCCTTGTCAAACAATAACGCCTTGTGATCAGACAGTATTTCAGAGTCAGTACCCTGTTTTCCTATTGTCTTGACATCAATTACTTTTGGATTTGATACGTCAGTGACGTCAAACAGTGCCACTTTGACGCCGAGTATCTCGGTTCCTCCATACTGGTTGTCCTTGGTCTCCTTTCCTATTCCAATGATATGGTTTGCATCATACGGGTGCAGATAGTTAGAGTATCCGGGGATTTTCAGTGCGCCAAGCACTTTTGGCACGTCTGTTGACAGGTCAATTACAAAGAACGGATCAATCCTCTTGAATGTGACCAGATACAGCCTCTCACCCATGAATCTTGCCGAATAAATGGTCTCATCTTCGGCAATTTTTTCGAGTTTTCCAACTTGGTTGAGGCTTTCATCTAAGACATAGACGTTGTTGAATTGAACGGTCTTGTATTGATTGTAGTATTCTGATGTTGTGGCAATTCGGAACCGATTCCCAGATTCGTCCATCGAAAACTGGTTCAAAAGTCTTCCAGGCACTTCGGTTTTGGCGACATATTTCAGTGAGATATCGTTTATCGAGATTTTGTGGACGACAGTCTTGAGTGTCTGCTCCTGCACTTTGGAATCATATTCAGATATTGCAGTTTGGATTTTCTGGAATAATTTTGACCTATCAGACGAGGACAGCCTGTTGTATGCATCCTGCAACAAGTCAGATACCTTGTTCCAGTTTTCCTGCTGCGGTGTTGCAGTGTCAGAGATTACCGTTTTAATTTCATCCTGAATGTCTTGAGGCAGGGAAGGAAGTATTGCGTTAAAGAACCTGTCTTTTTCCAGATTCTGGTAGTAATTGTACGGCATGTTTTTCTGGTATGTGATGTAGATGTTGTCATTTGAGACATAGACGGTTCCGGCATTGCTCATCAGAAAGGTTTCTGCGTTTATCTTGTTGTTGAAAATATCAATCGCCGTTACAGTGTTGAAATTATAGTATTGATCAGGATTCTCAAAATAGTACACTGGTGGGTTCACGAGAACAGTGTTTTGTTCTCTCACTAGGGGGATGATCGGTCTTGGAATGTTTACATCGTTTACCGTAACAAGGTAGACCATACCCCCAATCATTCTTGCACTGTTATAGTATCCATTAACGGAATAATCCTTGACTATCTTTGGGCTTTCCTTGTTGGAGACATCAAGTATTGTTATGTGTGTTAGCGGCGTGTAAATCTTGGACGGCGCAAACCCATACTCCTGTATATAGTCCATTTCCTGATTGTCCTGGTAGAATATTGTAAGCAAATTCTTGTTTAGGAAAATATTTTGAAGTCCATATCCTTGAGGGATGTCAAGGCCTACTTTGAGTATGATTTTTGCAGTTTCTGCAGGATATGCGTCAATTATTGTCAGCTTGTCGCCAGATACGATGTAAGCGTATTTCTCATCATTTTTGATATAGTCAGGCTCGTCGACATTTTTGACTTGGACATTTGTGGTAGAATATGATGGCGTGCCAGCACCGTAATCCGAAGTAATCTCGGTCGGTGCAGACTCTGGTCTTGGTGCTGAATTTTGATCAGGATCTGAAAGTGCAGTAGTTATTTGCTCACCAGAATTCCAAGGAGTAGGAAATACTGTTCTGTCTAACGTTATGCTTCCTCCATGTGTTGGATATTGCTGTATGCTTGTCATCTGTGCATCCTGCAGGAATTTTTTGAGTTCGTCATATGAGGAGAATTTCTTGATTTCCTGTGAATTATCAAGTGAGATGGATTTTGTATCAAAAACTGTTGTCGGTACTACATATGGTGTGAATGATGTGTTTGAAGGCATCAGTGTAAAATAAAGTCCTAAAGAGCCAACAACCGCAATTGCCAATATGATACTGATGATAATCTTAAAATTCAATATTGATCAGCCTTTTGATCAGCAGTTAAGGTTTGCGTATACATTCTCTGATCAGTAAATAATAAAAAACTATAAGAGGTTTGATTAAACTTGGATTGAACCAAAAATTATTGCGTTATGGTTTTGCCCAGCCGCGCTCAACTAATTTTTGTACGGTTTGTGGTTTTACACATGTAGGAGATCCATCAGAATTTTTGAATAGTAGGATTTTGTCATCATAACAACGAATTTTGTCCAGTGGGATCTTGTGTTTTAGTTGTTTTAATGGGGCAATCGATTCTCTGAAATTAAAAAAATCAGGATCATATGAAAAATATTTTGGAACGCATGGATCTACCCAATCGACTGGAATTGTTGGCGCACCGTGTACAAATGGATTTTCATTTGGCAAAGTCGGACTGATTTGAATTAAAGAACGCGCGTCACAAATAGGGCTTGTTTTGACGGAATAAGCAGTAATTTTGTATTTGTAATTGGTGGACACTGGACTAATGTCATAGATGTAAAACAACGCTCTGTCACCTTTTTTAAAATAATTCACAACGTCAAAGCCTTCCGCAGAAATAAGATTAGAATTAATTGAACCTTTGAAGACCTGATGAATTTTGATATGATATGCCCAAGTCTTGCTGTCGTATTCTACAATTGTGCCATCCAAAATGACATCATGGATATCCCAAAGTATTTCTGGTACTACGTGTATGTTATCGTCTGAATCTACATGCTCATCAAGAAATTCGATATAATCTGTAACATATTCTGCAGGTAAAGTACCGCAGCCTTTTTCATTCAGGATTTTACCGTCTTTAGATGCATGAACAACTAGTGTTTGATTTACTTCAAATGGATATGCACACATTCCTGTATCTAAAGATGATCTAATGACAATCTCTTTTGTGTTTGAACCATTCCAGACTTTATCGACATCAAATTTTACAAAATATGATGTAAATTCGTCATTGGTTTTTTCAATACTTTTGACTTTGCCTAAAAAGATGGAATCCGAATCTAGTAAGTACGGCGTCCTCGTGGATAGATCCTTACATTCACAGGCTGATGCAGAGTTATCCGTTGCATAGGAAAATACAATTAAACAAGCCAATAATAAAAAATATCTCAGCAATTATCTTTGTTGTTTTATCGCAAGTTCTTAAATCGTGCTACAGAATCTATCTAGTCGCATTCAGAAACAATATGAGATGATAAAAAATCGCTTTTGTCATACCGATCCCATACGCAATGAAAATTCCCGAATATGTGACAATCCATAAAATAACTTCCTCAGTTCCCACATCTGCAAAGAGGCTCTGAGGGAACCTACAGGGACAAAAATGAAATCGGTGTCAGCAGTCGTTTTTGCACATATCACAACTTTGTGTTTTGTTCTTAAAGCGTTCTTCAGATTTAATCCGGATTTGAGAAAAATATCCCAAAAGACAGATTATTTTCGTTTTAAGCTATATTATGACGTATAATCTTAACTAGTAGTATGTTCACACCTAGACAAAGTGGATCCAATAGAGTTTGTCGACAGTATCAATTCAAAACAGCACATACTGCATGTGATAACCGATGAAAACAAGGCAAAACAAGTTCAATTTCGTTTCATAGGGAACGGCCTGCTCAAAAAAGAACACTGCATATACATGACACATGAAAACCCAAAGAAAATAAAAAACGAAATGATTGAAAGCGGAATCGATGTTGAAAGGTTTGCAAGCGATTCGTTTCTGAAAATATACAAGGTCCCAGACATTCTAAAGGATCCGGACGGCCCGCTTGAGGGCTTTAAGAAAATGATTTCGGACATGATGGCAGGATCCCCCCCCCCTCACAGAATAGTTGGGAGAACAATTAACGATATCACCAGTAATGAATCCATGAGTGCCCAGTTAGAAATTGAGCGATTTGCACATGCCACTTTTGGCTCCCTTGATTCAAGCGTACTTTGCTGTTATGATTTTTTGCATCAAAGGACTGGCCAAAACGGCGTTTTG
>JACRJT010000053.1 GCA_016215465.1 Nitrososphaerota archaeon | reverse complement strand
CTTTGCCTTAGGATTGCTCCCTCCCGGACCTCATCCATTTCGGCAATTCGATCTTGGGAACTATCCCTTCGGACAGTCCCAGGCCTGCATCCACCCGCTTCGGCGTGATTTCATTTCAGTACATCAAGCAGGATTTATCCACCTAGAGATTTATCCAGCAGTTACTGACCTCTGCATATAGCCGGTTTCAGAATAGGGCACGGCTAGCGCCCCGATCCTACCTACTACCACAATCACTAGAACACAATGTTATATTTGCGTTAAGCTAATCCTTCAGATTGACAATCATCTTGCACACAGAGCAAATCTTGCCCGTGCATTCGTTTCCACAGTTGAGGCATGATGTCTTTTGCTTGTAATTAGAATCACCCACTATCTGTGAAAGCCTCAGAACCGATTTGTACATGTTGTTTTTTATGCCGCTGTGGGAGTTTTCCAGCTTGTTGAGAAATTCCCTGATCTCAGTTCGTATTCCCTCATTCATGTGGGGACATGGCTCTGTTTGGAAGGGAAGGTTGTTTGTAAATGCATAAAACACTATTTCGGATTCGTAAATTTCACAAAACGGCTTTATTTTTCTAATTGAATTATCCGAAGTATCGGGATCCATCCACCCAATTTTGTTAGTGTCTCCGGAAAGAGTGTTTATCACAAATGTCTGTAACGTATCGTCCAGATTGTGGCCAGTTGCTATTACATCTGCACCAATGTCCTTTGTCGCATGATCCATTGATCTTCTTCTAAACGTGCCGCAAATGGTACACGATGAAATTTTTTCCTCATCTCGCAATTTCAGCGATTCATCAAGCGTAAGATCAAACAGACCCTTGTATGTGTATACAGAGTGTGTGACTCCAAGGTCTCTGCAGAACTTTCTTACAATTTCTAGGGCCTCTTCCCTATAGCCTGGAATTCCCTCATCAATTGTAACTGCATGAATTCTAAAATTGTGATTCTTTGCCATTTTTGATAATATGTGTAATAATGCAAGGGAATCTTTTCCTCCCGATACTGCAACGCAAACAAGCTCGCCGTTTTGTATCATATTGTATTTTGAGATTGTCTTTGCAGCCTTTCTTAGGATGGAATTTGAAAAACATTCTGAGCAAAGATTCTCTCCAGAATATTTTCTGGAATAAACTGCAGCGTTTTCACACCTGTCGCATTTCACAGTTTTAGTTTTGATAACCTAAATTTAACGATAATCAAATTGGCTAGATGGTAAACCAGCCTGATTTTATATACGACAAGGCAATGTTGAGGCCAAACAATGCAAACGTGAACGCATAGATTGCCCACATTGTCCTGTTTACAACCAAATCTGACATTTTCTTGTCTATTATGCTATGGATGAATTTTCCACCATCTAATATTGGAAGCGGCAACATGTTTATGATTCCAATGAAAAATGAAATCATCCACAACCACAACAAAAACATGGAAAGCTCTGGGCTTTTCCATTCGATAAAATCGTATACTGGCTTGTAGGCAAACGTGTTGTCACGTATTATTCCAATTAGTCCCTTCTTTGGATCGTCTGGAGACGGTGATATCACTATCTGAAATTGCATTTGTTTGCCGTCTCTGACTGCGGTGACTATGGTAGTGTCGCCTGGTTCAAGTGCGACTTTAGTAAAATCAAACGGCGTAACTATGGGAACATCATTAATCTTGGTGATGACGTCGTTTGCCATCAGTCCTGCGCTTTCCGCACCAGTTCCTGGCATTATGGATAGCACGGTGACGCCTTGTGGTGATTCATAAAATGCTCCTCTGATTGGCTCTGGCACTATGATTGCAAAAAACGGATTTGTAAGCAAGACTGCGCCCAATACCAAAGCGAAAATTACATTTGCTGTTGCGCCTGCACCTATGACCCTCAACTTTGATATCTTCTTTGCCTTGTTGAACTCCTCATCGTCTGGTTCTACAAATCCTGCAAACATTGCAATAAAGATAGCAAAACCGCCCGTCTTGATTTTAATTTTTTCTAGCGTAGCTACAATTCCATGTGCGCCTTCGTGAACTACCAGAACAATTGGTATTGAAAGAAGAAAATACAATATTGACGGGCCTGATGTCAGAGTTACCCCAGGTATCAGAACCGTAAGCTGGGAAAATTCAGCAGGGGTGTTAAAGTATTTTGCAATATTATCAAGGAGGAACCAAAAGGCAAACCCCATCATGATGAAACCTGCAACAACACTTACATCTGCAAATACGCGAATTCCCCTCCTTGTCCTGCCTAGCACCTTAGTTAGAGCTGTCTGAACTTGGGCGTTTTTGTAAGTCAGACTGTATGGCTTCATCTCGAAGCCGTGCTTTTCCAGCTTTAGGCCTTTAGCTGCAAGAAATATTGCCCCCCATGCTATTAGAACATAAATTATAGCGTTTTGCGACAGAAAATCAAAGTTCAAATTAATTGTTACTTTTTTTAATCACGGACATTTATCGGTTACTATGGAAAAACCAATAATGATAGTCTCCACGTACCCAAACAAAAAATCAATATCTAAAATAGCAAACAAGCTAGTACAAGAAAAACTTGTAGCGTGCGTAAACATGACAAAAATCTCTTCAATCTATATCTGGCAAGGAAAAATCGAAAATGCAGACGAGTTTTTGGCAATCTTCAAGACAACGCAAAAAAACAAAGCCAAAGTAAAAAATCAAATCAGAATCACACATCCATACAAGGTGCCGGAGATTGCTGAAATACAGGTCAATTCGATAAACAAGCCATACCTTGACTGGCTGATCGAATCTACCTAGGATTCCACTGAAAATCTAAGCAGTGAAACTATTCCGCCAAGCCCAGAAACCTGCAAGCCAATATCTGTGCTGGAATCTAGGACATACACTTTGACCCCCTTTGCCTCTGCCTCATTTAGGAACTCAATTACTTTTTCCTCATCCTGAGTTTGGATAATTTTTTCTGAGAAAACCAAAGAATCTATTGCGCCGTACTGGTTTGCTTTTTGTGTTTCTTCAAACCCCATTGTAAATTTTTTGCTTTTATGCTGGGCTTTAATCATGATTTCCTCTAGGATCGAGGTAACTTTTGCAAGCTTACTTTGTCCCATGATTTGCTGCATTGCTTTTGATTTTATGAATACGTAGACTCCGTCCTCTCCACCAGAATCAATCCCCTCCACAATCTCTATTTTGTGTTTTTTACTCAAGGGAGTTTTTTGCAAATAATTGCTGAACTGTTTTTTGGTTTCTCCAGGACCAAAGATTACTATAACATCATTATCCCTTAGTGTTGTTTCTAGCATCTTTGTGACGTTTTCAAAAAAGCTCTCAATGTTGAAACTTGACTTGTATTGCTTTCCGCTAGAGCCAGAATACAAATTTTGCATCAATTCCAGATGGGTTCCCTTTAGCTTTCCAACACCACAATCTCCCCTGTCAATTGCAACTAGGACAAAACCAAAACCATCTTCTTTGCTTTTGAGTAATTTCAACTCAATTGGAAGCCATTTCTTTTTTGTCACATTAAACGAGTCGCCAATTTTTATCAGAACTGAATGATGTGATCCCTTTGAGACTGCCTCATTACTTGATTCTATTATCGTACCGTGAACTCTTAGCCTGTCAAACACAGAATCAAGTGCTATCTTTTCCACCTCAAGTGATATGCGTATTTTTATTCGCTCGCCTCTGTCTGGTCTGGAGAAATCCTTATCTTGCTTGATTACACGGGTGGTATCTGATACCATCATGTCACCTTTCTTTATTATTCTTCGAAGAGTAAGCAGGTCGTCTGGCTCTTCAACTATGAAAGAAATCGAAAAGTCATCAATAATTTTTGTAATCATCAGAATCTCTAGCGTTTACAAAATTACATGGTTCTGTTTTCTAGATTCTTTTTCTTAAGGTAACTATCGACCCATTCTGGAGTTATGACTCCACCCTCGGCCAAATTTACTAGAGAGTTTGGTGATGCTTCTCCAACTACTTTGCCACCCTTTCTTCTGAGCTGTCTCCATTTCAGAGTGGTATTGCCACTTTTTGAATTGTATATGATTCCGAGAACATCTCGTGCATTGACAAATGTAATGTCACGCACTTTCTTTAATGTGACCTTGTCTGCGGCCTCTACGTATATTGAGCCGAGTGTTTCCTCGCGTTCAGGAAAAACCTCCACGTCCTCGACATAACTGCGCGGAATATAGGAGCTGCACGTGCTTGCTATGATGAATCTCCTAAAGCTTTCCAATGAGGCTGGAACATCAATTGCAACCATTTTTTAATACTTCACTCTTGCCTTTTATAATCTAACGTCAAGATCACCGGTTTGCAGGTGAATGAATTACAGCAAAAGAATAGTTATACTATGTCCAGCAGAGCTGAATGTAGGTTCAATCATAACAGTTTTAGACAAAATGCGCCTAAAACAACTGTTTGCAGAGAACCTACAAATTCAGGTTGTATCCTACTCTGGAGCAGAAAAACAAACTACAGAAGAATCTGACAGTCTGCAAATGGATTTATAACAAAATGATAGAACATATCCACAAAAATGGATTCCAATCAAGAAATGATCTGAACTATTTTCTAACTGAACTAAAGGAGTCTGAAATCGGGCTCTATTCCTATCACTCAAAAATGCTGCAAATGATATCAACACAAATTGACAGCGCACAAAAGGCACTAGTACAATTGCGCAAAAACGGCCGCGAGACAGGTACGCTCAAATTTGCCAAATATGCTGAATTTCGAGTGTTCACATACAATCAATCGGGATTTGATATAACACAAATAGGTAACACTGACCTTCTACATCTGTCAAAAATCGGATCTATGCAGATCAGAATTCACAGAAACATTCCACAGGACATCAAACAAATAACAGTAACAAAATCAAAATCAGGAAAATGGTATGCGTGTATTACATGTGATGTTTATACAAATCTACCAAAAATTAACCTTACAAAATCAGTTGGAATCGATGTTGGAATCAAAAATTTGGTTTATGACTCTGATGGATTTGTAACACTAAACCCATTGAATTATACAAAACTACTAAAACCGCTAGCAAGAGTTCAGAGAAAGATATCTCGAAGGCAACCAGAATCAAACAACCACAAAAAGGCAGTAAAATTCTACCAGATAATACATGAAAGAATCAAAAATAGACGTAAGGATTTTCTGCACCAATTATCAACGCGTTATGCAAAAAAATATGATGTAGTATTTGTGGAAAGACTTGCAAAATTAAATATGATAAAGAATAATCGACTAGCCAGAAACATACTGGATTCGGGTTGGGGCACATTTACAAATATGCTTGACTACAAGTGTATGCTAGTTGAGGTTCCGGCAAGAAATACAACCATTGACTGCTCAAGGTGCGGTAACATGGTGCCAAAATCTATTGCAGTTCGAACTCACAGATGTGATGTGTGCGGTTTGACGCTTGACAGGGATCATAACGCAGCAATTAATATTTTGAAAAAGGGATTAGACATTTTCAACATTAAACTACCGCAGGACTGCGGAAAGAAACGCCTGTGGAGATCCCAATGGGGGTCAGTGAAGCAGGAAGAAGCTACCGGACATTCGGTAGAAGTTCACCAAGCTTATTTAAAATCCATTACAATCAATGGTGTACGTAGGCGTTGATGATACCATCCCTTTGATCTTGATGATGTAGATCTTGAGTTCTGAGCCTGCGTTTGTAAAATTTATTTCCACATAAATAGTCACACAAGCATGAAATCGTTAACAGAGTACCTTACATTTAACACAAAAACCAGAATTGCCTTTGTAAATCTGACACCGCAAATACGGCATCTAGTCAAGAAAAGCGCAATAAAGGAAGGTCTCTGTCTAGTTAACGCAATGCATATCTCTGCAAGCGTTTTCATAAACGACAACGAATCTGGCTTGCACAAAGACTATGCGCGATGGCTTGAAAAATTAGCACCGCACGAGCCTATAGAGCAATACGATCATAACAAAACTGGCGAAGACAATGCGGATGCACACCTGAAAAGGCAAATCATGGGACGTGAGGTTGTAGTTGCCATAACAAACGGTGAATTGGATTTTGGCCCATGGGAGCAGATCTTCTATGGAGAGTTTGACGGGATGCGATCAAAGAGAGTTCTAGTGAAAATAATCGGCGAATAAATTAACCGAAATCAACGTCTCTTTTCTGACTCTGACTTTCATTTTTTCTTGCAGCCGATCTGAATTCTTCGTCATGGTTCTGGGCTCCATGATTGCATTTGACACACCCAACCTTGAAGCCATTAGGATCTTTTTGAAAAGTTTGGCAGCCACAAAAACATGTCATGATATGATGATCTCGTACTGCGATATAATCTTAGGCATTATCGAAAAATATTGCAACGGAAGGTACTGCATAATTGATACTATTCTTGTAGATTGACTCATAGGCGATATCAAATCTTTGCAAAATCCTAACAAGTCTTGCTAACAGTTTCAAATGTTCTCTGGCATATCAAACATCTTTAATTTGTAGTGAGACATTCTTACATTATGTCAAATAAAGCCATGTTCACCATAATAAGCAGCAAAGGACAAATAGTGATACCAAACAAAGTGAGAAAAAAACTCTCCATAAAAGATGGAAATGTATTTGCGTAACAGAAAAAAAAGGTCTGATTGTGTTAAAAAAACTAAGCAAACAACTAAGTCAGGACGATATTAAGACATTACAATCAATCCGTGATGCTTGGAAGGAAATAGAAATCGGTAAGAGAGGAAAATCCAAGACAAGTAAATTCTTTGTGGAATTTGTTAAATTCTGACATACTACAAACTCTAAAGGACGGGAGTTTTCTTGCTTAACTTTTGTAATGACTGTGATTTGTGGTATTTTTGTTCACAGTGATAGATATGGACTTTTTCACTCGTCATTTAGAATCTATTTCTTCTGTCTGGCATGGCTGATCTTATTCAATAGTTCTTTTGGCGATATGACTTCTAGATAGCGATTGGCTTTCTTTAATTCTTTATCATGTGTCACAAGATATTGTGCGCCTTCTGCAAGTCCAGCAGCAATTATTATAGCATCAGGTAACCTGAGACCTGTGTCTGCACGAATCTTTGCTGCCGTATCAGCTCTCTCTAGGTCAAGATCTACAATTACAAAGCCCTTATTAGCAATTAAATGAGCAAGCAATTCCTTCTTGCCTTCCATATCTCCTTGGGAGTAATATCCAGTGCACAATTCTGCGATTGAGATTATAGATATGATTCCTTGTATGAGACCGTCCTCAACTGCATCCAATATCTGCAAAGAATATGTAGAATATGACTCGTGGACATTCTTGGCATTCAATATGATGTTAGTATCGATCAGTACGCTTATTGCCATTCTCTACGGATTCTCTTTTGGAATTTGACACTGTGTTCTCGCCACGGTTTCTGCCTGCGTAGAATTTCAGAGAACTTTTCACTTGAGGCCTTTCTTATTGTTGCCTGTCCGTTCTCAATAACAAAAATTATTCTATCGCCCTCTTTTAAATCCAACCTTTCTCTAATCTCCTTTGGAATCGTAATCTGACCCTTGGTGGTGACGGAACTCACACTGATCTCTGACATTTCCTTACGTTATAGTAAGGCTTTCCTTACTATTAAGTATTACAAGCTATGATTTGATATGTATGCAATCCTACCTAAATCAACCAGTACAACACGTGCCACGTGGAATGGCATGACCATGTGGGCACTTTCTTGGATGCTTTAGCATTGTACATAATGCGTCAGTAAATTGCTGATTCATGTGGTGTTCTATCCCACAGACCATCTCTTCGTCAATTTCCACTTTGAGTGCACTGTCCATCAATACCTCCAAAAGTCTGCTATTTCGCATCATGCCAGAGCCAACTTGTTCTCCAGATTCTGTCAGTGCAACTCCAGCCTTGTTGTAGTTAACAAGATTCTGCAAGTTTAGCTTCTTTAGCATTTGAACCACACTTGGCTGCCTAACATTTAGCATCTTGGCTATCGTGCTGATTTTTACTGGCTCATTTCTTTCCTTGATGTGCCATATTGCCTTGAGGTACATTTCCACATGTTCTGCTTCTGCGGTTCCAACAAACAAGACCTCGTCGTCATTTACTGCGTCCATTATTCTACATCCTTTGCATCTCTTAACAAATATTCAAAGTATTCTCTTGCAAACCCCGCAAGCCCTGCATGATCTGCCCATATAGCTACTGCCTCAGTACTTTCAGACTCGTTTGCCAGCTGTCCAAATAATATCACAACATACCGCTTGTCTGAGATTATACCTCCTCCAAACAATCCCTTCTTTACCTTGATGCTGGCAACTCTTTTGAGGGCCTTTAACGAGTCCTTGTCCATTTCACTTGACATCAAAATTGTAATAACCACACCCTTGTCGTGCAGCTGCCTTAGCTTTGGAAGCGCTTGCTTTACCAGCTCCTCGTTTGCCTTTGGTAGTGCTATTAGTACCTCATTTCTGCACGTTTCCACCATTTCTAGTATTTTTGATGCGATATTCATTACTCCAGATAATACCCATATGTCTGGCCTTTCGCTGACTCCGCTTTTCTCATACATTGGAACCAGTTCCCTTAGAACGATGTTTTCATTTTCCTTAAACTCTGATTCTGCCTTTTGTTTTGTCACCTCTAGGGCAGTTGCAGGGGATTTTGCGAAATATTTTGTCGGCCTTGAATCATCCGATCCAATCCAACCCTTTTCTTCTAGCGATCCGAGCACCTCGTAAATTTTTGAATAAGGTACGCCTGACTTTTGGCTCAGATCGGATGCAGTTAGCTCACCAGCCTTGAGAAGTGCAGAATACGTCCTTATCTCATAACTTGTCAGGCCTATTTTCTCTAGTGACTTTTTTGTATTATCGGATATGCTCATCCGATCTAGTCCTATTTTTTCAGTATTTAAACACAAAACCGTGTATCAACTGAATCACACGGGGGCTAGTGTGAAATACGTTAAATACCATATCAGAAGACTTGACTTTGAATGTCGCTAATTCAGCTATCTAGACAATCAAACAAGCAAGTGGGCAAAAAGTCTACTATTCGATTTACTCAAAGCATCTGTCCAGACTGCAACATGATTCTAGATGCCGAAGTTTTTGAACGAGACGGACGTGTATTCATGACAAAGACATGTCCCACCCACGGCGAATGCGAAGAACTCTATTTTGGCTCTTATGACATGTACAAGAAATTTAGCACTTATTGGGCAGACGGCAAAGGCGCACATGCTCCAAATGTAATGATTGACAAATGCTCATGCCCAAACAACTGTGGATTATGCTCAAACCACCTTTCACACAGTGGACTGGCCAACATGATAGTTACAAACAGATGCGACCTGACATGCTGGTACTGCTTCTTTTACGTAAAGAAGGGACTAGAGGGCGCATACATGTACGAACCATCACACGACCAAGTGCGCGCAATGATGAAGACGCTAAGATCAGAGAGACCAATTCCAGGAAACTCTATCCAGATTACTGGCGGCGAGCCAATGTTAAGAGATGATATTGCTGATTTAATCAAAATAATGAAAGAAGAAGGCGTCCAACATGTCCAGATGAACACGAACGGAATCAGACATGCAATGGATCCAGAAGCAGCACGTGAGGTAAGACTTGCAGGATGCAACAACCTGTATCTTAGTTTTGACGGCGTCACAGCAAGAACAAACCCCAAGAACCACTGGGAAATCCCATATGCTCTAGACAGCTGCAGAAAGACAGGAACAACCGTAGTTTTTGTCCCAACAGTCATCAAATCAATTAATGATCATGAACTAGGCGGAATTATCAGATATGCACAAAAGAACATGGATGTCGTCCACGCAGTAAACTTCCAGCCAGTATCACTAACTGGCAGAATGGGCAAGTCTGAACGCGAGAAATACCGAATAACAGTCCCTGACTGCATACAACGAATCGAAGAACAAACTCAGGGTCAGGTCACAGTAGATGACTGGTTCCCAGTCCCAAGTTGCATGCCACTAACAAACGTAATTGAGGCATTCTCAAGCAAGCCAAAATACGAACTTTCAATTCACTTTGCCTGCGGTGCAGGAACATATGTCTTTGAAGACGAAGAGACAAAGAAATTTGTCCCACTCCCAAGATTCTGTGACATTCAGGGAATGCTAGAATTATTTGAGGACAAGGCAGAGGAAATCCGCTCAGGCAAGAACAAGTACTTTACCATGCTTGAGGTGGTAAGAAAACTTTCAAGCTTTGTTGATAAAAAGAAGCAGCCAGCAGGACTAGACTTGGCAAAGATGTTTGGAAGCATTCTAATGAAAAGATCCTTTGACTCTGTCGGCTCTTGGCACGTAAAGGGACTGTTCCTAGGAATGATGCACTTCCAAGACAAATACAATGAAGACCTAGAAAGACTACAAAGATGTGATATTCATTATCTGACACCAGATCTTAGAATCGTTCCATTCTGCGCATTCAACGTAATCCCAGAATGGTATAGAGACAGAATCCAAAAGAAATACTCCATTACAGTAGAAGAATGGGAAGAAAGAGAGGGAGTAAAACTGGAAGACGGTCTGTATAGGGGATTGATGAGAAGAGGAGCAGGCGACGAGCTTGCAGCAGGCTGTGCAAAAAGCCAGATGATGCACGAAGCATCCCAGGCTGTACAGTAGAAATTTAATCCGAGACCTTATTAGGTCTAAAAAACAATTTTTCATCATTGAAAATTCTTTTCGTTTCTCCACGATATTCTGGAGGCATAGGAGGCCATGCTGCCATGCTGGCAGAAAAACTACGGGAGCATGGTTTTGATGTAGAGTTAATGGATCCACCAAAAATACCAATAAAAAATTTCAAGAACCCAAGCTTTGTAATAACTAGTATGCTGTCTGGATTTTTTAAAAAAAAATATGATATCGTGCATGCGTTTAACGTGCCGTCTGCATTTGCAATGAAGTCGGTAAGGGCAAAAAAAAGAGTCTTATCAATACATGGTATTTTTAGTGATCAGATTAATGCAATTCATTCTAGTGTATTGGGAAAAATCGCTGGATTTACTGAAGAACGAGCCCTAAAATGGGCAGACAAGCTGACAACTGATTCAAAGGCATCAAAAGAACTTTACAAAAAAAAATTAGGTCTGGATTTTGTTTATTTGCCAAGTCCGATTGACACTTCAAAATTTCGTGATTTGCCGGAAGTAGATAAAATTGAAAATCAAATAGCATACATAGGCAGAGACAGCCACGAAAAAGGAATTGACTTACTTAGAAAAATAGAAAATAAACTAAACGGCAAAGTTGTTTACTGTACGAACCTCCCTTGGATGGAAGCAATGGCTGTACTCAAATCGTCAAGCGTAGTGGTGGTCCCATCACGAATGGAAAGCCTGCCCACTGTGGTAAAAGAGGCATTTTATCTGAAAATACCTGTTGTAGCCACAAACGTAGGAGGTACACCCGAACTAGTTACCGACAAAACTACGGGAATATTGGTTCCCCCAGATGATCCTGAGAAACTGCTAGAAGAAATCAATAATCTGCTCAAAAACAAAGAATATGCAGAAAAATTAGCTGATGCGGCATATGATTTTGTTGTCAAGAACATGACTTGGGAGGTGGTTCTTCCAAAATACGTGGATTTTTATGAAAATCTCTTGAAATCTTGATGTTAAATCAGTGATTGTTCTTTCAGAGTTGTTACAAAGTCTTTAGCTACTTTTTCCCAACTGAAATGATCTTTAACAAAATCTCTTCCTGTCCTTCCAATTGATTTACGCTTGTTTTCATCAGACAACAATATGTTAATTTTATCTGTTAATGCCAAATGATCTTCTCTGTTTATCAAAAATCCGGTTTTATTATCCATCATCAATTCTGGAATGCCTCCGACGTTTGTGGCAATCACTGGCTTTTCCATAAGTTGAGCCTCAAGTAATGTCAGAGGAGACATGTCTATTCCACTCAATAACAAGTAGACATCAATCTCGCTTAGATATTCTCTAACCTTGTCTGGATACTGCAAGGAACCCAGCCATTTGAAATTATCATATTTTTCTAATTTGGATAGAACATAGTTCCGGTATGGCCCATCCCCAACCCAGTAAAACATGACTTGTGGGAATTTCTTTAATATGGGTTCTAACGTCAACATCTCTTTTGTTTTCTCCCAAATCACTGCACTTTGTAATAACCCAATACAGGGATGTCTTAGTTTAATGCCTTCCACATTATACCAGTTATCAGGCGTTATGCCCTGATACATCGTCGCTATTTTTTTTGTCGGGTAATACTCCCTAGCTCTGCTCTCTAGATGTCTGCAAATGGGCAAAATTAGGTCTGCACGCTCAAAACACTTTTCTGCGATTTTTCCCCATCTCCACAATGCCAAACGCTTTGGCGGAGATTTGTAAAGTGTCTCCTTTGCCATCTTCATTTCTTTCCAATAGTCTCCTCGCAAATGAACCAGTAACGGGATGTCAGTCTTTGATGCAGCTAATCCAAAGTGTCTCTGTCTGTCCACTAGAATGCTATCTGGCTTGAAGGTCTTCACCAAATCATTGAATCTAGTGTTACTTGTAACCCAGTTTGAAATCTTTCTACTAGGAAAGCCGTCGCAATAATCCACATCAAGAACTACTTTGCATTCAACTCCTAAACTCTCTAATGAATTTGCAAATTCTCGTAAATGAAATAGTTTGGATGGTGAACCACCGATTAATAGTTTCAATTTGATCTTCCTGTAAATTTCAAATTAATTTAATTTAGCTGGTATTGCTATTTTTAACCAGTCATTTAAGGTAGTCTTTGGTTCCCAGTTCAAGAGTTTTTTAGCTAAAGAAATGTCTGCCACCGATTGTTCAATGTCGCCTTCTAGTACTGGGCCGTGAACTATTTTTAGAGAAAGGCCTGATATTTTTATAATTTGTTCAGCTAGTTCTAGAATCGTAATACTGGAATTTGTACCTATGTTGATAAAGGCATGCTTGACCGAACTTTCCATTGCAAGCAGGTTTGCTCTTACCACATCTTCAACATAAACAAAATCGCGTGTTTGCAAACCATTCCCATTAACAATTGGTGGCATGTTGTTGTAGATATTTTCTAGAAACTTTTTGATGACACCGGCATAATCTCTTGACTGCCCTTCGCCAAAAATGTTAAAGTATCGCAGTCCAATTATTTTTGCACCTTGACTTGCATACTTTTGAGCCAATCCTTCATCATCTAATTTTGTTTTGGCGTATGGATTGATTGGTTTTTTTGGATGATCCTCATATATTGGAATTTTTACAGGGTTTCCATATACGCTTGAAGAGCTTGCATATACAACCTTAAAGCCATCTTGTGCTGCAAGTTTGAAAATATTTTCAGTGCCATTCACATTGACATCATGATATTCATCAGGTATTCGAAAAGAATCTGGAACGGAAGCAAGAGCTGCCTGATGGAATACTCCATTCACATTTCTAAAACTATCCTTTAACAAATCATAATTTCTGATGTCGCCTTGGATGAATTCGACATCATCTGCATGCTTTCCTAAATTTTCTTTCTTTCCAGTTTTCAAGTTATCGATTACGATAACTTTGTGTCCATCACTGATCAGTTTTTTCACTATGTGACTGCCGACAAATCCAGCTCCGCCAGTAACAGCAAACTTCATGAATTAATTGAATTTGTAAGCATTGATAAGTCTTGATAACAAATTAGACGATTTGATTCTAAAACAAGTTTTCACAATTTATATAATTATTCATAAAGGACAATAAACATACTTTAGAGGATATGACATCATGAATTCAAACAACAAACTAAAAACTTTGGATGATTTTCAAAAATTGATAAAGACACGAAGCTTGGAAGTTTGTGTTGTTGGAATTGGCAGAATAGGACTTCCTACTGCCTTATCATTTGCCAACTCTGGCCTGAACACTATTGGGGTTGATATCAATTCTAATCTGGTCAGTATGGTTAATTCTGGCAAATTTCCATTAAATGATGAGCCGGGATATAATGAAATATTTGATAATGTGATTAAGAACAAGAAGTTTTCCGCAACCACGAAAATCGAAGAAGCACTTACAAAAATCAATATAATCTTGCTATCTCTGCCTACACCGATGAATGATGATAGCATCCCAAATTATTCAGCTTTAAAATCTGTAGGCAGCCAACTTCATGATTTGATGCAGCCAGGAACATTGGTGATCGTGGAAAGTACGGTGGAGCCAACTTTTGTGGAGAACGACCTTATACCAATAATTGAGGGAAACGACAAACGATTAGTTGTCGATAAAAATTTCATGATTGGAGTTTGTCCTGAAACCGCAAATCCTGGAGAAATTTTAAAAGATTTTACAAAATTGCCTAGACTGGTAGGAGCTACAAGTGAAAACACTTCCAACATAATAATGGAAATATACAAACACGTTTTTCCAGTCGATTTAATCAAAATGTCTGACTGTAAAACTGCAAATGCTGTAAAACTTACAACTAATGTTTTTCGAGATATCAACATCGCTTTTATCAACGAGCTTTCCCTGCTTTTCGAGAAATTAGGCATAGATACCTATGAGGTTCTCGAAGCAGCAAAAACAAAATATAATTTTCAAGTTCATTACCCAGGAGCAGGAGTGGGGGGGCCATGCTTACCTGTGAACTCTTATCAGATGTTAAACATTGCAAGAAAGTTTGGCAATGATTTTAGGACCGTTAAAACAGGCCGTGAGATAAATGAATACATGCCAGAACATGTTATTGATTTAACGATTGATGCGTTTAATGAGGCCAAGAAACCAATAAAAAATAGCACCATCCTAATTCTTGGCATTTCATACAAGCCTAATGTAAAAGACATTCAGCTGTCTCCAGCTGAAAAAATAATAAAAAAACTCCAAGACCTAGGGGTCATGGTGAAAATATACGATCCATATTTCAAATCTACCAGTGTTTTTGGTATTGAAACCGCGCATGAACTATTATCTGCAGTTACTAACGTCGACGGGGTCATACTAGTTACAGCCCATAATGAATTTCATGACTTGGAGCCTGTATTTTTGGCATCAAAAATGAAAACTCCTATAGTTGTTGATACCAGAGACATAATTGATATTCATGCAGCAAGAAAAGTCGGTATGATATTTCGTGGGCTTGGACGTGGAAACACATCAAAATAATACCCCTGATCCCTTTGCGATCAGAAATATTCTTACTCTGAGATACGATCCTTCTCAAAAACCGCTTTTACCAAAAATAAGTCCAACGGATTTTAAAAACAGCCAGCCGTCAATTGAGCACATTGAACTTCTGATTGAAAAATCATTAAAAAAAACACAAGACAAGAGTCCCGAAAAAATAGCAGTTGCACTAAGCGGGGGGATAGATTCTACATTGGCTCTCTTCTTTTTGCGCAAGATATTTCCTGAATCCGTAATAGAAGCAATATCTGTCAAATTCGCTGACAGCACAGACGAATCTGTAGCCGGGGCAAAAATTGCAGAACATTTCGATGCCAAACACCACATTGTTACAATAGATAACTACCTTGAGGAGCTGCCAAAAGCTATCAGTATTGTCGGGCTCCCATTTTGGGATCTGCATTGGTATTATGTTGCAAAAAAAGCACAGACTTTGGCAAAATACCTTGCTTCTGGTGACGGCGGCGATGAAATATTCGGAGGCTACACGTTCAGATACAAAAAATTCCTTTCACTAGTTGACGTTAACTCTACTCCATTACAAAAAGTCAAGGCATATCTAGAATGCCATGAGCGTGACAGCGTGCCAAACCAAGGATCGTTATTTGGGAAAAAATCGCAATTCTCATGGGAAGAAATTTACAAAATTTTAGTACCATACTTTGATAACTCACTATCTTTACTCGATCAGGTCTTTTTGGCAGACTATAATGGCAAGCTTTTGTATAATTTTAGCATAGTAAACAACAAAATCAACAATCATCACGGCCTTGAAACCATTACCCCGTTGATCTCAAACGAAATTATTTCTTATATGATGGCTGCATCCAATATTTACAAATACGATCCACAAAATAATCTGGGAAAACTATTACTTCGCAAAATTCTCTCCAAATACGACATAGAGTCTTTGGTGTCAAATGAAAAATTAGGTTTTAGTGTTAATACAATCAGTTTGTGGGAGTCACGCGGTCAAGCGCTGTGTGCTAAATATCTTGAGGATGCTAGACTGGTGAAAGATGGATGGATAAATGAAAACTGGATTAGGCAACACATCAATCAAGAAAATCTAGATGTCAGGCATATCAACAAATTCCTTGGACTGCTTGCGTCTGAAATTTGGTACAGACTTTATGTCACAAAAGAGACTAAATCAAATTTGTTGTTAATTTGATCTAATTATTT
>JACRJT010000050.1 GCA_016215465.1 Nitrososphaerota archaeon | reverse complement strand
TGCTATCACCGGTAAGATCTACTCCTGTGGTTTTTCTAAATTCATTTGTCACGTAATCGATTAGTATTTTGTCCATATCGGTGCCACCAAGCTGCGTGTCGCCAGACGTACTTAGCACTTCAAAAACTCCTCCACCCATTTCCATTATGGTTACATCTAGCGTTCCGCCGCCAAGATCAAAGACTAGGATTTTCATTTCTTGCCCTACCTTGTCAAGGCCAAAGCCAAGTGATGCTGCAGTTGGCTCGTTGATTATTCTTACAACCTCTAATCCCGCAATTGTTCCTGCGTCCTTTGTTGCTTGTCTTTGATTATCATCAAAATAAGCGGGCACGGTTATGACTGCTTTTTCCACCTTTTCTCCTAAAAATGCCTCGGCGTCTTTTTTGATTTTTTGAAGAATAAACGAGGAGATTTGTTGCGGTTTGTACTCTTTTCCTTGAATTTTGAATATGTAGTCGCTTCCCATTTTTCGCTTTGCTGCTACGATAGTATTGTCAGGATTAGTTACAGCCTGTCTTCTTGCAGGCTCGCCTACTAGAAGTTGGCCATCTTTTGTAAATGCGACGACAGATGGAAAGGCCTTGCCTCCGATTGAAGTACCCTCTGCTGCCGGAATAAGGGCAGGCTTACCCCCCATCATTACAGCCGCAGCAGAATTACTTGTTCCTAAATCTATACCTATTATTTTTGCCATGTTTTCACCATATTATTTTGATTATTGTTTTTTTGATATTTCGACTAGTGTCGGTCTAATTGTCCTTTTATGAGAAATATATCCTTTCCTGATTTCTTTGGTGATTGTATTTTCATCCAAGCTTTCATCGATTACAACTGAGATGGCCTCATGAAGATTTGGATCGAATATTTCGCCCAGTGCGCTAATAGGGGACACGCCGTATTCAGTCAACAAACTATCAATATTTTTTAGTATGGAATCAAGCCCCTGTGCGTTGACATTCTCTTTTATGAGAATGTCCTTTGCTCGCGTCAGATCATCATAAATTGTTAAAAACTTTAGCATGAATTTGTCAAGTTTGTCGTTGATGCCGTTTTCTATGTCGTGTCTGGTTTTTTTTTCTAGATTCAGAAAATCTGCAAGGGAGCGTTTCAGCTTGTCCTCAGACATAGCAAGAAGTTTTTGTGATTCTTCTAATTTGTGAGTCAGTTCCTCAACTGTTGGTCTTGACTCTAATTCGGTGTATTCTCTATCAGATTCGTCTACGTCTGAAATGTTTTGCTCGTTATCGCCGGAATTGTACAATTGAGATGTTTTTTTGCAAACTAGTTTTATTCTTTGTGTGTTATCTCACAAAGAGGGTTTCCTTTTATTATTATAAGATCATTGTCTTGCTTTTTGCGAAGATTTTCGTAGTCCGATTTTGAACAGATGACCAAAATTGTTGTCTTGTCATTGTGGAATAAATCCAGATTAGGATCAGAATATGCCTCAACGTCTCCAATGTAGTCCCTAAGCCTTGTGATAAGGCTTTGCAGCATTTCTATTTTATCGCCACGCATCTCATGTTGATCCAGCGACCAAGAGAGTGCAATTTTTGTGCGGCTTGCCTTCAAATCATTTTTCTTTAATGTGGATCTAATTTCGTCAATCAATCTTTTAATGTAGCCGTCAACGCCCTTAAGACTTCCATTAATTAAATACATCAACGTGTTTGCTCCCTCAAAGGACGTGCCAAGTGAACGCAAATCATACAGGCCGCTCACCATGTCATCTAGGAATATGTTCTGAAGGTCATTTGCCTTAAGATCGGCTTTTGTGTTGTCGTCTTGGGCAAACTTGCATACCTCAAGAATACTGCACAGACCTGAGAATCTTGACAGTACGTTTATTGCGTGAAAATGTTCCGCCGACGAAACTCCGACTATGGCTATTTCTTTTTTATTGCTTGCCAGTAATGCGACAAGGTTTGGGTCCTGTTTGTTGTTGTACGACCCAATAACTTTTGGCGGCTGGTTGCCCCCACCTAACGGATAATAATAATAAAAGATTGACTTGCCAGTCTCAAGACCGGTAACATGCTCTAAGAGAGATATGTTTTCGCTGTTGCCGCCAATTCCTGTTGGTAGATTGTAAATTACCGAGCTTCCCTTTTTGAGTGAGGAAGTCGCGTCCTTGAATTTCGAGTGAACCTCGGTTTTTGTCTCTTGTCCAGTTTTTCTAATTCTTGGAGCAAAGAAGAGGTACTGAGCCTTTGATATTGCCACATCGATGGGCTCCATTGCCAAGAGTGGCTCGTCTTCCTTTAGAGAAGAGACGTTTGGGTATGTCTTTGCAATTTCCGACTTTAATGATATGGCAGACTGGGTTGATTCATCAATGATGGATACATTAGCTCCATGTATTGCCATCTGACAAGCCAAAGAATATCCCTCAGTACTTAACCCGTAAACAACCACCCTTTCTGCTCCCAATTCATTGATGCTAGTATAAGGACTAAGAAAAACTTATTGCATCATAGATCACATTGGACGTATCTTGAAGATTTGGTTTGACATTCTAACACCAAAACAAGTCTTGTTTTTTGAGCCAATGATCAAACAATTACAAAAAAGTAATGAGGTTTTTTGCACAGCGAGAAACTACAGAGAGGTAATAGAGCTGGCAAAGATCAGAAAAATGAAACTGGTATTGATCGGCAAACATGGTGGTTCCCTTAAGGCAGACAAGCTAAACGCCAGCTTGAATCGGACCTTACTTCTCACGTCTAAGATTCAACGATTCAAACCCGATTTGACAATCAGTTTCTGCTCTCCTGAAGCAGCACGGGTCTCGTTTGGATTGGGGATAAGGCACATTGCCTTTTGTGATTCCCCGCATGCCGAAGCAGTGATGCGCTTGTCCATACCGTTGATTCAGAAATTGTTGATTCCTTGGATTATACCAAAAAGCGAATTCACAAAGTACGGAATAAAGGCCAAAGACATTATACAATACAAGGCAATTGATGCATCAGTCATCATCAGGTATAACGACTACAACATTAGCTCCATTCCCAAAAAGAAAAAAAATATTCTCATCAGACTAGAAGAGGAACATGCAGCATACATACAGAAAAACGGGGAGAGTACCCTAACAATCATACGCGAAATTGTTAAGAAATTTGCTAATCATAATGTCATGATATTGCCAAGGTATCATGATCAAATTGCAACGCTAAAACGTGTTTTAGGAAACAAGGCAAAAATTTTGGACCAAGTCATGGACAGTAAAACCTTATTGCAGGAAACAGACATTTTTGTCGGCTCTGGCGGAACCATGACTGCAGAATCCGCCCTGCTGGGAATTCCAACAATTTCGTATAATGCAGTACCAAATCTGATAGAAAAATATCTAGTAAGAAAAAAACTTGCCATACGAGAAACGAATTCAAAAAGAATTGTTTCAGTCATTGAAAAGATACTGCGGTCAGATAATACGCATTTTAAGAACAACGCAAGATCGGCAATGGATGCAATG
>JACRJT010000052.1 GCA_016215465.1 Nitrososphaerota archaeon | reverse complement strand
TAATTTATAGTAAAAGCACGATATCCCGATGTGCAAAAAACAGGAATTGCTATGTCGATTCTACTTTTGGCGTCTCTAATTGTAATTCCTCACAATTTGTCGCTTGCAGATTCTTCAAACTCGACTGACTCCGAAACTAACGTAAAACCAACAAAACAAACCGCAACAGAAAGAATACGGGAATTTGAATCAATCCAGGCGGAAAAAGTAAAAGCAATCGAAGCAAAGCAAAAAGCACTCCTAGACGATCAGGTGAAAAAAAGTAAAGAAGTACTTGACAAGAAAAAGATGCAGCAACAAGAACTAGACTTGCAGAGAAAAACACTGCAGGAACAAAAGGATGCAGCCAGAAAAGAAATGCTTGCAAAGAAACAGGAAAAGCTAGATGAAATTAAGGCAGTAAAAGAAAGAGCCAAGCAACAAGTCGATGAAATGATGCAAAAAAGACAACAAATGCTTGATGAGCAAAAACAAGTAAATACAAAGGCACAGATTGAAAAACAAAAATCAGAACTTGATCTCAAGCTAAAAGAAACAAAAGAAAAAACACTTCTTGACCAACAAACCCTGCAAAAAGAACTAACAAAGAAGCGCCAAGAGGCTGCAAAAGAAATCAAAGAGAAAAGGCAAGCCCTTGAAGACAAGGCAAAAGAGCGCATAAAGACCATGTATGAAAAGAAGGCAGAAAAAGCACAGCAAGCTGCATTGGCAAAGACAAAGCCAAAACCTGCAAACAATACCTCCGATAACTGATCCGTTGACGCTGTCAGTTTATTTTATATTTACAGATTGCGCCAAACAAGCCGTTGTTACGTGATTTAATCAGCGAATCAAAAGCACTGGAGCGCGTTTTCTCCGGGGAAGAACTATCATACAATGATGGCTTGGAGTTGATGACCAATGACAATCTCTTCACAGTTGGCGCAACTGCAGATCTAGTGAGAAAGAAACTAGTTGGGGATAAGGTAACGTTTGCTGCTTCATACTACCTGAACTACACAAATTTGTGTGCTGCTAGCTGCCAAATGTGCGCGTTTTATCGTAAGGGCGACGAGTCTGACGCATATACTCTGAGCCCTGAGCAAATTGAGCAGAGAGTGGGGCTTGCAAAACAAATGGGTGCAACTGAGGTCCACATTGTAGGCGGGTTTCATCCTACACTGACACTTGACTATTATGAAAACATGATGAAAATAATCAAAAAGCATCACCCAGAGCTTACCGTCAAGGCGTTTACTGCTGCAGAAATATTCTTTTTATCCAAACTGACAAAAAATTCTGTAAAAGAAATACTGTCTAGATTAAAGGCAGCTGGCCTTGACTCTATGCCTGGGGGCGGCGCAGAATTATTTCATCCTGAAATACGAAACCAGATAGTGCGCGGCAAATGCTCAGGCCAAGAATGGCTTGATACAATAGAGCAGGCGCATAACTTGGGAATTCGAAGCAACGCAACAATGCTTTATGGGCACATTGAAAAGCCACACCACATAATTGATCATCTCATAAAGATTCGCGAGATGCAAAAAAAGACCGGCGGATTCATCACGTTCATTCCACTAAAGTTTAGTCTAGACAATACGGAGCTTGAGCAAAACGATCTTGTAAAACACGAGTGCTCTTCCATTTATGATCTAAAAATTGTCGCAGTATCAAGACTCATGCTTGCAGGGGTGCTCAACAACATTTCAGTTTACTGGGTTGCGTTTGGAAAAAAGCTTGCACAGGTAGCACTCTCAAATGGTGGAAGCGACCTTGTAGGAACTGCATTTTCTGAGGAAATATACCGCGCAGCAGGAAAACCGACCAATTCCTCAGTAATGGAATTAGCTACCATGGTAAAGGAGATAGGAAGAGAACCAATCCAGCGAAACACGTTCTTTAAGACGCTAAGGACTTTCTGATTTTAGGTATTTGTTAACTACATCTACCTTTGAATCAATTGTTTGATTTTTGTCTGACCTAGAATCTATTTTGAGTATTACTTCTACTCGTTTTACTCCCATTCTGTGAACCGCATCTGTCATTGTTTTTGATGCCTCGAATATTTTCTCAATCTTGTCTGATTCGAGAACTGTCCCCATTGGGGTCAACTTGTACTTTACATCCTTGAAATCACTAATTACCTCAATTGCCCTTGCGATGTAGATGCTGATGCTAGTGGAATCCGTACCGAGTGGATAAATGCTGATTTCTGCATGAATCATTGAGATTTTAGAAATTAATTTTGATTAAAATCTTTAGGCTTTTCGTCTTTTTCTACTGGTTTTTCACCTCCTTTTTTCTTTCTTGCACCAAAACTAATCAGAACAAGCAAAAACCCAACACCTGCCACCATTCCTGCCAAATTTGTATAGTTTCTATTTTCCTGCTGTTTTATCAGTAGTTCATCTGTCTGGGCCTGCGTCATACCTTCCTGCCAAACCGGAGTTGAGGAATTGAGATAAAATATGATAATCAGTCCAACTGCAACCATCGATATTCCGCCAGCTAGTATTTTCTTGTCTACTAGGATCATGATCATCTATTGGTTTTATGATTATTATACAAATCTCTTGGTTCTAAAACTCAGCTTGGCTGATCTTAATCTCAAATTTCGGCACTAAGTTTTTTTCAGACGCCATTGAGAAAAATCTCCTGATTGATTCCTCGCCTGGCTTTCCCATGTCTACTGTGACGTCATTTACGTACATTGAGACAAACTTTTTGATTAGGTCAGCCGGCTTGCCTCTACTGTACTGCATGGAATAATCAAGTGCGTCATCTAGGTGATCTAGTCCGTATTTTATTGAATCGTGTAGGTATTTGTCAAATTTCTGTATCGTGGCCTGGCCAAATTTATTACTCATTACATTTGTCCCAAGCGGCACTGGGAGACCGTTCGTCGTCTTGTCCCACCACTCCCCGACATCAAGAATCTTTTGCAAACCTTCATGCTTGTATGATAATTGGGTCTCGTGGATTACCAGGCCTGCATCTACCTTTCCGCTGTTGACTGCGTCTGGAATGTCGCTGAACTTCATTTCGGTATAGTCGAACTTTCCAATCATTAACTGAAGTAGCAAAAACGCCGATGTCATTTTTCCTGGGATTGCAATTTTCAGATTTTTCAATTCTTCTGGCTCGATTTTTTGTCTTGCAATCACAATTGGCCCGTACCCAATTCCAAAGCTTCCGCCACTACGTAGAATGGTATAGTCTGGAATGTATGCGCATGCGTGAATTGACACTGCCGTGACATCAAGCTCGTGCTTTTGCGCCCTTTTGTTTAGCTCTTCAATATCTGCAATAACATGTTTTATGGTAAACCCTTGTGATGGAATTTTTCCTGTTAGCATTCCGTAGAACATGAACGCGTCGTCTGAGTCAGGTGTGTGACCAACAGAAATTTCCATGCTTGCTGTCTAAAATTTGGCTCTAAATATCTATTCTAAATTTCCTGTCTTGCCAGTTCTCTAATGATGTCTTTTTCTGTGATAAAACCAATTATCTTGCGACGATCGGTTATTGCGACGCCATGGATTCTGTACTCAAGTAGTATCTTTGCAATCCTTGGCAGGCTCGTCTGCGCCGTAACTGTGATTATTTGTTTTGTCATCACGTCTGTTATCTTGCATTTTTTTCCATAGTCTGCAAAAACACTTGATGGGTCTTGTTCATGTCTGAACACCTTGCCCAAGAAATTCCCAAAGGTGACAATCCCAACTGGCTCATCTTGCGGATTTTTAATCAACAAGCGTGACACTTGGGCTGCTATCATTTTTGATAGCCCGTCATACAAGCTGGCATCATCATGCACAAAAAAGCTTCCATATGTCATGATGTCTTGGATTTTTTTTGAATCCCTCACGTTTTCATGATAGTGTTTTACCAAGTCGTGCTTTGTCATGATTCCCCTGATTCCGTCTTTGCCCCTGATCCCAATTGCGTTTGTCTTTTTTGCAAGCATCATTCCTGCGCAGTTTGGGATTGGTGCGTACTGGTCAACTAGGACCAGTTCCTGCATTACACTTGATATTGGAATAGTTCTGGTGTTTTGGTTTTTTGAAACTAGGATCTTTCCTATGTCCCTTGCAGACAGAATCCAGCTCTGGATGTTTTTTGCGTCTACTATCAACCCTGATATTCTATTGTCGATGATTTTTTCAATTCCGTCGTATACTGCCGAGTCTTTACTGATGGAAATTGGCTCCTTGGCTATGTCTTCTGCAGTTACCAAATAACTGTGTCTTTTTTGCTGGCTTAACAATAACACTGGAAATTTGCTCAAAACCATATAGTATAGCATGTTTGATTCATCCAAACAAAATTTTCAAATCCCTACATTGGAAATAAAAACTACTCTTGGTAAGAGATAAGCATGCGCACAATTCTTGCGTTTGAAAACGACATCAGATCACAGCTAGATTTTTTGGATACGTTCAAACCTCAAAAGAAAATCCATCCAAAAAACGCGTTATTTTGTGGTAGTGGTGACTCTCTGGTATCATCGATGATGGCAGAATGTTTTTCTGATTATCAATCCCGGGCAGTAGATCCACTCGTTCTGGCAAAAAATAAGAGCATTTCAAAAAACAAACACGTCTACTTTGTTTCGATATCTGGAAACACAGTCTCGAACATCAAGGCGGCAAAAATGGTAAAAAAATCAACCGCAATTACAAAAAATCACACCAGCAAGCTTGCCAAGACGTGCACTGGAGTGATCACACTTGACTACGATGACTCTCGCACCGTGACATCCGGGAGCATTAGCTTTCTTGCCAGCATGCTTGCGTGCATATCCCTTGTCTTTCGCTTTAGAATTAAAAATGCCAGAAAACTATTCCTGTCAGCCAAATCCCAGGCAAGAAAAATCTCACTAAAAAACAAAGTCTACTTTGTTGGAAACCAGTACACGCATCCATTATGCATGTATGCTGCTGCCAAGATGCACGAAGTCTTGGGGTTTGATGCACACTATGAGAGAATAGAACAGTTCTTGCACGCAGGTTTGTTTTCTGCCAAACATGGTGACGTCATAATAATATTTGAAGGAAAAAATCGGCACAACGCATACCTTGTATCTCAACTAAAAAAGCTTGGTCTGACTGTACATAATCCATCAATCAAATCCGATGACAAAATTTCCCAAGTTATTTTTTACACATTTGTGTCGCAGATTCTGGCATTGAATAATGCAAAAAGAAAACACCTTGAGGACTGTTATTTTATTACGGAAAAGAAAATCCGAAATGTTAGCTCGTCAATGATTTACTAATTTTTACAAAAATTGCGCCTATTTTGCAGAAGATTTAATATGTGTTCTAGAAGGATTTCATTCAAATATGAAGTACAAGGCAACAGAGCAGATCCTAAAGATCATCAAGGACAAGAACCTGATCAGAAACTTTGGTGTAATTGCTCATGTGGACCATGGAAAGACGACCATGAGTGACAGCTTGCTTGGGTATGCCGGAATCATTGCACCTTCTGCAGCAGGGCGAGCACTTGCCTTGGACTCGATGAAGCTTGAACAAGACAGACAGATGACTATTGTTCAGGCAAACGTTACTTTGCTTTACGAAAAGGCTGGACAGGAGTATGTCATAAACATGATTGATACTCCAGGACACATTGACTTTACAGGTAGGGTAACTCGAAGCCTTAGGGCAATCGACGGTGCAGTGGTGGTGTCTGATTCAGTAGAGGGAATCATGACTCAGACTGAAACCGTAACAAGACAAGCACTGGAAGAACGTGTCAGACCTGTTTTGTATATCAACAAGATAGACCGTCTCATAAAAGAGCTAAGACTCACTCCCGAAAAAATGCAAGAATGGCTCGTAAACATCATTACCACTTTTAACGGATTAATCGACACATATGCAGAACCAGAATACAAGGAAAAATGGAAGGTGTCAATCCAAGATGGCAGCGTATCGTTTGGCTCTGCAAAGGACAGATGGGGCTTTAACATCGATATAATGAAGGAGAAAGGAATTTCATTTAAGGACATTTTCACTGCATATTCCGAAGGCGGAAGCGTAGAGGAGCTTGCAAAAAAGGCGCCGCTTGCAGAAGCTGTCTTGGGAATGGTCGTAAAGCATCACCCACCGCCGCATGTTGCACAAAAATATAGGATTCCAAAAATTTGGAAAGGTGATCTTGATTCCGATATAGGTAAAGCGCTTTTGAATTGCGATGACACAGGTCCTGCAGTAATGATGATTGTAAACATGGCAATGGATCCTGCAGCAGGTCCTGTTGCAATCGGACGACTGTTTGCCGGTACACTACGAGATGGACAAACTGTTAATCTTATTGACACTAAACGGGAGGGAAAAATCCAGTCAGTCAACTTTTTCATGGGAAACCAGAGAGAGATGGTCGGTGAGCTTGGCGCAGGAAACATCCCTGCTTTACTTGGATTGACCGAAGCTCGTGCAGGACAGACACTTTCTACTGCAAAAGAAGTCGCATTGTTTGAGGGAATCAAGTATGTGTCAGAGCCTGTGGTTCAGATAGCAGTTGAGGCAAAGCATCCAAAGGACTTGCCAAAACTAGTCGAGGCATTGCGCAGAATTACAATAGAGGATCCAAACCTGGTTGTTAAAATAAACGAGGAAAGCGGAGAGACTGTAATTGCTGGAATGGGTGTCTTGCATTTGGAAATTGCGGCATCCCTAATTGCCGATGCTGGAGTCCAGGTGGTGACATCGCAGCCTTTGATTAACTATAGGGAAACAATACTGAGTGGAACCGACGCCGTCATGGCAAAGTCTCCAAACAGACACAACAAGATTTTCATGAGAGTGGAACCTCTAGAGCCAGAAATTGCAGACATGATACGAAGCGGCCAGCTGTCAGAAATGAAGGACAAAAAGGAAGTAGCTGCCATCCTGCGTTCAAAGGGCTGGGATTCTGATGTTTCTAAAAATATAATGAGATTTGATTCCCGCGGAAACGTGATGATTAACGGAACAAAAGGTGTCCAGTTTATCCAAGAGTCATCTGATTCGATTCTTTCTGGCTTTGAGGATGTGATGAAGGAAGGACCATTAGCAAAAGAACAGGTGCGAAACTGCAAATTTACATTTACTCACTTTGTACCTCACGAGGACACTGCGCACAGAGGCCTATCCCAGTTAGGTCCTGCATCAAGACGTGCATGCATGGGTGCTATGCTAAAATCCAGTCCTATTCTGCTAGAACCGCTGCTTGGAATCGAGGTCAGGGTTCCACAGGACATGATTGGAAACGTTGCATCTGTTTTGTCTGGAAAAAGAGGCAAGGTACTTGACATGCAACAAAAAGGAGTGACGAGCATCGTTACCGGCGAGGTTCCAGCATCTGAGACATTTGATTTAGCTGAAATTATGAGGGGACAGACGGCAGGCAAGGCAATGTGGAACACTCACTTTAAGGCCTGGTCCCCAATTCCAAAATCAATTCAGGCAACACTGATTGCAGATATTCGAAAGAGAAAGGGACTCAGTCCAGAGCCTCCAACAGCTGACGAGTTCATAGATAAAGAGTAAAAATAGAATGCCCCTCTTTCGTGAGGGAAAATAGATGCTGTTTAGAGAATTTACAAAAGTATGTTTTGTTGGAGATTGTTTAAGATCATAATCAACAATAATACGAAACAGTGACACTCAAAGGAAAGAAAAATCATTACAACGTAAAACTTCTCAAAGGTTATGGGTTCTCAGTAAAACTGCAAGACAGTAAACTAGTTCTAACAAACGGAAAAAATCCTTTCTCTGAATCACAGGAAAAAGAAGAATGGTTCATCACAAATCTTCCTTATGAGAAAATTATTCTAAGCGGTAAAGGCTACGTAGGGGTGAATTGATTCAAGGCACGGTCAAGAGAATCCTTACCTCAAGTAATTTTTACTCCCATGAGATTAAAGTGGAATTAGAGAATGGCAAAATAGGCAGAGTCCAAAGAATATCTCAAAAAAAATTATCAAGAGTAATGAGCTTGCAGAAATCATTGATTTTGACAGCATGTGATGCATACCAGAACATGCCCATATTTCCAGTGGAACTTTTTACGCACGCCATACCATATGTGGTGCCGCCAGTGGAACTTTCATCAGTATGTTTTCTACATAATCCCAAGAATCTTGTAGAAATCATCAATATCCAAGCACATTGATTAAAAATTCGTCAAATATGATTTTCAGTGTTGATATTTTGCCTTGGGTCTAATAGTCAAAATCACATTAAAAAACATTAGAAAAATTGACCAAACCAGTAAAACCGAGCAACAAAACACCTGATGAGATATCCCGGGACACCGTATGTACCTGTCAGGAATGTAATCACGACCTAGCAAGAAGTTGTCTGAAGATAAAATGCACATGTTGTAAGCAGGAAGATCATTCCATGATCTTAGATGGAATTCTTGGATTCGCACAAACAAGTAAAAAACACGGACCTAATACCGAAGTACGCACTATATTAGTTTCGGCCGATTCTGTTAAGCTACATGGGGATCTGGCAATACCTAAAGATGCCCAGGGAATTGTATTGTTTGCCCATGGTAGTGGAAGCAGTAGACACAGTCCTAGGAACAAATACGTTGCTCAAATTCTTCAAAAAAATGGTCTTGCCACGCTGTTAATTGATTTGCTTACTGAAGAGGAAGAAAAGATCGATGATTATACCGCACATCTTAGATTCGATATTGGATTATTGGCAAAACGATTATCAGGTGCCACTAACTGGCTAATAAAAAACCCCGACACTAAAAATCTCAATATCGGATACTTTGGTGCAAGTACCGGCGCGGCTGCAGCGTTAGTTGCATCAGTCGATCACCCGGATACGATCAATGCGATTGTTTCAAGGGGCGGACGACCAGATTTAGCTGGACCCTCACTACCCAATATTAAAGCACCAACTCTGCTGATAGTTGGCGGAGATGATGTTCCGGTAATAGAAATGAATGAAGAGGCAATGAGATTGCTAAAAATTGAAAAAAAACTCGTAATAATTCCTGGGGCAACCCATCTCTTTGAGGAACCTGGAACACTCGAGGAAGTTGCGCGATTTGCAGCAAATTGGTTTGTGAGTCATCTTACTAAGCCAAATAATGTGAAAATAACCGGCAAATCTGAAAAGGGGACTGGAGGATAATGAACATATGATATTCGAGGATAGAACAGATGCTGCATACAAGCTAGCAAAAAAAATGGAATGGCTAAAAAAAGAAGACCCAATAATTTTAGCCATTCCAAGGGGTGGTGTAGTTACAGGTGATGTAATAGCTGCTGAACTTGGTGTGAAACTTGATGTCGTAGTTTCAAAAAAAATTGTAGCACCGTATAATCCGGAACTTGCAATTGGTGCTGTGATGCATGATGGAAGTTATTTCCCAAATGAAGACATTACAAGAATGTTAAACGTTCCACAAAATTACATTGATTCCGAAATAAAGAGACTGATGAAAGAAATAGACCGCAGACTGATGAAGTTTAGAGGAAGCAAAGAATACCACCTTGAAGGAAGGACGGTTGTCTTAGTCGATGATGGAATTGCCACAGGCGCAACAATGCTTGTGGCTATCTACTGGGTAAAAAAACAAAAACCTAAAAAACTCATTATCGCAGTTCCAGTAGGGCCAAAAGATACTATTGATAGGCTGAATAAAGTTGCAGATGATGTCATAGTTCTGTATGTTCCTGTCGATTTTGGTGCCATTGGGGAATTTTATAGGGATTTTGGCCAGGTTGAGGATTTTCAAGTACAAGAAATCATGAGTAAATATGGTTACAAGATGAAATTATCGGAATAAATGCCGGAGATATGGCAGAATCACAAAAAACTTTGTGTTGTCTCTGATAATGATGTGTACCGACATCAAATTTGAAATTATAGACTGATTTGATTAAAGATAACGAGCGCTTCTGCTTAGTTTTGTTTTAAAAAGATGATGTTATTGAATCTTTTTTCAATGATGATTGGGTAGATTTCGTTCATTATTAGATCAGTGTGGTTTACATCATTTTCAATCGACATCAAAATAACATGCTTGCTAGTTAATGGAATTGCAACTCTTGCGATCTTTTCATGCATGGTTAAACTAAACATGGTTTGTCCAAATCCATCGTCGTGAATCTTTCTATTGAAAAATCTGGCGGTTGCTTGAATCAATGATGCATGCCCTTCCTCACGTGAGAGTAATGATTCATTGTTGATTTTTTCCTCTGAACAAATGATCACTCCATTATCCTCACATATTGATGTCGATCGTATCTTTGAATGAGAATAAAGAATCTGTTCACAAATTTCCTTTGCTGTGTGAAGTTGAATATTATCGTTAGTTTTATCTATCATATGATGATATGAATATGATCTATTCAAGATACTTTGTTTGTTTTAAACGAACAAACAATTTGAATCAAAATTAAATTTACAGTTTTTCAAAACAATTTTTGAATCTTTTACCTTGATTGAAAGCCATACCCACTTAGGAATTTAACCTTGTGGTGGTTGTTTTCCCTTCAACGTCATACCGAAATCTGATTATATTTACTACAAAAAGAAGTTCCAACAAATCAACTTCTTCTCAGTTAACTTGTGGATGGACTCACAATTCTGTTCGTGGTGGGGGGTTCCCCTCTTACTCTTATATCTTAAAAATGCAATCACTCTTTTTGAGAACAAAAATCACTGTTTTTCACGTTAATACGTTGGTTAGGATTTGTTGGCAAGTCTTTAAAATCAATACTTGAGTTATGATGTCATGAAATATCTTGCATTATTTTTAATTTCAATTCTGCTCTTATCTACAACAAATTTTGTATTTGCGCACAGAGATGGATGCCATAGTAAACACAGCTGTCAATCTGATACTGGAAGCTATGAGTGCGGAGATAAAGGATATTGTTCCGAATGTCAAGACAACAAATATTGTAAGGCCGGAGAACCAATATCATATTCTAAAGATTCTCAATCAAGACAACAAAAGACAGAACCAATAATTCTCAAAAAACAAGTCCTGCATCAAAAAACAAGTCCTGCATTATGTATTGGAAATACAATGTGCATTCAAGGAAAAGTCAAGTCAGTAGTTGATGGTGATACTCTATACATAGATAGTTACAAAGTCCGTTTATCACTAACGAATACTCCTGAAAAAGACCAAAAAGGATACGCAGAAGCTACTAAATTTACAAAAACCATGTGCCCAAAGGATTCTGTTGTGATTGTAGATCAAGATGACAAACAACCCTTTGACAGTTTCAAAAGACTGGTGGGGAAAGTATACTGTTCTGATAAAAACCTCAATGCGGAACTTTTGTACAAAAATCACGCCTCAATCATGAAAAAATATTGCTCAAAGAGTGAGTTTGGTAAAGAAGATTGGGCTAAAAAATTTGGTTGTTAGGTTTTGACATTAAAAGGAAAACAAAACCATTACAATGTAAAATTTCTCAAAGGCTACGGTCATTTTATTTTTCTGAAAAACAAAAAGAGTTTAGAACCCAGAATGAATTACTCATTCCATATGGGTTGTTTTTTCAACCATGATGCCAAATCTCGATAAAGATAACTTTTTTGTACGTTTATGATGTTGATTTCAACGTTGGTGGACAATTTTGCCGTCTTGGTGTATCTATCATATTTTGTAAATATGATCTTGTCCAGATATGTCTCACCTTGAATCTCTTTTTTTGCTAATTCCTCTGATTCATTCATCGCAAAGCTTACAAAAAGCACACCATCGACCCAATACACATTAGCAAATTCAATTGTTGATATCATGTTGACCAGATCATCGAGACTCATTTTTATCACATCTCGAACATGGATGGCTTTGTAGGGCTCGTGAATAAAATCAGTCATTTGATTTCCTTTTTAGTCTTAGGTTTATCAGTTTTTGTAGTGCAACGTCGAGTTGATTTCATACTAATTTGCCATATTTCAAGAAAACAAAGAGTTTAGAATCTACTTTTTTGAATCCATCATGATTATTTTGTGACACATACAAGCGCAACTAACATGAGGCATATCGTGAGCATTTCTATATGTGCATTCCTTAGTATGTTCCATACATTACTAGATTAAACTTGAAATTAAGAATTTTTAGGATTAAATTGAGCCTGATTCAATTTTTGTCCGGATTTGCAAACTCGTAAACAGAATATTCTACCAACTAATCCTAAAAAACGGTCTTAATCCATTCTCAAGTTTACAAATAATAAACAACCAAACTGACCCAAAGTGAATATGCCCCAAGTTTGGCTAGGTGGAATCTATCTAAAAGAAGAGGGAGGCTATGAAATCATTTTGCGGGCCTTGGCCCATTACAGAAAAAGGCTAAAGTCAATCGGGAAATCTCCTGAACTAAAAGATGCACCGATGTTTGCTACACTTGTCATCTCGGAGGCAAGCAAGACTGGACCCCAAATAGACCCTGCAATATCAAAAATAAAAAATGCACTAGAATGCCCAGAAACATTGTCTGAATTACAGGCAGACATACCTCTATATGAAAAAGCACTAAACTGCTACGAGTCTGACATCAAGAGGGCGCAAAACGAAAAATTCTATTCTGACTTGCTATCTGGAAATGACTACATCATGGCTGATTATTCCAACATCAAAACCGCGCTAGAAAAAATAAAGCAGTTTTCTTAATTTTCTAAATTCTTAAATCCTAAATCATATCATTAATCCCATTGCGCACCACTATCGTATTACTGGTATTTGTAATTACCATGTCCTTACTTTCAAGCCCAATTCTGGCATACTCTAAGGTCACTTCCAAAGATAATCAAAACCTCAAACACCTCAAAGAAATCCAAGCACCGCTTGAAGATAAATCCGTAAAGATAACCAAGATAATCCAGTCCCGATTCCTTCAAGTTTTGTATATTGTAACAATTGAAACCTGTGCCGGAAAAGACAGGCTGTATTCCCCTGAATTGATATTAAAATCAGACAAAGAATCCATAACTCTGAAAATCTCCGGATTGATTATGTCCAAAGCCTGCAGGACAAGCGAGTTTTTCATACGTGCCGACGATCCGAATTCTATCTCGGTGAGTTTTTCAAATACCAATCCTAACTTGCAGAGGATACCTCATTAACGTTCCAAAATAGTATTTGAAAAGACTGAATCAAATACTGGAAAAACCTAATCCGTACTATGGGAATAAAGACCGTATCTGAATACGTGCAATTCTATGTCGGGCTTAACATGCAAGGAAGCATCGGGCTTTTGAGCTTTGTAAACAATGAGAGACTGGTCCTAAAGCACAAGCTTGAAAACAAAACCCTGGCAAAGGAGCCAATTTTGCACGGCCTTCAGATTCTAGATGATCTGACAAAGGAAATCCAAAGTTTTGGTGAGACTGTGGTTTTAGAAAAATATTCCAAATGAATCTGAATACTGGTGACGTACTAATGAAACGTTTTGAGTCAGCGAATCTTCTTATGTCTGTAGCGGTTCTTGATGAATCTGCTGTGGTATTGGTCATGGGATAACGCATACTGCATTAAGCCGTCGTGGATCTTTTTTGGTACGCCAAAGTACTGGTATATTCCACCCTGGCGAAACTCTATTTCCAGCGTTTGCGTTGGTTCGTCATATCCGACTGATTTTAGATCACTTGACTCAATTCGTATCCTTTCCATCATTACTCTGTGAACATCATATCCATAAAACCATACTGCGGATTCATGAAAAAACCCAAAAAACAGAAGAATGTTCTAGACTAACCAAAACCATTTTTACCTAATTCACTAATAATTTATTCCAAGTATTTATCAGCCAGTTTTGGCAAGTCAAATTCAACGTGAATCTGCTAACCGTATTATTACTATCCTCAGTTCTTATTTTGGTATCTTTTCATGCTGAGGCAAACGCGGCAACCGTTCCAGACGCGCCATCCGGACTGACAGTGACCGCAGTATCGCCAACACAGATCAATCTTTTCTGGTCTGCTCCAAACGACGGCCAGTCAAGTATCACGGGATACAAGATAGAATACAGGGTTGGTTCTGGCTCTTATTCGGTTTTAGTATCAAACACTGCCAGCACATCCACTGCATACTCCCACACAGGATTGACAACTGATCAAACCTATACGTACCACGTGTATGCGATCAACTCCATTGGGACAAGCGCGTCTTCGTCTGAAGCGTCTGCGACTCCAACATCAACATCATCTGGCGCAAATCCTGGTGCCCCTACTGATCTTATCGCGGTTCCTGCATCGCCAACTCAGGTCAACCTGTCTTGGGCTGCCCCGTCAAATAACGGTGGATATCCACTTACCGGGTACCGAATAGAATACAGGGTTGGTTCAAGCTCTTATACAACTCTGGTGTCCAGCACTGGAAGTGCATCAACAACTTATTCTCACACCGGCCTAACTACCGGCCAAGTTTACATTTATCGAGTATTCACAATTACTTCGTTTGGAACAAGTACGCAGCCGTCCTCAGAGGCAGTAGCGCAACCTCAATCATCCTCCGCATTGACAGTTCCTAGCGCACCAACTGGTCTTACCGCAGCCCCCGTTTCACCAACTCAGGTCAACCTGTCTTGGACTGCCCCGTCAAATAACGGTGGTGCTGCAATAACTGGATACAAAATTGAAGCTAAATCTGGCTCTGGCTCTTATTCGGTTCTAGTATCAAACACTGCCAGCACATCCACTGCATACCCCCACACAGGACTTGTAACTGGAACTGTTTACACATACAAGGTTTCTGCCATCAACTCTGTCGGAACTGGAAGTGTATCATCTGAAGTATCTGCAACCCCAACATCTTCATCTTCTGCAACCGTTCCGGGCGCACCTACCTCTCTGACTGCGACCAGCGCTTCTTCGACTCAGAACAACCTATCCTGGACTGCCCCGTCAAACAACGGCGGCTACCAGGTTACTGGATACAAGATAGAATACAGGGTTGGTTCTGGCTCTTATTCGGTTCTAGTATCAAACACTGCCAGTACTGTAACTACCTACTCACATACGGGATTGAGTGCTGGCCAAACTTACGTTTACCGCGTTTCTGCAATTAATTCAATTGGAACTGGAAGTGCATCGGCAGAATCTTCTACTACTCCCTCCTCATCAAGCATTCCTGGCACGCCAACCAGTCTGACTGCAACTGCTGCGTCGCCAACTCAGGTCAACCTGTCCTGGTCCCCCCCGTCAAACAACGGCGGCTCTGCCATCACTGGATACAAAATTGAAGCAAAGAAGAGCTCTGGCTCTTACGAAACGCTGGTTGCAAACACGCAAAGCACTGCAACATCGTTTATCCACACAGGATTGACAAAAGGCACCGTCTACTATTACCGCGTTTCTGCAATTAATTCAATTGGAACAGGTCCTTCAAGTGACACATCTGCAACACCAAAAGAAACAACGGCACCTGCACTTGCCGCAACGGCAGTATCTTCAACCTCAATTACTCTGTCTTGGGTTCCGCCGTCACAAACATACCAGCAGAAAATCACTGGATACAAGATTGAGGAAAAAATAGCTTCAGACACATATCAGACAATCTCTGAAAACACCGGCTCTACTGCAACAACGTATTCCATCACCGGGCTCACAACTGGAAAGGCTCACACCTACGTCGTTTCAGCTTATTTTACTTTGGGGGCTAGCCCAATTTCAAACGAGGCGTCTGCAACACCACTGACAACCTCGACGCCCCTGCAATCCCAGTCAAACGTAAATCCTCCTGGCGCACCAACAGGTATTACCGCAACGTCTGCATCTCCAACTCAAATCAACCTGTCATGGTCTGCTCCGTCTAACACCGGTGGGTCTGTCATAACTGGATACAAAATTGAAGTAAAAAAGAACACGAGCCAATTCGAAACACTCACATCAAGCACTCAAAACTCTACTACGAGATACTATCATGCTGGATTAACAACTGGCGCAACATACGTGTACAGGATTTACGCGATTAACTCTGTTGGGATTAGCTCCCCGTCACCTGAAGCCTCCTCGATACCATCTGCTGTTCTAGCTCATCCTCCTGGCGCACCAACACTTACAGTAACTCACAATGTCTCAAACTTGGCAAATCTTTTATGGTCTGCCCCGTCAAATGACGGTGGTGCACCTGTCACTGGATACAAGATAGAATACAGGATTGGTTCCGGATCATACCTGACTCTGATCAACAAGGCAACTGGCACCTCATACTCTCATACTGGACTGCTGGCAAACACCTATTCTTACAGAGTTTACGCGATCAACTCTGCCGGAATGAGTACCCAATCCAACGAAGTCTCTGTGACTGTAGCAGAACCTGCCAAACCTGCAACACCTACCGTTCCAGAGGAAACCGAGACACCTATTGAGGAGCCAGAGCAAGAAAAGCCAAAAACCCACATTCCTGGATTTCCAGACCCTGCAAGGGACCAGCAATATTATGTGGACAGATACAACAACGAGCCTGAATTTACGGCATGGTTTGACAGAAACTTTCCAGGTGAATCAATCTATGATGTGGTAGGAGCCGTCGATCCTAACAAAAAGGAGGTAGTTACAACCCACATTCCTGGATTTCCAGACCCTGCCAAGGACTCTGATTACTACATTTACCTATACCAAAACGAACCTTCATTCAAGGCATGGTTTGATGGAAACTTCCAAGGTCAAACCATCTATGCGTTATTCAAGGTTCCAGAGCCAGAATCAATCCCTGATGCAGCAAAATGCGGAGAAGGAACCCATCTTGAAGGCGGAGTCTGTGTATTGGATGCAGCAAAAGGTGGTGGATGTCTTGTTGCCACTGCCGCATATGGCACTGAACTATCGCCACAAGTGCAGCAATTGCGAGAAATACGCGATGATGTCTTGTTTGGCACTAAATCCGGAACTGCTTTTATGGCTGGATTCAACCAATTTTATTATTCATTTAGTCCGACAATAGCCGACTGGGAAAGACAAAACCCAATTTTCAAAGAAATTGTAAAAATAACAATCACGCCAATGCTTTCCACGCTATTCCTTTTGAATAACGTTGACTCTGAATCTGATCTTGTGTGGTATGGAATGGGAATAATTCTACTTAATGCGGGAATCTATCTTGGGATTCCATCTTTTTCTATTTTTGCTATAAAAAATAGATCAAAAATCCAAAATTCGATGTCTTGATCTCATCAAATACGATGAATTTACTCTAAAAAAACACCCCTGATCCATTTTCAGAACAAAAACAACTCGATCACATGATGAACTATCAGAAAAGTAATCAAACTCAAAATGTGATTTTGACTGCATTTGTAATTTCTTCGTCTGGCAATATCATCGATACCAGATCGCAAATTTTCCAATTCTTTGCAAAACCTTTTTTCAACATCTGAACGATCTTTTTTTGTAATTGATTTTATTTTTTCAAAACTAAATCGCAAAATTCCAAAATCAGCATGTTTAATAGCATACAAAAAACTTACAGGTATGGCTACAAAAGCAAAAGCAAAAAAATCATCTGCTAAATCCAAGAGCAAGAAAAAATAAAAGTGACCTTAGAAAAAGGTCTGTCTTTTTTCCTGCCTCACAAGTTATTTCATCTACAACAAATTTTTTAAAACAAAAAATGTAATGTAATAACTGTGAAAAAATCTGAACTTAGAAAACTAGTCTCCAAATACAAAACTCTAACACTAAAACTGAAAAAGCGTAATCTGTCGCATAATCCTACCATATTGGAAAAATTAGAGGAAATAAAACATAGGTATTTTCACGAAACTGGAAATGATATAGAGTTTGATTTAAAATCAAATGCTGAAGACACAGCGTAATTTATGGAAATACTGACTGTTCTTCTGCGAAATTGGGTATTCCGTACGTGCACTCCAAAGAACAATATGTGCTATCTGGCGGCATTCCATCTAGGCTTTTTCCGCACGTCTTGCAGTTCTTCATGAACTCGTATCGTCAGATGATCTTATAACATAATTTAATTTCAAAATAAACAGACAAGTGGATATCATATCTAAATAAAACACACGTAGAGTTAATAGCAACTTTCAAAAGACTATGAAATTCAAAAACATTGAATGAGAATTCGTTACGTCGTGATACTGGCGATCATCGGAATAATTGTTAGCTATTATGTGGTGAGCACGTTTGTTTTGCAGCAACAAGCAATCAACAAACAGTCTGTCTACGTCCACCTGCTTCAGGACTGGAGGAGCTACCCTGGGAACATTGTATATGACATAACAAATGTTTGGTCACAAACAGAAGAGCAGGCACTCATGCCGGAAACAAGATTGGAAATGACAAAAGAAACAAACGTTGACGAAGTAAGATCCGTTCACGGAAAATCATACACTTTGATTCAACATGACAATACTGACTGCCATGACGTGTGGGAGCCTCACTATGTTAGGTTTGGTGCAGATGTAATACGTCATCAAATAGAATACCTTGCAGGAAAACAAGAGAGCCCAGACCCGAATATTACTCTGTATGCTCCAATCAAAAGCAGCCAAGGTGACGATGAGCATGAAGAGAAATTAAAAACCGGTTACTCGCAATTCATTCCAATCTGCACTTCGAAAAATACCACCTCCTTTGATTACAGTGTGAGAATAAACGATAATTCGGTGGGCTTTGACGTGTATTTCATACAGTCGATATCTGAGCAAGTAAACTATGATGAGCAAAATGGTAAATTCAAACACTATGAAAATGTGGGATGCTTTGGGAAAAACTATGTAAGCTTTAGCGGTACATGTAGTGATGTTGATAAAAATTCCGGACTCTTGATCGTAATTCCGGATACTCTGACACTTCCATTGACAAAGCTGGACGTGTACCTGTACGAAAAATGACACTTGGATAATAATTTTAATTGAGGTGGGTTATGATCATTACATGAAAGCAACATTTGGTGCAGGCTGCTTTTGGTGCGTGGAAGACATATTTAGAAAAACAAAAGGAATCACATCGACTGCAGTAGGATACAGCGGAGGATGGCAAAAAAATCCAACATATCACGACGTGTGCACAGATACGACAGGACACGCCGAAGTGGTGCAAGTAGAGTTTGATCCGTTAATACTATCATATGAAAAACTATTGGACGTGTTTTGGCAATCTCATGATCCTACATCACTTGACCGACAGGGACCCGATGTTGGAAAGCAGTACCGCTCTGTCATATTTTGCCATGATGATGACCAGGAAAAAATTGCAAGGCAATCAAGGGAAAATTTGGATAAATCCGGCAAGCTTGACAAAAAAATAGTCACCGAAATCAAGCCTTTGGAGGAATTTTACAAGGCAGAGGAATATCACCAGCAGTATTATGCAAAGTGCGGCCTTGGATAATGAATGATTTCTTCGCGGCTTTTTTATACAAAAATACGTTATCTGTTTTAGATAGATGGGATTAATGCCGTGCCAGACCATCCCGCCCATCTATCAACACAAAATACTGATGAATCATCAGTGATTCTTTTAAGCGATAATTCTATCATGTGTGCATGAGTTTGGAATCTGTTATGATTCTGCCGCCTTACTGGTCTGTGCCGGGTACGTCTGACTCCATTCCGCCAAGGAATAGAATTGAAAAACTAGTGGGAATGCGCGAGTGAATCAATTCCGAGATAACCTATCTAAAATCATTGATTCCAAAGCCCCAAAAATTGACAAATCATGGAATTTAGGTTTGTTTCCAATTTTGGGATTTCACAGTTAATTTATTATTTCATTTTTTAGATTTTAAATATGTGAAGTGCAAGAACTGTGGAAAAGAGTTCCAAAATCGAGCGTCAAGCTTTTGCTCTATTGAATGCGCCGTAAAACACGCTGAAAACGCTACTGCCTATTAGAATAACTTATCAAAAGGGCCGGGGCAATCCCCTGTATGAAATACTATGGTTTTGTGATATTTGGATTATTGACCATATCAATTCTGAATCATGCGTATGCCGAATCCCCAATCATACTTGGTGATAAACAAAATATAAGATCAATCGAGGTTGGAAAGCAGGTGCAAATAACTGCAGACCTAAGAAACAATCAGGACATAGAGCAAGACTTTGCTTATATCGTACAAATACAAAATGAGGACGGCGTTACCGTGTCCCTGTCTTGGCTTACTGGAAAACTAGTTCCAACACAATCCTTTAGCCCTGCACTGTCCTGGACTCCAGACGAGACTGGAAAATACACTGCGACAATATTTGTCTGGGAAAGCATCGATGATCCTTCTGCATTGTCCCCGACACTTTCGTTGACATTAAACGTAGGGAAAACCGCATAGAATTTACAAGACCATGGAACTGCAATTTGAAAAAGAATCAAGCGACATTCGTGGAAAAATACTGGTACTCAGATACGGTGACAAAAGGATCAATTTGGTAGAAACAAAAAAAGGATTTTCGCGAGGTGGCCATTATCATGATTTTGAATCAAAACACATTCTGATATCTGGAACTATCGAATACCGAGAAAAAAATCTTCAAACAAACGCAGAAAAAATCCAAATCCACTCTGCACCGTCTGTTATAATAACAGCGCCAATGACTCCGCATTTGATTACTGCTGTCACTGATTCTGTCTTTGCTGAGGAATTTGAGCAAGATTATTCGGCAACTGATTATTCTGAATACCGGACAATTGTCACACAAAAGATGGTCTGATGTATTCTATCTGGGTTGAGCCTACGGCAAAAGACGCGAAATATTTGATCCAAATAATCCGCAAGCTTGCAAAAAAATACAATTCCCCAACGTTTAATCCGCACATCACCGTGTATAGCGGAGTACGAAATGTTTCTGCTGCAAAGTCTGCCGTTAGAAACTGTGCTGACATGAAAGAATTTACGGTGGAAACAATGGATTTGGACTTTTCTGACAATCTGTGGAAAACTGTGTTTATCAATGTGGAAAAAAATCAGGAATTAAAGCAAATCCACAACACGATAAAAAAAGGCATTCCCCTAAACGCCAAATACGAATTTAATCCACACATCAGTCTCATATACAAAAAACTGGACGATTCTCAAAAACAGGGAATCATAGATGACTTGAAAATAAAATCAAAATTAACGTTTGATAAAATCACCGTAGTCGTATCCTCCAAGAACGTGGAAAAATGGGAAGTAATTGACAGAATAGTCCTAAAATGAAATTATTTTGTGAGGTATGTTCTAGTGCATGTTTTGTTAAATTAATTCAAGTTTTGAGTTCTTAAAATACCAGTCCTGTATAAAAAATCGGAAGAGAATGGCCATCTTATCGCCAGACGAGACCCGATCTTTTGTTGAGAAGCTAATAGCTTCTGGTAAAGGTGACTATGGAAGACTACATCACATTCTAACTGTGCTAAAAGATGGAAGAAGTCTTTACGATTCTGACAAAAAATATCTAGATGCTAAATTTGCCGGTGAGATAGGTGTTGCTCAAAAGCTACCAGTAGAAGAAAATCTCCTAACAAAAGTGCAGAACTTGATGGCATCTGGAAATGGTGACACTGGAAGGCTGCAGTTCATCATGGAAAGCATTCAGCAGGGAAAAACTCTCTATCGCTCAGACCAAACGTATCTTGAAAACAAGCTTGGAGAAAAAATTGATCTACAAGGTTTGCACCAGAAACCAGATTCTAGCAAAACAATTGAAAACCTAAAATCCCAAGTGATGCTTGCAAACCAAAAGATAACAAATCTGGAATCGTTCCTAAATGAGAAAATTTCCAAGCTTGACACAAAGCCACATGTGCAACCTGAAAAGCCAGGGCTCTCACAAGGTACGATGCCAAAAGGCTGGCAACCCCCGGTGCAACCAAATGAGTTGGAGCAAGTCAGAGATCAGATCAAGACTGAACAAGAAAAACTCGATGAGAAAAAAATAGAGTCTGACAAACTCAAAATCGAGCAATCAAAGCTAATGCAAATAATTTTGAATAGGCAGGAATTTGAAAAACAGGTCAAAATCGAACATGCACGACTTGAGAAACAAATTGAACTGGAGCGGAAAAGCGTACTGGAGCAAACAAAGATTGCAGAGCAAATCAAAACTCAGGAATCTGAGCTGGAAAAAGCAAAAAAAGATCGAGACGAAATAGTTCTACAATTACAGCAAGAACAAACCAGACTATCTAATGATCTGCAAAACCAAAAAAATACACTAAACTATGTCAAAAGCGAATACCGGAAAATCTCCTCAGAAATGATAAAAGAAGAGCAAGAAATTGCGCAAGAAGTCAAAACGGAGCGCCAAAGGATTGCAGAGCAGGTAAAAGTTGCCCAGCGTATCCAATCTGAAAAAGAACGACTTGAAAACATTCGTGCCGAATCCGAATCTATTCTGCGTGCCACAAAATCACAAGAAACCGAGCTTGCCGCACAGGTAAGAAAAGAGGCTACCAAGATATCTCAGCAAGCACGATTGCTCAAAAACATCACAAACTATGAAAAACACCTAGAATCGTCTAAAGAAAAACAATCTCTTCTCACTAACAAAATTGAAGAACAAAAGAAAAAAATCGCAAAAACTGCGTTATCCATATCGCAATTAAATCAGGAAACCGAACTGCTAGATAAGATTGTCCAGGAAAGAAAAGCACTGGAGCAACAAATCGCGTCTACCGAATCTGAACTAGATTCGATCCGCAAGGAAAAATCCCAGATTGAAAAACAACTCATAGAACAAAAGTCGTCCATATCTGACGCAAAAAAACTGGAAACACAAAAAATAAGGCAATTAAAAAAGCGTAAAAAAGAATTGGAACAAGGAATAAAAAAAGAAGCAACTGATCTGAAAAAAATCACAAATGAGGATATCTTCAAATGAACGCCGTTTGCACATTTGAGTCATAAACTATCGCTGATCTGCAAAATTTTGTAATAATGAACACATTTCTAATTTTTATTGCAAAGATGATACCGATCAGAAATTCTCTCCCAACATTTCTAGCAATTATATGGGGCGGATTTTTAGTTGCAAGAAATTGAATGCGTACAAAAAGGCAACTCTGACTGAAATCGTAGAGGACTTGGTAAGCATGGATCCAAGTATGAGGTTTGCTGCAGTAATAGATCTAAAGGGAAACATCCTGGAGTCAATAATGAAAAAAGGAAAGACCTCTCTGAAAACCCAAAAAGAAGAAGAACACTTTTGCATTCAGGTTGCCCAAAGGCGAAAAATGAGGCAAGAATTTGACAAAGGCCTAGGCAAGGTAAGGTACGTCCAAGTTGAGCGAGAAAAGGTAACCCAGATAGTGATTTATCCAAAAAGAAAAACAGTCTACTTTACACTAGAGCCTGAGCTTAGCGTGACTAAAAAAATGGCAATAATTAACCGTGCCAAAAAAATCACAATGCATCTGTAGATATTATCTGTTTATTCTAAACAACCTTGACATTACAATATACCTGCACGTAGCAGTATTATGGACATGCAGAACGTAATTCTTCTACTTGGTGGGATAGTTGGTTTGTCAGTTATTCTGCCATTGGTACTTGGAACCATGGCCCCGTAATTCTCATAAAGATAAATACGGAAAAATAAACTCCAAAGAACGGAATGAAAATACTTGTCGATGAAATGGACGACGGAATGGATGAAAAACTGCGTAACCTTGGCTATGAGGCATATTCTGTAAAAAAACTACTTACCGAGGGAAAAAAACTCCGCACTGACTATTCCATAATTAACTATGCGCGGGAAAACCAAATGATCCTAGTGACACGAGATACGGAAAGTGGTCAGGCGTGTGCAGAGAACAATCTGCCATGCATACTGCTTGATAACAACGAGATCTTCAAAATCGTGGTTGAGAAACTCAAAAGTTTATCCTGAGTTTAAGCTTTTATTCTTCGTTGTTTTATGATACCTGTGAACAGCTGTGATACCCGTACTAGGGCGTACAAAAACGGCAAGACCTTTGATCAGTGTGTGCAAATCGCAGAATCCCTAAACCCTGAATTCAAAAAAACAATAGAACAGAGCGGGAAAATCCTCTGGTCTGACATACTGGCGCAAGTTGATCATGACGAGCTGATATACAAGCTCACGCTCAAGTATTTGCGACGTGATGGATATGACATTGGAAACTGGCAAATTCCCGAAGTCAAAAAATTTGTAACTTAGGATTTTATTTTACAGCTCCATCCGCTGTTTCTGATTTTTCTTGCCATTATTATTGGCGTTATTATCAAAAGAGGAATTGACACGGCGATAAATATTGTTTGAAGCTGCGTAATTGCCAGAGTAAACGCAATTGCACCTGATGCGCTAACAAACAATGAAAGAAATGTTCCTGCACATGTTGGGCATGCGATGAACAGGCCAGTTATCGCAGCTAATCCGCCGATACCTGTGTTCTTTTTTAAAATGGAAAACGCGTTTACTGCAATTGACATGTTTAGTCCAACCAAATATGAAACGATTATCTGCAAAATCAGGTTTATTGGAATTATTTGTAGTCCTACCTGTTCTGTGATGTATACTGTAATCTTTGGAACATAGCCTACCTCTCCACAACATGGAGTTATGTGCACCGATGGCACTGCAACGTCATAGTGCTTTGAGAAAATGACGTCTGGCTGGTACACCAAAATTCCAGATGTTAGGGCAAAAAATACGCCGTATGCGACAAATGTCGCCAAAAATATCTTTCTTGACTTGGAATTCCAAGTGATTTGCGCAACAATTAACAAAAGATCCCCTTCATTTTTGAGAATTTTTTGCTTGTGGTACTGATACATGCCGTATGCAATTGCGCCAAGTGCTACAAGCAACATTATGTAAAATGCTAGTCCGATCCTTTCAATTGCAGATACTGCATCTGGCGTAACTGCTGTTCCGCCAAGTCTTGCATAAATTAAAAACAAGATTCCTATGCTTGCAAAGCCCAAAGTGATCAAAAGTCTGCCGTCACGCCGGGTGTCGTCTTTTGACATTGTTACTGCCTGATTTACGGTGTGATTAAATCGTATCTTTTAAAATTCTAAAGAAATTTGAGCACTCTGTCATGCACAACAAAGTGTTTTTTTGAACTCTTCTACGTTTCTTGTGAATTTGCATTCCTTGCATACGTGCCAAGTTCTGTTTTTTAATATCTTCAGTGTTGCCTCATATCCGACTGAATACATTTTTCCACCGCACGATGGACACGGAAGTGGTACGTCGATTTGCATATTCCAATTTTGTATTTTCTGCATTTAAGAGCCGCGTAGGACTGATAACTTGTTCATTTTTTTGAGAAATACGTCGTATCTTTATAAGAAATAAAGTTCAATGGGAATAGTTGGACATAGATCAAAAAGAAGAGCCAGATTACTCTACTGCAAAAATTACACATGTTGGATTTATTGATCCATATGCGCTAGAAGGAATAATCATTCTCCAGTCTGACGACAAGAAAGAATTTCACATGCGCGCATTTTCTGGCGAGGTGGCAAGACACATCAAGAGTTTTGTTGAGGGAAAACGCGACAACCTTCCAACCATATACAACATGATTGAGCAGCTCTGTGAAGAAAATGAGCTGTACTTGGTAAAGGTCAAAGTCTATGAGAGCGGCAACGTTTTACGCGCAAATCTTTACTTCACTGGCAAAAAAGACATCGTCCTTAGGAACTACAGGGCATCTGACGCAGTTGCACTGGGAGTGTTTTACAACATTCCAATTCTTGTGAGGAAAACTCTCCTAAAGAAAAGCCTCGAAGTCTAGGTAAGAATTTCGGCAAGCCTTCCTTCTTGGCTTGCCTTTTTGATTTCCATTGCTATCCTTCTTCCAACGCCAAATGTTTCACCGTACTGGTATTTTGTATATGGTGAGGTGGTTGCAACAATTGGGTTTCCTGGGACCCTCAGTGACACGTCGTACACTACTAGCTCCAAGTCTTTTGTAATGACACTCTGTAGTGAAAACGGGCCTATTATTCCTGGAGGATACACCTTCTTTACACCTGCCACAAACTTGTCTCCCATTTTGAGCACCTTTTCTAATAATGACTCCCTTATGCTTGCAGGTGTGTGACCTACTTCGATGTTTTGTATGTCTATATCGATGTCAAGCTGCTGCTTTGCAGGAATTGCATTATAATCATGCACGTTTGTCTGCAGCCTGCGCTCTATTCCGATAAAATCAACCTGGTCTGAAATGGGCGTGTGGAAATAATTAAAATTCATGTACGTTCCAATCACCAGTTCCTCAACGCTTGCCTTCTTGAGGTCGTCTCTTGCTATGATTCCTTTTTTGATCCTATCCTCTGATTTTATTTTATAATCTGCATATGATGACACCGTGAAAAACGCGCGCTCTAACTTTCTGCCTTTTTCTTGGACCTTTACGATTGCCGGCCTGTCGATGTCTTTTGGAGTTTTGAAAAGCTTTGGGTATCTGACGTTTGATTTTTCAAGCAGATAGTACTGGTTTTTCTTGTAACTTCTCTCCTCTGCTTGGAACAGTGAGCGGTTTCCAAAAATCGGGACCTTGAACTTGCTTTCTATGGTTTCGTATCCCAAGTATGCTGTCAGCGCCCTGTGTGGAACAATTATCGTGTTTGTATCAACTAGGCGTTTTTGCATCTTTTGCGACGCCATGTCTTTGAAATTGTTTACTACTATTATCTCATCTGCAATTCTTTCGAATCTTCGATATGGGATATCTCTACCCTTTTGGCAAATTACAACTGTTTTTAGCCCCTCGTCTTTTGCCCCATCCATTACCTCTAGCGCAGAATGGCTTCCCAAAACCCCGATTCTCAAGTCAGAATAATTGTCTGCAATTTTGTGAATTTCTGCAGGCCTTATCATGGATAGATTGACTTCGAATCTTAGGTAATATAATTAAACTTCTTTGGACTAAAGGCCGAGTTAAACTAGGTACAAATCTAGTACTGATTGCCAGATTGCTCGTTACAGCTTAAAATAATCACGCTGCCAAATTATACCAATGAAGCTTGTAATTGGAATTACGGGAAGCACAGGAGTAGTCTACGGTGTGAGAATCCTTGAGGAACTCAGAGAATGCGGGGTTGAAACACATCTGGTCATCACGGAATGGGCAAAAAAATGCCTTGCCATGGAAACTGACTACAAACTTGATGATGTAAAAAACCTGGCAACCCAGTATTCTGATGACTCCAATCTGGCGTCTGGGATCTCAAGTGGCACATACAGAACAGACGGAATGATTGTGATTCCATGTAGCATGAAGACTCTGTCCAGCATAGCAAACGGTTATGACGAAACGCTTGTGGCCAGAGCAGCCGGAGTAACGCTAAAGGAGTCACGAAAGCTCGTTTTGGTACCAAGGGAAACACCTCTTACTGCCATAAACTTGGAAAACATGCTCAAGCTTGCACGACTTGGGGTCGTGATATTACCACCGGTTCCTGGATTCTATACAAAACCAAAGTCAATTGAGCAAATCATTGATCACACTGTTGGAAAATGCCTTGACCAGTTTGGCATTGAACATAATTTATACCAAAGATGGGGAACTTAGGTAGTATTGCCCAAAGTTCACATTGAAAGGATGATCAATGCGGAGCGACACCATGTCTTTGATATTGTGGCAAACTTTGAAAACTTTCAAAACATCATGCCGCAGTATTTTCCGTCAATTAGAATTAGATCAATTAGGGAAAACACCGCAGTAGTAGAAGAACACCTCCGACTTGGTAATAGGGAATTCATAATGATGACAAAACACGTCACAAAATACCCTGAAACGCATGAAGTTTTTGTAATTGGTGGCGACGCAAAGGGCACTCACATTATGGAAAAATACGAGAAGGTAGGCGAAGTGACAAAGCTAGTAGTTGATGCTGATGTCAAGCTGGGAGGGTTTTTGAGAATTTTATCCTTGTTTTCGGGAAAAAAGATCAAAACAGAGTTTAACCAAATAATTGATGAATTTACCAAACTGGCAGAGAATTAGTCTTTCTTTTCTTTTAAGTCTTTGAGTTCTTTTTCTGCTTCTATTTTTCCCTTTTCAAACTCACCCTTGGATTTTCCAAGCGTTCTTGCTAGTTCTGGGATTTTCTTTGCGCCAAATATCAATAGTCCTGCTGCTATGATGATGAAAATCCATTCAGAGCCGCCTGGCATGGCGTTTGTGATATTTTGTAATATCATTATTTACTAGTATCGTGAGATTGAGATTTAAGTCTTTTACCGGTCAGCGAATCAGTACCTGCTGAAATTTGATTCCGTGATGGCTTTTGTGATGATTATTCAAGGTTCGATGGCAAATGAAAATAAAACGGGAGAATCAAAACTAGTTACAATACGTACTGTTCTAAATGAATCGATACGAACTTTAATTAAAATAACACGTACTTTTTATATTATACTATGGTATATTGTGGTATACTATGGAACAAAGTACGATTAAGCTCTCTAAAAAGATCAAAAATGATCTCAGAAAACAAATGAATCATCCTGGAGAAACCTATGAAACCGTAATTGCTAGACTCTTAAAAATTACTCAAGAAGATGATGTACTGAGCAAGGCAATAATCAAGAACATTGAAGAGGGTGTGGCGGACATCAAGGCGGGGCGTGTGTATACGTCAGAACAAGTGAAAAAGAAATTAGGGCTAAAATAGGATGACTTGGACAGTAATTTGGTCTGAGAAATCTGTCAAGCAGTTAGAAAAAACTGATACAAAAAATGCACAAAAAATTTATGATTCCATATTGGACTGTGTAGAAGATCCATTCCAAACTGTGATTAGACTAACAAATTCACCATTTTACAGACTTCGAGTGGGCAATTACAGAGTAATTTTGGATTTACAGCAAGGCAAAATGATAATCTTTGTCGTGGAGACTGATCATAGAGGAAAAATCTACAAAAATTATTAGGTGAAGCCTGATTTTCTTTACAAATCTGATGGAATCAAACTAAATAGGCAAGTCTACTTGTGGGATTCAAAAAACTATTAACGGACAAAATCGTATTTTTTCTACGATTCAAGATGAATTAAAAAATTCCCTCGAATCTAGCCCTGTTGAAGTCTTTTAATTCTAAATTCCCGTCTCTCTATTACTGTCATGCCTGCAAGATACAACGCAATCATGGGCCCTGAAATAAACCACATTGTAACGCCGCTTCCGTCTGGTGTAACCACCGCACCGACAATTACTAAAATCACAATTGCGTATCGAATATTTCTGCGCCAAAACTTGGCATCCGTAATTCCAGACGCTGTTGCAGCATACATGATCAGTGGAAGCTGAAATGCAATTCCGAATGCAAGCAGAAATTGCAAAACAAACGATACAAAATCAATCACGTTCAAAAACGTAACAAGACCGGATGCTTCCCCGTACTGGTACAGAAAATTCAGCATGAATGGTATCACTATGAAATACGAAAACACCACCCCTGCTACAAAAAGAACCAACGCCGGAATTGCTATTGAGCGGGTCGCCTTGATTTCACTCTCCTTCAGTGCCGGTCTGATAAATGCGGTAAACTCTCTTATGATGATTGGCATGGAAAGCACAATTCCTACAATTGATGCAACATACATTTGTGCATAAAACGCCTGACCTGGTGCTGTCTGGATTAGCTGAACGCTTTTTGGCACCAGTTCTTGACGCATGTGGTTTGTTATCTGTGCTGCAATGTTGTTGATTGGCTCTGGAACTGGGTAGTAAAGTGTAATTCCGCTGTAAACAAAGTGCTCCAACCTAAAAGTCAGAATTACTGCGATGATGACGACTACTGCAATTACTATTCTTGTTACCCTCTTTCGCAGCTCTGCTACGTGCTGAAAAATTCCATGTAGTTCCGACATTTGATGTTTTAATGCGCTAAATGTCTATTTAGGTTACTGATTTTTAGCTGTGATTTCCAGGTATTGGCAATAGTTTTGCGTCTGGCAGGCCTGCTTTTTTCCGCTCTTCTTCTGTGAGGCTTTCAAACTCTATTGAGATGGTGGACTTGAGGTCAAACCGTGCTTCCAAGTCCTTTGCAAGCTGGCCTACTTCTTTTCCTGAGTAAATCTCTTTAGAGCCTTCCAAAAATATGCGAGTTCCCTTGTCTTTTGTATCTCCACCGAATTTGTCTTTGATGAATTTTGTAGCTTCCTCAACTTCTTTTTTTGAAATGTTGTTGTGGTATAGTACTAGTCCTTTTGTCGGAGTGTAGTCAATCGGCGTCCCTCTTTTGTACAAAAATACTCCGATAAACCTTGCATCCTCTTCTGGTTCCTTTACGCCTTTGATTTCCCAGTTTAGTACCTTGTTTTGATCATAGTCATATTTTTGAATATCATCTGACGTTATCTTCCAGTATCTGTGGCGAGTCACTGCAATTCTTGAGTCGTTGACGTACTATAAATTGGCTATGTCAAATATGTGATTAAATTAATTGGCAGAGCCTAGATTATTATATTACAGCAAAGGCAAAACTACTCATGCCGTTGTTTGAGGTTCAGGTTATAATTGAAAACAAACCCGGAATCAGTGATCCTGAAGGCGCTACAATTCTAAACGATTTGGTGCTAAAGGGAAGTTACTCGTCGGTCAAAAAGATACGATCTGCAAAAATGCTAAAATTCCAAATAAACACAACCAACAAAAAAGCAGCAGAAGAAACAGTTCGAAAACTCTGCAACGAACTTAGAATCTACAATCCGATGGTAAGCAAGGTCACGTTTACCGTGAGCTAGTCGTCTTTCCCGATTGACTTTATTGTCCCGTCGATTAGTAATTTGCTTCTTAGATATGATGCAAGGTCAGTCTGCGTAATTACGCCTACTAGTTTTTCGTTTTCAAGTACCAATAGCCTTCGGATGTTGTTGTTTAGCATTTTTTGCACCGCGTCCTCAATTAGAGTGGTTGGCTCAACCCACCTGAACTTGGGTGACATTATCTCAGATACTGGGACATCGGATGCAAGCCTGTTCTTGACTACGATCTTTCTAACAAAGTCTGCCTCGCTTAGTATTCCTACTGGGTTTTGGCCTTCGGCCACGACTAGAAAACTGATGTCTTTTTCCTGAAGAAGGGATGCTGCCTCCAAGCACGTTTTTTCCTTTGATATGGTGATTACGTGCTTGTTCATTATGTCTCTGACTTGACCCATGATTCGTTTTGGGAATTTTGAAGATAAAAAAGGTTTGTTGTGATTCCTACCGTATGTTCTTTTGAGGACAGACTGCCAAATCTTGTGATTTAATTAATTAATGGCGTCGTACAAATCACAGTGTGAAAGTCGGCATCGTCGTATTTCCCGGAAGTAATTGCGATCGCGACATGTACCACGTTTTACTTGATGTTTTCAAATTAGATGTGAAATATTTTTGGCATGAGGACAAGCTTCCAAAGGATCTAGACGCTATTGTCCTACCTGGCGGATTTTCTTATGGTGACAGACTGAGGGCAGGAGTAATTGCAGCGCACAGTCCTATAATATCTGATGTAAAAAGGATGGCAGAAAAGGGAATGCCGGTACTTGGGGTGTGTAACGGATTTCAGATATTGGTAGAGTCTGAGCTTTTGCCTGGGGTGTTGCTGAGAAATACATCGCTTAATTTTATGTGCAAATGGACTGAACTCATAGTGGAAAACAACAAGACTCCGTTTACCAACAAATTTGCACTCAAGGAGAGAATTCCAATCCCTATTGCAAACGGCGAGGGAAGATACTATGTCGACAAGGCCACGCTTTCCATGCTAAAGAAAAACAACCAGATTGTGTTTAGGTACGGCGAATCCGTAAACAACTCTGTTTTTGACATTGCTGGAATCTGCAACAAGGAGGGAAACGTGGTTGGTATGATGCCTCATCCTGAGCGCGCAGTTGAGGCTGAAATCAATCCGAAAGATTCCAAACCTGCATCTGTGATTTTTGAGTCTTTGATTACTACCGTTGGTGCAAGAAAATGAGTCTACAGTCACAAGAGCTAGACTATCTTTCAAAAAAAATTAAAAGAAAACCAAACGACACAGAAATGCACATTGTTGCAGCAGAATGGTCTGAGCACTGTTCATACAAGTCTTCAAAAAAGCATCTCAAAATGCTTCCAATGTCTGGACCTCGTGTAATCCGGGAAAAGGGATTTGACTCTGGAGTGCTAGATGTCGGAGACGGATATGTGATAACTGTCCACATAGAAAGTCATAACCATCCCTCTGCTGTTGAGCCGTACGGCGGTGCTGCAACTGGGGTGGGTGGGGTTATTCGCGATATTTTATCTGCAGGCACAAGACCGATTGCGCTTCTTGACGGGCTTCGTTTTGGGAACATAGAAAAAGATTCCCAGGCAAGATGGCTGTTCAAAAATGCTGTAACTGGAATTGCCGACTATGGCAACTGTCTTGGCATTCCAACCATTGGCGGTGAAGTAGAGTTTGATGAATGTTATACAAATTATGCGCTAGTTGATGTTGCGTCAATTGGATTTGGCAAAAAAGAAAATCTGATCAAAAATCACGCTGATGCGGGCGACATGGTGGTGTTACTTGGAGGCTCTACGGGGCGAGATGGAATCGGGGGCGCTCAGTTTGCATCTGATTCCCTTGAGACCGAAGACCGCTCGGCGGTACAAATTCCGGACCCTTTTATTGAAAAATTGATCATCGAGGCAACACTTGAAGCAAGAAACGAGGGCTGCATCAAGGCGCTAAAGGACTTGGGCGGAGGCGGGCTTTCGTGCGCAATTTCAGAAACTGCAGACACTCTTGGAATTGGAATTGAGCTTGACGTGAACCGCGTCCACACAAGGGAATCTGACATGAATCCAAGGGAGATAATGACATCTGAATCCCAGGAACGAATACTAATCATTACCGATAAGAAAAAACTTGTAAAACTAGAATCTATCTGCAAAAAATTCCGAGTCACATGTTCTGTTATCGGCAAGGTGACGTCTGACAAAATAATGAAGGTCAGAAACAACAATGCCATTGTTGCATCCATGCCTGCTGAAATTGTTGCAAATGCGCCGCTTCTTGACAGGCCGTCAAAGGAGCCTACATATCTCAAAGAACTGCAAAAAAAGACGGAACCAAAATCTGTCTCTGATCTTTCTAAAGCTACCATGAAATTGCTATCTAGCCCAAACATCGCAAGCAAAATCTGGGTGTATGGCCAGTATGACCACGAAGTCGGAATAAGAACAGTGGTAAAGCCTGGAATGGATTCTGCGGTTCTGCGTTTGGATAACGGAAAATACTTGGCTGCAAAAATTGACGGAAACCCAAAGCAATGCTACATTGATCCAAAAAACGGAGCAATCGGGTGCTTTGAGGAGGCTTGCCGGAACGTGGTGTGTACTGGCGCTACCCCGATTGGGATGGTTGATCATCTGCAGTTTGGCAATCCTGAAAACCCAGAAATCTTTTGGACGTTTTTAGAATCGCTAAAGGGAATCTCTGAATTTTCAAAACACTTTGGCATCCCATGCGTTGGGGGAAAAGTGAGCCTGTACAACGAAACCCCGCAAGGACCAATCAAGCCCACCCCATTAATTGGTGTCCTGGGACTAATTGAGAAAAAGCCACTGCACTCGCAAAAGTCAGAGCAAGGCGACATTCTGATTCTGGTTGGATCTACCAAAGACGAGCTCGGCGGCTCTGAATACTATGAGTACATTCACGAGTTTATTGGCGGAAAATGCCCTGTAGTTGACTTTGCCGAATCAAAACGAAACATGGAGTCAGTACTACACATAATTGAAAATGAGTGGGCAAAAAACGTCCATGACTGCTCAAAGGGAGGGCTGGCAATTGCGATATCTGAGATTGCTATGACTAGCGGCATTGGATGTGTTGTATCGATTGACAACGTGCCGTCGTCAAAACTAGCCGATGACAAGATTTTGTTTTCTGAGAGTCATTCTAGGTACTTGTTATCTGTATCAAAATCAAACCTTGATGCAGTGCTGGATTATCTCAGAGCAAAGAACGTAACCTTTGGCATCATTGGCAAGTTTGAGGGAAAAAACATCACGTTTTCCAAAAGCAAAAAGGTAATTGTAAAACTAAGCGTTGATAAGGCACATGACAAGTGGTTTAATTCACTGAAGGATTTGGTTTTGCATGGTTAAAGAAAACTGCGGCGTGGTTGGTATTTTCAGTAGAGATGGAACAAACGTAATCCCAATGGTAATTGACGCATTGCGTGCATTACAACACCGAGGCCAAGAAGCGTGGGGAATCGCAATCCCAAAAAAAGCACCCATCAAAAGACTAGGGCTTGTATCTGGCGCATCAGGCGAGTATCAAAAAATCACTGAAGAATACGCATCGCCTGCAGCAATCGGCCATGTGAGATATTCTACTGTTGGAAAAAGCAACCTGGAAAACGCCCAGCCACTAAAGGTAAAGGATTTGTGCATTGCCCACAATGGAACGATAGCAAATGTCGCGGAACTTGCAAACCTAGTTGGGGGATGCACGTTTACCCCGCAAAATGCAAGCGATACTCTGGTTGCCGCTCAAAGGCTGGTCTCATTAATGTCGACAAACGGCAAACTGGGAAGTGCACTATCTATTCTAAAAAACGAGATGGCTGGCTCGTATTGCTTTACCTTTGTATCTGATGATAATGCAGTGTATGCTGCACGCGATCCGCGTGGATTTAGGCCAATGGTTCTTGGCTCAAAAGAAGACGGACAGGTAACGATTGTTGCCTCTGAATCATCTGCACTAACTGCAATTGGTGCAAAACTTGTTCGTGATGTTCTTCCAGGAGAATTACTAAAGTTTAGCAATTCTGGAATGGAATCTGAAATGTTCTCAGAAGAAAAAAAGCACGCACACTGCTCATTTGAATTTACATATTTTGCACACCCAACATCTAGAATGGAGGGAACAAACATCTATGTCGCAAGAAAAAGAATCGGTCAGTTTCTAGCCAGAAAGTTTCCAATCAAGGATGCAGACTTGGTAATCCCGGTCCCGGACTCTGCAAGACCTGCGGCATTGGGATATGCGCAGGAACTTGGAATACAATTTGATGAAGGACTGCTCAAGGACAGGTACAGCAAAAAGGGACCACTGCGAAGTTTCATCGAGCCGCACCAAAGCGACCGAGTCGAAATAAATCGCTGGATTATACCAATTACAGAAATCATTGCTGGAATGCACGTGGTTGTAATAGATGACAGTTTAGTTCGAGGTACGAGCTCAAAGGCAATCATAAAAGCACTAAGGCGAGCAGGTGCAAGAAAGATCAGCATGCTAATCACATATCCTCCAATCAAGTATCCTTGCTATGCCGGAATCGACTTTCCATCACAAGACGAATTGGCGACTGGAATAATAGGTGACGGTGTTACTGATGAACAAGTAATTGACAAAATACGCCGAGACATTGGGGCTGACTTTTTGGGATACAATGATGCAGAAAATCTGGCAAACGCAGTTGGCATACCGCTTGACTCCATGTGCTTTACGTGTACTAGCGGTGATTACTCTACGCTAGGAATAAAGCCTGTATTCAAGACAAGAGAGGAAATGAAGGGCGAATAAAATGGAAATTGCGTTTGTCTTGGTAAAATGTGAAGTGGCCCATGAAATGGATGTAATGCGAGAAATTCTCAAAATTGATGGAGTAAAAGAGGCGCACGGTACATATGGAATGTATGATATCTTCATCAAGGTCCAGGGACAAACCCACAAAATAGTATCTGATATCGTAACCAAACAAATCCGCAAAATTCCAAACGTGATATCGACAAGTACCCTTTCAACCATTCCAGAACAGGGCGGAAAATAATTCCCAGTTGATCTATTTTTTAAATTAGTTTGCATCTATTCATTTGATGGTTTCATCGTACAAATTTTTCATAATAATTGGAATCGCAGTAATTGCTGGAATTGGGGGCGTCATTGCTTTTTCGTTATCCAAGGGAACATTTTCATCACAAGACTATGAGATTGACGTAGACCCGTTCAAGGATCCACAAAATCTTTTTGTAACTGCTCGGGTGATGGTTCAAAATATTGGTGCAAAACCGCTAACTAATGTGGTTGTAAATTACGGTGATGGGCATGTGTTGAATTTGGGTACTCTGGCTCCTGGACAAAAGGTAATCCTGTCTCCACCCTCTGAAAACTCGTTGCACCAAGTAAAAGTTACTGCAGATAACGGAATTTCGGTAACAAAGCCGTACAGAATTCCACCGAAGATTCCTGGAATGATGGGCTCCTAAGTCCAATCTTTTTTGTCTTTTTTCCAGACTCGTACATCGTCAACATAGACTTGGTCCTCAAGATCAAAGACGGTGTGCCATTTTTTGTCGTGTGGAAGCAGCTGGTCTAGCTCCTTTACGTTATTTTTTGTAGGGTACTTGTTAGTTAAAGCGCCCCACTTCATGTTTGGGATCTTGGGCATTATGTCATTAATGTCTCGCATGTTATGTGTAGGGAAAATTTCATTGATAAATTTTTGTTTTGGTGTGCTAAACGTGACTGGTAATGACTATTTTGAATTAATTGCTTTTTTTGCTAAAATGCTGTCGTATCTTCACAATGGCCAATATGGGCATGACAAAATACATCGCAGAATTTAGTAAGACGACTCCGATTCCATATCCTAACATTTCTTGCTCTGAATCAATATTGGCGTAATTCAGAATGGACATGGTGGACAGCATTGGGGATATGGCTATTCTTACAAATTCCTTGAAAACTGGACTCTGTCTTTCCCAATCTGCTACGGTTGGACTAAATGAATAGTAAAATTGGTTAAACCCTGCCATGAAAGTTGTCCCAGATTCGGTATTGAACAAGACACTGTCTCGTAATTCTCGAAGCATCTGTACTTGGGTGGATAGTTCAGTTCCGTACGCTGCAGTTGCAATCAGACATCCTCCGCCGGCATCTGGCTTTTGGTTGGATTGCTCAGCCACTACCTTCGGAATTATTCTGTAGATTTTTTCCTCTGAGAGTGATACGATGTATAGTAGCCCATCTGGACCTACCTCAATATCGGTCACACATCCAAAGTCTGTGCCAAATAGAATTTCATCTGCCGATTCGCCAATGTTGAGAACCTTGTCTGCTAGTTCAGGTGACTCGAAGACAAAACCCGTTCTATCTGAGTCGAGTTTGAATCTGTACAAATTACCAGTATTGCAATCGCCCACAAATACGCTGTCTGAGTAATCCTTTAGCTTGTCCGACTTTACAAAAGAAATTGCAGTTGGGGCAACTGGTCTTTGCCAACTGAATTCTGGGTCACTGTAAACAAAATTCCCATATTTTGGTAACGAGTCGATCTGTTCTTGATTTTTTGCAGGCCCCATTATCTCAATCCATCCACTGTTGAAATTTTCTGGAACTAGATTGATCTCATCATATTCATCATCTCCATTTTCGGTATCCCAGAGATTTCCAGTATTGGGATCAAATGTAATTCCAAAACTATTCCTAACTCCCATCGCATAATATTGTCCTGGTGGATCAATTCTCAAAATAACACTAGTGTCGTTTTTCCAATCTGTCGCTCTGTTCTGTAATCTGCCATAGTTACCATTATCGCCCATTATCGCATACACCTGACCATCAAAGTTAGTCATCGCTCCGCCGTTATGGTAAAAATTATCGCTCGGAAGCGTCTTTAGCAAAACTGGATTGACTAGACTATTTCCATCCCACTCGTACTTGTAAATTCGATTCTCAATTGCTTTTCCGCCATCTGCATCGGCTGCGGTAAAATACACATAAACCGTAGATCCAATTGATGTAATTCCAAGCATCCCTCGCTCTCCATCCTTTGCAACTGAAACGTCCAAAACAAGTCTGTCTTGCAAGACTCCGTCTCTTACAAGTCGTACTTGACCGTCATATCTTTGCAGTACCAAAATATCATCTCCAACAAATGTCATCGTAGTTGGATTGTTTGGAATTCCTTTTACGTATGTCTCAACTGACAAACTGTCATCCTTGATTTTTGGCCCATCTGATTCCACTTGGGCAAACGCTGGCAAAACTCCCAAAGACAAAAACAATGCCAAAAGAAGGATCTTCATATTTTTTCTATTGATTACTGGATTAAAAAATCAATTCAAAATTGTTATAATGATAGATTAATTATCAAAACTTGGAAAATAATTGAAGTTTGTAGGGTCTGGCAAGGTAAAAGACGTTTATGATTTGGAGGATGGCAAGTTACAGTTTCAGTTCAGCGATCGGGTATCTGCGTATGACGTCAAGTTCCGCGACCCGATTCCTCTCAAGGGCGAGGTTCTGTGCAAGTTTGCGGAATTTTGGTTCAATAAGCTGCCTGTAAAAAACCACTATATCAAAACTGTATCAAAAAACGAAATCATTGTCAAGAAAATGAAAATGATCCCAATGGAATGTGTAGTCCGTGGCTATTTCTATGGAAGCCTTGCCTCGCGATGGAAGCGTAGAGAAATACATCTGCCTCCTGGGACGATAACTGAAACTGCAGCCAAGCTACTGTGCCCAATATTTGATCCTACGACAAAGGCGGAGCATGATGAGCCAGTAACAAAGGAATCTGCCGTAACGCGTGGGCTTGTAACAAAACAGGAATTTGAATGGCTTGAGTCAAAATCAATTGAAATTTATAATTTGATGTCAGAAATTGCAGACTCGGCAGGATTCATTCTTGCAGACTTGAAGTTGGAGTTCGGCAAGCTAAACGATGAAATCTTGCTTGGTGATTCTATTGGCCCTGATGAATACCGGTTGTGGCCAAAGGACGCTTACACAATTGGAAAAATTCAGGAATCATATGACAAACAAATTCTTCGCGACTGGCTCACTGCAAACGGCTATCAAAAACAGTTTGAGGATTTCAGAGCGCAAGGAAAGGAGCCGATAGCCCCCTCGATACCTGCTGACATAATTCGCAAAATGTCGGAGCGCTACGTGTTTTCATACGAAAAGCTTACTGGCAAGACGCTTTAACTCGAATTTCAAATTCTCCCCCTAGTTGGAACTTTTTCAAAACCCCATTTTGGGGCGTTTTGCACCTGTTTGGCAGTGGGGGTTTCAGATTTTCAAAAATTCATTCATTTCAAAAATTAGTTGTAGGGTTACCAAATTTATCATCATGATACCATATTTGTGATACCAGTATGAGATTAATAGTAGCAAAAGGGAATTTATCGGTTTTGATACGAGATTTCTAGTAATATAAAAAAAATAGTGCGATTAGACAAAAAAATGTGATACGTTGATCTTTTAGCTAACCCAAATACAGAACGCTATCATGTCTACATTACTTGAAAAACCAATCAAAATTAGTCGCATAATGACAATTTCAGTTGAACATGCACGTGCACTCGAAGACCCAGCACGGGCAAAAATTGTGGAAATTCTGTATCACAAAAGACTCACAGCAGAACAAATCACAAAGGAGTTGCAAAAAACAGGTCACAACAAGGCAATAACTACCGTTCGACATCACATCGACATTCTAAAAGAAGCAGGCCTAATTGAAATCGTAAAAATTGAAGAAGTGAGGGGGGCAGTTGCAAAATTCTACGGCACGTCGACTAAGTTTCTTGGGAATCATTCCTCAAAAGATTTTGACACCAAGTATTCTTCAATCATAGAAAACACATCTGCAAAGATTGAAAAAATTCTTGAAGGCATTGCAAAAAAACCAGCGCTGCAAAAAAAGACAGACAAGCAAGGTTACGGAGAATTTCTTCTAATGGAAATTGTCAATCGCGCAACTGCAAAGGCTTTGGAAACAAAAGACTACACATCACAAAAAAAGATCAAGTAACTTCGATCACAAAGACACCCTTTGTTTGCGGGCTTTGCAACATCTTTATCATTTTGCGTGGAATGTCATTTGATGCCTTGTCGCAATCTATTGCCAATGTCCTTGGGCACAAAAACTTACTTTTCCTAATCACTATGTCGTGTGGGTGTTCTAGTATCAGATCTGGATTTCCATTCCCAGCAACTTGAAAAATTTCATCGTTTACTTGAATTGAAAGTGTGACTGTAGATCGCTTATCTCTTAGTTTTTCCTTTAGTTTTTTTGGAATGTCTTTGCAGCCACATTCTGCAGAAACTCCGATAATACAATCTCCCTGTATTGTAAGATCAGGCTCAGTTGTGATCTCTATTGTTCTTGCGTGAAACGCTCTGACATTTTCGTGGCCGTAAAATGGAATCTCAAATCGCACGCTACATCCCATGACTAGACTTAAATTAAACTTTCAAAGCATTGAAAACTGAATTGCTTCCTTCTCAACAAGGTTATGACAGAGCTATTACAATATTTTCTCCAGATGGGAGACTTTACCAAGTAGAATATGCAATTGAAACAGTAAGGCGTGGGGCAATTGCAGTTGGAATCAAAAGCAAAGATGGCGTCGTAATCGCAGTCGAAGAAAAACCACGAAAATTACAAATTTCAGAATCAGCACATAAAATATTTCAAATTGACGAGCACATCGGATTTGCAGCAGCGGGATACATCCCTGATGCGAGAAGTCAGGCAGATGCAGCAAGATTCTTTTCACAAAGCAACAGGATGATCTATGACGAACCCGTCGACGTGGAAACCGTAGCAAAACATCTTGCAGACCAATGCCAGCAATACACCCAGTTTGGAGGAGCAAGACCGTTTGGTGTTGCACTAATTATTGGCGGAGTTGACTCTAATGGCAACTCTTTGTTTTTGACTGATCCTAGTGGAACATACATTGCATATGATGCAGTAGCAATTGGTGCAAACTCTGATCAAGCAAATGATTTTCTTGAAAAAAATTACAAGCCAGACATGTCACTTGAAGATGCATCTGCACTAGCCGTATCCTGCATATACCTTGCAAGTGACCAAAAGGAAGGAACAGATCACATCAAGATGTCAAACGTACAGTCATCTACAAAACAGTTTGACAAGGTAACGCAAGAACAAATTGTAAACTATGCAAAAATTGCAAAGCAAAAATTCCCAGTCCCGTCCTCATAAGTTTATCAATATTGAAAATTTCAATCGCTATTCCAGACTCTGCACTCAAGGATGAATCAACACAGCTTGACAAGTCCCGTAAGGCTTCCTTAATTGCACGAGCATGCGCAATTTTTAAAATTGATACAATATACCTGTACGAAGAAAGCGGCGGAAGCGAGGCAGACCGATTCCTACTGTCGTTGATTCTGCGCTATCTTGAAACTCCGCAATATTTGCGAAAGGCACTCTTTCCAAAAATAGACGAACTCAAGTATGCTGGCATACTGCATCCATTACAGATTCCACATCACTCGCTTTTGGCAAACCCGAAATATCTCAAGGTAGGTGATATCCGTGAAGGAGTAGTACTGCATCACAAGGGGAAAAAATTCCTTGACATTGGAACGTTTGATCCTGTCATATACTATGGGAAGGAACACGAAAAGAAACGAATAACAGTCCAAATCAAAACCCTGGTCCCAACTGTCACAGTGAAGGAAATTTCTGAAAACGAGATAAAGCAATACTGGGGCTACAAAGTAAAGGAGCGATCAAACCTTCTAAAGCTGCTAACTGAGTGGAAGGGAGACATTCTCATGACATCGCGTAAGGGAAAAAACGCGACCCAAAAGCATTTGGAGTATTATTCGGGATCTGAGAAGCCACTGCTTTTGGTTTTGGGTGGCCCAGATCGAGGGCTGTACGACATACTTGGCCAGAGAATAAATGACATCTCAAATGCAAAGGTGCTCAACTTTTTCCCAAACCAGGCAACTGACACCGTAAGAATGGAAGAGGCACTGCTTGGAATACTGTCCATTCTTAACTTTGCAAACTCAAATCAATGATTTTGTGTGCCAAGATGACAAAATCAAAAAATTTTCTTAAACTGGTGATTCTAGTCGGGATTGTCGGAATTGTAATTGGCGGAATCACGTTTTATCTTTCGCTTGCAAGTTTAGTGAAACCGTAACATTCGTTATCCCTAGGTATATAATGGGGTTAACGAGGTTTTCGATTATCCATGGGACATAAGAAATACAGTCAGCCACGTCGTGGAAGTCTTGCGTACTCACCTAGGGGACGTGCCAAAAGCATGGAGGCGAGAATTCGAAACTGGCCTGAAGTGAACTCAGAACAGCCAAAACTGTTAGGCTATGCAGGATTCAAAGTGGGATGCATCCAAATTGTCAGTATTGACGATAGAGAAAAAACACCAAACCATGGCAAACAACTTGTAAGCCTTGGAACTGTTGTCGCGACTCCACCAATCTCAATAATTGGAATTCGGGGTTATCATGATGACAATGATGGTGCACACGCATTGTTTGATGTGTACAGCAGTGACATGCCAAAAGAAGTATCGCGATTATTTACAGTAAAACCAAAAGAAGGCGGCTTGGAACAAGCAGAAAAAATGCTCAGCAAAGTAAACGAGCTATTTGCAGTAGTTGCAGTATTCCCAAACACCGCGGGACTTGAGCAAAAGAAACCATATGTGTTTGAAGTCGCAGTAAAAGGTGGAGATACCAAAGCACAATTTGAATTTTTGAAAAATCTTTTCGGAAAACAAGTCAAAGTAGAAGAAGTCTTTGAGCTTGGCACAACTGTTGATGTCGCATCAATAACAAAAGGAAAAGGCATCGAAGGCCCAATCACCAGATGGGGTGTTAAGAAAAAGCAACACAAGTCAAGAAAAAGCGTAAGAGCACTTGGTTCATTAGGTCCAATTTCTCCAGCAAGCATCATGTACACTGTACCACGTGCCGGACAACGAGGTTTCCATCAAAGAGTTGAATACAATAAAAGAATTATGATAATGAGTAACACTGGCAAAAATGAATTTAAAATAAATCCTTCAGGCGGATTCAAACACTATGGTGTCGTAAATGGAGACTATGTTGTTTTGAAAGGCTCCGTCCCTGGAACATACCGACGTCTTGTTAAGCTCAGAGCGCAAATGAGAGACATTCCAACAAAGGTTCTCAAGCCAAACATATTGGAGATTGTGATATGAAGGCCAAAACATTCTCGTTAACTGGAACAAAGCAGGAAGAAATTGAACTGCCTCCAGTGTTTCTAACTCCGTTCAGAAAAGACGTAATTCACAGAGCATTTGTCAATTTAGATTCTCACCATTATCAGTCCCAGGGACGACACCCAACTGCAGGTATGGATGTAGTTGCAATGTCAAACGATCCTCCAACAGGACACGGCAAAGCAAGAATTGCAAGAATCCGAGGTGGTGGACCAAGACAGGGTGAAGGTGCAGGCGTCTCACAAACAAGAGGTGGGAGACAGGCACACCCACCAACATCTGAAAAAATAATCTACAAGAAACTAAACAAGAAAGAAAATAGATTTGCGCTTTGCTCTGCAATTGCGGCTACTGCCTCGAAGGACATAGTAGAATCAAGAGGACACGTAGTTGAAAAAGTCGAGTCATTCCCACTAGTGGTGTCTGACGATATCGAAAACATATCAAAGGCAAAAGACATACTCAAAGTATTCGATGCGTTACACCTGACTCCTGACATTAGAAGACTAGAAAGCCGCAAGGCGCGTTCTGGCAGAGCAGTTATTCGAGGAAGAAAAACAAAGGTTGGAAAAAGCATCCTCTTTGTAACCAAAGATGCAAAAAATCTTGCCAAGGCATGCGGTGGCTTCTTGGGAGTAGACGTAGTAAACGCAAACGACCTATCAATTCTTGACTTGGCGCCAGGTTCTCAGCCAATTAGACTAACAGTATACACAAAATCTGCAATTGCCGAAATTGCAAAGATAAAATCATCACACCTTGGACTGATGGAGGTATTGCAATGAATACAATTCAAGCAACAAAAATCATCCTAAGACCACACATCACTGAAAAAACTTTTGCGCTAATTGAAAAAGACAACAGAATCTGCTTTATCGTAGATGCCGATGCAGACAAAAAGACAATCAAAGAGGCAATCAAAGTTCTCTATGAAGAAAATGCCCTTGATGTTAACACTGCAAAGACAATTTCTGGCAAAAAAGCATTTGTCAAATTTGAGTCAGTCGAAAAAGCAAGAGACCTTGCGACAAAGATAGGAATGCTATAATATGGACCGAAAAACTTCAATCATAAAGGTGTCAATACATGGTTAAAGAATTTGATTATAGGGGAATCCCACTGGCAGAACTACAGAACATGTCACTAGAAAAACTATTTGAGATATTTCCGGCAAGATCAAGAAGATCACTTACCAGAGGTATCACCGATGGCAAAAGAAAACTAATCGAAGAAATCAAACTCGACAAGGCTGGAAAACTAAAAAACCCAATCAAGACCCACATCAGAGACTTGATAGTGCTTCCATACATGGTCGGAGTTACAATTAGCGTCTTTTCAGGCAAGGAATTCGTTCCAGTTACAATTACCACCCCGATGATAGGGCACCTCATTGGAGAATATGTTAGAACAAACAAGCGAGTCGTACATGGCGCACCTGGAGTCGGAGCATCAAGATCCAGTCTGTACGTGCCATTAAAGTGATTAACATGGGAAACTTTGATTACGCTTTTCAAAATTTTGATGCGACAAAACATGTTCGTGCATCAATACGCGAAAAAGATGTTTCCCACAAACATGCACGCGAAGTTGCCAAGGCGATAAAGGGCTTGACAATTGAGAAAGCTCGTGATTACTTGCAAGATGTAGTTGCAGCAAAACGCGCAGTTCCATTTAGAAGATTCAAAAATGAAGTTGGCCACAGATCTGACCCAGGTGTAATGTCTGGCCGTTACCCAGAAAAAACTGCAAGGGAATTCATCAAACTATTAGATAATTTGGAAGCAAATGCCGAATACAAGGGAATGGATCTTGATAGACTCAAAATTGTTGGTGCAAACACCCACAAAGGAGTCATAGTAAAAAGATTCACACCGCGTGCACAAGGCAGAGCAACTCCCAAAAACAACGTCCTAACACATATTGAGCTAGTAGCTCAGGAAGCCTAGAATTGACAGCAGTAAAAAACGTCATAAAAGACAACTACAACATGATGCTTCTCAAGGACTACCTTAGAGAGGCAATCAAAGAGGCAGGATTCTCACATGTTGAAATCTCCAAGACGCCAACTGGTACAAGAGTAGTCTTGCACGTAACAAGACCTGGAATTGTAATTGGAAGAAAAGGATCAGGAATTAGAGACCTGACTGAAAAACTAGAAAAAGACTTTGGATTAAAGAGCCCACAAATTGCAGTAAACGAAATTTCTCAACCCGAACTCACATCAAGTGTGATGTGCAATAGAGTAGCGTCCCTGATTCAGAGGGGAACTGCATTTAGACGAGCAACAATGTGGACCCTGCAGCAAATCATGAATGCTGGTGCAATGGGTGTGCAAATCACATTATCTGGAAAACTAAGAGGCGACCGTTCAAGCTTTGAAAAACATTCTGCTGGAATACTGCCACGTGCAGGGCATCAAGCACAGATTATTGTGGATGAGGATATCACTCACATCCCAACAGCTATGGGATACATTGGAGTGAGAATCAGAATTGCCAAAAAAGACAGATTCATCCCAGAATTTGAACTCAAGGGAATAAAAGAAGAAAAAACACTTGAGCAAAGACAAAAAGAAGAAGCGGATGCAGCAGCATTACTCCAAGCAAGAACTGAAAGTGAAGCAGTAAAAATCATCGCAGAAAAAATTGAAAAACTTGATCTTATGGAAGATGTAGAGGAGAAACTCAAATAAAATGGCCCGACTAAAGATGAAATCCATCCGAGAGCTAAACACGCAAGACCTCAAAGGAAAACTAGAGCAGTCAAGAGTAGAACTTGCAAAAATACGAACCGAGGCGGCAAAAGGAACACTTAGAAAAGAAAGCGGAAAGATTAGAGCATATAGAAAAGAAATTGCAAGAATGCTTACAAGAATAAACGAGGCTAAAACACAATGATTACACTAGAAAATATTACAAACCATGAGTTGATTGGCTTGACTACACAAATTGTTGAATCTACAAATAATCAAATTATCGGATTTAGTGGTAAGGTAGTGGACGAAACCAGATCAACATTTACAATTCAAACACAAACTGGTTTGAAAATGATTCCAAAAGAACACTCCAAATGGAAATTCACAATTAACGAAACCCAAAGCTGCGTAATTGATGGCTTGGAAATCTCAAAGCGACCAGAAGAACGACTAAAGGTGAAGAAAAATGGCTAAAGGACAAACCGAATCAAAACACGTGTATCATGGAATTGTCATGGACAATGGCGATGCACTAAGTGTTAGAGGAAAGCTCTTTGAGGGCACAGTAGTCAGTGCGAAGAATAAAAATACTGTGGTTATTCAAAGAGAAGCTCCATTGTACATGTCAAAGACAAAACGATACGCAAGAAGCAAGAGCACAATTCATGCATACAAGCCAGCAAAATTAGAGATCAAAGAAGGCGACATGGTAGTTGCAGCAGAATGCAGACCAGTTGCAAAATCAGTTTCATTTGTTGTAGTGGAGGTCAAGTCTTAAAATGTCTGGCGGAAAAAGTCGTGCAGTATCTGCAAAGGGTGTACAGGAATTCAGGCCATATGTTACCAGAGTACTTCCACTTGGCGCAAGAGTCACGTGTGCAGACAACACAGGTGCTAAGATCCTAGAAATCATCATGGTAAAGCGAGCAAAGACTAGACACTCACAATATCCTGCAGCCTCAGTTGGCGATTTTGTAAATGTGGTAGTCAAAAAGGGCCCAGCAGAACTAAGAAAACAAATCTTTGGCGCAGTTATAATTAGACAAAAGTATCCAATTCGAAGATTAAATGGAATTCGCGTTTCATTTGAGGACAACGCAGCAGTGCTAGTTACTCCAGAAGGGGAAATCAAAGGAACTGACATAAAAGGACCAGTTGCAGCAGAGGCCTCTGAAAAATGGCCAAGAGTTGCAAACCTGGCATCAATGGTGGTATAAAAAAATGAAGCCAACAACAATTCGTAACCGAATGATTTACCAGGCAACTGCCGTTGTAAAAAGCAGACAGCTTAGTAGCCATCTTTCAAAAGAATTACAAAAAAAATACGGCAAGCGCAGCGTTAGAATCATTGAAGGTGACACAATTCGCGTACTCCGAGGAGAATTCAGAGGAGTTACAGGAAAAATCACCAGCGTATCAACTCCAAAGAACGGAGTCTCTGTAGAAGGAGTCAAAAAGGAAAAACTCAAGGGCGGAAACCTTGATGTCTTTATTCACCCATCAAACCTCATGGTTACAGAACTAAACACCGAAGACAAGTGGAGACAAAACAAACTGGAAGGAAAGAAAACAAAACCAGTCAAAGAAGCAAAACCAAAAGAAACCACAAAACCTGCACCAAAAAAAGAGGCAAAGGCACCATCAAAGGAATCAAAACCAAAAGAAACCAAAGAATCAAAGCCAACCAAAAGCGAAAAGAAAAAGGAGGAAAAATAATTGCCACGAATAGCAGGAAGTAAAAAACTAAAGCGTCAGATGTCTCCAATGTTTTGGGGAATTTCAAGAAAGGAGCCACGATTCGTAGTTACTGTAAGGCCTGGTCCTCACTCAAAGCACATTTCAATTCCAACTGCAGTATTCTTGCGAGACACACTAAAACTAGTGACAACTCTGCGAGAGGCAAAATACGCAATATATGGTGGCAAAGTCAAAGTCGACGGCGTTGAACGAAAATCATTACACCATGGAATTGGACTCATGGATGTAGTTGAGCTCGAAGGAATATCTGACATATATCGAATGGTGCCAGGAAAGGGTCACATACTAACACCGCTGAAGATCAAAAGTTCTGAAAAATCTGTCAAGCTAGTCAAAGTTACAAGCAAGCAAAATGTTTCAAAGGGAAAAACCCAGATTGGATTCCACGATGGGCGTTCATTACTCTCTGAGGAAAAAGTTTCATTAGGAGACACATGCGTCATGCAAGTCCCAGAACAAAAAATTAAAGAAGTCTTGAAGCTGGAAAAAGGAGCCAAAGTAATTGTTACTAAAGGAATTAACACCGGTCAAATAGCAGATGTCAAAGAAATCAAAGAGGGCACATTTGTTCTTCCAAAACGAGCACTGCTTTCATTTGGTCAAAGAGAAATCGAAATACCTGCAGACCTAGTCATGGTTGTAGGCAAAAAGGAGCCAGTTGTTCAAGTAGCGTGATTATATGGCAAACAAAGATAGCACAATGAAAAAAATTAGATTAGAAAAAGTCGTCTTAAACATGGGCGTAGGTAAATCCGGCGATGCAATCGAGACTGCAAAAAAAGCACTTGACTCCATCTCTGGCAAAAAATCCTGCGCAAGAGATGCCAAGGGAACACAGAGAGACTGGGGAGTAAGAAAAGGCGAACCAATAGGCGTTGCAGTAACTGTTAGAGGCGAAGATGCAGGAAAATTACTACAAAGACTGATTGATGCAAAGGGCAAGAAACTAAACGGAAGATCCTTTGATGATTTTGGTAATGTTTCTTTTGGCATTAGAGAGCACATTGACATTCCTGGAATAAAGTATGATCCACAAATTGGAATCTTGGGCCTAGAGGCAGCAGTAACTCTTGTCAGGCCTGGATTTGGTATTAGATTTAGAAGCAGACACAAGGCAAGCGTTGGAAAGCACCACCGCATCAGCAGCGACGAAGCGAAAGAATTTTTATCACGCGAGTTTGGAGTTGCGTTTGTATAATGAAAGATAGATCATACAAGTACACTGGCAGAAAAGAGCACAAATTCGGCAAAGGCTCACGCTGGTGCAAACGATGTGGCGATTACACGGCAGTTATTCAAAAATATGATTTGAACATCTGCAGGCGATGCTTTAGGGAGGTTGCAAATTCTTTGGGATTTGCCAAATACCGGTGAGATAAATGCCAGCAACTAACATTGTAGCAAATTTGTTTAATACTCTGTACAACAATGAGGCAAGACGAAAGAGCGAATGCATAATCTTGCCAACATCAAAGCTTGGCATTGAAGTACTAAAGACGCTACAAAAGCACAACTACATTGGCGAATTTGAGCACATTGACGACAAAAGAGGCGGAAAATTCAAGATTCAACTATTGGCTCACATTACAAAATGCGGTGCAATTACACCTAGATTCAAGGTAAAAAAAGGTGAATTTGTTGACTGGGAACAGCAATATCTTCCATCATACAACAAAGGAATGATGCTTGTAACTACAAACCAGGGCGTAATGTCACACCACGAGGCTGCAAACAAGGGAATTGGAGGATTCTTGATTGGATATGTCTACTAAACAAGAAGAAATATTCCAAGCTACATTTGATGTTCCTGCAAAAGTAAATCTTACACTCAAAAAACACATGTTACACATTGAGGGACCACTAGGTAAAACATACAAGAATTTCAAGAAAATCCCAGTAGGCCTTGAAGTCAAAGACAACAAGGTAACCATCACAGCCATAAACTCGAGGAAAAAATATCACGCAATTGCAAACACCGCACTTTCAATCATCAGAACCTTATGTGAGGGAGTAATTGAGGGCTATACAATAAAAATGAAAATAGTCTATGCGCACTTTCCAATTACTGTCAAAACAAAAGACAAGCTTGTCTTAGTTGAAAACTTCCAAGGAGAGCGCGCACCAAGAACTGCAAAAATCCACGGAACAACCAAAGTCACCTCAAAAGGAGACGAGGTAGTCGTATCGGGACCAGTGCTGCAACACGTAACACAAACTGCAGCAGAAATCCAATCAAACACCAAAGTCAAAAACAAAGATCACCGAGTTTTCCTTGATGGAATCTACCAATTCTACAAGGCAAAAGGTATCGAAAAATAATTTTTCGAATTTTCAAACTTAGTAAGGATTAAATCGCATACGCCTAAGACAAAACCTGTTGCCGCCCTAGCTCAGCGTGGTAGAGCGCCTGACTGTTAATCAGGGGGTCGTCAGTTCAAGTCTGACGGGCGGCGCATAATCTTTCTAAATTCGAGTTCTGAAACATTTGTTTTTGCATCTTGCAATTCATGACACATTGATTTGGAGTTTAATTTTCAATCTTTCAAAATTCGAATTTAGAAATATAGATCGATGCAACCATTTGGTTTACTCTATTAGACCGTCTGGATCTAATATCTGATCGCACATTATGAATAATGCAGGAGGTTTACGATGGCCAGAATTAAAAGGGCCAACAGATACTGTGTTGACTGTGGGGCAAGACTGGTGTATTACCCGCGCCTTTCAAACCCAAAAGCGCCAAACGAGCATAGGGTTTTGGTGTATGGGTGCCCTGACTGCACCGTGGACTTTGAAAAACCAAAGCTTTTCTCAATTAGAAGAAACCAAGTTGACGATCCGCTGGAAACTGTGGAAATAGAGATAGTTGAAGCTAGAAAAATCCTAGAAAAAACCGCCGCAGTATAGATCACGTTTTACGATATCTGCGTCTGACAGAACTTTTTAACCAACCATGTGAAGAATTCTCCGTGGAAGACGTCAAAAGTACTTGGGGAAATCGATTCATAATTGCCGCAATACTGCAGGGCGGCATCATAACTATAATGGCGCTAAGCATGGTTGGCGCCCAGGCTGTTTTTACCAAAGTTAACATGATTCAATTCCTATCCGTGTCTTTTGAGGGGCCGGCAAAATGGGTCTTTCTTGGATTGATGTTCTACCTGATACTGATTGTCGCAATAGCAGTAACTGCCGTATTTTACAGTCATTTGGAAATTAATCTAAAACGAAATTTTTCTGGCAAATCCAAAATTTTAGCTTGGATTCATCTAATAGGAATGAATGTGGGTGGAACTGGCACAACACTGCTTATGATATTTGCAGGACTTAGCGGTTCTGGAGTAATGGACTTGTTTTCAACAGGGGAAATTGGCAAACAAAATCTTGCAGTGATGGATTCATTTATTCCGCCAATTGGGTTATTCATTGGCTTTCTTGCCTTGGGTGTAATGTGCGGCGGCTTGGCGTATACCATGGCATATTTGAGAAAACCGTCCTCAATCCAATAAAAAATTCACTTTGGATACTTTTCCTCGTCCCACTGCGAAAAGTTTGGCCCAGTTTTATCTAAAAAGACCCACCCTTTTACCATAAACTAGGGCAAAAGAATTTGGAATTTGCGCATAAAATGAGAATCTTTACTGGTATGGTTTGTGTCAAAAACACCAAAAAATCAGACAGTTATTGTTAGTTTTTTACCAAAAAATCGATTTTTACCGGGGTTTAGCTTTTGTTCGGGATGCAAATAGGTTTGGCACCTTTATCTGGGTAATGGGGATGTTTTGGCACTTGCCTGCATTGGTTACGAACAAGTGTTAAACCCCCCTGAAAAATGACTGATCCTAAAAAAATCACCTTGTTCACAATTGAGGGTTGCCTGTATGGGGGTTTAGCTTTTACGAACAAATTAAAATATTTAGTAAAAAATCGAAATACTTCAAATTAACGAATGTCCTGATTCGTAACACATGAAAAAACAGCCAAAAAATCAGAAAATAAGAATAGCCCCAAAAAAAGAATACGATAATTTTAGAAAATATTTTGCTTTTTCCTGTGTTGACTTGGTAATATTTGATGGAAAATCCGTTTTGCTGACAAAACGAACTAGAAACCCATACAAGGGATATTGGCATCTGCCTGGTAGTATGATACACAAAACTGAGAAAATGACTGATACTGTAAAGCGTTCTGCAAAAGAAGAACTCGGTCTTGACGTAAAAATTAAGAAATTTGTCGGCGTCTACGAAAGTCTGGATTCGTTTCGTCACGACGTATCCCATGGATTTGTCGTTTCCATTAAGGGTGGTCATCTAAAAACCGACCACCAAAGCAGCGATCATAGGTTTTTTGCAAGACTTCCAACTAGGATAATTCCGCATCATCGTATGCTGATAAAAGACGCACTGATGAGCACTCGTAACAATTCTCATGCCTAAAAAACTGTATATTTCAAAATTCGAATTTAGAAATATTATGAAAAGATCAGTTAATTAACTAGGAATTAAAAAATTGAGCATGGCTGGCAAAATACTCGGACTTGTGGCAATAACTATCCTCCTGTCTACAATATTGGTCATGGCTCTATCATCTGAACAATATGCAGAAGCAAAGCCTGCAAAACTATCACCAAAACACAAGTTCAGTAAATGGTACAATAACAAAGTATGTGGAGACCAACTATGCGAAGGAACCCCTGTCTATAAAGTACCGACTAAGATAGGAAAGAGCTCTCCGAACAAATAGGAAACAAAAACTCGCTCATTTTTTACACTCTTTCGTGCCCTAGTGCAACAAAATTCAATATTTCTAAATTCGAATTTTGAAACAACAAAAAATGATTACTTTAATTAATCCGACGAATATATGCAAATCATGTTGCGATTAGTTGCACTTGTAATGATGAGCGTATTATTGTCAATGACTATGATCAGCGCAATTAGCTCAGGTCACTTTGCAGAAGCAAAGAAAGCATCTAATGATGATGTATCAAATACGCTTAGGCACAAATACTCGAAATGGGTTGGAAACCAAGTATGCGGTGACGAATTATGTTCTGGCCATCCTTATTTCAAGTGGAATATGAAATACAGATCTTATTCATCTCCATACAATACTTATGATCATCAGGCATTATTGAAACTAAATAAACAAAAGTAACTCTGATATCAGAAATAAATCAAAAAGTTGTTTTATTGACTATTGGGTGGCTTTTGTGACTGTCTTATTTTGCCGCCATTATGGCATCGAGTGCTTTTGTTAGTTTATCAAAACCGTACTTGTTAATCATTGCAGACAGCTCTCTAGTTATTAGCGCCGCCTCAACATCATTGACCGCTTCATTATTTCTTGCTTGAAATCCCCTCTGCTCTACAACCGTATCTGCTCTAAACATGTTCATTTCTTCTTCATATTTTCGTTGAGCTTCCTTGATTTTCTCGATCTGGGATACTTTTTTCTGTAATTGGGCATTGACGAGTTTTACAAATTGATTCGCATTTCTCGTATCTTGTCCTGCCTCGATGAACTGATCCTTGACTCTCTCAGAACGATCTCTGGTGTCCAACTCTTCTTTAAAGAACAATTTTCTTGTTCCTCCACTTTCTATAATGTCCTCTAAATCGTCATTAGTGATACCTTTCTCATTAGGCGTGTCTCTTTTCGCTATGTGCTTTTCTACCATTGGTTTCTCTAAAATCGTATGAGTAATATCCTGTATTTTGTTTTAATTGAACAAACACCTCTGTTAAATCCCTGTTCCTAAATTCAATATTTTGTTAAATCTAATTCATCATGACTCTATTAAGAAATGCACGCCTGCCTACTATGTGGACGGACTAGAGGTGAAATTACCAATTCAAAAAAGGTTTACGGATGTGCAGTTGCGCATGCTGGAAGACTATTTTAGGGAAATGCCGATTGAAGAAATTCTAACTGGTTTAAAGTTTGCAAAAAACAGATGGTCCGCAAAGGACGCCGGCGTTCTAAAAGTGGGACGAAAAAGCATCATACAAAAAGAAGTCCATTCCGTTACAAACGAGCAGGCACAGTGGAGGCTAAAGAACTGGAAAATGATGATCTCAAACTACAGGCGCCGAGGCTACAGTTATCCGACAATATCTAGAATAAAGAAAATCTTGATTGAAAAAAGCAAGAAAAAATCTAAATGAATGATTCTTTTTTCTGTAGAATCCCAGTTGGAATTCCGCTTGGCGGCTCTGGGATGCTTGCTCTTGTCTGGCCTTCGATTACTGCCTGAGCCTCTTCAAGAATTGCAAGCGTATCTGAGCTCGAACTGTATGTTGTGACTGCGGTATCTGAGGCGTTCATCGAGGAGCCTGTCAACACATCTCCTAGAACTTGGGATAGGTTTTGCATTGATGACGTTGCCTCTGGCATTATTCCGCTCAATGATGCGCCTAGTCCTTTGATTACTGACATGCATGGGCTTAGCGTTACTACGATGTCTCCAAGTTCTGATACTGTGTTTAGTCTGAGCTGAATCTGTTCTAAGGCAAGTTTTGCACCGTTTACCATGTTGTGCATTTTTCTTATCTCAAGTAATTCTGTAGCATATGCTTTGGCATAATGTTGGTTGTTGGCTCTTTGAGCGACAATTATTTTATTAAAAATATAATCATTTTTCTGCTTTATTTTTGATGCGATTCCATCTAGTTTTACTATCTGAAGCTGGAGGTTTTTCTGCGCTACGTCTATCTTATTTTTGAGTGGTACGTCTGGCTTTACTCTGTCTAGTATTTTTTGTGAGAGATTATCCCCGCGTCCTACGTCATTCCATCTGTCACTTAACGACCCCATTTTCCATTATTGATAAAAAAATTGATTTTAAACAAGTTTGTAACCACGACCCATGTCACTCTAGTTACAAGATCATCCGGTTACAGCATTTATCCAAAGGTAAATGTATAGATTTCAAAGCCAGGCTCGTTTATCTGAATTTCTAATGTATGCCTTCCAGATTCTTTTACTTTAACCAGATTGTAGAGCCGTGATTCTAATGTGTGGGCTTTTCCATCCTTGACATCTTCACCCGTGTTTTCTTCCGATATTGGTTTTCCATCAAGCAGTATGGTAAGGTCTGATTCGCCAGATGCTACGATGTTTACTTCTTTTGCAAAGTATGGCAACTTGATGATTCCTGAATCTGACACAAGACTCATGCGGTCTGAAATGTTTTTCCAAACTCCATCCAAGTAAAAGTGATCATTTTGTAGCTCGCCTGGAATAACGTATTTCACGTCATTATTTGGACTGAATCCTTCTGAATTTCCTAACCTGTCTCTTCCGTGCGCAAAGTCATACCCAAAATATAATTCTGGAGTTCTGGCGCCGTTTTCTGATTCTTGAATTTCAACAAGTGGATGCACGGTATCCATTTTTAGTCCAAGTCTTGACGCTCGTTCATTTAGCAAGTCCTGAATTATTTTTTCAGTTTCTGCATATTCTCCTTCGCCTATGTGATCATATCTGATGTAGCCTTCGTCATCTGCAATGTATTTTCTTGGCCAGTAGTTGTTCGAAAATGCATTCCAGATCTGTTTGTCGTTGTCAAGTATGACTGGGTATGTGATTCCGAACTTTTCAGTTGCCTGCTTTACATTGTTGATGTCTTTTTCAAATTCAAATTCTGGTGAATGTATTCCTATTATGACGAGTCCTTTGTCTGAATATTTGTCATTCCAAGATACGATGTATGGGATTGTCCTCTGGCAGTTTATGCAGCTGTATGTCCAAATGTCGTAAAGCACGACTTTTCCTTTGATCTGATTTTTGAATTCATCTGCATTTGTGTTGATGTATCCTGCAATTCCTTGCAGTTCTGGTGCTTTTTTGAACTTGCTTTTATCCATTGATAGTACTTGTGTGTCTGCATTGCTTGGGGCCTCTAGTGAGGTAAAATAAGCACTCAGCCCTCCTATCGCTCCTGCAATTACCATTCCCATGATTATCGCTGATTTAATTTCCGCTCTCATTTTCTTACCCTAACAACAAATTATTCAAAAGTGGAAAGCTTGCAATTGTGGCAAGCTGGTTTGTTAACACCAAAACCCCAAGTATTATGATTAAGCTGCCCATGATTACCGAGTAATACTTCAAGTGTTTGCTTAGTGCCCGAATCAATCTTGTGAATCTTGAAAAGAATAGACCCATTAGAATAAACGGAATTCCGAGTCCTAAGGAATATGCAAGTAATAACGTAAATGCCTGCCCCGGCGTGGTGGCAGCCAGAGTCAAAACGCTTCCAAGTATTGGGCCAATGCATGGTGTCCAACATGTGGCAAACGCAAGCCCAAAGACAAATGAAAGCGGGTAGCTGGCCTTGCCTCTGCTTGGCAAAAATTTTTTTTCAAAATTAAGTTTGTTGATCTTAGTTGATAGTAGCATAAAGACACCAAACCCGATTATTATGACCCCTCCTACTTGGTTTAAGCCCAATATTAGGCCAGACGCTGCACTTGAAAGTATGCTGTTTAGTACAACCCCAAAAATAGAAAACACCACTGAAAATCCAAGAACAAAAAATATTGTGTTTAACAAAACATTTAGCCGATTTGCCACTGTGATCACGCCATTGTTTTTTTGAAGATCCGTAATTGTCGTTCCAGAAATGTATGCCAAAAACGCAGGTATTACAGGCAGTATGCATGGTGCAAGAAATGAGCCAAGGCCGGATACTGCAGCTATTGCAATGGTGATCTCTGACATGATACATTAGGATCGATTTTTTTTATTAAATATTCTTCCAAATCTTGTCCTATTTGCTAGATATGCTTTTTATCTAACCGTACCATGTGACCTCCATGAATAAAAGGTTCATCGCAATTGGAATAGCGTTTGCAATCATAATTGCAATTGCGGTTTATGTCGGCTCACCAATGTTTATGGGCTTGGACATGCGTAGGTAATGCTAGAAAATCTTAAACTTTTTTCCTGCTTTTTCAAAAACTGATAGCGTGTACTCTATTTGCTTTTTTGAAATCCATGCCGTAACAGAAATTCTGATTCTCGCACTGTTTTTTGGAACCGTTGGATATCGTATTGGTTGGGCAAATACTCCACATTCAAATAGGTATTTTCCAAAATCAAGCGTCTTTTTTTCCTTTCCAATTATGATGGGAATTATGTGTGTGGGTGATTTTATGTCGTAACCGATTTCTTTTAGTCCTGTAGCAAGTAATGCTGTATTTTTTTTGAGTGCCATCTGCCGCGTTTTTCTGTCCTGCTCAAATCTGTCAAGTGACATCTTGACAAGAAATGAAGGCAGTGCAGACGTGTAGATGAATGATTTTGAGCGGTTTATGCACAGATCTATGATAGAATCATGTGCCGCGACATATCCGCCAAAAGAGCCAAGCGCCTTACTTAGGCTGCTTACATATGCATCAATTTTTTTATCGACTCCAAAAAGATTTGCAGTGCCCCTGCCGTCATCGCCTACTGCAAAATCCCCATGCGCATCATCTAAAATTAAAATCGCGTTATTTTTTTCAGTGATCTCTGTCATCTGTTTTAGTTTAGCATAGTCTCCCTCCATGCTGAAGATTCCTTCGGTGATTACGAACTTTCGTATCTTATTGTGCACGTTGATTTTTTTTGCCAAATCTTCCATGTTGTTGTGTTTGTAAACTTGTACTTTTGCGCCAGTTATCTTGCACGCATCAATAATGCTTGCGTGGTTTAGCTCGTCGCTTAGTATTAGATCTTTTTTTCCGACCAGCGCAGAAATAACTCCTAGATTTGCCATGTATCCAGTTGGGAATACAAGTGACGCTTTCTGTGATTTATGCTCTGCAAGTTTTTTTTCCAATTTTCTAAACAAAATATCATTCCCAGAGACTAGGCGTGAGCTTGACTGCAATTGGTTTACTTGGTTTTTCTTTACTTGTAATCCTAGATAGTCGTTTGAGCAAAGATTAATGAGTTTTTTTGTTCCCATTGTTATGTGTGATTCACTGACGTGGCCATAGCGTAGCTGCCTGTGTAGATCTTCTTTCTTTATCTCTCTTAAAAGATGGTTTACAAATTCGAGTTTAGGCTTCAAGATTTATTTTTCTAATCATTTCCAAGTCTTTTTTCATCTCGTTTCCGTCCATAGTCAGATAGCCAGAACTGATGATGCCGTTTGCACCGCTTAGGAGCAGTTCCTCGCCACCGTCTTTTAGATGCACTTCTCGGCCTCCGGAAATTTTGATTATTGCTTTTGGTAGTGCGAATCTTGTGACTGCAAACATGCGCAATATTTCTTCAAGCGGTAGCGGCGTCTGCAATTCAAGTGGGGTTCCAGGAATTGCAACAAGTAAATTTATCGTAACTTCTTCTGGACTCATCTTTGCCAAGTCCAAAATCAACTCTAGTCGCTGACTCCTTGTTTCACCAATCCCTATTATTCCGCCTGTGCATAGTTCAAGTCCTGCTTGGCGTGCTATTAGGAGAGTGTCAATTCTATCCTGATATGTGTGAGTTGTGCAAATCTGAGGAAATTTTGATCTCGATGTTTCTAAATTGTGGTTATACCTGCGTACCCCCAGTGACTTTAGCTGTTTTGCCTGACTCATCGTAAGAAAGCCCAAACTGCATTCTACGCTAATTCCTACCTGGTTGTTGATCTGCTCAATTATGTTGCAAACCTTTTGAAAGTCTGACTCTGACGGCTCTCGCCAAGCTGCCACAAGGCAATATGATTCTGCCCCTTCATCTAGAGCTTTTTTTGCCTTTTCTACTATTTCTTCTGCTGGAAGAAGATGGTAGCTGTCAATTCCTGTATTGAAGAATGCTGATTGACCGCAAAACGCACAATCCTCACTACAATAGTTTTTCTTGATGTTTGCAAGCTGCTCAACATCCACTTTGTCTCCGCCGAATTTGCGCGTTATTTTATTTGCCGCATCTGAGAGTGTTTTTAGTTCTGATTTTGGTATGCTGATTAGTCCTTCTAGGTCCGAATCGGAGATGCTGATGCCGTTTAGGACCTTTTGCTGACAATCTAAAATGAATTGATGATCAGGAATCATCAAACAATAGCGATTTTTCACGGTTAATTAAGATTTCAATGTTAACTGGCTGCACTGTGTGCTGGTTTACAATTGCTTTGCAATGTTTTTGATTGTACGTATTGTTCCATCTATTAGATAGTTTAATTCGGATTCCGAAATTGCGAGCGGTGGAACAAGCATGACTATGTTTCCGAGGGTTCTAAGATAGATGCCATTTTTCCTTGCTTCTTCAAAAACCACCTTGTTTGTGGATTTTTTAAAGGAAATAGGCGTCTTTTTGTTCCTATCTTGTACTAGTTCTATTCCCATAAGCATGCCCTTGTGTCGTATGTCGCCTACTATATTCAAGTCGAGGATTTCATGCATTCTTTTTTCAAAGACCTTTGAGGTTTTCTGTATTTTTTTAATCAGGTTGGTTTTCTCGTACAAATTCAAATTTTCGTTTGCAACAGCGCATGATAGTGGGTTTCCGGTAAACGTGTGGCCGTGGTAAATGTGCCTCATGTCGGAATATTTTCCCAAAAACGAGTCATAGATATTTTTTGTTACCAGCGTTGCAGCCATTGTGATGTATCCCCCAGTTAACATTTTTCCATAAGACACAATGTCTGGCTTGCTGTTTTGAGATACGTATTCGACAAGTGATCCCAGTCTTCCAAAACCTGTTGCGATTTCGTCTAGTATGAGCAAGACTCCGTGCTTTTTGCACAGTTTACTGATCTCTTCTTGGAATCTATCCTGGTAAATGTTTACTCCTCCTGCAACCTGTGCTCCGCTTTCCATGACAAATGCTGCAATTTTGTCGTTATTTGAAAACAATTTTTCAATTTTTCCTAAACACTGATCTTGATATTCTCTGGGTGTTGTGTTGTTGGGCAGCCTGTAGCTGTTTGCAAAAGGAATCTGAATTGTTTTGTACAGGTGGTTTTTGAATTTGGAAAAAAACCCCGGCACATATCCTACAGACATCGCCCCAAACGTGTCTCCATGGTATCCGTTTTGAAGGGTCGCGAACTGGGATTTGTTTTTCTCGCCTTCATTTTGCCAGTACTGCAGGGCCATTTTGAATGAAATCTCCATCGCGGTGGAGCCATCGTCTGAATAAAACACCTTATTCATACGTGGTGATATTTCTACCAGTCTTTTTGCAAGCAATTCTGCTTGCTCGTTTGTCAAGTTGAACAGCGATGAATGCACTATCTTTTCTGATTGTTTTTTTATTGCGTAAATTAGCTCTTTTTTAGAGTGGCCCCATACGTTGCACCACATGCTTGCCACTCCATCAAGAATCTTGTCCCCGTTTGAATCCACTAGCCACATTCCTTGGCCCTTTACAATCTTTGTAAAAGAATCCCATTCGGCCATCTGGGTATACGGATGCCAAACGTAACTATGATGCTTCATCATCTGTATGACTTGATTTTGTTTTAATAATCAAGCGGTGAAAAGGTTAATCAAGCAACTAGCTGGATTTTTTCTGTTGAAATCCTATTTTATTACGGGAACTGATACTGGGATTGGAAAAACCTGTTTTACTGCAGGACTTGCAATGGCAATGAAAAACTCCGGAATTGATGTGGGTGTGATGAAGCCTTTTTCCACTGGCATTTCACAAAAGACTGGCTATCAATCAGAAGACGTAAAAATTCTAGTCGAGGCATCTGGCACAAAAGACGATGAAAGCCTAGTGAACCCGTATTTTTTCCCAATTCCTGCTTCACCATACATGGCAGCAAACAAGCTGAAAACTGCAATCGATGTCAGTTTGGTACTGGATAGATTTGAAAAACTGCAATCACTTCATGACTCCGTACTAGTTGAGGGAATTGGTGGAATCATGACGCCGATTCTCAAAGATTACTGTGTTGCTGATTTGATCAAAGACATGAATCTTGAGGCTATTATAGTGACAAGCTCAAGAATTGGAACCATAAATCACACTCTTCTGACATGCGATACTTGCAAAAAGTACGGGATCAAAACAAAAGGAATAATCGTAAACAATTTTGATGTCACTGGCTATGCTGTAGACGAACTTGCATCTGATCTGAAAAATCTTAGCGGGGTTGACGTGCTATGCACTATTCCACATGTTGATGGGTGTAACGCAGATAAAATCTCTAAAATCTTGATAGAAAACGGTATGCTGTCTGCGCTCTAATTCACACTTTAAAGATTTTAAATTTTGACTGTGTCCTTGAGGAGCAGAACGCATTGATGTCATTTATCATGTTGGAAAACGAGCAGCCATTGTCAATTTCGTATGTCTTGTAATGAAGACCAAGGCTTGTTTTTTGTACCAACCAAATGTTTTCTTTTATTGGTTGTATGGTTTCTACCCTCTTTAGTAATTCCTGCATCGCATCTACGTTCTTTGTTTTTGGGAAAAATATGACTAGTGCATCTTTTGGAGATGAAACAAGTGTTCGAACGTCTGGAATTACGATGTCTATTTCTATGGATTTTAGTGCCACCTTTCTCTGGCTTGGAATCAACGCATTTGTAAGTAAATAATGCATTAATGATTCTGCAAACGCTTCAAAGTTTTCGTGCTGATCTCCGTTTAACTTGGTAATTTTTGGATAGCAGTTATTCACCATGTGCCTGATCACATCGGCGGTGTTGTTTTTTGAAATCTCCGTCTGAATTTTCTGCTCTGAAATTGCATTTATCTGCCCGTACAGCATTTCTTTGATTGGGGATGCCTCACTCATAATTTTATCAATGATTTGTGACATTTCTTGCTTTGGATTTGTGTAAAGTATTCTTAATTTTACAAGTTTTACCTCTGGCATCTTAGTATGATATCTTTCCTAAAATGAGAGTAGAAATTGCTAAATCATCGATATGATTTTGAAAACTAGTGAAAAACGCCGAATGCAAAAGGTGCTTGAACATGTTTAATCAAAAGGACATTTACACAATTCAGCAGTTTCAATATAGAAAATCCCCATCTTATGAATGGACAAAAGAGTTCTTTAGCGTTTTAAAGATTGATGAATGGGAATCATTTTGTGAGAATTGCCTTCATCACTATGCCCAGATATCAAACGATGTTTGGCTGAAATATTGTAAAAATTAAAAAATTGCCTTTTAATTGAATTTCTGGAAATTAGGCTGTTGCCTGTACGCTAACAAGTTTTTTAATCTCATTTATCACATCGTCTAAATCGTAAGGCTTGTACATCAATGAAATTGCCTTCATCTGTCCGAGTTTCTTCCTTGTTCCATCTGTGATATCTGCTGTCAAAATTAGGAATTTTGCGTTTGGATCGACTTTTCGTATGTTTTCCATTGCATAAAACCCATCGTAATATGGCATCATTAGATCCAGTACAACAATTTGTGGCTTGTGTTTTTCAAATAATTCCACTGCCTCCTTTCCATCATAGCCTACGCCTAAAACAGAAATGTCTGCTGATTTTGCCCATTCTTCAAATATTTCGGCCATGTCTTTGTCGTCTTCTATTATTATTATGGTGTCCCTCTTGTTCATTTACTCTATAATTGCGATTAAAATCCAATTAACCATGTGTTTGTACAAAAAATTCACATATTTTCTTTTTACTAATTATTATGATTCTTAGAATCTGTTTGTTCGATTAAAAAAACACATTTTTTTTAAAAGAAGGTCTGCATCAATTGTGTGCGTAGGTTCATTATTAGAAAAGAAGATGCTGAATCTTCGGTACAAGCCAAAGACTTGGATCCAATGAATTTTACAGAGCGAACCGTCTTTTTTAAAAAAGACCCAAATGCAAAAAATCAGCCCACGATAGAAGACCTAGATAAGGATGATTTTAAACCAGATAGTCAGACAGAGTCTAAGCCGTCTGGCAGTAATTTAGAATTAAAAACCCAAACTGACAATGAAGATAAAGACGTTGGCAAAGACGATGAGCTTAACCCATCTGGCCAATCCAAGGAAATAAAAAAATTATTTGATCAATCATTGGGGGTTGTCAAGGAATTCCAAGAAAGTAAAATAAAACTAATGTACAAACATCTAGAAGAAGAGCAACAGCTGACAAAGCATCTAAACGATACATTGCAAACAAATCTTCTCACAATTTCAAAACTCGACGAAGAACTAGAACAACGAAAAAACCAACTCGAAGTCGAAGTGATAGAGAAAACAAAAAGGATTCTCGACTCTGAAAAACTATCTACCATAGGGGAGCTCTCAGCAAGGCTTGCACACGATATCAAAAATCCGCTAACGACAATCAAAAGCACAGTTAAACTGCTCAAAACATTCCAAGGCAAGCCAATAGACGAGTATGTCATGAAAAGATTTGAAATGATGGATGATTCTATTTTTAGAATAAGTCATCAAGTTGATGGTGTACTTGATTACATCAAAAAAACTCCTTTAAAACTAGAGCCGACATCGCTGATTGGTATCATCAAAGCATCAATTTTACCATTGAACGTCCCAAAAAACATCCAAATGAATCTGCCAAATAATGATGTGATTTTGAAATGCGATCCAATAAAAATGGAAGTCGTTTTTGGAAATATCGTACTTAATTCAATTCAATCTATTGAGGACAATCCTGGAAAGATCTATGTTCGCTATGTGGAAACATCAGAATATGTAATAATTGAAGTGGCAGATTCTGGTCAGGGAATACCTGCTGAGCATTTGGACAAGATTTTTGATCCCTTGTTTACAACAAAACAGAGGGGAACAGGCCTTGGACTGTCAAGTTGTAAAAACATAATTGAACAACACGGTGGAAGCATATCTGTAAAAAATACTCCGACTACATTTACAATTCGTATGCCTAACTTGCTTGCAAAAAATAACTCTTAATTTTCTCTATGGATTTTCTTAAATAACAATTAATTTTCTTGTGTTTTTATTAACTTACATATTCTTTCAGAATGTTCGTCATTGATCCCTAATCGTTTTAATTCTTGTTTTATCAACAATGTGGGATCTGTGACTTCTGGGCTTTGCTGTTTTTTTATAACAAACTCCATTTCCTCTTTTAGTGATATTATTTGTCTTTTTGTTGTTATTATCTCATTTTTTGTTTTTTCAACTACCATTTGCTCATGTTCGAGTTTCTCATTTAGCTTACTATAGTTGGCTTCAAGATTTGATATCAGAGCCTTTATGTCGCTTTCTGTTATGTGTTTTGGATTTATTTTCTCTAACTCTACTCTGTTTTTTGGTGATTCGCGAAAACAATTTATTTCATCGGCAAATTTTTTTTCTTTTTCAAGTAGTGTTTTCACATTAGCCATTTTCTGAGTAAGTGTGGCATTTACAAATTTTTGATATTGGTTGGTATCGAGAATCTGGTCATGAATGTCTTTTGATTTTTGTAATACTTCTTCATGTTTTGATAGAATTTGTGGCTTGTTTGAAAAGAAAATTGACCTATCTGTTACATCTGCCGCGTCTTGAATCTCAATTTTAGACCCAACCCCAGTGATATGTGACCATTCGTCCTCTGCTGAAGAACCCTTACTGGAATGTTCTTCCTTTGAAACTCGATTAATGTGCTTTACCAATAAAGAATTTCAGAAATTCTGCCTAATGTTTATCATGATATTTAAAATGAACAAACAACTTTGCCTTTCCTTTTTGGCGTACGGGCATAAACGTGATTTTTGAAGCATCATCTCATAATTTTAAAAGAAAATGAAAAAACGCTTTATTTGCATCCTACAACATAATGGCAGATATTGTTTGAACAAATCGAAAACATAAATCTAATTATAAAATATTAAAGAGAATTTCCTGTGCCTGTTTTTCTTGATGAGCACTTTATTGATGCTGATTCGCTAACCCTATTCAAAAATCTCATAAACAAGGAATATGAATCTCATATTTCCACCAAAGAGGTATTTTTCAATCATGCACAACAAAAACTATATTGCATTTTGGATGCTCCAAACGAGCAATCCATAAGAGATTTTCATGATAGATCTGGGATTACATGTAGTTCTATCCTTCAGATACAACAAGTCACTCCTGGGAATAGGGATGAGTCAGAAAAACTTCAAGTTATAGGCGAACTGGCGGCAAGGCTTGCACACGATTTACGAAACCCATTATCAGTAATTAAAAATGTTGTCGAAATAATGGAAAGTAAGCAAAAGCTCCGAATTGAAGAAAAGATTATTTGTTATGGCAGATTGCACCGAGCAATAAATAGAATATCTCATCAAATAGATGAAGTGCTTGACTTTGTCAGACCTAGTAAACTTACTATTGCAAATAATCTTTTAAATGAAATTATTATCTCTGCAATAGATAAAATAGTAAAACCCGATGATGTAAAAATTAATCTTCCAAATAATTTTGTGTATGTGCCATGTGATTTTATAAAATTTGAAGTAATGATTACAAATCTTATAATGAACGCAATTCAGGCAATGAATAATTCCGGCGAAGTTGATATCAGACTTTCCGATGATGGCAAATATGCAACATTGCAAGTGATTGATGGCGGCAGTGGTATCCCCAAAGACGTAATGCCACGAATATTTGAGCCATTATTTACAACAAAACAAATAGGAACTGGTCTGGGATTGGCAAGTTGTAAGGCAATAGTTGAACAACACAAAGGCATAATCAATGTTACAAGCAGCGTTGGAAAGGGCACCACCTTTACCATACAAATTCCAAAATCCAATACCGTCATACCTGAACAAAGTGCATCAAATAAAACAACTCCGCCGCAAATTACGATGTCCAATCAATAATTTCTGTTTGAATTTTAGGTCCCGACGACAAATTTGAACTAATTCAAATCTAAAATGAAGAATTCGTTATGCTTCTGGGTATAATATCAAATATTCATCCTGATTTTTTCTTGATTTTTTTGCACTCAGCGCATCTTGATAGCGCTCAAAGTGCTCAATCAGGTATAATTGGCTTCCACGAGTTCCAAATGGGTCTATTCCGACTAAATTAAATCCTGATTCTGGGGTGAATCTAGCCTTTTCGTTTCCATCTACCTCATACGTCATGCCTGTTTCCAACTGGGCATAGTTTTAAAATTTGATGCTCGGTGTACAATCATTGAATAACGTGCCTTCAAGGGGTGAAATAAGAATAGGAACAAACGTGCTGATAGTACAAAAACAAGATCAGCGTACAGGTGCTCTGACTGAAGGAATAGTCAAGAGAATTCTTACTTCTAGTAATTTCCACCCTCATGGAATCAAAGTTGAATTAGAGGGCGGTAAAATAGGCCGTGTTCAAAAAATATCTTAGCTTATCTTATTTCCAAGGGTGGTTTTTTGTTTTTTACAATTTGGATGTTGTTCCAAAATGCTCAAATCTAGCGCATAATGTTCAACTTTACAGTGAAGTAAATGAGTGTAAAAAAAGCAAATCTTTTTTCTAAATCGAAAATACGAAAAATAAATCCAAATTGGTTTACTGGCAAAGTTCACATGATTGAGATCTCCGATGTCATAAACTCAAAAGAACAGCACATCTATCATGTTTATTTTGAGAATGGCGCAAAAACCAAGCTACACGCTCATAATGGAAATCAAATACTAATTGTCACAAAAGGAAACGGAGCCTTGGAAACATTTTCAAAAAAAGAACACAAAAAGAATGGTTTTGGTATTAAGAGAACCCAAAAAGTTAGCCTCAATCTTGGTGATGTGGTATACATCAAAAAGGGAACACTTCACACTCATGGCTCTGCAGATAAAAAGAACATTTTTTCTCACATTGCAATTAACATCATACCTACAAAAAACAAGGAATACAAGACCACTTGGCACGAGTCTGATTTTAAAACGCTTGCAAGTGGCATCATAAAATAATCGAATTATTGGATTTTAATTACACGTGATATTTTGTTAGTATTTTAGTTCTATCCATAGCTTATAACTAGAATGTCCTCCAACAAATTTGTTGGAATCATCATCGATTGAAATACGACAAGCGTTTGGTTTTCTATTCATCTGTGTTTCAATTGCAGTAGTATCTGGTGCAGTTTTAAGCGAAATTGTTTTTCAAAACAAACTTCCATCCTATTATTACGGAATATCTTGGGTTGGAAGCTTTGGAGTAATAGTTGGCGCTGGTTTTAGAAAATTTACCAAGATACTTCCGTTGATCCGCCAAAGAATGAAAAACAGCGTAAAATGGCCCCTGCATGTCAGTACCATAAATGGAATCTGCTGGGCAGGACCATTTGTTGCAATTGCGGCATTCCCATCACTATTGCAATATCTGATACTTCTTGGAATTGGACTTGGAAATCTCTCAACTTATCTTATAATGAAGAAATTTAGCAATCAGGACAACAGAGAACAAATGATTGTTGGGTGCATTGCGATGGCTTCTATACCAGTCGCAGTTTTCATAGATACACGACTAATTATGTTGCAAGACATTGCAGTTTTACTCTCTAGGATTTTAATTGCAATATCTTATGCTGCCGGCGGAATTTACGCCAGAAAATAACTTAATCACAGAATGCGTACTTGCGCTCGCCCTTGCTTTCGGGAGTGTTCTCAATGCTGACTAGGACGAATTCCTTTTTGGCATCCAAAAGACTCTGATCTGGCGAGCGTTTGTTTTCATGAATTTCCTCATATTCCTCAAGTGAAAGCTTTTTGCGCTCACCTATCTCTACCTCGAGATTCATATCACTTACAATTTCTTTGTAATCTGGCTGTACTATTCCGCTAAACACCATTGCACTACTTCCGCTACCATATGATCCAAATCCAATGCGTTTTCCAGCCAGGTCGATTCCCTTTTGGAATTCAAACTCTAGGCAGCTTCTAAATCCGAGATACAAAGATGCAGTATACAAGTTTCCAATCATCGTGGACGCGATAAGGGAACTTGCAAGCTTGTCTTCGTAGAATTGTCTGTATTCTTTTGTCTTTGTGAAAAGCTTGGTGAATTCGTGGTCTTTTGCCATGTATTCCTCGTCTGCCAAAATTGATTCTATTGTACCGCGCGGGTCTTTTGGAACTGGTTCTTCCATTCCTGTCTGCTCTACCGTTCTCTTCCATCTTGGCAGGCCTCTCCACTCTCTTCTGAGCAGGTACGATAGTGCCTTTTTGCCCATGTTGGAGTACGGCAAGTGCATGCAAAGATAGTCTATGTGATCCAAAATTGTCTCGCCTTCGTTTATTTTGATTATTCCAGTGTCTAGAGCCTTTTTCTTGTATGCTTCAAATGCTTTTTTGACCTGAATCAAGTACAACAAATTAGAATACTGGCCGTGAACAATCGGCGTCTCCTTTCCAAAAGGCCTGTAGAAATCATATTCGTTTTTAATCGAAGTTGATGTTACCTTTGCATCAAACTGGAGCAGTCTTGGCTTGTCGTTGAGAAGCATTGCGACAGCTCCTGCCCCCTGTGTATATTCACCAGTTGAACCCATGTCATATTTGGCAATATCTGAAACCACTACTATGGCTGATTTTCCTTCCGCCTCTCCTGCCCTAATCCAATTAGAATTATCATACAGTGCATAAGAGCCACTTACACATGCGAATTTGCACTCTATTCCACCGCAGTGCTCAAATGAGTCTGGACCGTAAACCTGCTCAAGCATTCCAATCACATAGGAGTTTAGCGCCTTTGACTCGTCTAATGCCGATTCGGTTGCGACATAAAGTCTGCCTACATCACTTGGAGAGACGTTGTTTTTCTGCATTAGTTTGAGGCACGCATTTGCAGCCAGGCATGCGGGATCCTGATTCGTATCGACTATTGCCATCTTGGATATTCCCAAACCCTGCTTTAGCTTTGCAGGATCAACTCCCCTCGCTACTGCAAAGTCTGCCGAGTCGACAAAAAGCCTTGGAATGTAGATGGCTATGTCATCTATGCCTGCCGCCATGAGCTTCCCTTCTCAAATTTGAATATAAGGTTTGTCAACTAGACATATTCTACCAACATGTAATCATGTTAAAATTTGCGATATTTTCCATTATCTGAATTTGTTTAATGATTTTTTACAATTATTATTCTATGTGGTGTAATTATTAGTCATTTTGACTAAATTGGAAAAATGTCACGACTCCATCATCCAGCCTTTTTGTATAACTGATCTGTCGTCTGCCTCTCCAACCCCAGTCGCATATCTCCAAATGATCGGTGCATCTGTGGACATTTTGACCTTTATTTTTATCAGGGACTCGGTTTCATTTACGAGATCACTGCTTGCGTTTCCGTGGTTTTGACAGAACCTGCACTTTGAATCAAGTTTGATCGGATCTATATCTGATAGCGGATATGCCTTACATGCAAGCGGCCTTTGCTCATAAATCATACACGGAAGTCCACCATGCGGTGATTTTTTGCCAGACTCTGTATCCAAAAATGGGCAGGTGTTTCCATTTTCTTCAATTCCCATCATCTGGTATGCTATGACCTCTGTCGGCCCATCAGATTCGTATGATGTGCCTATTCGAGGGAGAATTGTCACGTCAAGGTCGTGGGCTTTGGCAAGGGCATGGATTCTCTCTTTTTCTTCAGGCAGGACCAACACTCCTATCTTGCCGAATTTTTTTGAAGGGTAATACTCGCGCTCGATACAACACTGGGAACAGTCCTGAATGCAGTTAAAATCCACGCAATACAAACGGAATAAAACAATAAAACTCTAGTTGTTTTGCAGCTCTTCTGAATCCAATACTTTGACAAAAACATCGTATGGCTGGGCTCCTGGTATTTTTACGATTTTGTTGTTTACTCCAACGATAATGAATCCGGGAGTTCCTGTAAAGCCTACAGTCTTTGCGTCTTCGGCGCCTGCTTGAATCATTTTCATGTATCTTCCACTTGATGCGCACTCTGTGAATGCCTCCATATCTAGCCCAAGATCATTGGCAAATTTGAGCTGGTTCTCAGGAGATGCCCAACCGTTGTTCTCGCCTGTCCAATTATTGTATAATGTATCGTGGTATTCCCAGAATTTGCCTTGCTCTCCTGCGCAGTGTGCGGCATGTGCTGCAGTAACTGAGTCTTGGCCTATTATGGTAAAGTCCTTGAATAACATTTTCACCTTTCCTGTTTTTATGTAGTTATCAAGAATTTGATTTTCTGTTTCATGAAAGAATTTGTTGCAGAAAAAGCACTGATAATCTCCAAACTCTATTATTGTAATCGGCGCGCTTGGATCGCCAAGTAGAGGCGATGCGTTTTCAGTCAACATCGATAGGCTTATGGTTTGGGGGTTTTCGTTTTCCACTTGCGCAGGTTTTGCGTTTTCATGTTCTGACTGCTTTATGTCTTCAACGCTGAACGGCGTCCAAATGTTTGCAGACATTGCGTAAAATGTTCCGATTATGGCAATTGCTGCAATTCCTGCACCTATTGCCAGTGATGGCGCGTGTATGTTCAACTAAACCTGGTAAAATTTGGGTGAATTTAGTTCTTTATCTTGTATGGACAAATTGAACACATTCACATTAATCTAAAGCAAAACGGCGATCATAATTATTGAATACCGATAGACTGTGGACCATAACCATTACTATAGCACTGTCCTCGCTTTTCGTATTTGCGTATTTTGTACTGTTTCCAATTATGAGTAAAGAGAGCACCGTTGAGCAGACAAAAACAGGACTAGATGAGGCAATAAACAAAATTGAAACATTACATGAGGAATCAAAACAAGGATTCCTGTCGACTGATTCTAGCTTAAAGCCATAAACCCGTGTCAAGAAGTGTAATGTAAATAAATCCCGAACCTTTGAAAAAAACATGAAAAGGGTCTTTGTCAACGGGTATGGCTCTATCGGAAATCGCATCGTGCAATTCATCAAAGACGATCCTGAAATCAAGGTAATTGGAATAGGCAAGAACTCTCCTGATGATAAGGTAAATGACGCAATATCGCGCGGATTTGACGTTTATGTTCCTGAAAAAAATATTGACTCTTTTAAGAATTACAAAATCAAGGGAACAATTGAGGGTGCACTGGATGACTGTGACCTTGTGATAGATGCGACCCCTGGGGGAATTGGGTATGCCAACAAAAAGCGTCTCTATGAACCAAAGGGCGTGATGGCGATATATCAGGGCGGGGAGTCCGTATTTGGGGATGAACGTGTCTCAGATCTGTTGTTTAATTCCCGTGTAAACTACAAAGAGGCATTTGGCCAAAAACACGTCATGCAGGGAAGCTGCAACGTAACTGGAATGGGAAGAATATTGCAGCCACTGCGAGAAAAATATGGTTCCAGGCTAGTCAGATTTGACGCAGTTTTGGTACGTAGGTGGGCAGACCTTGAGCAAACAAGTAAAACCGTTCCAGATACCATAGAGTGGACACCAAACCCGCATCACGGGGATGATGTGAAGCATTACATGGGAAAAGACACGCCGCTGTTTTTGCAAGTGATCAAAGTTCCTACAAGGCAGATGCACCTTCATCTTATGACTGTTAGATTCAAGGATGCTGCACCACAACCTTCTGAGATTTTGGATCTTTTCAAAAACGAATACGGCGTTGCAACGCTGTGGACTGCCAAAGGAACAAAACAAATCCGCGATGCCGCAGAATCCATGAAGTTTAGCTTCAAGGACACAAACATGATTCACATTCATGCCGAGATGCTAGAGTCAATTGGTGACACCGTCAAGATGGCGTACTCTGATGATCAAACGGGAATTGTAATCCCAGAAAACCACATACTGATGCAGGCAATGCTGTCCCAAAAGACGTACGAGGAAGCATTCAGGCACACCGAAAGCCTGTTTCATATGGATGAGAAAAAGAGAACACTAGAAGAATTCTTTTCTAAGAAATAACTGCAAATATTATTTTATTCTTTCTCGTTCGATCTCGACAAATATGTGCTCTCTGTTTGCCTTTGGAATTATCTCCATTATCTTTTGTTCCACTGTATCTGTTACAAGTTCTATCTTGTCAGTATCTAGGTTGTCTATCAAATTCACCTGAACTCCAATCAGAATGTCTTCAAGCCCCAAATGCATTGTTCTCATTGTTATGACTCTGTTTACCTCTGGGATCTCGTTAATTGATTTGACTATCCGTTTGTATTCTCTTGTTGTTATGGACTCGCCAATGAGCAATCCCCTGTTTTCTTTTGCCAAAAAGAATGCAAAAAACATTAGAATAGATCCAATTAGAAGAGAGGCAATCCCGTCATAAATGGAGTTTCCAGTGACGTCCGAAAGGAAAATTCCCAACGCTGCTATTCCTATTCCAAGTAGCGCTGCAGAGTCTTCAACAATGACTGTTAGAATTACCGTGTCTTTACTTTCTTTGAATTCATTAATCATTGAAGACGGGGTGATCTTCTCTCCTCGCTCTTTGATCCTTTTTGTGAACTGTTTTAATGCAATTCTTAATGCATTTGCTTCAAAACCAAACGCTATTATCAATATGATGTAGCTTATCTGCACGTTTTCGAGCTTGTAATTTCCATGAAGTAAGGACGAGGCGCCATTCTCTAATGATAGGATGCCAGATATTCCAAACAGCATGGTTTCCACAATAAATGACCAAAAGAAAAGATCCCTTCCATAACCAAATTGGTGTTGATAACTTGCAGCTTTTGTACTGGTTTTCATTCCAAATAAAAGCAGAACTTGGTTGAACGTATCTGATGCAGAGTGGTACGCCTCTGCCCACATTGCCGCACTTCCTGTAAATATCGCTGCAATGAACTTGCTAATTGCGACGCCTAAATTTCCAAATAATGCAGCATAGACTGCTTTTTTAGAACCTACTGCCAACTATATGTCACTTTTACGTTGTGTTCTATAAATCAGAGGGTGATCTGGTCATCCTCTTGGAGGTATGGCAAACCTGTTTGCTGGATTGTTATGATAATCAACTGGCAGACTAGAATCCTTCTGTCTGCCTGTCAGTATTCCAACAACAACGTCGTCTTTTTTGATTATGCCTTTTTCGACAAGTTTCTTTATTCCTGCAGGTGTTGCACCCGATGCCATCTCACAGTCAAATCCGTTTAGCCCCACTATTGACATGCCGTCAAGCATTTCGGCATCGGATACTTGCTCGACAACTCCGTTTGTAAATTCAAGTGCTCTTATTCCCTTTAGGATGTTTGCCGGCCTGCCGATTTGAATCGCGGTCGCCTTTGTTTTTGGACGTATTCCTTTTTCATCCATGTTTTTGTAGTATCTTTTTATCAAATCTGTATCTGGCTTTCCTTTGTTCCACCGCAGCTCAGTCCCATCAAACTTGCCGTTGTACAAATCGTACAACGTGCTTGCTCCGTCAGAGTTTATTGCAGCGATTCTTGGGACTTTTTTGATCCAGCCCCACTCATACAGCTCCATTAGGGCCTTACCGCAACTTGAAATGTTTCCAAGGGCTCCGCCCGGATATACGATCCAGTCTGGCGCCTGCCAGTTTAGGTATTCTATTGCTCGATATGGGATCGTTTTTTGTCCCTCAATTCTAAACGGGTTTACAGAGTTTACTGTGTATCCGTTCTGATTCTTTGCATCATCTAGTGATTTTGCAAGCGCGTCATCAAAATTTCCCTGCACCTGAATTATCTGAGCGCCAAACTGATATGCCTGGCTTAGCTTTCCGGGGGCTATCTGTCCTGCTGGAATATACACATGACAGTCCATGTTTTCGTTTGCGGCAAACATTGCAGCTGCAGCCGAAGTATTGCCAGTTGATGCGCAAATTATCTTTCTTGCTCCGATTAGCTTTGCGTGGGTAATTGCAGTTGACATGCCATTGTCCTTGAAGGAGCCGCTTGGGTTGTATCCTTCTGGCTGGAGCCACAAATTCTCATGATTCACTCCGATGTATTCTGCAACCTTTGACATCTGGTAAGGCTTTGACTGCCTTCCCTCGGCTCCGTCAAGTGAGACTAGGTACTTGGAGCATTCTTCCTTGTTTCTGGTGTCTATCTGGCAAAAATTGAGCAGGTCTCTGAATCGCCATACTCCGCTTTCGTTGAAAATATTGCCTTGAGAATTACGTCTGGTATAGAATAATTCCTTTAATTCAGATGACGGTGATTTTTTGTATTTTACATCAAGAAAATGGCCTTTTTCACACTCTATGTTTCTTGACGTGATTGGGTATTCCAATCCGCAGGAAGGATCAATGCATTTGAGGTATGCGTTATTGTTCAATGATTTGCAAATAAAATACGGGTTTAAATTTGAACCGATGATTGTCTCATATCAATTAGGCCTAACCTTTTTGAATAGTCGCATATGAGTACAAGAAAATGACTGCATTTTCCAAGTACATCGAGGGAATCTTGCAACAAATATCTGACTCTAATACCATTTTGCAAAATCTAAAAGACAAACCTGGAGATCTGGATGTGATAAAAAAAGAACTTGCCAAGATAACCGGACTTTTGCAAGTCTTGACAAACAAGATTGAGGCAAATCCGGAAGAAGCGTCCGATTATCGTTACTTCCTATCGCCATCAAAGTTTTACTTGGAGAATTATGATTTTTTTAGGGAGATTGACACTGTATCGCTTTTGTATTCTGATGATCCAATGCGACTAAAGGGCATCCGACTTACCATACTGGATGCGCTGGATGAAAAAAATTTAATTGGACACATTAACGCGTTTCTTAGAGGACTGATTGACTGAAAAAAAATGCGTAATTTGTGGATGCAAGGATCATAAAATATTTGGTTGCTCAAGGCACTGGTCAAAAAACTGCAGCTGCCACAATGCCTAGTCGCTTGGCCTGCAAGCATCGCACATGATGATGCCAAAAGACTTTTTGGCCATGCCTATTGTGGAAAACCAGTGAAACCCATCGACGTTATCTGAAAATTTGCTCTCTGTTATAGAATCACATTTGCTTCGGTGTATGGTCTTTGATGTGTTATTCGAGAACACGATAAAGCCAAGATTTGAGTCTTTGACTAGTTTGAATTGTTCCAGGCTTTCAATTTTTGACAATTATGAAATGATACAAACTTGGTATTTTAACTGGATTTCTTTGCACCCGAACGAACATGGAAGTTTATACAACACTTGCACTCTTTGTCGATGCACTCTGACTCGGTATAATGGCCGCAAATGCCGCACTCACAATGTGTTTGCATAAGCAACATTACTTGATTCCTGAATATAACTACAACTGCGTATCTTTTGCTGATTTGGAGCTAAAATGATATTATTTCTTTCCCTTTGAGTGTTTTTCCGGCTTGGCTTCTTTTTTTAGCTTTGCTGCCTTGCTTTCCAATTCTTCAATCTCTGCTGCTTTTTTGTCGACCACCTTGATTATCTCTTGGATGAATTTATCGAGATCGTCGTCTGAAACAGGGGGCTCGGCCTGGGCAGCTATCTCGGTTATGGCATTTGAGATTTCGGAGCTTACCTGCTCAAAGCTTTCGGGATCCTCATATGCTGCACTGTATAGTGATTTGAGATTATTTACTTGGTTGAGAAGCTGATCAGTCAAAGTTATGTGGTAATCGGTGCCGCTAATCGAAATCTCCTTTGTAAGCATGATTCTGTCTTTTTCGTATGCTGTCTTATAGTTTTCTCTTGAAACGAGTCACAAAAAATGACTTGATGGTTATAGCATCAAAACGTGATGTATTCTAGCGCGACTGCGTCGCTGATGAGGGAGAAATGCTTTGTGTTTACCACGTATCCGTTTTTGATGTCGTTTACTGATACCCATCTATTTGTAGAGGTGTAGTGGCTTCTTTCTTTGAGTTCTTTTTCGATTACATCAATATCAAACTCGCCTTCCTCGATTTGCTGTGTGGCCAGATGTTTTATTGTGATCAAAATTTTGTTTACCTTCACTCTATTTCCAAACTTCCACTGCGATGGTGGGTGTTCGTCGGAGACTTCAAGTATTTTGACCTTCATTTCCTTGTTTCCAAAGACGTTGTGACTTACCAGCATCCTTTCGTCAACAAATTGTTCAAAGCTCATGGGTATGGTATGGTGAAAGGATAATTAAAGAATTACTCCCCAAACCAGACTTGGTTGGCATTATTTTAGGCGCTGTCTGTGATTTTTGAATGCCTCATCTTAAACGGCATTGCGTGATCCTTTAAATCCAGTCTTTGACGCTTTCCGTCAATTAGGGAATAAGTTTCACCTTCGTAACTGCAGACAAAATCATTGATTTGGTGCGTCTTGTCCCAGACCTTGTAGAACTCTCTTAGTTCTCTTTTTTCATATTGCCCAAGACCTATTCTCTTTTTTGACAAAAATTTGAATGCAAATATTACCTTGCGTGTACCATAAACTTCAAAGGTGTCTGTCCATTTCAGGCATCTTTGGATTTGGTCATATGGAACGGTCAGAGAGTTTGTCGTTCCTGATTTTGCCTCTATTGTAAATATGGTGCTGTGTTTTGTGCTTACGACCAAAATGTCTGGCAGTCCAACGCTTGGAGATCCCAATCGAAATGCCTTCCAGTCCGACATTACGTTGAATCGCTTTACCAAGGTGTCCTCCCAATTGTAGCCGCGTTGACGCCTCGTTCTTGCGATTTTTTTGTTATCCTTGATTGGGGGATCTGGGTTTGTAGTTATTTTGGATGATTTTAACAAAAGAATTGGCTTTACTGCTTTCAATGATTGTCGTTGATTTGTTATATTATTGAGAACTAGGTTATTATGATATCACAAAATAGTGAAAACACATTACGCCGGGCTAAATGCAAATTGTGGATATTTGTCAAACCCGCAGCTTGAAATCTTGATTTTTTGGCCAACTGCTGGGGATTTATTGTCGTGGAGCGAGCCCATGACTCTAATCGAGTTTTCGAATTCTACCATACAAAACATCTTGCCGTCCTTTGAGGAATACTCGACAAGCGTGCCTGGCTCATTTACCGTACGCCACACTGTATTTCCAAAACAATGCGTGCAAAACTCACTTGGCGGCCAAATCACTTTTTGGCATCTTGGGCATTCTGAAATGACAAATCTCCCGTTTTTTAATTCGGCCTCAAAAACACTCATGGTTCTAATACCAAAACCGTCGAAGATGTTGCGGCAGCAGACATGTTTTGTACAAGGCCAATCTTTGGGTTTTCTGTTTGCCTTTTTCCTGACTTTCCCTGTAACTGCCTTGTGATTTCGGCAACCTGTGCGATGCCTGTTGCCCCAAGTGGGTGACCTGCACCGATTAGCCCTCCACGAGGATTGATTTTTTTATTATTTGTGTTGTATAGATCTGAGACAAACTGGCCTGCTTTTCCTCTTGGTGCAATTCCTAGGTCTTCTAGTACCATCAACTCACAGATTGTAAATGCATCGTGTATTTCCGCCACGTCTATTTTTTCTGGACTTGTTTTTGACATTATAAATGCCCCCTGAGATGCAATCTTTGTTGATTCGATGCTAGTCAAATCGTTTTTTGTAAAACTTGCCGAAGTTGTTTTTTGCCCAATTCCTGAAATCCAAATTGGCATGTCTGTGAATTTCTTTGCAGTTTTTTCTGATGCTAGCAAAATCGCAGAGCTCCCCGTGCACGGTCTTGAGCAATCAAGCAGTCTGAGATCATCTGTTAATTTTTTAGAGTTCATTATCTCCTCAACTGTGTATTTTTTTGGATTGTATGCAGTTGGATTGTCTAGCGCGTTTCTGTGGTTTTTTGCAGATACGAGTGCAAGCTGTTCATCAGTAGTGCCAAATTTTCGCTTGTGTGCTTTGGTAAACATTGATGCCCAAAATATTGGGTGCTTGAACTCGCCTCGCGAGTCATCCCACTGCAACACTTGCCCTGGGCTATCAAATCGCTCAGCGCCAACCACCAGTGCGACATCTGCCAAGCCTGACGCAATATATGAAAAGGCGGAGACAGTTGCATTTGTGCCCGAACTGCAGAGATTCTCCACATTGTGGGAGATTTTTGGCGCAATCCCAGATAGTTCTGAGACTATTGGGGCAAGGTATTTTTTGTTGTCATTGGTGGATGTTAAAACTACGTCTATGTCTTTTTGGCCAAGATTTGGCGTCTGCTCAAAAAGCAGTTTTACTGCCGCTATCATCGATGACTCTATTGGGATGTCATCTGATGAGAATTTTGTATCTGAATATCCTATTACTGCGACCTTGTTCAATTTGTATCACTTAGTGTGGATGTCAGCAAATCAAATGACTCGTCGATGTTTCCAATTGGGTTGAACTGAACTATTGGATGTGTTATACCTGCATCGTAAATTCTGGCAATCTGTTCTTTTGCCTGATTCGGTGATCCGCATATTGTCAGTGATTCTAGCATGGAATCCGTCACAAGCTCGTGGTTTGTTTTGAATCCTGATTTCAAGTATTCTCCATGGATATTTGCAGCCTCGTCTCTGAATCCGTTTTCGGCAAGAAACTTTCGGTAAATTTCGCCAACTGACACGTAAAACGCAACTGTCTTTTTTGCACGCTCTTTTGCCTTTTTTTCGTCATTTGAAATACACGTGATGAATTGGCATGCAACGTCTATCTTTCTTTTTGATTGCATCTTTGAAATTGTTTTTTTCATTTCTGAAATCGGCCTTAGGTAAAATATTGCGCCGTCTGCGATATTCCATGTCAGATCGACCATCTTTTGGTTTATCGCAGCAAGATAAATTGGGATGTCCTGTCTGGGAGGTTTTATCAAAAGCGTGAATCCCTTGAGGGAAAATATCTCTCCTGTGTAGTCTATTTTTTTCCCAGATAGTGCGAGTCGAATTATTTCCACGTATTCCTGCATCCGTTTCAGCGGTTTTACGAATTTTGTGCCGTGCAGGTCTTGTACAATCGGCACGCTGCTTGTCCCAAGTCCTAAGATTAGCCTTTTGTTTGATATTGTGTCTATGGTTGCCGCGCCCATTGCAACCAGTACTGGGCTCCTAGAATAGATATTGATAATTGATGAGCCAATCTTTGCAGAATCTATTTTTTGTGAAACCGCGCTAAGCATTGCAAAGTTTTCCATGCCCCATGTCTCGGGAACCCACAACGCCTCGATGTTTCTCTTTGATAGTTTTTGTGCGCAATTCAAAAGGTCCTCAATTGATAAAAGCGAACCCAAGCTGTATGATAGTTTCATGGCGTGATTCTAGACAAAGCCTCTGTATTTTTTGAGCTGGAGAGTTTCTGAACAATCTTCCAAATCCTTGTGAGAGTCAATTGAAAACCAAAATGAATCCTTGAATTTTATTCCGTGTAGATTTCTCTCCCTTGCATATTTGAGAAATGTTGTTTTTTCTATTGCGCCACTTGTGGGTAATTTTTCAACAATATTTCTATCCAAGTGATAGATTCCTGCATTCATCCAAACATTTGGCACTGATTTTTTCTCTCTAAACTCTGTTATCTTGTCATCATGTATGGTTACGGTACCATATTTGGTTTTTAATTCGATTAGCGCAATTGAGTTTTTCCTTTTGTACATTTGCCCAATGTCGATATTTGTGACAATGTCGCCGTTTAGAACTAAAAATGAATTTCCATGAGCCATCTTTGCTGCTTTCTTGATTGCTCCTCCAGTTCCGAGGGGTTTTTTCTCAACTGAAAATCTTATTTTTGAGCCAAAGTTTGCTTTTCTCTCGAGATAATTTTCGATTTGCTTGGATTTGTATCCTGTACTGATTACTATGTTCTCTATGCCAAATTTTTTCAGGTATCTTATCTGCCACTCTATGAGCGGTTTATTGTTTATTGGAATTAGCGGTTTTGGGACATAGTCTGTGAGTGGCTTTAGTCTGGTGCCTTTGCCGCCTGCAAGAATAATCGCATCCACGACTCTCAGTCAAGTTTAGGTTTTTAAAATCTATGTCTTTGTGTATTAGGATTATGGGAATATGGTGCAAACGTCCTATATTTTACGTGAAAAAATTTTCCCCTCAACGTTTTCTACAGGGGTTTTGAGTTGCTGGAAAAGACACGCGTAAAGATTGACGGCAGAAGGACAACAAGGGAAGCGTTAATCCAAGAAATAACGAGCCTTCTTCTGGGAACTTCTCCTAGGCGTCCTTATCCATTGTCTGTTACTGAGATCGCCAAGACTTTGGGCATCTCGCGCGAGACTACCTATCTGTACCTCAAACAAGCCAAAGACCAAATCCCAAGAACAAAAAACGGTAGGATCTGTCCTCCTAAATCTGAGGACTGGGCTTTCCGAAATTTCAACAAGATGCACGACATAACCAAGGATCCGCTTGTCTCGGAGTGGATGGATGATCTTGTGACTAGAAGGAGCGGCAATCCAATTGTAACTTGGAGGGCACGAATTCGCGCACTTGAGGCAGTGTGCAACACATGCAGGGTAAACCCGTCTGACCTGCTTGTGTCAAACAGAGCAACTGAGAAAATCCTAAGAGAGTTTGCACACCAATGCAAGCAGGGAAAACAGGAAAAGGATTCACGCGGCAAAAGACACAGCGCGAACGTTTCTGGCATCGTGTATCATCGGGCACAGGCGGTTCGCGATTTTTGCGGTTTTTACGACATGACTTGGAAGCGCGGAGTAAGGGGAGTAATGTCGCAAAAGACAATCAATCATGGGAACTATGCTGACATTCGGCTTTCAAGCGAAGAGATGGAGATTGCAGATAAATTCATCAAGGAAAGATTTGGGTTTGACTCTGATGTATATCGCTGGTTCTGGGTTGGGATAGAATCTTGCGCAAGGTTTTCCGCACTGTATTCAATGACACTAGACTATACAAAACATGTCAGCAAAAAGACTGGAAAAACTACTTACATCATGACTGTATTTGAGTCAAAAACTAGAGATGTGCGTGGCGGCAAATGGTACAAGTACATCACACGACCTGATGCACAAAAGAGCATCGACCTCCTAAAGCAACGCGGCGGTACAAGAATACACGAATGTGATGAATCACCTAGAGAATTTCAAAATATGATCTCTAAGTCTCTGTCAGAGGTTTATCGGCATCTTGGTAAAACAAATGATTATTTTTTCAATCACCCGACTCATGTTTTGCGGCATATTGGAGCTCATTATTGGTTGTCAAAGAAGGATTACAATTATGGTTTGGTGGCTGAGATAGGCGGATGGAACACAATAGACGAATTGAAGAAAAGTTACGGTTTGATTCCGCCTGAGAGAATACTTGAGATTATAGAAGAATAGATCACAAACCAATTTGTTGTGATGAGAAATAACGAATTTAGATCTTCGATTATTCAAGATGATATCAGTGCGATTGAGAAGATAAACTGAATGTCTGGAAAGTGAATCTTAATGCGGATAGGAAGAGGTTTTGGTTAGGAAAGATTGATGGTGTAGATTCAAAATTATTGAATGAATACACGGCATTATTATCTTTGAATCATTTTGATATAGAGTAATTGTAGAATAATTCAATTTTCTTAAACGTTATAAAGTTAAACAGAACACGGGTATCACTGTCCCATAATATTGATCAAAGTTATTTAAAAAATGTCTTAGATTGCCTACATAAAGCATCGCTGTCACATCCTACTTGGTATGTATCTATTGAACAAATCTCTAAAGAAACTGGCTTATCATCAAATGAAATAATACAAATTGGAAATCACTGCATACGTAACGAATGGGTAAAACCAGAGCATACGTTTGCTGGAGACACTTGGATTCATGTTCAAATAACTCAAGATGGGATCAGTCAATTAGAGCGCATAACAAGATTATCAATAAATACTAAAAAACATTTTTTCAGCTTAAATCTAAATTTAACACAGATTAACCCGCTTACTGGCACAATTGCAGTTTCAATAGCATTACTTAGTTTACTAGGGTTTGGAGTAATTGATCCGTTGATATTTTTCTGTCACACGGGAATAAGTCAAAATACATACACTAACTGTGATCTTGGATTTCAAATTTCAAAGCCAAATGAGCGATGGGATTTTGACACTGATCTTAATGCCGTGAAAATTATTAGAACCGGTCAGCCTCCAGAAGAATATTTTCTAGGTGGCGTATATGTAGCCACTACCGAATATGATCATGTATTAGTAGCAGTTTTTAATGATGCGCGATTGAAGAGGCAATCTCTTAATGAGTGGGTTGACGACTTGGAAAAAATTGCCCAATATTATAATGCAACAACAATAAAAAAAGAAGTCGCGTTAGATGAGGATTGGGCGATATACGCAGCTAAATTCTCAGATATGGACGGTCTAGGATACAGTGAACAAATCATTAAAATAAAAAACAAGAAAGCCTATCTGATTCAATCTATGGGATTGGATCTAAATTTAAGAACTGAAAAACAAGATAAAGAATTTGATTATATTTTTGACTCGTTCAAAACTTTTCAAACATTCCCACAAATTCTTTTTGGCTCATAATTTCCAACAAATCCTAACCAACATTATAATGAGAACACCGTGAATTTTATCTCATAAAAAGACGTGGTTCTATTTTACTCATTATCAATAGTATGAATTCAATGAATCACGAAAGTATGAGTAATTTCAATAAATTTCTTTAATAAAACTATGATTTAATAGGCATTGTTGAATCGTAAACAAATAAAAAAATTCTTCACACGGTTTAAGGGTGATGTTGATGATGAGTATCGTCTAACTTGGAAACTATCAAAGCGATTTTTTTATACATATTGTGTTATAGCCATAGTTCTCACTTTATCTTCGGTTATACTCAAAATCGACGTCGTAAAAAATGGAGACTTTCAAAACTGGGCTTCATTTGTACTTGAGTTGGGACTTGGAGCATACATCGCTATCGCAATTGTGACTTACGAAAATACACAAAAAGATAAATCCAAAAAACAAACCGACAATATAGAACTATTAATCAAAGAAACAAAAAATCAACAAGACAAAATTGCAGAACTAGTCACAAAAGTTGATAATATTGAAATGACTAGAATGAAATCAGAACATCAGCATTACAAAGAAAGATTGACTAATGAAATTTCTATTTTTGTAACTAGAATAAATGCAATAGCTACTACTCCTGAAAATCAAATTAATGCTATGAAACTAAATATTTCACATGCAGAAAGAAATCTAGTGTCTTTACGAACAATAAATTCTATTTTTAGTATACCTCCTGAAATCCGAAGTAAATTTGATGATATTCTTGTAATCTATGATTCAATTCTTGAAAGTGCTGAGCATGGATGTATGCGGTTATCTACGATTCAAGGGGCAAACACTGAATCTGCCGAAAAAATAAAAATTTTCTTTTCAATTGCTTTCTTTATTGAAAATAACAATGAAGTAATAGATAAGAATCTCAAGGAAATTAATCGAATTCTGGATAACATAATCAAAAAGTAGTAATGATAGATAATATTACTTTCCAACAAACCCTAACCTACACTATCACGAGAAAACCGTGAATTTGCCTCACAAAAAGACTTGCTTCTATTTTTATTGATATTGAATAAAAATAGAACATTCCATTTTACGCTTGTAAACCTGATGTTTTGTCGTAAGACTTTAGAACAAAGAAAATATACCGTTGTCATTGGCAGATCCATTAATCCTTGATTGGACGTTACAGATTATCATTGCAAGTGTCAGCGCAACGATTTCAGGTGTTATCTTATTACTCCTTCATCATTCAAGAGTAAAACAAGAATTAGAAATTCATCGTAAAAAAGAAATTTTTGAACGAAAACAGAAAATGTATCGTAAACTACTAAACCACATTGAAGAAAGATTAGATTATGTATTCTTTCTTGGCAATGATTTAGATTGGAGAGAAGTCCGTCTAATCTATAATGAGTTAATGTTATCAGGTGCAAAACCCGTAATTGACGCATTTAATAATTTTCTAAAAACTTACAATCCACAAAATCCTAAAGATGATGAAAAATTCAAGAAAATACTAGTTGAAATTAGAAAAGATCTCTACGGGGATGTTATTTCTGTATCTGATGTAAAAGTCGTTAATCCCGGTTCCAAAATATTGGATGAGTTAGAAATTTTGGGTAATCATAAAGAAATATTGGCTAATGAGGGATTTGAAAACTTTGAATCGTTATCTAAAATGGATATTGACATGATTCATGCTAAAACTAGTATAGATAAAGCGGATCTTCAACAAATCAAACACGTTGCAGAAAAAGAACACAAATCGTTAGTTAATTTGAAAAATTCAATCCTTGAGTTTGAATGACTATAAATATATTAAGAATTTTCAGAATATCGTTTCTACCGTTTGCTCATAATTCATCTTGACGCCTGCTCTGCTTCGACTTCTATTATGGATTTAAAAAATGTAAATTATTAAAATAAGATTAGTAAAAGAAGTAAAATAATACAGATCTAATACTAGTTTAATTGAAAATCGATTCTATTAAAATCTCTAATATTCTTAGTTTTGAACACAAAGATAATCTGGATGATTGTGATGACATATCCTTTAACAAGGGTTTGAATGTTTTAATTGGTCCAAATGGGGCTGGGAAAAGTAATTTTTTAGAGATAATTAATCAAATTTTTTCCAGATTGTTTTTTAGACAATGTATTTTTACTGAAGAACAACCTCAGTTAAATCAACAGGATCCGGGAAAATATCCTTTAACTAACACATTACAATTCCCAAACTTTCCACCATCTTCATTACGACAAAACAACAATACTCCAGCAAAATCAATGAAAATGATAATCGCTATTGAGATTAGTGAGTCAGATATTAAAAATTTACAATTTATACAATACAATATTAATGAATTATTTAGAATAGGAACTCGATATTGTAATCAAAATTACATCACTCCTGACAATATAACTAAATATGTTTTTTCTCATCCATTCGTACTATCATTTAATATAATTATTGACCCACAAGGAAATCTCATTATTGATAGAAATTCAAACGATTCTCTTTTCTTTATTATTCAAATGTATCTTCACTGGTTTGAATATATTCAAAAACTAATATTGATTGGAAATTTATGGGAGAATAAAAACTGGGAACCACTAAAAAATAGTTTTGCCATAATTAGTAGTTACAGAAATTATGATGCAATTACAACAAGCTATCCCGTTGCAGATGCAAATAAAAGTAGAAAATTAGCACAAATTCGTGAACAAATAACAAATCAATCTATAAGGCAATCAAGCAAAAATGAACCGATAGTATTTCAATATGTTAAAAATTATTTAGCTTATGAATATGATCGAATTCGTAATGATGTAGCCGATAATCCTCAAGGACGAAACGCAAAACAGATTCTGAATGAAGATCGAATCTTAAAAGGAATCAACGAATCACTATATGAAACTTTAGAAATAAAATTGGATATAGATAAAAATCCTGTCGGACATGACTATCTTTTTAATTTCACAGATAAGAAAGGAAAACTAATTCAGAATTCTGAAGTTAGTGCAGGAGAAAAAGGCATCATTCATTTTATTTTTAGCATTTATGGATTTGATATTGAAAACGGTATGCTCATAATCGATGAACCTGAATTACATATACATCCTCAAATTCAAGAAAAATATATCAATATAATAAAAAAAGTTGAATCATCTTTAAAATTACAATTCATAATTGCTACACATTCACCAATTTTTGTCACTTCAGAAACTATTGAAGGAATAATTCGTTTTTATAAAGATGACAATGGATTTACACATACTAAAAAACACGATAGTATTACAAAAGATATAAAAGATAAAATTCAAATGCTTACCTTTACAAATTCAACAAAAATCTTTTTTTCTAAAAAAGTTATTTTGGTTGAAGGTGATTCAGATCATTTCTTTTTACAAAAGTATTTTCAGAGTTATCAACTTAGAAAACAATCAAAATCAACAGATATAGAATTTCTCAATATGGGGAGTGCGGATAGATATCAAAAATGGTATGACTTACTCAAAGATTTTAAAATCAATACATACTATATTGGCGATTTAGATAATCTTCTACGAGGAAACATATCACATAACCACCAAAAATGGTCACAAATGGTAGGCAATGTATTATTAAACACAAATAGTTCACAGTTAGAATCAACAAATCCGTCAGAACACACCAATATGATGTTAGAAGTATCCGAAATATACTCTAAGAATATTTTCCTTCTTTGTGGTGGATCTTTGGAAGACTATTTTGAAAAAATAAAAGGTGTAAGAGGTAATCCAGATCGAATAGTAAATTTTTGTAACAATGGATTTGATGAATGGATGAATACTACCGACAATCAAGAAATTAAAAATGAATTAGATTATTTTTTTTATTGCATTGTTAGGTCTAATAATGACTCGCTTTCAGAGTTATGACCGTCGTCATCTAACCACTTATCTTTATTCTTTAAGATAATGTCACTGATTATTTTTAAATTGACTTTTCTTTACTACGATCTGTTTAATCTCTACACAATTTCATGTTTGATTTCAAAAAGGCAAGTGTTTCTTTTGAGTTTAGTTGTTCTAACCAGTAAATACTATGCGGCTTAGAAACAAACAGTTCTATGCTTTCTGGGTATTTTTTGAAGGTCATTAAAAACGCCAAATCGATTACTTGATTTGTCAAGTCTTTACAAATATTGAACAGATCGATATCAAATTCGAATAATATTCGCTCTTCAACTTTGCCGTCAATAACTGATGGCTTCAGTTCTTCATAGCTACTGTGAGAATACTTTGATAGCATCCAATAGAGTTTTTTCATCTCATTTTTGTTTTTAATATCTAATTTATCGACTAATTTACTTCCGAATAATTCTTTATCTTTTTTAGAAAGAATAAGATGTTTTTCTGTTATGTTTAACTTTTCATATTCTTTATCCAGATAATATGCTTGATTAAATGATTCAAAAATGAACCTTAATTCTCGAATAAGAGGTCGATAAGCTCCAGAAAAAGCACAGATTTGTAACCATAATATTGTTTTTTGTAATTCCATTAAACGTAAAATAATCATGGAATTCCCAGCCTCGCTTTGTGATATCCCGTTCAGAACCGACCCGAGAATGTCAATCCAAGTATCATAATGCATAACCCAAAGAAATGCGCCATCTTTTGTTTCTTGTTTTGTTTCCTTCTCTACTTCAAAAACTAGATCTTTCAGAAATTTTACTGGATCTTTATTTTTATTCAATCGCCTTTAGACTCAAATTCTATGATTTAATGTTGTTTTGTGGATCGTGGTTATATAATTGAAAATTCAAATTTAAAATAATGTCCAAAGAGGATCAAATCTACAATTTAATTAAAAGTGAAATAAAAGAACATGGTTATAATTCTGCAAATTTTAAACTAGCCTTACTGAAAGAAGGTGAACTTTGGAAAGTCATCATGACTAAAATTATACTTGATATTTCAAAACCAATAGAACCAGTTACCCTTCTAAAGGAAAATAATTTTGCGTTAGAGAACATTTCCATTTCTATTGAAGAATTTAATAAATTTTTAGATTATCTTAAAACCGTTTACGTTGGAAATATCAAATTTGAAGGTGCATCTGTAAATATTACTGAAGAAATGTTATACAAAATTGGTAATTACAAACTATGTTTTGTTGGAAATTTTCCAAGCGGAGAACTTTATTACACTAGCAGACAAGATGCAGAATTACATCTTGGAATAGATAAACCAATTTATCATGCGGATTATGCTATTCATGACTCGGTTACAACAAAAGCCTATCACAAATTGGAACTCATTGGACATAAAATCCCATTACGAAATGTTGCTGAGGCTTTAAATCATTACTGGGGAACACATTACGAGCATTACAACATGTATACCGGCAGTATGATATATTTGCCGATTTTCGATGCTAGCATTAAACATTGTAAAGTTAAGGATAATCAACTCAAATTATACTTGAATATTGATACAAAACTAGTAGGATTAGATCAATTATCGATTGGAATGATCGTGCAGAGCCGAAATCAAACTTTCAGAAATAGTTACAAGATTACTAGTGACGCTTTTGAATTAAAACTTGATCTAATTCCGGATGATATACAATTCTATCTAATCAAAAATACTAAAAAAATAGATGCGTATTACTGGCAATCACCAGAGAAACAAAAACGTATCTCTGCTACAATTGCTGATATCTCAAGAGAAAGACCGACAACTGTAAAACTACCTCCGCGAAAAGGAGGTGTATCAACAACAATTACTGAAGAAAATAAAGAACAAGAAGTAAATCTTTTTGAAAAAAATCTAATTGAAAAACTTCCGGATCATTTACAATCTCTGTTAAATGAAGCTCAACTTGCATTCAACGCAAAATTGTATCGTGCAACATGTGTTTTATTGAGATCTGTCTTGGAAGAAGCAATCACTTTAATTGTAAAACAGACTGGAAACGAAAAAGAACTTTATAATGATAAGAACTTCGAAATGGGATTGCAAAAAAAGATCGAACGTCTTATTGCCCTTGTTCCGACATATTCTCAGATGCGAAAAGACTTGGAAGGAATAAAGTGGTTTGGCGATAAGGCAACACATGAGGCAATAATGCCAATTTACAAAAGAGACATTGTGAACAATCTTGAACCGCCATTCAGATTATTTTTAGCTAAACTGATTGAATTTAGGGTAAAAGTAGAATAATCTGATATTGAAAACACTCATAGTTTAATCTCATAAACATTCAAAAAATTGAAATTGTATGTTAAAGTTGAATCTATTTTCAAAATGTTCAATTAGTTAGTTTCCAAAACAACAATGTTAATGTTTAATTCTTTTAAAATCCGACCAATAATTTTCTTGGTAATTATCCCATTATGCTATTCATTTTCGTTTTATGCCATTCCTAATATTACAAATTTTAGCAATCCGTTGTATTCAGGTATACCACTAATTTTCTTAAGTGTTTCTATAGAATATGCTACCAAATCTGTAACACAGAAGACTGAGAATTTCTTTAACAAACATGGTCTAGATAGAACAATACACGATTATAATTTCCTGCAGCTTTTACTCGTAATTTTAATTGTTATGACAATCATATTTAATATTATTACAAGAATATGGTTTATGACCAATTTAGATTGGGATCATTATTTTCTAACTCCCGAATATTATTTTAATAGCTTAACTGCTGGACTTGGAATTATGGTCTTGAGTACCTCTGCAAGATTTGGTTTGTTATTCTTAAAGAAAAAAATTAAGTATCATCTAGCAAAAATTTGTTTTCATCTATGTAATGAAAAATCTGATGAAACACAGCAAGTTAAATTTCTACAATCAGGTGTGAATTTCTACAATCAATTCACCAAACGTACATCAAATCTACAAATTCAAAACACTGGTATAGTGTACTCAAAATTTATTTCATACAGTAAGGCAGAAAAAAAGACCAAAATCAAGTCAATCATAAAATCATTCGAAAATGAACCCGGTCTAGAACCATTTAAACAATTAAAGAAATCGTTTGGCATTACTGATGAATCTATAATAGAATCAAAATTAATTAATGATTTAAAACGATGGGCAATAGTAATTTTTGGAATAGTAACGGGCATCCCATCGTTAATTTTACTCATAAATCCAATAATGAATATCCTCAATACTGTCAAATAGTTTTCAATGTTAAATAATCTAAAAAGCAATGAAACAACGATGAGTTAATTCTATAATTTTCTAAAATTATACAAAAAGATTTAATCCGCTGGTTCTATCTTTATCAATGTGCATTTCTGCAGATATCAAAATTTGGATCTGTATTAAAATCCAACATCCAGCGTCTTAAATGTGGTATAAAGATCTCTACCTTTGCACTTGGGACATCCCTCGCTTCTGCCCCTTACCGCCCTAGCTGATTCCGCCAATGAAAGTACGTGCTGTAAGCCAGAACTGTATGCCTATAGGCGCATAATGCCCAGTAACAAACACCTCACCACAATTTTTGCATGTTTTTACTGGAATGTTCAACTGAGGCATCGCAATTACTGGTCGTTTTGGCTATTGAGCCACGTTATGCAGTTGTAAAAAGCAAATTATTGTAAATCTGATGTCCATTCTCTGAACTTGTCAGATAACATAGCTAATCTCGAACATGTCATAACGTGCAAAAGCAAGCTTACTTTAGGCATAAACAACATGTCTTAACATGTTTACTTTAGGCATGAAGTTGTTAACTTTATAAAAATTAACAAAAGTGTATGCCTAAAGTCTCATGTTTTGTGGAATTTTGTCCGTTTAGCTGTTTTATGACATTAAACAAAAATTAACATGGTGTGTATGCCTAAACTAAACACCGTCAAGTGGACGTTTTTGTTAATACATACCCTAATACACGGTATCTGTGTATTAGCGTGCGTATTACAAGGTTCTAAGCTATCTTTAAAATCTCTGATATTGTGGCCACCTAGAAACCATCAAAATTTGACCGTTTTGTATACCACACAATACCAACAGATCAAGATCAGTGAATATATC
>JACRJT010000051.1 GCA_016215465.1 Nitrososphaerota archaeon | reverse complement strand
TTTGGAGTGTCGTCAAATTGTCTATCGTTGTTAAAACGTCTGCCGCCACCGCCACCTCCTCTGTATCCTCCGCCAAACCTTCGATTGTTTTGTCGATCGGAATTATCGTTAAAGCTCATTCTTGCACCTCCTTCACTTCTCTAGAACGATTAATTGATGTCTTTGTTATAATTATACCTTCTCAAATGGGGCTAATCGTGACTCCGTCACACCTGATGGTTGGCGCCGTGACTGGTATTGACGCCCACGGCAAAACTGCCCGCTCGTTGTTAGCAACGGCTGATACTTGCCGCAAAAGCCTTGGCAAATTGTGTATTATTCGAACCGGTTTTGCAGGTGCCTTGATTTGACCCTCTGAGATAATCCAAATTCCGCTTCTCGCGGTGCAAGAAAAGTCTCCCTTGATTGGATTTACTGGATATGTGTACCATAGTCTGCTTACCAAAAGCCCGTTTTTTGTATCTTTGATGATGTCCTCTCGTTTCGTACTGCCTCTGATTGTCAAGTTGTGTGGAGCGGACACTGGAATTGGATCCGAACTGCGGCCAAGCGGTGAACCAAGTCTTGATGCATTTCCTGAGGGTATCTCGCCTTCTTTATAGGCACTATACAAATCAGAGTATGTTCTTTCAAAAACCCCATTTCTTATGTAATGTGTTGGCTTTGTTGGTATTCCCTCATCGTCAAATGATTTGCTTCCTAAACCATTTGGCATGTGGGGATCATCACTGAGATCAAATCTTTCTCCTGCAATGCTTCTTCCAATTTTTTCTGAAAAACAACTTCTATTCTCAGAATATGTTTTCAGAGAAAAATTTGATGCGAAAACAAACGCAAGTAACTCGCCTACGGCAAGCGGGTCAAAAATTATGCTTGTTATTTCTGAGTTGGCAGTCTGTGGATTTATTGAGTGCACACACATTTCAGATGCGTCTGCACCGACATTTTCTGGATGAAAGTCTGATAGCATTCTTGAGCTTGCCTGTCCTATGCCGCTGACAGGAAAACTGCCGATATCTGAGTCGGTGTTTATTATTCCAGAGACATATGTTGCAACGTCGCTTCTTTGCAGCCCATTTGTGTTTACAATCTCAAACTCTTCGCAAACGACATTTAGTGAGCCTGAAATGTTTGTTATTTTCTGATTTTGCGCAGAACTGATCATTTCCTGCGCAATGTCTGATATGTCCACTGCAGTCATCTTCCAAAGTTTTGGATCATTTACCTTCTCAAGAGTAACACATGCAGAATCACTAGGAAGTGCTTTCCAAAATTTTCTCTCTGTGATGTTTTTTGCAGATTTGAGCGCACTATCTATGATTTTGCCTGGTTCAAGCGTTGTTGTCTGGGCACAAGATATTCTTTTTTTATGTATTATACGTATGCCGAGCGATTTTTCGTGGTTTTCTTTTATCTCTGCAATCTCTGAATCTGTTATTCTTACTGTGATGATTCTCTTTGAGCAAAGAATAGACTCACATTCGTCAACATTTGCTTTTCTTGCATAGGATATGACATCGTTGCAGACTGACAAGATTAGATTGACCTTGGATTCTTGTATCTGAATTTGTCGATTTTTACAAGTTCAAAATACGAGCCAAACCTTGAAACGTCCTCTACTTTATCTAGCTCATCTTCTACAGACTCTGAATCGTACTTTTTGATTATGTCATACGTGGTGGTTCGCTGGGCTGGAACTCTGCCTATTTCTTTGACAAGACGACGGATTTCTCTTGGCCTTAGAATCTGGCCGTATTGTGCGCCAGCTGACGTTGAAATGCTTTCGTTGATTAGCGTGCCACCAAAGTCGTTTGCACCCCACATTAGCAAAAGCTGCGACATTTTCTGACCTTCCTTTACCCATGACATCTGGATGTTGTCGATGTAGTTGTTGAGCATTATTCTTGCAATGGCATGTGTCAGCATTACGTCATTTGCACTTGCCCCGCTTTTGACTCCCTCATGCAAATCGTGTATGTACATAGGTGCCTCTGTGTGGATAAAATTCAGGGGAACAAACTCTGTAAATCCACCTGTTTCCTTTTGGATGTCTCTTATCTTTGCAATGTGCTTTACTCGGTCCTCTGTGGATTCCACATGGCCAAACATTATAGTTGACGTGGAATTGATTCCCATCTTGTGTGCCGTCTTGATTATCTCAGTCCAGTCTGAAACACTGATTCTTCCAGGAGATATCTTGTCGCGGATTTTCTGATCTAGTATTTCTGCGGCAGTGCCTGGAATGGTATTGATTCCTGCATCTTTTAGTCTTGAGAGGTATTCTTTTATTGAAACATTTGATCTTGTTGCGCCATACAGGACTTCTTCTGGTGAGAATCCATGTATGTGAATATCTGGGATGTCTGCCTTGATTGCTGTGCATATTTTCTCATAAAATCCCCCATCCATGTCTGGAGGAAGGCCTGCCTGAATGCAAACTTCGGTTGCTCCAAGACTGTGTGCCTCTTTTGCCCGTCTTACTATTTCTTCTATTGGTAAAAAGTATCCTTCCTCTTCTCTAAAGTCTCTGCTAAATGCGCAAAAGCCACATTGTTTTATGCAGACATTTGTAAAATTGATGTTTCTGTTTACTACAAAAGTTACGATGTCTCCGACTCGCCTCTTTCTGAGCTCATCTGCAACAATGCCTATGAGGTGAAAGTCAATGCCCTTTGCATCATAAAGATATGTTGCCTCTTTTATCGAAATCTCTTTTTCTGATAGTGCGTTATTTAGCGAATCTGCAACTAGTGGGTCTGCGTTTTTTAGCAATGAGTCAATGTTTGAAGTCATTTCCAATATGCCTCGTTTACCAAGCCATCTTCGTCCATGATTTCTGACATTTTATCATAAAGATCAGAATTTACCATGTGCATAAATTCTGGATATACTGGGAATCTTGCCTTTAGATCATAACCTGCGTTTTCTGTGTTTTCTGCAACGTATTCAATTTTGGGCCAGCTAAATTCCGGATTAACATAGTCTGGAGTAAGTGGTGATATCCCTCCCCAATCATTTATCCCGACTTGAAGAAAGATTTGATATGAATTAGGTGAGAGATTTGGCGGAATCTGAATGTTCATTTGTGGCATTATTGCTCTTGTTAGCGCTACGATTATTTTGAAATAGTTTTCCTCTGCCGATGCAAAGTCTCCCATCTTGGTGTCGTGCTTTGGTTGAAAGTTTTGCAAAATGACTTCTTGTATGTGCCCGTATCTCTGATGTAGTTTCTTTATCTCAAATATGGAGTCAATTATCTCATTTGGCGTCTCTCCGATCCCTACAAGCAGTCCTGTAGTCATTGGCATTTTGAGATCACCTGCATTTTCTAAGACTTGAATTCGTGCCCTTGGATTTTTACTTGGGGCAAGATGATGTGGCATGTTTTCTTTAGTTAGGCGTTCACTGGAGTTCTCAAGCATCAGGCCCATACTGACATTGGTTTTTTTGAACTCGTTTATCTCTGATTTTGTAAGATTGCCTGCATTTGTATGTGGGAAAAGTCCTTCCGATAGTGCGATTTCTGATGCATGGGAAAGATACTCTGCAGTACTTGAAAATCCATTTTCTTTAAGCCATTCTCTTGCCTCTTGGTATTTCTGTTCTGGCCTTTCACCTGTAACAAAAAGTGCTTCCACACATCCGTATTTTTTTGCAAGTTTTGCTAAATCCCTGACGTTTTCTTTACTCATCATTGATGTTTTTTGTTGGCTTGGTTCTGATTTGTATGTGCAATAATCACACGTATCCCTGCAAAGGTTTACAAGATTAAAGAACGACTTTTTTGAAAATGTAGCTATTTTCCGTTTGTATGTGTTACGAAGTCTTGTCGCCGTGCTGAATAGTTCAGATGGTCTATTTTTTGCAATTTCAAAAATCTCACATGCGTCTGCTTTTGTGATTTCCTTTCCATCTATTACCTGATTTAATAATTCACAATCAAACACAAGGTTATTCAACGTAAAAGATAATCTTGAATTCTAGTATTTATTTTTGTGTCGAATTAGTTGTTGAATTGTTTGCTAGCACGCCCGAGTTTGGTCTTTCCTCAAGGGTTAATACTAAACTGGTGACTCTTCCATCGCGAAGAATCTGAAGTGCCATTTCGTCTCCGACTGTCTTATCGCGTTGAAGGTGAATCAAAATATCATCAATTTTTCTTACTGTGATCCCGTCAACTGCCAGTACAATATCTCCTCCTATCTGATATGTGGCTCCGTCCACTACTGTTGAATTGGTGGTTCCTCGGAGACCTGCCTTTTCTGCAGGGCTGTCCTTTAGGACATTAATTATCAAAAAGCCTCGGGTATCTTCAATTTTGAGTATATCTGCGAGGTCAAGATCAATATCCCTTCCAGATATTCCGACCCAAGGGTGGTGGTATGTCTTATTTTCGATAAGTGTTGGGATGATCTTTTGCACAGTTCTAGAAGGAATGGCAAATCCGACTCCTGCAAAGTCGCCTGTCTCTGACTGGATTGCTGTGTTTATGCCAACTACTTCGCCTCTCATATTCAAAAGAGGCCCGCCTGAATTTCCAGGGTTTATTGCAGCATCTGTTTGAACTATGTCTGGAATTTGAAACCCTCTGTCCTGCGATGGGAGCAATCTGCCAATCTGACTTACAATTCCAGAAGTCATGGAGCCTGATAATCCAAATGGGTTTCCAATTGCCGCAATTTGTTCTCCGACCTTTAGTTTAGATGAATTCCCAAGTGTAAGTGGATATAGTGCATCTTCGCTTGCATTTACTTTGACAACTGCAAGATCTGTGTAGAGATCCTTTCCTACTAGATTTGCTTTAAATGATCTTCCGTCCAAGAACGTAACAACTATTTTTTCAGCATTTTCAATGACGTGATCATTTGTTATTATGTGGCCTTCATTATCGTATACAAAACCAGAGCCCAAACCGCCTCCCCTCTGATCATTTGGTCTCTTGACGTTTATTCTAACTACGCCCGATTCTGTCTTTTCAAAAATTTCAGTCAGCGTCAAATCTTGCGATGTTTGATCACCAACAACTGCCTTTGTTGTCTTACTAATGTACTCAATTGTTGGCGTTTTCTGTAGTGGATTTAGAATTATGCTGTATGCAACAAGTACTATTACTATGCCTAGCAGGCCAGAAATAATTACGTTTGATTTGTTCACTGATATGGCAGCTATCCAGTTACTCTATAATCTTTACTTACACGCTTATTGAATTCTGTATATGATCTTTCATGGAGTATACTCTGCCTCTCCATGATACTGACATGCTTCTATTAGCTTGTAAAATTCCACTTAGAAATCCGCTTACTATTATCAAACTACCAAGTGGGCCGCATAACGCATGCCAGAATCTGATGTGTAATTCTCGTGCGTCAAGCATGCCTGCTGCATAAATGAGGCCTGATGAAACAATCGACACTACAAAAAGGACTGGAAATGATTCCGAATGCCCAAAAAACACTGACGAATAGGCAAGCAGTGGAAATGGCATAAAAAGCAAGAATAACACTGCAAAAAATATCCCGACTGCGATTCTGGCATTCTGTAAATAGAGCGGTATCATAAGCCTCTTTAATGCATTCCAGAGTGTGGACCTATCCCTGGCCCAAATCGCATTGATCAGATGATCTCCTCTTACCATCCTCATTTTAAATCCGGATTCCTTTACCTTCTTTCCAAGTGCCCCATCTTCGATTATCTCCTGTCGTACTCCTTGATGCATTCCTATTTTTTCGTAGGTGCTTTTTTTGATTATGAAGAAACTTCCAAAAAAATACCCTGTCTTTTTTGAAGGATCATTTACTCTGAGTGCGGAAAACCGCGTGTGTAAAAATGTTGATAGCATTGGCAGTGTGATCCTCGTCCAGTTGTCAAGGCAGACCATTTTTGGAATAGCTGTTAATGCATCAAGATCACGTGACAAAAGATGGGAAACAGCAAACGAAATCACGTTTCTTGAATGCGTTGTATCCGAATCTGTAAATAACAAAATCTCGCCAGTTGCCACTGCATATCCTTCCATGCATGCCCAATTCTTTCCCATCCATCCGTCAGGCTTTGGCTTTGCACTGACATGAATCACCCTGGTGTCTTTCATTGCGTAATCTCTGATTATGTTGCCCGTAGAATCTGTCGATGAGTCATCAATTGCAATTATCTCGTAGTTTTCATAGTCTTGGTCCAACAAAGAATCAAGGCATTTTTCAATAAATCCTTCTTCGTTTCTTGCAGGTAGGATGACTGATACTTTGGGGGTCTTGTGATCCTTTTGGGGAAATTTGTCCAAATATGGAGTGTTTCTAAATGACGACAGCATTGATTTTATCAGAAAAACCCAAGCGCCAGCTACACCAATTAGTATTGCAATAAATGCATAATTTACGATGTCCAGAAGGTCCATCTTACTTCTCGATTTCTTGCTTTATTGATTCAAGCGCCTGCTCTGTGCCGCTTTTTACGTGCTTTTTGATCATCCCTGTGAACATTCCCATCATGCCTGAAAGCTTGATGTCCCACGTGGCATCGAGTTTAGTGCCGCTTTCATGAGGCGTAAGCTGTATTGTTTTTGTCCCAATTAGAATTCCATCTGTAAATTCTGCAAGGATCTTTTCTTTTGGATAAAATGTCACAGTTTGCATGCATTTTGAATCCTTGAATGCGATTGTAACTTCTCTTGTTACCTTGTTGCCTTCCTTTGAAATGTTGCGTACTTGTTTTGTTCCCTTCCAATATTTTGGTTCGCTGTCTATGTCTGAAACAAAATCCCAAACTTTGTCAATTGGGGCGTTTATTGTAGTGGATGCCTCGATTGTTGCCATGCTGTTAAGTCATTTGAGCCAAAATATTAGTCTTGATCTAAGATGCTTCGTTTGGATTAAAATCAAAAACAGTTTTCTCAGTTTTCCCATCTGTAGATGATGCTACTGTGTATTTTCCTGCTTTTTCCCATCCGTTTCCGCCTGCAATGACCAATGTTGAAAACTTGCCATCTGCCTTTACTTTGACTATCTCAGTCCATATCTTTTGCCCGTCTGGATCATTTATTGTGAGTTCTGTGATTGCAGATTCGGCATTTCCTGAAATTGATATGATGTCTCCTTTTGCGTATGATGTTTGATCCGTCTCAACTGCCTTTGCAGTACTTGGTCCGACTATTGCAATATTGTCTTGATTCATAGCTACGACACTGATTATCAAAACTGCAAAAACAACTGACGCAATACTGATTACAACGTTTTTCATCTTTTTCCCGCCATTTACTTTTTCAATCGGTTTTTCTACTACTGACTTTTGATATTTCATCTCCGAGACATTGGTTGGTGGGGGCGGCGGAGGAACAATGCGTTTTTCAGGAATTTTTACAATTCTTTCTGATTTTCCAGTTTGCGTGGCTGGCTGTAAATATCTGGCAACTAGCCCCTCTACGTATCTCCTGTCGTCTATTGTGACAAGTTTTTTTGCTTCAAAGTCCGTCTTAATCCGTGATAGGCGTCCATAATCCCCATGGCCTGATTTTAACAAGGCGTCGATGTCATCTGTAAAAAACTGCCCCATACGGCTTTTTCATATTGTTTTTACATAAATTAATTGTGTTGTTTTGCTATCGTAATATACAAATAATATTTCACAACAGGACAGACAATGGTGCAAGACTATGGCTACTTCCTCTTTAGCGTGACTGCCGTTCACAGTCCTGAATCCTGTCCGTTAAACAACAAAGATAGTCAGCAGGTCTTTTTACACCTGGACTCAAAAATAAAAAAAAATCTGAAAAAATTTGACATAAAAAGACTAGTTGAGTTTTACGTCTCCGTATTGGAGCATCAATGGACACTGATCTTTGAGGCAAAAAATGCCCACGATATCGAAAAACTATGCATCGAAATAGGAATGTCAAAGTATAACACGATCAAAATTGTGCCGCTCAATAGATTCGACATTCTGATCAAAAAACTCAGAAACGAACAAAAGCCAGCACTTGAAAATTAATTCGAATTCTATGAAAAAGGACCTACCATGACAATAACTTATGATGATTTTGCAAAGCTGGATATCCGTGTTGCCAAAATTATTTCAACTGAGAAAATTCCGGGCAAGACAAAGATAATCAAAGGAACAATTGATCTTGGAGGAGAAACACGCAATTTGATAATTGGGGGTGCACAGTTTTTTACGCCCGAAGAATTGGTTGGAAAAACCGTAATTGCGATAACTAATCTTGAACCAAAGACTGTGGGTGGCGTTGAATCAAATGCAATGCTTCTTGCAGCCGATAACAATGAAAAACCCTTCTGGCTTACTGTTGACGAGTCTGTCCCACTTGGCACAAAAATAAAGTAGCTAACCTATTCCGGGGGCTTCTTTTTTTATCTCAACTGGCTGCTCAACAATTTTCTGTTCTAATTCGTCCGTATTTATCTCAAGTTTCAAAAGTTCTCCAATCGTGTTTATGATGTTTTTTGCAGCCTTGTGTTGTGGCAGTTCGGCATCGTATATTTCGCCAAAAAGGCCAACTCCGTTAATGTTTCTGTTTTTTGCAACTCCGAGAACAAGTCCATTAAACCATGTGATGCTCTTTACATCCTCTCCAAGCAATTTGACATTGTGGGTCTTTAACAATTCTAACGATTCTTGATTGTTGGCAACTCCAAACACCTCATTTCCATATCCTTTTTGAAGCGGTATGTATCCACCAGATGAGATTATTGTTTTGATATTTCCCCATTTTTGTACCATTTCGATTACAAAATTTACCAAGTCAAATACCATGGTTGGTTCTTGGGGCTGATTTTCTCCGGTGAAAATGACAAGCGAGTTTTTCTCATCCACCAGCAATTTGTACTCGTCATACGGCAATTCGACCAAACCGTCTTTGTGATTTACCCACGGCTTGTCTGTCAAAATGATCTTTGCGGCAACTCTTGCATCTATTTTTTTTGCAATGTGGTGTGTTACCAAACCTCCCACTTTGCCCATATCTGGCAGCGATGAAATCAAAGTGATGTCTTTTAGCTTAAAATTTTCAATAACTTCGACTTGCATTTAGATAAATATGATGTGATGGTATATGCACTTTACTTCTAAATTATGACCTCATCTAATCGTAAATCATTAGATTTTTTTCTTCTAATAGCGAGTGCAGGTTGTTTACAGACCTGTACACATCGGGTTCTTTTTTTGCTCCAGTGCAGACTAGCTTTCCTGATGAGAAAAGCAAGATTACGGTCTTTGGGTCAAGCATTCTGTGAATTAATCCTGGAAACTGCTCTGGTTCATACATGCTTCTTGGGAGAGTTCTCGCTGCCTGCTCTAGGTGGATCTTTCCTCCCAGGTTAATCGACGCAACTATGTTTTGAATGTCAACTACTGCGTCTTTTTTTACTTTGATTCCGCCCTTTCTTAGCTTTTGGACGACTGATTTTACTGCACTTCTTGCCATTTCTTCTGATTTGGCACCTGTACATACCATCTTGCCGGATGTGAAAATCAAAGTAGCAGTCTTTGGACTCTTTAGACGAAATACTAATCCTGGAAATTGATCTGGATGATATTCTACATCTGGAAAATTACGAGTAATCTCATTTAGATCCATTTTCTGATCTACTGATGCAGAAGCAACCACATTCTCAATACTTACAATTGGCTTTGTTTGCGGCATACGTTACCACTTGAATTAGCTTGGCTATATAAAGAGCACTTTCTAATTATTTACCCACCAGACAATTTCTTTGAAATTCTAGTGATGGTGACCTCGTTATACAAATCATTTAATTTGGTAAAATGGATCGTTTGATTGAATTGAATTTTACTGACATTAATCCTGACAAGTTGTTTAGCTCAACAGATAACTCCAATCCAATAATGTGGCTTGTATGGATAGTCCCAATTGTAGTTTTCATGTTTTATGGACAGAGAATTCAGCTTCAAATCACATCTGGGGAAATCAGCAAAAACATTGCAAAACTTGTAAAATACAAAGAAGAGTCAAAAAAAGAACTACTTGACTATCTTCAAACAAATCTAAAAGCGACACCCAATGCCGCAAAAAAAGTAGATGGGTTCTTGGAATATTTTACCATAATGCCAGTTGATTTTGATCCAAACGGAATAATTCCAAAAATAAAACATCTCCTCCGATCAAGAGAAGACTATACCCGACAACAAGTAAAATCACTTTCTGCAAACATGGATCCACTTGAGGTGAGCAAAGTACAAAACCTACTTGAGGTGACCACGTCGCTTCATCTCTTACATAAGCTAGTAAGACATCTTTTCCTTACTGCAAAAAAACAGAACAATTTTCCGCTAATCTTGCCACTCCAAATGATGATCCCATTTATCATGGAACAGGCAAGCGCTCTAAGGGATGCAGTGCCTGCATTAAAACAAGGGCAGCCAATTGGCGATGGGATAGGCCCAATGGTTGTTGGAAAAATGATGCTTGGTACGGAGAAAAAAACAATTACCTTTGAAACCGTATGCTCAGAAAAAGAATTTGAACAACGAAAGTTGTACCTATTAAAGGCAGAAGGCCCAACTGCGACTGTTGGCAGGCCTGGAGATGCAGTGGAAATCTTGGTTTTGAAAAACAAGCCTGACATAATTGTGATGATTGATGCCGCATTGAAGCTTGAGGGTGAGGACTCTGGCTCTGTAGCACAAGGATTTGGGGCCGCAATTGGTGGGATAGGAACTGATAGATTCCAAATAGAAGAAATTGCAACAAAAAATAACATCCCCATTTATGCAGTTGTAATAAAACAGTCAGTCAAAGAGGCAATCACACTAATGACAAAACAAATAGCTGACAAAGCTGAATCTATAGAATCTCAAGTATGTCAGATTGTACTTGAAAACACAAAACCGAATCAAAGTGCCTTGATTGTGGGTGTAGGAAACACACTGGGAGTGCCTCAATGATATTTTCAAAAAAAGAAAAACAAATAGTTGCATACACTATGGAAAAGTGTCCATCGTGCAAAAAAGAATCAAAAAGAAAATTTAAGCAAGGTGACTGTCTTTTTGCTGAATCGTCAAAATGTTCCTCATGTGATGTTCCGATGAATATTACAAAAATTTTTGGCGAACCTATAGCGTAGTTACAATTGCACCTGTTGGTGTTGGAATAAATGTATGCTCTGCTTGTGCAACACGCTGCTCGTTTGCTTCAATTAGTACTGGGTATGCACGTACTACTTTGTTTTTGATAAGCTCCTCAAGCAATGGTCTAGTATCTTTTTCGTCCGTCTCCTTTGTAATCCATCTGAGTGCAAATGGGAGCATGTTGAAGTTTTCCCATATGTGATCAAGTAATTTGTTTGCTTTTTCGTTTTTTGTTTTTTTCCTTGATACTAGACCGAAGATGTTTCTTGTCTTGCCCTCTCTGACAAAGCCTAGGCCCTTTGACGTTGTAACGAATGGTTCACAGGCGTATGTTTCTTTTACTGAGAGGGAAAATGAGCCAATCGACCAAATGTTTGGAATGGATTTCCCTGCATGGATGGTGTACTGCTCAAGTGAATGTCCGCTTAGATTTGCAATTGGAATTAGTCCGTTTTGCTTCACTGTTTTTTCAATAATCCTTCCAATATCGCTTGACTTTGTTCCCTCCTTTACCATTGCCATTGCATTTTTCAGGGCTTCTTCTGCAGTTCTTACTAACATGTCAAACTCTGAATCGTAGGAAACGCTTACTGCAGTATCTGCGATGTATCCGTTTATCTGCACACCTAGATCAATTTTGATGAGATCTGTATCTGTTAGGACTTTGGGATCATTTGGTTCTGCAGTGTAATGTGCAGCAAGTTCGTTTAGACTTGTGTTCACAGGAAAAGCACACTTGCCACCACGCGATCTGATTTCACTTTCTACTGTTTCACAGATTTCATAGAGTGTTTTTCCTACCCAGTTTTTTGTTCTCGCAATCTCTCTTACTTCTGATGCTATTTTTCCTGCCTTGACATAATCATCAATTTGCAATGGCTGGACTGATTTTGCATATTATTTAAAATCATGTGAAGCTTAAATTGGGGAGAAAAAGCTGCACACACAGCGGGATCGTGGTCTAGCTTGGTATGATTCGGGTTTTGGGTACCTGAGGTCGTCGGTTCAAATCCGGCCGATCCCATTTTATTATTCCAATAATAACACATGATTTTTTAATCAACAAATCTCAGACAGCCTAATTGGCTTACGATAAACGCGAACTGCTTCTAATTGGAGGCGTCATGTTCTTTATGATAGGATTGCTTGGAGCTGGTCTGCCACTAATTTACTCTGTAATAATTGCAGTTGCCATTTATGTTGGAATCAAGGTATATGTGGGAAAACGAAAACAGGTGCTTTCTAAGCAATTGGGACAAGGAATGTGTGCTGACTGTGGCTCAAAAATAGAGGGTGGCAGGTGCCCAAACTGTGACACAAACTGGCGTAGTGATAACTAATACGCACCGTTTTTTAACCAAAGTGACCGTTCTAATACAGATGCATCTCACATTAACAACTAGCTCAACTTTTGCTCAAATAAGATCTAAAATGATAATAAAATTGACAGAAAAAGTGTAGGTAAACAAAATGAATACATTATCAATATTGGCAATATTTCTGATTTTTGCATTTTCAGGAATTGTCTATGCATATGCTGAAGATTCAATCCCAAATGTAATAATTAATGAAGTTGATACAAACCCTCCGGGCGATGATATGAAATCTATATCAGAATGGGTCGAACTGTACAACCCAACGGATCATGATATTGACATTGGGGGATGGAAAATCGCGTCAACTACTGCAACAAAAAAGACACTAATCATTCCAACTGACTCAATAATAAAACCAGGACAGTTTGTAGTTTATTCATATACACACTTGTGGTTTGCTGATGTCTCAGAAAAAGTTCAACTAAAGGACAAGTCTGGAAAAATAATTGATGAGACACTGATAATGGCTGATCAAAAAAATGATTTCTCATCATGGCAGCGAAAGTACGATGGACTTGATACTAACGCGTCAAACGATTGGACGTTCAGAATGTCCTCTGTGGGATCCTCAAATGGAGTCACTGAAACAACATCTGCTGATGGTGGGCAAGCAACCGTCTCTGTAAATGTAGATAAACACTCGTACATCTTTGACGAAACTGCAGTCATAACTGGAAATGTCTCAAAACGTATTTCCCAAGAAAAACCGTTTTTTTCCCAACAACAACTGATAATCACAATAGATGGACCTGGCAGCTTTTACAAAACTATTACAATGTATCCTGATCTTAATCTTAAATTTAAAACATCCATCAAACTGGATAAGGCTCAAGGGGTAACTGAAGGAACCTATGATGTTACGGTATCATATGGCGGGGAGTATGACTCTATGCTGTTTTCTGTTGGTGATGAAATAGCTGTAAATCCAAATGAAGCCATTTCTGAGCTATCTATAATGGCTGACAAATCTGCATACATTCCAGGTCAAACCGTATTGCTTTCAGCATCAACTACCAAAGTAATCCCTTCTGAGGGACTCAAATTCTCTGTGTATAATCCAAAAGGAAACCAAATTTACACTGGAAACCTGTTTCCAACTAAAGATGCCTTTTCAACAACCGTGTTTATGACTACAGTAAATCCTGTCTATGGAACATACCGTGTTGTTGCAGATTATGGAACACAACACTCTGAAACTGCGTTTGAGCTCGTGCAGGATGTAAAAAATATAGAACAAATTACACTTGTGACTGACAAAAAATACTACGGACTTGGTGAGTCAATTACCATATATGGGCGAAGTAGCAAACATGTTGTGGCACTAGATCTCGAAGTGTTGCAAACAGGTGCACCATCTGGCAAAGAAACAAAAAATGTTTTCAAACTGACTGACCAGATATCAGTTAAAGGCGACGGCACATTCGAATACAAAGTTTCCTCACCTACCTTAACACTTGGCGATTACAGAGTGACAGTTTCAAAAGAATTTGGCAAGTCAGTTGCATATTTTAACATAGTAGAAGACCCGACTGCATATTCTGAAACTGAAAATAAGAATTTTGTGTCTACTGAACAGGCAACTTATGATGTTGGCGACAAGCTAGTAATTTTGGGGCACGTGATCCCACAAACAAGAAGCACCTTTGAGGCAATTCCTGTATATGTCACAATATCTACTGAAAATGGCAAGCCGCTCACCTTTATTGGGCAAGGTAAAACTGCAGGAAAGCCAAGCACAGATCCGCAAATAAAGTCATACTCATTTTCAGCAGTTCCTGACATAGCTGGCAATTACAAAATTGATGCGACCATCACCAAATCTGTATTCTTACCTGGTAACTATATCATAACTGCCACATACGGTGGGAAAGAAACATCCACAATGTTTACTGTGATAGATTCGCTTGATGTAACCAACAAAAAACTCATCGCCAAGACTGACAAGAGCGTCTATGGGTTAGGAGAAATAGTAAAACTTGACGGTTCAATCACGACCGGTCAGTCTGCAGTTCAAATCGTACTTACAAAACCTGGTGGGAAAACCATGAGTGGGGGAAGCAAAGTTGAGAACAACAAATTCTCTTGGACTTGGCAAATCCCACAAAAAGATTTTGATCTTATTACTGATCCAAACTACCGGGGAGAAAAACTAACTGTTTTTGGAACCTATAACATTTCAATAAAGACGTCATCTGAAACGTTAGATGTATTTTTCAAAGTATCTAAAGATCCTGAAAATGATACACTTAGCATGACGCCACTTGAAGTGACTACTGACAAGCCTGTGTATCGTGCAGGCGAAAAACTCGTCATAAGTGGAAGTGCGATAAAAAGGCAACTCACAACAGGCAGTGAAGGTATTACCCTTGACCGAGTAAACGTGCAGGTAAAAACATCTGCTAACAAACTCATCTACAACTCTGAGCTTTACTTTGACAATGGCGGCAACTTCAAGACCACACAAGACCATCCTCTTACAATATTCAAAGATGGTACTTACAAAGTAACTGCAACATATAAAAAACTAGTGATGCAAACAACCTTTGAGGTGAAAAACAATATCCCGATAAATGCAGATGAAAAGTTAACTCTCTACTTGAATACTGATAAAGAAGAGTATTCTCCTGGCGACACTATCCACATATCTGGCAGTCTGAATAAGGTGATATTTTTGGATCAACTAAACCTTGTAGTTTTACTCGAGGATGAAGATAAAATTAATTGTGGAACTTCATACTGTGGATTGGGCGGAAAACAAATCGACCTGTCAAAATACTATGATTCTGGCATTTACAACTATGATTATGTAATTCCGCAATCTGCCCCACTTGGCAACTATGTTGTAAAAGTAGATGCGCAGTTTGGCACCTTTACAAAGACATTCAAAGTGGTGGAAAAGAAAATCACACAAATCGAAACAGAGCCTAAAAAAATATCAGAAAAATTCAATAGAATAACTGATTCAAGCATCCAAATTCCTCTGGTGGAAAAGACCATACAAGACCAAGCAGCATTGCCTAAGGTGCTCCAAGGCTCACTTGTTGTCAAGCGTGACGATGTATCCAAAGTTAACATACGTCTCTTAACTGAAAGCGGCCAATGTGTCATAGGACAGACATCTAATTGCCTTGTGTCAAAATCGACTAGGACTTTGAACTCTGATTATAGTATTGTACAAATTGATGGTACTGGCTTTAAAGTGCAATACTCTGGACCCGGTCCAATATTAGAAAAATTCACAATTATGCCTGAATTTGATTTGAATACAATCCAAGATTCAGTCTGGACCGTAGATATAGTAAAAGAGCAAGATCAGTACTCCAAATTTTATTATGAAATAACATACGTTTCAGCACAATAGAAAAATATTTGGTAAAACATCAACTCATTGTAATGAACATCCAAGTATTCATGTTAAAGCAAGATGATCCAAAAAAATGCACCGCTGCAAAGCTAGTAAAATTTGGGTTAGCTAAAGGAGTCTCAAAAACGCAAAGCAATACCCTAATCTTGGATCCGTTTGCACCAAAAACAATTCTAAGGCAAGATGCCACAATTGCAAAATCCATAACTGGGATTGACTGTTCCTGGAACTTGGCAGAAAACGCCTTTACAAGAAAATTTTCTGGAATCCCGCGCAAACTTCCACCATTATTTGCGGGAAACCCTGTCAACTATTCAAAACTAAACAAATTGACCACTGTTGAGGCGATCGCAGGAGCTGCTTTTATTCTGGGCTATGCACAGCTTGCGATTGATTTACTTGGCAAATTCAACTGGGGGCACACGTTTTACGAACTAAATGAAGATCTACTAAAAGATTACTCTGAGATCAAATCGGAACAAGAAATTGAACCATTGTTGGTTGAATATGGGCTTGTTGATAAGAAATATTGACTGATTTACAAACATCGTATTTAGCGTAAAGATTTATGCAAATCCCATTTTCAGACGGTAGGTAACATGGCTTCAGAAAGTTCAGACACTGGTCTTGCAAGAAATCTGACCTTATTGGATGTAGTCATGGTTGGAGTCGCGGCAATGATCGGTGGTGCAATATTCGTACTTGTGGGACCTGGTATGGCAGAAGCAGGGCCTGCTCTTATGATTGCCTTTCTCATAAATGGCATCATCACGCTGTTTACGGCACTAACCTACGCTGAACTAAGCTCAGTCTTACCTGATACTGGTGGTGGATACCGATGGGTGAGAGAAGGCCTTCCACGACCAAACTCGTTTCTAAGCGGATGGATGTCGTGGTTTGCACATACTATCGCAGGAAGCCTTTATGCTGTTGCGTTTGCGGCGTTTTTTGCGCATTTACTAACAACAACTAATCTAATTCAATCTTCACCATTATTTGAAAAGGGACTAGCTGCACTCGCCATTGTGATTTTTACGTTTATCAATGTCAGGGGAACCTCCCCGACCAGCAAGGTGGGAAACGCCATCACAATTACCCAGATCACAATAATCGGGGTGCTTATTGTTGCCGCACTTGTGGCAATGGTCTTTACAAATCCTTCTTGGCCTGACAACTTTACAAATTTCTTTCCAAAGGGAATGTCTGGGCTTGTAATAGCGATGGGTTTGACGTTTATTGCGTTTGAGGGATATGAGGTAATTGCACAGACTGGAAACGAACTAAAAAATCCGAAAAAGAATATTCCTCGGGCGATACTAATTTCGCTATGTGTAGTTATTGCGATTTACATTCTGTTTACATTTTCTTTCATAGGTGGCCTGTCGGCTGAAACGCATGGTCAACCGTCATGGCAATTCATTGGTGGTCTTGGCGAAATTGGAATTATTGAAGCTGCAAAAGACTTTCTGCCTTTTGGTGCATTAATTGTTATTGCAGGTGGACTGGTATCAACACTTGCAGCTCTAAACGCAACTACCTATTCCTCAAGTCGTGTCTCGTATGCCATGGGAACTCATTACAATCTACCGCATTTTTTTGGTAAGATACATGCAAAATACAAAACTCCTGCAATTTCGACAATTGCTTCTGGTCTGATCATGCTGATTATGGCAATGGCACTTGACCTTACAGAAATTGCTTTTGCCGCAAGTGTGATGTTTTTGTTTCTATTTGCTCAAGTAAACTATGCTGCAATCACAATACGTAGACTGTATGGAAAAAAACTAGATTATAGTTTCAAAACCCCCTTCTTTCCTCTAATTCCTATACTTGGGGCCCTTTCTGCCGTGGGACTTTCAGTGTATCTGTTATTTACTCAACCCCAAAGCTGGGTCATTGCAATCATTTGGATAGTGATTGGTTTTGCCATATACAAGTTTTACACATCAAAAAAGGAAATAGAACATTATGCGCCTCTGATCTATAATCAGGGACCGCAAGAAAGAAAGGGTTACCGAATCCTCGTAATGTACCATCCAAAATACGTTGTAAATCTCTTCAAAATCGCAAACGCGATAGCCAAAGAAAAGGAAGGCGAAATATCGTTTCTCAATGTTACTCACATCCCAGTTCATCTGCCTCTTGCAGTATCGAACAAATTCGCTGAATCTGAAATTGAATCATTCATCAACCTCAAAAAATCAATACCCCAATCAATACGTCATAGGTACCTTGTACGCATCTCTCATGATGTCACGGAGGCTATTTTGGCAACCGTTGAAGAGCAAGGAATCAATATCGTGTTGGTTGATTTTGCGTTTCTGAGAAACAACAGAAAACTACTGTCCCTATCCACATGTGATTTTGTTGGTGTGCGATTTGGGAAAAACTTTGAAGCAGATCTTGCAAATGTGGTGGTTTCATATGATAAATCAAGACATTCTGATTTGGGATTAAGAGTCGCAAACGCGATGTCGCTCACATACAATAGCAAAGTTAGAGTTGTACGTGGTGTAATAGAGTCACCGCAAACCGAACTTGAAATAATGAATAGAATAAATGAAATGATGTTTGATCTGGAAATGAAAAAAGTACCGTTTGAAAAAGTATATCCTAAAACAAAGAATGTATCTATTGGCTTATTGGAAAACTTTGATAAAATAGAATCCGAAATTATTATACTTGGAGCCGGAAATCAAGCAGACCAAGCCTTTAGTCCGAAAACACTTGAGATAGTAGACAAGTCTAAAAAATCGATCTTTATTGTACGTGATCACCGGTTTTCAGAGTTTCACGCAAGAACATTTTGGAGAATCATGTCATCACGATTAAAGGAAAATAGGCACATCTACAGGTTCTATGTGGATATAGTGCACACTGGGCACCGATTGCAGTCAAGACACGCCAAGGAAAAGTATGACGAGGAATACTTTCACTCCAAATTTGAGTAATGTTCAAATTAAATTAAAACCATCTAGTTTTGCGGGCTGGTGAACGAAACGCTGCGAAAGCAGAGGAAACTCCTCCCTCCATGCAGAAACATGATCTAGAGATAGATAGTCAGAAATGATTGGCAACGGAATAGAAACCAATCCTACCTGGAGCACCATGATGGCAAAACCTGAGATTTCCAGTTAAAGGAGTGAAAAATCTGCCCCATGTGGAGCAAAGCCAAACAGAACAAATAGGCTCTGCACCTTGTTCAGGTAGGCTGCAAAGCGGAATATCGTAAAAACAGAAGGAGGGTTACGGCCAGCACGCGATTTTTTACAATTTGTAAAAATTATCGCAATCCTATCTTGATGTTTGTTTTTAGAATCTCGGTGGTTCTTGATGGTGTAGTGGTGTCAGTAAATCTGAGCTGTGCAGATGCACCAATTTTGAGACGGTCACCATCTATTTCTTTTGGCATCTTTACTGTTACTATGAATGTGTTTGTATTTTTACCCGTTTCTCTCAACGATGTAGTCCTGGCGTCAAATGCCTCGTTGTTAAGAGTAGCTCTGATTCCGTCTTCTGTACGAAATTCTATCAGTCTCAATGGAATGTTGTCCACTTTTCTTGAATCCAAATTAAAGTCTGGATCATAAATTTTCACCTGAAACGTCTGTCCGATTCTAATGTTTTTTGCAGATGTGGAAAAACTCGTGCTGTGCTTTGTGACTGCGATTGACTTTGAAATAGTCGTTGGATTTCCAGAATAGTCTGACTCATCACTGTATTTTATGACAAGCGTATCTCCTTGCTGTAGTGGCCTGCCACTTATCGTACTTGGTATGTTGAGGCGACCTACAAAAATTCCGGAATCCTGACTCGTTTCAGTTATCATTGATGGACCCTGTATTGAGATGCCGTTTATCGTAAATTCTAACAGTCCTGATGTTGAAACTTGGTCAATTCCACGATGACTGGTGTTTAGATCATCATCATAAACGTAAAAACTCAAAATCCCGCCTGGATTGATGGCTGCACCAGCTGGAAACGCAATTACGAGAGCTATTCCTAAGAGCGGCAGCATTTTTTCTCATCCATTTAGTATGTCTTGAATACGTTCTCTCAGATCTAGCTTTTCAATATTGCGCATGATAAATTCCAAGTCTGATCTGTTGTCGACATCCCACATTATTCTGCTTATTAGAACAAATGACGTCGAAATTCCACGCGACTTGCCAGTTGTTAGATGTATTTTGTAGCTGTCCTCATCATAATGTGTCTCAATTATGTCTACTGGAGTTCTTACTAGCGCGTTTGTTCCGTCGAATTTCCTTGATGGCACTACAAGCAATGATGTTTTCATGGTTTGAAATCTTATCAGGTTGGTAATGTCTTGTGGTTGCATGAGGGGGATGTCTTGGGGAAATACAACCGATGCGTCAAATCCATTTTTTACAAGATATCTGTCCGCAAGGGAAACAGCGTGATTCACACCTCTTTCATTATCTTCAAAGATCTGGACCGTGTCAAATCTTTTGCCGATTTGCAATGCGCTCTCGTCTTTTGACACCAAAATAGACTTGGTTATTATCTTAGATTGTGATATTGATTCTAAAACCTGTTCTAGCATTATCTTGCACAACTGCGAAGTTTTTTCTTGTGAAAGCCCAAGTCTTGACTTGGCACTTGAAAACGTCTTGACAGGAATTATTGCTGCTACTTGCAATCTATACGCGCGCGTTCTTTAGAACAAAAGATGCAAGCGCATCTTCGGAGATTTTGTTTGTCATTTTAATGCTGGTGTCATATACCTTCATATCGAGATTTTGAATTTTCTTTGTAAGTAATCTATCCTTAGAATCAATCACAATGCTGCCGCAAACATCTGAATACATCTGAGCTATTCCGTAAGGGGATACCTCGATTCCTGCAGCTTGCATGTATTCTGCAGCAGGACCGCTAAACGCCTTGGTTCCAAGAATAGGACTTACTGCGACAACCTTTCTTCTGTTTTTTGCCAACTCTTTTCGTATTCCTTTGATTTGTAGCATTGGACCAATGCTGGTCAGGGGATTGCCCGGTGCAATTACCACCATCTCAGAATCATGAATTGCGTTTACTGCTTCTGGATTTGGTCGTGCTTTGTCAGCACCAATGTATTGGATGCCTTCAACTTTGTCCTTTCCTTTGTACTTGACCCAGAATTCTTGAAGGTGCATTTCTCCTTTGTTTGTAGTAATTCGAGTTTCTATCGTGTTATCTGTAACTGGCATTACTTTTGCCTCTACTGCGAATTTTTCACACATCCACTTTGTGATATCTGCAAGATTTTTTCCATTCTTTAGCATGTTGGTTCTAATCAAATGTGTTGCCGCATCTCTGTCGCCAATCCTAAACCATGTTTCTTCACCAAAAATCTCCATCTGTCTTAAGAATCCAAATGTGTCTTTTCTAATGCCCCATCCTTTTTCATAGTCCAGTATATCTGCAAGACCGTAGATTATGGTGTCAATATCTGGGCAAACATACAAACCGTACAGCCAGTAATTATCGCCGACATTGCATATTACATTTACATCTCTTGTCTGAGAAATGAGGCCTCTAACGAGTTTTACAGAACCGGTTCCACCAGCTAGTATTGTTATCATAAAATCTGAAAACTCCTTTTTGTTTACATACTTTGATCAATATTACCTTTTCAATACTGAACCTTTTTTAGTTAGATTTATTAGCGCGTTGGTAACAATGCCCCTCGTGAAGGCTGGCACATTTTTCGCATTAGCGTTTTTGAGTATTCTAGTTATCGGAACCATTTCTCCAGCTTGGGCCGCCCAACTTAATTGGGATGCAAAGACTTTTGATTCTGCATCACACCCGTCATTCAAATTTCAAAGAAGCATTTTCATAGAATATCCTGAAGGTGGAGAAATAGCCGACGCTCTGAGGGGCAAAACCGATTCTATCTATTTTATCGCAGATTCTAGTACACCTGGAGTTCAGGCAATAATTGACAAAATTAATGAACAATTACAAAGTAAGCAAAGTACCGTTCGTGTAACTGATCTTAACATAGAATATGACGCTGAACTCACTGGAAGAGGCGATAATGCCTCGGTGGATTACAAACTAATCATCACTCCAACAATGGATGGCTTTTTGATTCGTGCATACACGCCAGCCGCTGGCTCATCTCCTGCATCTCCTGCATTGTTTGATGCCATGTGGCGAGGAATTAAAGTAGACGGTGCGTTCCCAATTACTACTGAGGGTTATGGTGATGTGGATATTAATTTACCAATTTCCTTTTTCAAAAAGGAATTTCCTGATGTCGCTACTGCAATTGCAGGATCCGAAGCAGAAAATATCTTATCTATGAGTCTCATCGATGCCTCCGATATTGGCAAACAACCACTTGGAAATTGGCACTTTTTGTTTGACCCGACGGGCATATCTGCTGAGACGAGCAGATTTGGATTCTCTGGCGCAAGAGTTGTCGTATCATCGTTTACGATGGGTGAAAGCAGCCTAAGAGAGGGTCAACAAAGAGAAAAAGAATTCGCTGGACAATTTACTGCTGATAAAACTTATAATGTAATGTCCGTGCAAGCCGCAGACAATGCAAACGTCTTCCTTTCAGGATATGCTTCTCCAGATATAATTGAAGGCCGTGAAGTGTTTGGAGTAAGTGCATCAGCTCCAACTGGTGCAGCCCAAACATCAACTGGCTCGTTTCCAATTTTCATAGTCTATGGAATGGCGGGAATGGCTGCCGCTGGTGCAGTTGGATTCTTTGTTTGGAGTAACAAAAAGGCGAAGCAAGAATCTGAATACATCCAAACTGGGGTTGATCCAAAATATCTGAGGGGTACAACAACAAGTGAGGCGTCCGGCGGTTATCATACCAATAGAGGAGAAGCTGAACTTGCAACCGATGACTCTAGCCACAAACAACACGAGAGTGTCTATGAGCAGCCTTCAAGAGGATCATTGCCAAAGGGATACGAACAACCAAAAGAAGAACCAAAATCCAGTCCGTCTAAAGGCTCAATGCCAAAAGGCTGGAAACCGTCTTAATCTAATTTCTTCTAGGCTTTCTGTTCGTAATTCATCGACTTCCGCTAATTTGTCGGGGTTTTGGGGTTGAATTTTCCTCGTGCTAAGATTCGGGGTTTTAGGAAACAGACTTTTTCCCTCATTGTCATAATTTCAATAGGTCTTCTTGGTATCGTGTTACTTTTTTTAGAAATTATATTAGGACTATTTTTACCTGATTTACCTTACCCAACACTGAAAATGACGGGCATTTCTATTATCTTAGGATTGGTAGTCTTAATAACGATGATACCAGAAAAAACTGAGTGAAGTTTCAATTCAAACTTAAATTTCATGGATTGTTGATATTTGGAACTGCAATCGCCATTTATGGTGCATATAACATAGTTTGTGTTGACTATCTTATACAGCAAGATTTGGATTTAACTAACGCAATATCAACTAAACCGACAATAATTACAAGAGAAATGACATTAACTCCTAAAAGTCAGTCCGAGTACATTGATTTTATACCATTTAAATTTGAAACAACGGATATTTTTTCAGTTGGAAACCCTATTAATTACACGATAATTATGGCGGTAAAGAACATAGACAATATAGATCGAATATTCGTAATTCGTGCTACGCATACCGATGATGGTGATATGACTTTTAAGAAAGCCAAATATCTTGAAGAAATAGGGAATAGATCAGGCAATATACTTTATCTAGAAAACTCACATCTGAACGGTTTCTCTGCCAGTGATCAATACACTCCGAATGCGGAGTTATCTGATGATTTTCTATTTGTTTTGTTTACAAAAAACGATAGGTTTGAGTTTATGCAAACTAATGATCTACTGCCTATCCATTCTGAATTAGAACGAATGAATTTGAATGCAACGAGAACCTCATTGTTACAAATAATATCACAAACAAAAAGTAATCACATTATAGAAGGATTAACATGGATTTTTTTGTCACAGATGCCGTTCCAACTCGCTATTCATTTTAGAAAGAAAAAAGATAGTGATTTTTCCTTAGATATTCATACAAAACCATCTATTGATCATAAAAAATGGAGTATGCCATTTTATGATTAGTTATTTTCTAAAATGATCACTAAGAATAATCCGTATCGTTTCAGGTATCGTTTCTAACATTCTCTCTTTTCGTTCCTTCTCAAGTGCTCTTTCCATTTCCTCGGGTACAGATACCATGTACTTTTTCATCGCCATTATACCATTAGATACCGATAGGTAATATTTATTAATACCGATGTGTATACCAATAGATAGGTATTGGTATATGACAAAAAACATCGAAGTTCAAACCACTCGACAGATGAAAGCACTAGCCATAGCAGGACTGGATAACCAAATCAAGAGAATTGACGGTTTCACTTACAAGGTAAAATCACAGACAGTAGATTCATGGTATGATGTTGTTTTCCAAAGAAGACATGGCTGGACTTGCTCATGTCCAGACCATACTTTCAGAAATGTAGAGTGCAAGCACATTACGGCAGTTTACATTTCAAAAGAACTACGCCACAAGATAGTAAACAATACCGACGTAAAGGAAATTGAAAGCCAATCAGAACTGATTTGCAGGTGCAAATCAATGAACGTAATCAAGATAGGAGTAAGGCACAACAAATCAGGCGAAATTCAGAGATACAAATGCAAGGATTGTTCTCAAAAATGGTCAGACAATCTAGGATTTGCCAAAAACAAGGTAAATTCGAGAATCATAACCGTTGCCCTTGATCTGTATTTCAAGGGAGTTTCGTTAAGAAAGGTCAGTGAACACCTAATACTATTTCATGGAGTAAAAGTAAGCAATGTTGCTGTTTTGGGCTGGGTTAGAAAGTTTGGCGAGGTTGTAGCACCGTTTGTTGACCAACTGGTTCCAAAGAATGTTTCAGGCGTTTATCATGTGGATGAAATGATGATCCATGTCAGAAACGAAACCATGGAAAGAGGGCATTATCAATGGCTATGGAATGTGATGGATAACACAACTAGGTTCTGGATTACCTCAAAGGTTTCTCAAAGAAGGGAAGCAGTAGATGCAAGGGCGGTATTCCAAGATGTTAAAAGAAAAGCACCACTGCCTAACGCAATAGTTCATGATGGATTGCAGTCATACAATGAAGCCTATAACAAAGAGTTCTATTTCCATGCAAACGGTCAGCCTACAATCAAGAATGTGAGGTCAGTCAGCGTCAGGCATAGAGGATTGAACCAAAAAGTAGAGAGGCTGAATGGAATCATGAGGGATAGGGAATCTGTAATGAGGGGCATGCAAAACAGGAAATCAGCACAAAAGACAATCGATGCCTATCGAATCCATTACAATTTCATCAGAGAGCATGGAAGCATCAAAAAGACTCCTGCCGAGGAAGCAGGAATAAAATTAGATTTAGGACAGAATAAGATTGAAAATTTGATTAAATTGGCATCTAAAAAAACTATTACATTATGATCTTTTTGATCGAAAAGATCTTTTTTATTATAAAGATAATTCATTAGAGAAAAATATGTAATTGGTTTTCTAAATTTGCATAATCAATTTATCAATAATTACTCATTATGGTAATTATGGAAATTACACAGTATCTTGGATACCTAGTTTCATTTGTGAGTTTTATTTGGACTCATCGTCAGAAGATCATTAAAAATAAAATTGGTTGTTATGTTGCTAGTCCAATTATGCTGCCGATAGCGATTTACGCATTGTACCGACTCATTAACAATGAACCCATAATGAGAGCGTATAATGAGTTAAAAAAACAAAGGAAAATCACAGATTACACCTAAACCCCGAATCTTAGCACGAGGAAAATTCAACCCCAAAACCCCGACAAATTAGCGGAAGTATTCATCGACAAGTTTATTACTGAATCTCGAGAAAACGTTAAATACAAGAAACAAGGGGTTTGGTAAAAATGGTAAAAAGTAGTAAAAAGGATCGTTGCCCACGATGTGCTCAGGGCTCAGTTGTCACAGATACAAACACTGGAGAAAATTTTTGCGGAAAATGTGGTTATGTACTTAATGAAGAAAACGTAGAATCTGGACCTGAATGGCGTTCATTCTCAAAAGAAGAAGGAGAAAACCGAACAAGGACTGGAACTCCAACTTCATTGGCAATGCATGACATGGGACTTGCAACTATCATCGGTCAGGCAGATAAGGATGCAACTGGTAAGCCACTGTCTTCGTCTATGCGAAGCACGATTGAAAGACTCAGAACTTGGGATAGCAGAAGTCAAGTACATGAACCTGTGGATAGGAATTTTAGACAAGCATTTTCAGAACTGGATAGATTAAAAGATAAACTTGCAGTGGGTGATGCAGTTGTGGAAAAAGCCGCATACATTTACCGCAAAGCGCTTGAAAAAGGACTAGTCAGAGGACGTTCAATTTCGGCTCTTATTGCGTCCGCACTATATGCTGCATGCCGCGATACTGAAACCCCAAGAACGTTAAAGGACATCGGAAGTGCAAGCAATATCAAAAGAAAAGATATCGCACGTTGCTATCGATTACTATTAAGAGAATTAGGTTTGAAGATGCCTGTAGTTGATCCAATAAAATGTGTTGCAAGAATAGCAAGTAAAGCAGAATTGTCGGAAAAGACAAAACGAGAAGCAGCGAAAATTCTCAAAACTGCAGAGGAAAATAAAATTTCTGCAGGAAAGGATCCTATGGGACTTGCAGCAGCTGCACTTTATGTTGCATGTGTGACTAACGGTGAAAACAAAACACAACGCGATGTTGCAGAAGCAGCTGGTGTGACTGAGGTAACAATCAGAAACCGCTACAAGGGCCTTAAACTGGCATTAAACCTCTAACTTTTTCTGTTTGTACTCCATTGACAGCATGAAAATTGATATCAAGCCGGTGATTACGAACAAAACCTCGATTGTCCCAAGTAGAGAATGTGAAAATGCCACAGACACAGGAATTTCATTAACACTTGACACCAAATATCCGTATGAATAAATCAGATAGTTTGTAGCCCAGTGAATCAGAGTTGACGCCACAAAGCCGTACTTGTAGTAAACCCATCCCAATATAATTCCGCTAATTGCAGCTTGTGCAAATTTTCCGTTACTCCATGATTGGTCTGAAATTATATGAGCAAGTCCAAAAAACACTCCTACAAATACGATGAGGATTATTACTTTTTTTGGATCGTCTACTGCCAAATTGTTTGGATTCCATAATGATTTGGCAAATAGTCTGACTGAGCCTTTTTTTGAATACAACAAAAATAAAGGAATTCCAATTAAGATCATGCGAAACACTGTTTCTTCTAAAATGGGAGCCAGCGTAATCCCAAAGAACTGTAACAAATCGTTTTCAAAAGGAGGTGGAGTGGTTTTTACTCCAAATCTTTGTTGTATGATGTCTATTATTCCGGACAAAACAATCAATACTGAAAACCACTTGATCGTCTGGACCAAATAATTCCCATTTTGAATTCTGTATGAGCCTGCCATGATTGTAGATAGTACTTTTAGAAAGTTCTTTTTTGGGCCGAGAACTGATATTGTAAATATTATCAAAAAAAACACCCACGCTACAATAAACAGATCTGCAATTTCAAAGCCTCCGAACTCTCCAAAATGCTTAATGAATTCAAAACCTGGCCATGGATAGCCGTAATCGATGTCTTTTCCTATATGAGAATTAAAAAAAAGATACGCACCTATTGGAAACGAAAAAACCATGAGGCCAAAAATTACTGATATTAGTGCAGAATAAGGAATTGCTATGCTTTGTAAAATTTTGTGGGTTTCCAAACTCTAGTGAACTTCGATACTTGATTCGGCAAATCCCAGCTTTACCAACGTTTCCTTCATTGTATCGCGATGATCGCCTTGTAGAAAGATATAGTCGTCTTTTGCTGTGCCACCGCACGCGTATTTTCTTTTTAATTCACTAAGGGTTCCATGCATGTCGTTAAGCTTTGAATTCAAACCCTCAATCATGGTTCCTTTTTTCTTAAATCGTCTTTCTTCCAATCTGATAATTATCTTGGTACTTTCTTTGTTAAGATCACCGCAGGCACACAAATCTTCAGGAAGTCCACACGTGTTACAAATTATCGCCATTGGTTACTAAACGTCCTGTCTTCGTACGGACTATTAAGCCTTATTGACTTTAAAAAACTAGGTTTTTACAAAAGGCATCACAATACAAATCGTGTCAGCAGATCTAAGAAAAAAGGCCGCAGAAATGTTGCTCAAAGGAGCTACCCTTCTTGCAGAACCCTGCCCATATTGTAATGGTGTTAGAATAATGAAAGATGGAAATGCTCTGTGTGTCAATTGTGGAAAAGAACCAGACATGAACAAAATTGATCAAGAAGTAATTCCTGAAAACCAGAATTCTAAAAAACCATCATCTGTTTTGATCTCGCTAAAAAACAAGCTTGAGGAATTGACAAAAGAACTGGAACTAGAAAAAGACCCTGAAAAACAGCAACAAATACTAAAATCAATAAATTCCTTAATTGAGACCATAGATAAGCTCGAAAAGTGATACAAAAGTTTTTATTTTAATGTCATAGCTTTTTGAATTATGAGCAGTAAGAAAAAAGGCGCACCACTGCCTGCATCAAGTGCCGGTCTTTTGCGTTTCTTTGAGGATGATACTAAAGGCTATCGTCTCGATCCAAAAATCGTAGTCTCTATACCGGTTGGATTAATCGTACTGTCATGGTTACTTGACATATTTCTCATAAAATGACCGAATCATACGACGACGTATCGAAAATTCACAAACGTTATTCCCTTACACTGCTTAATCCGTCATCATACTATCATTCGTTAATCTTCTCAAATGTATCTGTCGTAATTCTCTCTGCAATCGTAGTCTTTATCTTTCTTGCTCGGGCAGACGAGGCGGTATTTCGTTTGCCTGCAGTAGTTGCAATATTACTTGTAACCCAGTATGTGGATTCTCGATTCATCAAAAATAAAGAATACTCTAAATCCCTGCACATGTCACTATTTGGAAATCTGGCCTGGATTGGAGTGATAATGGCAGGTATCATGGCATCAATTGTTTTGTCAAAAGATCTTTCCATATTTTACATTGTGGAAGGCATGTTTATTTTTGCAAGCTTTAGGATTGGAATTCTTACAACCACTCTTGGCACAACGCTTCGACGAGCATGGCTACTTTGTTTTCTCCAACCCGTGGCAATGTATCTAGCATTGATTCCAGCATCAATGTGGATTCCGTCTATTTTTGATCCTCTGACACTAGCTGTGGGTGGAGCATTTTTAGTGACTGCAAGTATATGGTCAGTTGTCACTGACAGGGCAGGAAGACCTGCAATTCAAAGCACTCACAAAATGGTACAAGCATATCTTGCATCACTGTCAAAAAACAATCCATCAGAAGTTGAATCAATACTTGAATCCATATCAAAGGATACTACAGTTCTTACCACGCAAATACGCTTGCAAAACAAGGAAAAAAATAACGATTTCAGACTAGTCCTTCCAGAAATTCATCCAGGGCCGTTTCATCCAATAGGTGGAAGCAACATCCCATATCAGATTTACAAAACCATGAATTCTTCAGCAATGGTCATGCACAGCGTATCTGATCATTCGTTGAACCTTCCTTCAAGAAAAGAAGTCGAAAACTATCTCAATAGCTTATCTGCCAATGTGGTTCCCAATCATGGTCTTGTATGCACTGAGCCAATTACCGTGCAAGTCAACAAATCACGCGTGGTTGGATTTCTATTTGAGAAATCCGCAATCTTGTTCTTGTCTTTATCTCCTCATGGAATGGAAGACATTCCAATCTATGTGAAAACCGAAATAGAACAATTTGCAAAAAATCGGAATTTTGAACGAATACTAATTGTGGACTGTCATAATGCCATGGGCGAAGAAATCTCAGAACCTGATTCTGAAGACATGCTAAAAGCAGCCAAGTCTGCACTTGATACTCTTATTACGAAGGAAAAATATCCCTTGGAGTTTGGATATGGGAATTCTGACCATATGAACTTGAATTCCCCTGACCTTGGGTTGGGTGGTGTTGGGGTGCTGTGCCTTAAAATCAACGGCACGAAATATTTTCTTGGTTGGGCCGATTCTAATAACATGGAAAACGGCGTAAGAGAATACATTGTAAACCATTTTGCAAAAAATAATCTCAATCTTTTAGAAATCTGTACCTCTGATACCCATTATAGTGCAACTCGGGTTCGAACTCGTCAAGGGTACTATCAGTTTGGCAAGATTGCAAAATCTCAAGATATTGCAGAATGGTACCTAAAAGTTGCACACGATGCAGAAAAAAACCTGGCTCCAGGATCATTTGAAATCTTAGAACACAAAGCAGATGTCAAAATAATGGGCTCAACTGTATATGAGGACTATTCTAGGGCAGTTGACAATTCATTAAAGATAACGAAAGGATTTGCTATTGGCAGCTTTGTCTTTTTTATTGCTACTCTGTTCTTATAGTTTCAATGTCTTCTAAATTACCGTAAAACTCGTCTACAAATGAGGCAAACTGGAATATTGGAACGATTGGAACGTTGTTGATAAAGCTGACCTTGTCCTGATACAGCGTAACAATGGCGGGAGCCGCAATAGAACCCTTAGTTTTTGCAACATATTGTTTTGTACGTTCAACTTGTTTTTGTACTACCTTTTCCAGTGCCGATTGACTATGACGTTTCCAGTGCTTGCAATCAATTAGCATGGCTACTCCGAACTTTATTCCGACAACATCAATTTCCATGCGTGGATTTGTAAGAATGAGATTTCTAATTATTGCAAAGTCCTTCAGATCCAAAATCTGCGCTGTCAGACCCTCAAAATCTTTCCAGTCAAGGTGCTTTGCAACATCATCTATTGGGACTCCTTTCTCCAAAGCAAACATTACTGCTTTGATCTTATCGCTCTCACTAAATTCCATAGTTTCGCCATCAAATCTGCCTATGTAATTACGGGCTAGTTCTTCTAGGATCTTTTTTGCCGTGTTTTTATCAGAGTTGATCACTTTGGAAAAATCCATTACTGAAATTCCTCCGGGTATTATTCCGTCCAGTCCGTCAAGCCATAATTTCTGATTCAACAGAATTACTGTGACAATTTAGAATTTTAAGTGTTACATACAAATAATATTAATTCCAAGTAAGCTTGGAATAAACCTGACAACAAACTTAGGAGATTTAAATTAGATTGGCTCCTAAACGACCTGTGAGGATTTTACTGATTTTATTTTTGGCATTTTCGTTTGGAATAATTTATGCAGAAAAGGGCACATACATAAACGAAATTCAATTCATCCAGTATCTTGATGAAAGTAATGCGCTAGAAGAAGTAAAAAACGGTAACTTGGACATGTATTATTCTAGAATCCCATCAGAATTGTTGGAAACTCCAGAATCCCGTCAAAATCTTGATGTGTTTTATGTCACTGGTGGCTCATACAGCATTCTTGTAAATCCAGCAGAAGGTGACAATCTTAACCCATTTTCAAACCAAGAAATCAGATTTGCACTAAATTATCTAATTGACCGAAGACTCGTGGTGGATGAATTGATGGGCGGCTATGGAATTCCGATGGCATCAAACTATGGCCCATACGATCCTGACTATCTGTTGATTCTATCTGAAATAGAAAAATTTCATTTTCGATATAATCCTGAACATGCAAATGAGGTCATAACAAAAATTCTAACAGAAAAAGGCGCACAAAAAACTGAAGGAAAATGGTACTATGATAATAAGCCAATAGCAATTACAATTTTTATTCGAAACGATGATCCCGTGCGAAAATCAATTGGGGAAATCCTGTCTTCGGAGATAGAAAAAATTGGCTTTGTAGTACACAAGGATTTTGGAGATTTGAACAAGGCATATGTTACAGTATATGGCTCAAATCCGTCTGATCTAAAATGGAATCTATACACTGAAGGCTGGGCTGGACGCTCCGCATTTGTAAAATATGACTCACTTGGACCTGCTCAAATGTATGCACCGTGGTTTTCAAACATGCCTGGATTTAACAATCCTTCTTACTGGAATTACAAAAATCCTCATCTTGACGATGTGACACAAAAAATCTATTCTGGCAATTTCACTTCTATGGTGGAAAGAGAAAATCTGATTCGAGATGCTGTTTCAGAGGGGGTCAGGGAATCTGTTCGAGTTTTTCTTGCAAGCAAGATTGATCCATTTGTTACAAACAAAAGAATCGGCGGAGTCATAAATGATTTTGGGGGAGGCATAACAAATAGGCTAACTCCAATCAATGTTAGATCAAATGATGATGATCTGAAAATTGGCGTAAAGCAAATCTATCAGGGCGCGTGGAATCCCATTGGCGGGCTATCTGATGCCTACAGCAAAAATATCTGGGATCTGCTTTACGATCCTGGTATTTTCAAAAATCCCTATTCTGGAGAAAATTTTTCTGTAAGGGAGATCTGGAAAGTTGAAACTGCTGGACCGCACGGGCGTCTTGATGTCCCACATGATACAATAATCTGGGATCCCGTTCTGCAAAAATGGGCAAATGTGGGCCCTGGAGTAAAGGCCACAAGCAAAGTTACATTCGACCTTACATTTGGTAACTGGCATAGTGGACAAAAAATGGACATGAATGATGTGTTATATTCAATGTATTTTTCGTCTGAATGGGGCTCGTCGCAAACCGAAAATGACAAGACGTTTGACTCTGCATATTCCCCACAGGCAAGCCAGTCACAAAAGACACTTGTCGGAATGCGGCCGATAGATGATCACACCGTAGAAGTATATGTTAATTATTGGCATTTTGATGACTCTGAAATTGCAGGATGGGCAAGTGCTTGGCCGGTCATCCCGTGGGAGGTCACTGCTGCCATGGAGAAGATCGTTCTTGATGGAAAAGCGTCATTTTCGAGGACTGACGCTCAGGCAAAAAACCTGAACTGGCTTTCGTTAGTAGTTCCGCGTGACTCGTCACTGATAAAAGAAACACTGGGCGAATTTCAGAGAACAAAATATGTGCCGGCGGCACTTTTATCCTTTGATAATGGTGCACAATATTATGATTCAAGGTATGCATCTGCAATAAAGTGGATAGAACGCAAGAACCATGCCATAATAAGTAACGGCCCATTTTATCTTGAAACTTATTCTCCTGAGGCAAGGGCAATGACCATACGATCCTTTGATGACCCCTCATATCCATTTGAAGCAGGATATTGGGGAAAATTTGAAAAAGTCAATCTACCAAAAATCACACAAATAGATATTCCATCTCAAATCATCTTGGGGCAACCACTTGAGATTCCAATTCTAACAAGCAATGCTACACAAATCTATTATTTTGTTAGTACTGGAGCGGGGGACGAGATAGACGTTGGTGTACTTGATGTGAACCAAAATGCTGCAAAAATTACGCTTTCTGCAGCACAAACGCAAAAAATGATACCTGGTGGAAATGACTTGAAGTTATACGCAATATCTGATTTAGTTTTGAAACCCGATATTTACACAACGAGTGTTTTTGCCATATCTGCTGACTCTCAAAATCATACTGAAACAATAATACAAAACTCCTCAAAAACAGGAAAAACAGAAAATCTGGGACTTGTATCTGTAATCCTTGGAATTATAATAATCTGCATCGTGGTATATGTGAGAAAATCTAAAACACGTTTGCAAAGGCAACACTGATGATTCCTATGATCAAATCCTACTCAAATCTTAAATCTAAAATGATTAAAATCGTCATTGAGAAAAGATGCCTGACGAATCATGCAGAACGTGTGGAGGGGAACTGGCAAAATGCACCATCTGTGCAGGATGCCGAAAACCTGTAGGAATGATCTGTATTCAATGCAGTGCTCGCACAAAGGAACAGGTACACGATTTTTGCTTTAGTTTTGGGTTGGAAGCAACCAATCAAAACACTGCCCATAGGAACGGCATCTTTTTAAAGCAAACACTGGTCGCCTGATTTCTGACAAATTCTACCCAACCCTTAAGTAGTCTTTTTTGACCAACTGATCTTTGTGTGGCCTGTAGCTATTGTTCTATTCCTATCTGTAATGCTACTTGTTCCGTCATACGCATACGGACAAACATCCGCAATTACTCTTCTTGACACCTTTGGGGATTACAAAAAAGGAGAGCAGATTTTCATATTTGGGCAAGTGAGTCAGGTCTCACCTGATCTTTCAGTTGTAGTCCAAATCACAAATCCAAATGGCGATCTTTGCCAAATTCAACAAGTAAAGCCACTCTCAAATGGACATTTTATCACTGATACCGCTCCTCTGTCTGGAAGAATCTGTGGCCTGACTGGAAATTACCAAGTCAAAGTCTTCTATGGTGAATTTACAAAAACAAGTACCTTTCAACTACTAAATGAAAAATCCCAAGAAAAATCAACACTTGATTATTATGATCAAGGAACAAATCTAATTGAATCAAAAATAAACATAATCAAAGAAATAACTAGTCAAAACCAAATCATCGAATTTGAAGACCGACTAAACCAAACAAAGTCTTCGCCAAATGACGCTGTCTTAAAACTAAAGAATATCTATACTGATCTACTGGTGCTGTATTTTGACGAGTCTGATGCTTTGGATGTAGGACCAAAATTTCGACCTGCAATACAAACTGCACTTGAGAGCACAAAGAATCTAGTTGACGTAAGCATCCTTGATGTGGAAGAAGCAAAAAAGATTGATAAACAAATCTTTGATGCCATGTTTTACTCACAAATTGGTGATGATAAAAATACGATTGGAATTCTAAACGATGCTTATGTACAAATTATAAACGCAGATCCGCAGAAAATACCGACACAGCAGTCCCTCACTTATGAGGAATTAAACTCGCTCTTGCTTAATTTGATGACAAAATCTAATTCTATTATGAGTAGACCGCTACAAGAGCAGCTCGGATTTATTTTTGCGAGGGGAACAGGACCAATTTACTCTGAAGAACTAAATGATCTTGTAGACTTGCTGACAAAGGCACGCACCCTTGATGCGACACTCAAGAGCAATGATAAACTAACCAGTATGATCAGAGCCGAATGGGATGTCCTACGCGAATCCCTCTTGGTAAAAGAAAGCCTGGAGAAATTCCTTGAACAAAAAGACAAAGTAGACAATCTATATGCTGCAACCCTACTTTTGCGCAATCTGGACAAAGTAGACAGATTCGTATCGTCAGACGATCAACAATCTGAACTTGCAACATTGATTGAACCGAGGCTAAATGATCTATTGTCGCATCTTGGCAGTGCCACATCTCCTGATGACATCATATCAGTAAAACAAGAAATACTTGATATGAAAAATGTAATAGAAATATCATCTAGAATATCGAGCACAATCGAGTTCTCAAAAAAGAACAATGCCAATCCTCAACTGGTGGATTCATTTGAATCCTTACTTGATCAGGTAAAAGATGCTAACTCCTTAAATGAAATTCTTAACATTGTTTCAGAATTTGATAGTACCATAAACGAACTAAGAGAAAAGCGTAACCCGTTATCTGTGATGAAATTTGACTATGAAAAACTAAAGACAAAAGCAGAACTGCAAGCTGACTATGATAGTCTTGTTACAATAAACACCGCACTTAAAGCAATAAACACTGCAATTGATCTTGAAAAAGGAAACCCGAACACAAATAAAATTGATAAAATCGAGGTCTTACTTTCTTGGGCAAGCACAAATGAATCGCAGATAAAAACAAAACTTGATTCTTACACAAAGGATGCATACAAAATACGTGCAGCAGATATCTTACAGAGGGCAAAATCCATTGAAAATCTGGCCGAACTGGGAACAACACACAACAGATTCCTTCCAGGATACGCTGATTTTACAAGTTCACTAAAGGAACGACTCAGCACAGTACGAAACCTTGTAACCAAAAATGATTTGGATGGTGCTGACAATCTTGTAAGAGATCTATCTGCCGAATGGCAGCAGGTATCAAAAAAATACGCTGATGATCCGTTTGGTTCAGATGTTGGATATACGGTAGATGAGATAAAACGAATCGAATACAGAAAAAAACTAGAACAGATATCTAACTTTGCAACTAGATTCTATAATGCTGACTTTGCAGAACATTCTACAAAATTTGAGCAACTAAAACAAAATGCGTACGATCTTGTGGACTATGGTAATTTCGTTGACGCTGATGTCAAAATCAAGACACTCAGAAACTTTCTTAGCGAAAACCTAGTTTTAAACAACAAGAAAATAATTTTTGATATTTCTTATGAGCCTGAAAAAGAAATTTGGATAATGAGTGGGGCATTAGATAAGCAAGTTATGGGAGCAAGGCAAAATCTCTATCTGACTGTGTATGATATGGATGCAAATATCCACAGCACTCTAAAATTCAGTGACACACGACAGGGTGAGCTGTTCACCCAGTGGTATGCCCCAATTGAACCTGGGCTGTACGTTGTTACATTGCAATGGCAAGATGTACAAGCGTCACAGATTGTTGATGTGCCAGAAAAATCATCTAACACGTATGATTCTGATGACTTGAAAAATGTGGATATGGCAAGAGAGTTTGAGGAACTCCAGTCCTTTATTGATGCATTTGGATCCTCTGGATATGGGGCAAATGCAGCTAAATTTGATCCTGTCATATCTGAAATTAAAACTGCTCTGCACAACAAAGACTTTTCATCTGCATCTGCAAAACTTTCTGAGCTACGAGGTCTAATTGAGAGATATCTGCCAACACGTGCACCGAACGCAGTAATTGAAGCGTATGTTCAAGACGGCAAGCTATACCTTTCTGGCGCAATACAAAAGACCATTGCATTTAGCGAGGACATTTACGTGGACATTTACGATCAAAAAGGAAACCGTGTAGATGAAATACCGCTAAAGGATAATGCATCTGGATACTTTAACCAAGTCATAAGCAAGCCATATTTGGCCGGAACATACGTGGCACAATTAGAGTATCATGATTTGACAGTCTCTGATTTTTTCCACGTAAACTAGCTTCTCTTTGTAACTCCTTTTACCATGTTGAACAACTGACGTACTGCAATCTTTGGGTGGTGGGTTGCAAGCTTGATTATACTTGCAAGTCCAAATTCAGCTTTTATGAAATCAAGAAATTCTGCAACGCTTAACTCCTTTATGATATCTAGTTCTTTATCCCATTCTTCGTCTGAAAGACCAATCCATCTGCTTTGAACCTTTGAAGCAGAGTTTATTTTTGCAAATATTGCCTTTTTCCATATTTCTTCGTATGGGGCAAGTGCCTTTTCTGATGTATCGCTCATAGATACTGCCTTTGCGGCAATTTCCCCAGCCACCCTGCCAAAGCGTATTGCGTATCTTATACCTTCAAGCACAAGTGGGTTTGCGTGTCCTGCAGAATCCCCGACTAAAATGAGATTATCATAAACTGTTTTTCTTGACAATCCATCGTTTGGAATTAATCCATAATGAAATTCTATCGGAGTTATCTTGCCAAGGGACTCAATCGGTCCTAATCTTTTTTCAATTATCTCCTTTAGTCTCTCTGTTGGGTCTACATTAGATTCTGGCTTGCCTACTCCTACTCCAATTCTTACTGTGTTTTTTCCGAGGGGAAATATCCATGCATATCCTGCGGGAGAATATTTTTGTCCTACCATTAACCACCATGTTTCTGAATCAACGTTTTCTGCAACAACCTCGTATTCTGCACCTGCCCCAAATCTCTTCCACTGGGACACAAGGCCTAATGATTTTGCGACAACCGATTGAAACCCACTCGCATCTATTACTATTTTTGAATTAAATTTGATTTCTTCTTTTCCCAATGTTGCTCTCACTCCAAGTATTTTTCCATCCAAATCTTTGATGGTGTCCGTAACAACTGTGTCAAGAAATATTTGCACTCCTTGTTTTTGCGCTTCATCTGCCAGCCACCTGTATGTTTTTCTCACATCAAGCACTGCTGCCATTGATTCATCATTGCTTATTTTGACTTCATTATTTGGTGAGCAAAACGCATAGTTTTTGATTGAATTGTAGCAGTCATCTGGAATGCCAAACTCTTTAATTGCATCAATCCACGTGACTCCACTTGTTCTTACTGTTTGAGCAACTACGCCTTCTTTTTCTAATAATGCTACCTTTGCACCGTTTTTTGCAGCCGAATAAGCAGCAGACGAACCTGCCGGACCTGCCCCAACTATGACAATATCAAAACTAAGTTCTTTTGCCATCTAACGTGATGATTTTTTTTGAATATTATAATCTGTAGTTTTTGACATTGAGGTGTCTTAACGCCATTCCCTCATAGAACGAGTTTTTGGAATCGTTATTTGTTTTGATGTGCTCCAAGTCCGCATCAAACTTTGCCTTGTATTTGAAGGAGTGATCAATCTTTATCGTATGCTTCAAAATCTCAAGACTGGTCTTCACTTTCCCCTGTTTTACTAGGCTTGAGGCTTTGTACAACGCAGTTGTGTTATTTGGTTTTATTTTTAGAACCTTGTCAAAACACGTAATCGCTTCATCATGCTGCGCCAAATAATGCAACGCAAGTTCACTGTTTGTTAGTGCCAGAACATTTCGTGGTTCTATCTCTTATCTTGTCATAAATTGAAATTGCGTCAACATATTTTCCCAACTTGCCAAGAATATTCCCTTTTTTAATTAGTGCATCAATGTAGTTTGGAATTAATTCTAGGACTTTGTTAAATGGAGTTAATGCTTTTTTGAATTGCCAAGGTTTATCTCTGTTATTACGTGATTGAAAATTTCAGTAGCACTCATTACTTGAGAAGAGGTTTGCCGCTTGCGTCGTTTTTTCGCTCAGAGTCAAAGGTTGCCATATGATCCGAGTCTCTGTGCATGTAGCTGTATGCCTCACTTGGTTTTTTCCTGCAGAATTTCTTGTGAACCGATTCTTCGATTTTGAGAGTTGCCTCGTTTTCATGAACCATCTTTTTTCCACAGTCTTCGCAAATGATCTCAGCCATACGTATGGTCAAATATCAAATGTATTTATTTTATACTCAATCATTTACGCAGTATATGGCGGAAATACAGATCGTGCCTCTTATTAGCTGGTCTGTAGTATCTGCCGTCTTGTTTGTAGTTGTAGGGCTTGCTTACCGAACTTATATGAGAAAAAGAAGAAATACTGCTGATTTAGGCTCGATTTGACCTTGCGATTTCTTTGATGTACGCTAGAATGCCCGTATAATCAAGGTCGCCGAATCCCTTTTCCACAGCATCTTGGTATACTTGGTTTGCCTTTTTTGCCATGGGTAACTCCAACCCAAAATCATGAGCCGCCTGATTTATGGTATCTAGGTCTTTTTTGAGGTTGCTTAAGGTAAATGTGGGCTCGAAGGAATCTTTGATCATCTTATAGGCTTTGGTCTCACTCATGCCTGTTTTAAAATAGGTGGAATTGAGGATCTGCAGAAAAACTTCTGGTTCAATTGAAGCTCCTCTCGCAAGTGTGATTCCTTCTGATAATGCAAGTGAAAGCATGGCAATTTGGAGATTCATTGCAAGCTTTACTGCATGTGCTGTTCCGTTTTCTCCAAGATAAAACACCTTGTTTGCGATTACGCCGAAAATTTTTCTATGCTTTTCAAATGTTTCCTTGTCTCCACCGATCATCATTACAAGCTGGCCATTTATCGCGACATTGGGACCTCCCATGACTGGCGTATCGAGCATCATGATTCCTTTTTTTGCAAACTCACTTGCTATTTCTTTTGATGCAATTGGGTTTATAGTACTCATATCTGCAACCACCAATCCATCGTGTTTTCCACATGAAATGCAACTGTCGCCAAAAGATACCTTCCTTACGGCATCTGCGTTTTTTACGACGGTGAAAACAATATCTGAGTTTTCTGCAACCTCTTTTGGGGTCTCAACTATTTTTGCACCCCTTTCTTGTAGCTGCTTGGTCTTGGCTTTTGTCCTATTAAATGCAGTAAGTTCGTATCCTGACTCTAAAATATGTAGGCCGACAGCATTGCCGAGCAACCCCGTTCCAACCAGACCTATGCGCATAATGGCTTTTTTTTGACTATTGATTATTTGTGTTGTGATCTAACGTAGTTCTTCTTTTGCTACCTGCCATTGTCCGCCGAGTCTTGACGATGTAAACGCAATGTGCCCGATTACCTTGTCTCCTCTTCTTACCATTGCGTAATCTTGCTTGCTGATCTTAAGTGTGCGTTCCTTCGTTTTGTATCCCCCCTCTATTACCTTGATTTTAAAGCGCTTACTTGCCTTGACTATGAGCTTTCTTGCAGTCTGTATGTCTCCAATCCAGGAAAACATCTCAAACGAGCCAAAATTTTGGGTTGATACTTCGTAGTTATATGATCTGGCCTCAAAATTCAGATCATCCTTCCTTGCCTTCTCGTTGATCCACTCTATTGCCTCTTTCCCATAGCCGCTTTCAATACCAAATGTCTCAGAATTGCCTTTCATTACGATCTGTACAACGCTAACCTGTCATATTCAGTACGTTTGAAAAAAGTTAAATGCCAAGTCAAAGCATGTTAAACAATGCGCAAATTTGCATTATTTTTCATGCTGGCCCTAATTGCGTCTGCGGTCGCGATACTGTCAGAACCCGTCTTTGCTCAAGAAATGGCAGATGACGTTGCTTCTGAGGAAATATCTGACGAAATCTCTACCGCCGAGGAGGCAATGAGTGCGGAAACCACTGATGAAGCAACCGGTGAGGAGACCACTGATGATTCTTCAGTTGGTATGGCAGAAACAACAATGCTGGAGACTCATACTGATTCTCCACTAAAACAAATGTCGATGGGAGTAGACATCCATCAAATTCAATGTAGTCCTGAACACAAGCTTGTATTCAAGGCAAGCAACTGGAATCCTGCATGTGTAAAAGAATCAAGCTTCCAAACACTTTTAGCTTGGGGCTGGATAGCAAATCATGATCCTTCGGACGAAGAACTGACAAAAATGTTAGCAGATCACATGACAAAATACCCAGCCGAACAAGATACTGAAACCGAACGGGAAAGCGAAGCACAAATGGAAGAAAACATGGATGTAGATGATGATGCATCTAATGCGAACGGCACCAGCACAGATCAACCCAAGCCGCAATCTCACACAGTTAATCTAAGTGAGAACATGGATATGGGTGCTCAATAACCAAACAAACAATTCGACAAATCTGTACACAATTTTTTAATTCATTGTAGATTAGTGTGGTACATATTCGTATTCTAGAATGGAATCCATAAACAAGAGGTGGCTAGGATTCATCCTCCCAATCAACATTGCAGCCGAGGGACTGCACACTGTAATTCCATTGTTTGTCATATCCCTTGGCGGTGGAATCGGTGAAGTTTCTGTCGTGATTGCCATTCATTATGGTGCCGCCGCTCTTGGCTCTATATTCTGGGGAAAGATACTGGACAAATATCATGCAAAAAAAGCAGTTTTACTAGTAACGTTTTCAATGATTTTGCTTTGCTGCCTGTGGTTGTATTATACGACAAATATTGAATCCATCTATGTTATCTCGCCTCTATCTGGATTTTTCCTTACTGCAAGAGGTCCAGTAACACAGATGCTTGTGATGGAAACAAGTCCAAACAACCAGTGGGGCAAATTTTTTGCCAGAGCTTCGATATTATCTACACTTGGAAGTCTTGCAGCCATGCTAATTGGTGTTGTCTGGAGCTTTTACTTTGATATCCGACAATACTTTATGATCTGTGCATTAGCTACGACAATATCAATTGCAATCAGTCTGCAAATATCGAAAACTCACTTTCACATTGAACGAAATACGCTTGTACAATCCATCCATGGGATGCAGCACATCTTCAGTCATTTTCGCATGCATAATCATTTTTTCTTCCCTAAAATTCCAGAGTTGTATGACTTTAAACACATCATAATCCTCTTCAAAGGAAAGGTATCTCACGAAATAGGATTTTTGTTTTTGACAAACTTTTTGTTTTATTTTGGCAGTAACATTTACTTTACGGCACTGACTCCGTTTTTGAAAAGCTTTGGACTTTCTGACTCGACGGTTTTCTCATTGTATCTAGTGCAGTCTGGGACCATGGTCGGATTTTTCTTTTTGGCCCCAAAAATAATTACAATAGTTGGCGAAGAACGATCTACTGTTATGGCATACATCCCAAGAATCGTCGGAGTTCTAATTGCTGGATTTGTGGTTACTTTGTTTATTGGATCAGGATTATTGGCAGCTGCAATCGTATCTATGTGTTTGATGGTAGTCGGATTTTCAATTTACAGCACATCAAACTCTGTATTGTTGTTTAAGAGCATTCCAAAGGGATTTGAAGGTACATATCTTGGCGTTAACAGCTCTATGGTTGGAATGGGTGTGTTCGGGGGCGCACTTACTGCTGGGTTTGTCACAAGGATCTTCAACTATCCTGCCACGTTTTTGATATCCGCACTCGTTTTATTTGGCTCAGCTATCCTCTTTAGGATGTATTTGCATCACAAACTGTCTGGCAGAATCCTGTAAAATTACAAAAACAAATGGGAATTAGTCTGTCCGTGGAATCTTGCCTTTTGAATCAAAGATCTGCTGTAGTTTTGCATCAGAATTGGCGTACTTTACGTTAAAGTCTTTGTTGAGGGATATCATCTGGACGCGACTTGTTGCCGAATTTTTGTAGTATGTGTCCCAAGCATCTTTTGTCTTGCCGCCTCCTGCAATGATCTGGTCTCTGATGTTTTGTGCAGATTTTATCTTGTCTTGTTGATAATTGAACATTGACACATAGATGCCTTGTATCTCGATTGGCTTTTTTGAAACAAATTTTACAAAGGCGTTTTGGGGAGTAAATGGCTCATTGTTTTTATTCATTCTGCCCATTTCTTCGTTTAGTCTCGCATTAGCTATGTTTCTTGCTTCTTGTATTGCCTTATCTTGTTGGGCCTGAATCTTTTTTCCTTCCTGCATTTCGGCAAGAATTTTCTTTGACTGTTCTATTTTTTTGAGAATCTGCATCATTGTTGGGTTGTTTTTTATCTTCTCAGTCGCCTTGATCTCATCGTTTTCAATTGCAAAGATTTGCGTGGTGTTTAGTATTGTGAAAAGACTGAGAATCATTCCGCAGAAAACAAGTTTGCGAGTCATTAAATAAATCAAATTAAATTTTTGTATTTAGCGTTTTGACAGAAGTTCTCAGCAATGCTTAAGTTCTGGACTCTGACCACAAACACAATTAAAAGTAACAACGGATCGAAAATTTACGTGATTACAATAGACTGTAGAGAAATAGAATCTTACAAGCATGAGTTGGCAGTTTTTGTAGCAGACTGGATTGGCGCAATCCCAACAATGAAACTACATGAATTTGTGCTGTCTCCTATAGAAGACGAGCATCTTGATACAGAAAAAATCGTCAAAGGAATAAGAGAATTTCTTGCATCCCTTGGAGAAACTGCAAACTTTGCAGTACTGCCAAAAGACGAAATCGTGTTGATAAAATCTCTGTCCAATAGAACCTTTGTAAGGGAAAAACAGTCAGAATCGCTGTTTACGTGTACTCATTGTGGTTATGTTACACAATACGAGGGATTACTACAAACACACATGAATCTCCACTATCTATGAGGCTTTTTAGATCCAAAACGAATTTTTCCTTTAATTATCACTCCTACCTCAAAATCACAATGTGGGAATCCTGAGACCCGCGGGAGGTTCTTGATTATTGCGTTACATGCATTGGCAAATACGTTTAAACACGAATTTCTTATATCTGACGAATGACATTAGATGCTGTGGAAGAAACAAAAAAAGATTCAAACTCTGTCTCTTGTGAAACATGCCCACTAGACATGGTAGTCCAAAAACTTGCCAAAATATTCAAGCGCAAGTAACCTCAGTAACAATATTTTTAACTCAATTAGGATCTATGCAATAAATTGGCATCATCTATGAGGCTAGTTTTTTCAAACTATTCGTATGCGTCATTAGCTGTTGCAATATTTGTGGGACTACTGATGTTTTTGTCCTCGCTTTCAGAGTATGTATTTTTTACACCCTCCTTTGTGTTCTATATTCCATATGACAGATTAATCGGTTTTATTTTGATTTTGACCGTGTCTTTTCTATCTGGCTTGGTGATCCCAATGAATGTGTATAGGATCAAAACTATGCAAAACAAGCCAAAACGAATCGGTGGCAGTTTTATAGGCTCAATCATAGGCGCGTCTGCTGGTGCGTGTAGTTGCGGCCCTGTTGGATTTGCGATAATCTCGACATTTGGTACAATTGGAGGTGTGGCTACTTCACTTCTCACCACATATGAAATCCCATTAAGAATATTGTCAACTGCAATCTTGCTCTACGTGTATTACACTACCGACAAATCCCTGTCGATTACCTACAAAATTAGATAAAATAGAAAGATTGCCTGAATCATTAGAAGACAAGAAGCCACGAGATAGGACAGGGGAAAATGATTCAGGCATTCATTGACATCTGATCATTGATCTTGAATATCAGACAATGTGTGTTGAGTTTGGACAAACTTCAAGTTAATATTCAGACATTAATTTTTTCAAAAGCAGTCATCGTAGGTTCAATTTCTAGACTTGGTTAATTTATTGACTGGGGATCGCAAGAAAAGTAAACTTTTTCAAACCTGAAAATCTATGAAGGGTTAACTGCTTGCTAATTTCATGACGATAATGTTTATTCCCGCAAGGCCAGGCAAGCGAACACTTGAGGTCGATGACGATACTGAAGATAATAATTAGAATTTTAGTTGTTTAAACGAATTTTCTGGAATCTTGATCTCTGGGAATTCTTGTGGATGGATTATCTTTGCTAGGATTTCGATTCCTGTTATGATTCTAATGCTTGGCTTTGAAAAATAAGAGTTTGCGTCAACTGCAAAGACTTGGTTGTTTTCTATCGCCCGTAAGTTTTTCCATCTTTGATTGTTTTGCAGAACTTTGGTACACTCTGACGCTGTTCTTTTTGTATCAAAACCGCACGGCATCATGACTATGATATCTGGATCCGCCTTTTCTATTTCATCTATTGTCATGCGTCTGGAATGTTCGCCTGTCGCGCTTATTGAATTAACGCCGCCAGCGATTTCTATCATTTGAGGAATCCAGTGACCAGATGTAAAGAATGGGTCAATCCATTCTATACACAATACCTTTTTACTTTTGATGTCATTAGATTTAATAAAATCGATTCTTTTTTTTAAAGATTCAACTAGTTTTTTTCCCTCTTCTTCTTTTCCGATCTTTTGTGCAATATCTATGACGTTGTCTAGAATTTCTTCGATGGTGTGGGGATCAAGAACCATCACCTGTGGTCTTTGCTGTAAGATTTGAAGTGCCTTGTTTACTTCATTGGTATGTGCGGAGCAAACCGCACACGTTCCTTGAGCAATTATGAGATCCGGATTCGCTTCTTTGAGATTTTTTTCGTTTACCTTGAAGATGTCTTTTTCTTCTCTTACTAACTCTGAAACTTTATCATCGATTTGTTTTGAGGTCATCTTTTCTGAATCAAAAACAGAATTGATTATTAGTAATTTTGTTTTTGCTTGTTGTGGGTAAAGACACTCGTGAGTTACACCAACTAAATTTTCTTCGGCCCCAAGCTCGTACATTACTTCTGTCGCACTTGGAAGAAATGAAACAATTCTTTTTGCAGCCATGGAATCAATCCAATATAGTAAGATTTTAACTAATTTTTGATCTGTACTGGGGTTTTTACAATTGATTAATTATACTGATTAAACGCGTTTTATTCCATATTTGACGTGTTTTAAGAGAACATTTGATCACACAAAAGCGAATTGAATTTAACCTCGCTATTTACTATCTTCTTTTTCACTACCACATCATTGATGTCCCAAAGATATCGTCAAAAAATACATTATCGTGTTAAAGTAATACCTATTAAGAAAATTCAAGTCTGGGACGAGGCTCAGGCACGTTCCCTTGATAGGGACGGCATACGTGAGCTCGCAAAATCTATCAAAAACGAGGGATTGCAGAACCCTCCAATGGTCCAAAAAGATGGACGGGGCCGTTTTCTTCTGATGTCTGGTCAAAGGAGACTTGCTGCCTTAAAGCATCTAAGGGCAAAAAAGATTCCAGTTTTGGTATTGACAAAAGGATATGATCTTGAAAATGCAAAGGCTGCATCTGTAATTGAAAACCTACATCGCAAAAACATGGCGCCAAAAGACATGGCAAGCTCGTGCCGTTTTCTTGCCGAGAAAATGGGTGTGACTGGTGGTGCACACTCACTTGGAATTTCGCGTAAAACTTTCAAAAAATATGTTGGCTTTGCAGCACTTCCTGAAAAAATAAAGAACTTGGTCCCAGGAACCATATCTAGCAGTGTGGCGATAAGTCTTAATCAAATTGTACCAAATGTGAATAGAGCCGTACTTATTGCAGAACGGATTTCTATATTGGATGCTCGAACACAAAAAAGTTATCTTAGATTACTTGCAAAACATCCTTCTACAAACCACCGTAAATTGCTGAAAAAAGCGCGAATCCTTGCAGTTCGACGAACAGTTCCACTTACGCTGTCATCATCATACGCAAAAAAACTCGAAAAAGAATCCCAATATAGGGAGGAAGATCCAGAAAAATTGGCACGACAAATCGTGGTATCTTGGCTTTCAAAAAGAAGTCACAAACGATAGTTTCTAATTTTAGAACTTCAAAAAATCTGTCTTTATACCAACATTGAAAACAAGTTAGCTGTCAATCAATCATTCAAACTAAATACTTGAGACTACTACTGTCAATTATTGAGTCCAAATGCACAAGACATAAGAAAGTCAATTGAGCAACACTGGAAAGAATATCTGTCGAGATACGGGAATCTGTTCTCATCTGATTCAATTAGTGGATCTAGTCCTCCGTCTGTCTTTGTGGGCTCCTATGGCTACCCTAAAGTCGGGGTGGGACCAATGGTTCCGCCAATCCATGGTGATACTAGTCTTTTGGATCTCCCTGAAAAATGGTTAGGAAAAACACTGGAAGATATTGTAAATTTCAGACTGAAACTAGTTCGAGGAGTACAAAATGTTTCAGTCGAACGGCCACAGGGGCGCTACATTGAAAGCCTTCAAGAACTTGCAATGTCATCGAATACTCCTGACTCTGACATTGTATTTCAAAAACATACCTCTCCAATCACAACAATAGATGGTGAGTCTGCACCCTTTGGACCCATTGGTGAAGTAAAGACTGTCAAATTTTCCGGCATGTCTACAAACCAAACCCTTGAAAAAATATACTATGATAAGGATCTAAAAGCAGAAGACGCTGTAGTATCTCTATATGACAGCGGAATCGAAATCTCAAAAATCCAAAAATGTTTTAGCATTGGGATGTTTGGAAAAGAGCGAAAGCTAGTACCTACACGATGGAGCATTACTGCAACAGACGACATCATATCAAAAAACCTTGTTACAGAAATTTTGGACTATCAAACAATCGATAACTACCAAGTTTTCACACATGAGCACTTGGGAAATATTTTCTCAGTCTTCTTATTCCCACACCGATGGATTTTTGAAATGGAGGAGGCTTGGTACACGGAAAAAGGAGAAATTGGTTTTGGCGCAGATGCCGAGGATGCAAATGGAATTGATCATTATCCGAGCATAGCTGGGGCGTATTTTGCAGCAAAGCTTGGAATTGCAGAATATCTAAAAAGAAAACAAAGACAAGCAGGCGTTTTGGTTCTACGCGAAATAAGGCCAGAATATGCGGTACCTGTTGGGGTGTGGCAGGTAAGGGAGGCAATTAGAGCCGCAATGTCAAAAATTCCAGTTTTGGTGGATGCCATAGATGATGGACTGAACTTAGCTTGCAAACATATGAGTATTAGCAAAAACGAGTGGCTCTCAAAAGGAACCATATTGAAAATGCTAAAACAAAAGTCCATTGCGGACTATTTTTGACAAACTACTGGTTTTCACTAGTATGAATTCTTCTTAAATCTTAAATGCAAAACCGTTCATGATTTATTCATGATTTGGATAACTGTCTACAACGATCAAGTAGAAACTTTACTTTGTTACACTGCTTGGTTAAAGTCCAATCGACTCGTGGTGTAATTATGTCACAAGGTACAGCGCCACTCCCGCCTGCACCCGTATTGGTGACATGTTTTGGTCACTGTGGGATAGGCCTTGGAGCAGAATCCTATCGTAGGCTGTTGCTAGATGTGGGTGCAGACCCGCTAAAACCTGTTTTAAAAGACAGTAAAGACGAATCCCGAATTCTTAAGAGATACGGAAGTACAATTTTGCGTTTTCCTGGAGCTTACACTGGAGGGGAAACCCCGTTAATCCCCCGAGCACTACTAGTTGACTTGGATCCGAGAGCAGCTAATCTTATCTTGCAGTCATATCCAGACCTTTTTGCCCTGCGTGACAAACATGTGATTCACGGCGCAGGAGGTGCTGCAAGAAACTGGGCGGAAGGACGCTCTAGATTCAAAAATGAAATAACCCAAAAATGGGATTTTACCAAACAGCTATCTGCATTATCACCAGAGCCTGTCCGAGGCTATGTGGTGCCATTTGCAATGGGTGGCGGAACTGGAAGCTCATTTGCATGCTCATTTATCGAGTTTATTCGAAGCAATACAAAAGAACACGCGACAATTGCAACACTGGGACTGCTTCCGGAATTTGGTTGGGACCCTGTGATCTTGGAAGCAGCTGCAATTAACATTGTAATGAATCTTGAATACCAAATCAAGTTCAGCGATTGCTCCATTTTATTTTCAAATAAACGACTACGAGAGGTTGCACACAAGTTTGAAAAACGAGTAGAAAAGATTCCATCTATTATTGATGACCTGCCAAGAGAACACGAAGTTGGATGGAAAGACTACAAGGGAATGAATTTGATTGCGGCAAATGCCATATCCATGTACGTATCATCGTTTGCACGAGAAACGGAATGGGACATGTCTAACTATAGGACGTGGCTTGCGACAAAACGCCCCAAGTTTGCAGTCCCGTGGGCAATACCTGTCTTGCCTGATGAAGATCAGTGGAGCCTAGACCAATTAACTGGCAACAAGCGCAACACAATGGATTCTATCATTGAGAACATTAACAAAAAACAAGACGCCTTACTGTTTGATATTGATGAAACTGATGTTCGAAATCACGGTGGACCGAAGGATTCATGCTGCGCGCTAGTTAAAGTAAAGGGGGAATTTGACATCAAAGAAAGAGAAATTCTCAAACGAGTAATCAAAGACAAATTCAACATCGAGGATTCAAGAATGATATTTGTCAAGATTCCAATTCTAGATAAAGAACAGGCAAACGTCACAATACTTGTCAACACAAAGGCAATCGGTCCTAAGATTTTAGACATTGCACGCGAGGCAGAAGAATCCTGGGATGCCTACAAAGACGAGTACGGCAAATGGGGGCTAACCACTGAGGACTTTAAGCAAAGCCTGATGGATGTAGTGCACCAGTTTAGCTGAGCTAGGTTTCATAATTATGGCTGATTTCAATTTTTTAGAAGATTTGGCAAAAAGAGTCAAGTCTGAGCGAGTTAATCTGCATCAAGTAGATGAGGAACTAAAGTCAGTGAACATGCGGCTCCACGAACTACCACTAAAAAAACCGACAGAATCGACATTTGCAAAAATGATAGGAGTCCAGTATGAGGATCAAATGGAGCAACTAGAAAAAATGAAACTCAATCTTGAATCACAAAAGGATCAGCTTGCGTCATCAATCAAGAAAGACACTGACACATTCATCGCCGAGATGAGCTCCCCAGAACTGGTAATTCCGCTTGATCCAAAACCCATATTCCGAGATGGAAATGTTTTGTTTCATTACCGCGATTCTGCAAAATTTCAGAATTTGTTTGACTTTCTTGGGGAATTGCTTGGCTTGAGCATTCCATTAGTTGTAAAAGATGTACTGCTCTCTTCATCTGAAATAATAGTGAAGGTCTCAAACGAATATGATGCAAAACAAAAGTTCATCAGCGGCATAAATGAGATACAAAAGACTCTAACTATAAAGAGAAAATAATCGCACAAGAATCTACCTATGATGATTGCTTAGTTTTTATTCGTTTGAGATTCACAAACCGTATTGCAAAATAAAACTCTCCTTCTTGCAATTATGATAATTATTAGTCCTGTCTTGTTTGCACTTGTAGTATATCCTGACACGTTTAGTCTAAGCTGGAACCAAGGGCGTGGAGGATTCCTTTTTGCAATGGCATTCATCATTGCAGAGCTAATTGGAGTTAAACTTCAAGTGTCTAAAAAAAGAGTACTTGCAACCATTCCGCTTGCTGGTGCAGCTATCGCATATCTTGTAATACGTGAACATAGTCTGAAGGACTATCTTGTAAATGTGGCTCCTCAGTTTAATGTCCATCTTGTAGATTCGTGGGCATGGATGTGGGATTTTGTCATAATGGGCGTATTTTTGGTTGCCGTAGTAAGTATACTGTTTGGAAAGAAATGGATACGCATTGCTCCTGCAGGGCCTATCTTTCTTTGTGGCAGTGCGGCAATTCTATCCCTTGATGCATTCTTTCCTTACGACACACTTGGACCGCTTCAATATGTGGTACCATATTTAGTAAAGACGAATGTTTGGATCATCAACAGTCTGGATCTTGGCACTGCAATTGCTAAAGAAAATTTGATGCTGCTGCGAGGAGAGCATGGACCAATGGCACTGCAGGTATTTTGGCCATCGGCGGGAGTTCATAGCATTATAATTTACTCGCTTGTCATGATGGCATTTTTGCTAAAGATGAACATAGAGCGAAAACGCAAGGCAGTATACTTTATCATTGGAATACTTGGAACCATTGGCATAAACATGATTAGGATATTCTCCCTATCCATATTCGTACTCAAGGTTTCTACTGATCCCAACAAGTTTGAAGAATTTCATGGTATTGCAGGAGAAATAATGTTCTTGCCTTGGATTTTCATATTCTTACTCATCGTAACATCGATTGAAACAAAACGGATGAAACGACTTGTATCTTAAAAGAAGTTAGTAATCGAACTTTGCCCTTGTAGGTCTGACAGTTCTGAAATTTTTACTCCCAATCTTCTAACGCTTAATGTTTGGTCAATCAAAGCTTCTTCTAGCAGCTGATGCGCCGTCTTTTTTAGTTCCTCAAGGCTAAATGTTGGGTTTTTGAGCATCTTTGACTTTGTCTTGCTTGCTAAATCTGATTGTACGAATTGAATCCCAACTGATTTGAACATTTTTTTGTTTTTAACTGCAGTTTCGTACACATCAATACATATCTCTTCAAGACTGCTCGCAAGGAAATCTAATTCCTTTGAATCTTTTTTTAATGTGACTATTCTGCTGTACTGTATGGTTGGCTGTCTTTCTGCTACTGGCTCATCATCTATGCCCCTTGCAGCATTGTAGATGTAAAGGGAAATCTTTCTGCCAAACATTTTGTTTAGAGTAAAAATGTCAACTTTGCGTAACTCCTCTATTGTGTTTAGATTTATTTCGTGAAGTTTTTCCTCAGTAACCCTGCCTATTCCTGGAATATCGCTTACTTTGAGCGGTGCCAAGAATGATTCTGTGTTCTGCGGTTCTATCACGGTCAACCCGTCTGGTTTTTTATGGCTTGAAGCAATTTTTGAGACAAGCTTGTTGACTGATACGCCAACTGAACACGTCATTTTGATTTCGTTTCTTATCTGGTTTTTGAGCTGCTGGGCAAGATGGCTTGCGTTTTTGAAATTGTTCTGTATTCTTTTTGTCACATCAAGGTAAGCCTCATCCCGTCCTACATATTCAAAAACGTCTGCATGGTTTTTCATTATTTCCATTGCTTTTTCGGAAATGTCTGAATAATACGGAAAATCTGCTGGCAAAAAAACAGCATCTGAAATTTGCTTTAGCCGAGCTTTTGCAAATTTAATCGGCATGCCTGACTTTACGCCATATTTTCTTGCAATATAGTTTGCAGTTGCTATTGCACCACTATCTCCTCCTCTATCCGAAAATATGCAGACTGCGACCGGCTTTGTTCTTAGACTGGAATTTCTGATCTCCTCGCATTGGGCGTAGAAATAATCAAAATCAACATGGAACACAATTCTCTCTGACATGTGTATGGTATGGAAAAAAATCCTTATTACAATATCGAATCATTCTAAGAATCTAAATATCGATGCACGCATTGACAATTGTGGTTTATCCATTATCTGTTGACGAAAACGGCATCAAGATGAAGCCAGAAAACATGGAAAAAGAAAAAATGTATTACTGCGTTCACCATGAGAAGGTGGTTCTAGTCTACAAAGACGACCAGGAATTTCTAAACTGTTATGAAATTGAAGAAAAGGATTTGGTTGAATCTGTCAAAACCTGCTCTAATCCAGACGAGATTGAAAAAATTATAGAAAATTATATTCAAAAAGAAAATATTAAACATTAAATAAACGCCGAAGGGCAGGAACAACCTAAGGCCAAAACAAAATGAGCGAAGACACACCTACTGAAGCCGAAGAAATCTTTACAGAATCGCAAAAACTCAAAGATAACACTACAGTAGACGAGACAAAATCCACAGACGAAGAAGATTCGAGAAAGACACGTGACGTGATTTTTGTTGGAACAAAACCAATAATGACTTATGTCACTGCTACGCTGACACAGCTTTCGAACCAGTCATTTGTGACAATAAAGGCAAGGGGCCAGAGAATCACACAAGCAGTTGATGTATCTCAAATGATTGTAAAACGAATGAACACTGTGGGATATAAAATCAAAGATGTTCGTATTTCATCTGATTCGCTTTTATCTCAAGATGGGAAAACAAGAAATGTTTCCACAATAGAAATTGACATTACAAAAGAATAGGAAATTCGCTATTCTAATTGCTGTCTCTGTAATTGCCGGCCTTGTTTTAATTCAAGTGTTTAACTCATGCTCATTAAAGCAACTCTCTATAATGTCAGAAATTGAGGAATACAAAAAATTACAGGATCCACAACAATGTGTGATTTTGGTGGATAAAATCACAAGCCTGAACAACGAATGCAAAACAGAATTTGATATCCTTGACTGCGGCTAGACTTTTGCTTGCAAGATAAATGATATTCCAAAATAAATCAGGATAAAATTAATTCCAATCATACCTATTTTATACCTCTTGTTTGAAAGAAACACTTTCCCCCTTGAAGAAAGAAACGAAACCAAAACAAGCCATGCATAATCCATCCAGATGTGCAATCCAAACATTATCAAAATTCCCCACATCGACCACAACAAGAGTGCGTCCGAAATAAGCTTAAACCCAATCGTAAACCACCATATCAGAAAAAATGGGTTCAATCCAGTTAGAAATATGCCTGTAAGAAACGAACCATATTTGGATTTGTGCTGCGTGGAATCTTTTTTTAACACTGATATTATCTGTAATCCTGCAAACCCAAAAAGACTCAGAGCGCCCAAAATTCCAACTACAACCCTAAATTGTGGCATTGCGTCAAGTGACAAAATTCCAAGCCCAATCAAAATAACCAACGGTAATTCCACCAGTGTGTGTCCGAATGCTATCTTGAATCCTGCCCTTGCGCCCTGCCTTATGCCGCTTGCGATTGTTGCTACAAATAACGGCCCAGGTGACATCACCCCGGATGCTGAAATTATCACTATTGCAATACCGAACTGGAAAAAGTCTTGCATGTACTAGCCATACATTGATTTTTTAATGGCGCTTGTTTCCTTTTCTCTTTCCCTGATTTCTTTTTCCACTATCTCTGTCTGTTTTTGCATTAATCCAAGATCACATGACACCCCTGGCAAAATCTTTGACATTGCCATACAAAGGCGCACACTGGACTTGAAATCCGGACCTGATTCATCTACATCGACTAGAACAACTACTACATTTTGGCCGTTTAGCATTCCCTCATTAAGCAATGCTCCTGGAATTCCCGGAATGGTGCCATTTTGCAATATTGTCATTCCTGCATGCTTGATCTTTTCTCTTGCCTCCTGGGTACTGCCTGCAGCAATTACTTGATCTGCGTTTTCTATTAGTACTTTCATTGGTGCACTGCTGACAACCAGTGAGCACTTGTGTTTTTTTGCCCACTTTAGCATTAATTTTGCAATTGCTCTGTGATGTGGCTCGTTGATTGTCAAATACGACGTAAACACTCCTACCTTGAGGTCCTTGTTTACAAAAATACGTGTCGCGTAATTTGGCACTCCATCTTTAATTATGGAGACAGTTGGGAAATCAAGCGAGTCGATAAATCCAACAAGCTCGTACGGTGCTGAATGCATTAATGATTCACTTGCAATTGCACTTGTGAACCCAATTGATGGAAAACCGTCAATAAGATATCCTCCTTCCAGGTCTATTGGCTTGAGCTCCTTGACCCAAAGTCGTGGAAACATAGATGAATGTTCTAAATTAATACTGATATACTTTTACCGAAGTCTTACTGGTTTATCTTTGACAACAGAGCTCTGTACAGAAATGGCAACATGGTGGTGATTTCTGCATGAATTGTTGTCTGTTTGGCTTCCTGGGTTACCTTGCCCCAAGATATTGCTTCACGTACCAGTGCTCCGGAAAGACTACCGTCAAATTCTTGGGCAGTTGTGACATACACTGCATAATCTAGCCCATCGCGGTACTGATTCCACCATAATGTATGATGCTTTGATATCCCTCCTCCGAGCATGAGTGCGCCTGACTTTTCTGCCTTGAAGACCAAACCTGATAATGTGTCTGCATCCTGCGTCATGTTTAATTTGAAATCGTGATGTTTTTGTGTAAATAACCAAATTTGACTTCCAACTGCACCATCCATTATTCCTGGGACTATTACTGGAATCTCATTTTTGTATGCCCAATGTAAAAACGAGTTTTCACCAAGTTTCTTTCCTATCTCTCTTGTGATGTCTGCAGTTGACATCTCTTTTTTGCCGTGCTTGTATGCTTCTTCCAAAATTTCCTGCATTTTCTCTTCAATTAACGGTCCATAGCTCTCCATTGGGACCAAAACATTTCCTAATCTGTGTATGTGTTGGTCTGCAAGCTGTCCGTCATCCATTGTGAACGAGCCTTCTTTGTAATTTGAAAAATATCTTGCAATGTCGTGGTCTAGCGCACCACAGGTAGTAATCACAACGTCGAACCACTTGTTTTTGATCATTTCTTTTATTATGCCTCTAGTTCCAGTCGATACTACAGCTCCTACAAATGACAGAAATTTGAGGCAGCTTTTATCCGAAATCATCGCTGTGAGAATTTCCAACCCGTCTGCAAGGTTTCTTGACTCAAATCCGCCTGACTTTGACATCTGCTCAAAAATCTCTTCAATGCTACTCTGAGATGTGATGTTAATGTCTCGTACTGGATTTCCGGACTCTATCATGTCTCTAGCAGATGTTTTGGGTTATAAAATCGTCCTGAAATCTAGGTGAATTTTCGGTGATCAGCAAATCTCCCTTTGCGGCTTTTTTCGTATTTTGACAAGTCAAACTCTAGTGATTTTGCAGATTCTCCCTTTAGGGTTAGTACGCTTGGTATCATTACCCTGTCGCGCTCATACATGCTTACGATGATGCTGTTTCCACCAAAGCGATTGTTTTGTACATTTGCAGCCAATATTGGGATACGGTTTTCTAGTGCCCTGACTTGCACATACAAATGCCATGGGGTTATGCCCCTTTTGACTATCCTTGAGGGTGAAAACAGCACCTGGGCGCCTTTCTTTACCAAAGTTTCCGCTACGTCTGAAAACACCATGTCATAGCAAATTATTATGCCAAATTTGCACGCAGTCTTGAACACCTTGGCGTCCGTGCCTGGTTTGACTAGGCCTTTTTCATAGTCAAATGGATGAATCTTTTCCTGCGTTCCCATGATTTCTCCTGTCTGGTCTATTATTGGAGATGAAATTACGTGACCGTTTTTTCTTTTCTCATAAAACGCACCTGGAATGATAGTCATGGAATACTCTTTTGCAATTTTTTTAAATCTTGAAAACTCTATACTAAAATCGACAATCCTGTTTTCCTTTAGCCACTGCTCTGGAAGACAAACAATGTCTGTTTCCTGTTTTCCAAGTTTTTCTACTAGTTTGGAAATAATGCTGATTCCTATTTCATTGGCGCCATACGTGTGAGCCTGAACTAAACCTAGCTTTATCAAATGCCCTTACTATCACTTTGACCTAATTATACATAAATGGACCTCGCTTGTACTGTATAGTTCCTACCGCAAGATTCATGGCTTTTTTTGGATGCCCCAAGCGCCAAGATGTAGCCAAGTAAAATGCTGTGATCCCATTACGACATTTCTCGTATCGTATCAAAAAAACCCGTTCCAAACTAAACAAAACAGCATAATTTAGTCAACTAAACTTGTCAGTATTTGATTAACAAACCAGTTTCTGAAAGATAATCATTGGTTCATATCAAAAAGGTTGACATTTTTGGCTTCAAATCGTTCGGGTTCACAAACAGTACTGTAAGCTTTGAGCCTGGACTTGTATCGATCTCAGGTCCAAATGGATCTGGTAAAAGCAACATACTTGATGCGATAATTTTTGCGCTAGGTGAAAACCGACCAAAGATAATGAGGGTGGACAAACTCCGATCCCTGATCCATGATATTGAGGGAACACGACGTGGGCCAAAGATGGCACGAGTAAGCCTCCAATTTGATAACTCTGATAGAAAGATTCCAGTTGATTCCAACTCTGTTGTCATAACAAGAGAAATGGATGAGCAGGGAGAAAATACCTATTATCTAAATCAAAAGCAAACAAACCGTAACCAGATCCTTGATCTTTTAGAGGTCGCAAACGCTAGCCTAAATCAGCTTAACGCCGTACAGCAGGGAACAGTTACAAGAATTTCTGAATTTACGGCAGAGGAAAAAAGAACCGTAATTGAAGACCTGATCGGTTTATCATATTTTGATGAAAAAAAATCAGAATCCATCAAGCAGCTAGAAGATGCAGACCGACGCTTAGAGGTCGCTTTGGCAAGAATGGACGAAATCAAAAAGAGAATTGATGAGCTGGAAGTTGAGAGAAACCTAAAGCTAAGATATGAGCTGATAAACCGTGAGCTTGGACGACTCCATGCAATTTCTGCATCAAACAAAATGAAGGTAATCCAGACTGAAAAACTATCAAAAGAACGTAGCATGCACTCACTTGTGTCTGAGACAAAGAAGCTTGATGAGGAAAGGACCGCAATCAAAAAGGAAATCTCAGAACTAGAGGCTCAAAAATCATCATTTATGGCAGAAGCAAATGCCTACAACCACGCAAAGGCAGCAATTGATTCTGATCTCAGTGCCGCAATGCAGTTGTATGAAAGTGCCAATACTGAAACCCTGACAAAAACAAGAAGACTGAATCAGATTCAGACGCGTATTCCGGAAATTGCAATCGAATTAGAATCACTACGTCAAGCAAGGCTTACCATAGAATCACAAATCACAGAACAAAAAACATCCCTTGCACAAATTAGAGAGGAAAAGAACCAAGTCTATCAAGACGTAAAATCAATAGAATCTGAAAGCTCCCAGGTATATCGGCAGCAAGCACAGGTCGTTGCGCAAAGAAAAGAAGTTGATACAAAAATCCAAAGCCTCACAACAAAGCTGAACCAAGCAAAAGTAACGTTTGGAAAAATAACTTCTGATATTCAAGATATCAAAACAAGGATTGAAGGCAATCGGCAAAGACACGCAGATATAATAGAAGAATCAAAAAAACTTGAATTATTAAAAATAAGATTAGAATCAATTAGAATAAATCATAAGGACACAATAACTGAATTAAAGTCAAGAATTTCCACTCAGACAACAAAGCACGCAAGAATCGAAAACGATATTGAAGAAATTTCAATTATTCTGGAGAAGGCGAGTAAGGCAGCAGCGCAATACGATGCAAAAATTAAAGTAGTAAAGGGAATAATGCATGAGGATTATACAATTGCAAACCTCAAAGAACATAGTGCAGAACTTGGGATAGAGGGACTCGTCTATGAGATGATATCTTGGGATAGACAATACGAGCGAGCGATTCTGGCTGGCGCATCTGATTGGATAAAGTCTTTTGTGGTTAAAGATTTTGCAACGCTTTTGAGTCTGGCTGAAGTTGCGCGAACAAGAAAACTACCGAAGCTAAAGATAATTCCTCTGGAGGCAATCCCTAATTTCCGTCTGACACTGCCCAATGACTCTTCTGTTGTGGGAGTGCTATCTGATTTTGTAAAATGCGATGAAAAATACGCACCACTAAAGACCTTTTTGTTCGGAAATGTAGTCTTGGTAGATTCTAGGGATGCTGCAATTCGTATCTCAAAGTCCGGCTACAAGACTGTGACTCTGGAAGGTGAGTTCTTTGAAGCAAAGGCAAGTGCCGTAATTATTGACATAAACTCCAAGATTTCAAAGCTCACAAAAATCATCTCGATGAGCACCTCAGTTGACGGCCTTATCCAATCGATTAATTTGCTCAAAAAATACATACAAAAGAAAAGATTTTCGCTAAAAAAAGTAGAGGGGATAGTCCAAAACTACCAAAGCAGGCTATCAATTTCTGAAACCGGCCTCTCAAACGCAGATATGAGTTATTCAGACCTGAAATTCAAGATAACATCAATTGACAAGATGAAATCTCAGCTTGAAACAAGAATATCTCAGCTTGAACGACATGATGAAAGGCTACGCATGGATCTTGCAAAAGAAGAGTCGTACCTTGCATCCCTTGAGGAAAGAATCTCACTTGTACATGATAACTATGCTGACGGGGAAAACAATCGTATCGCAAATGAGCTTAATAGACTTAATGAAAAACGCACCTCTGTTATGGCAAGGCAATCGACTATCATAAATGAACTTCGAGAAAAAGAATCCCAAGTTGCCACTCTGTCTGCGCAAGAGATTGGCGAAAAAACAAAGATGCGAAACTTGCACGAGGAACAATCATCACTTAATCATGAAAAACATGAAATTGAATCAAGACTCAATGTATTAGTAAAAGAAAAGGAAACTGCAAATGAAAATCTGGTAAAACTAAGGGAAAAAGAACAAGTTCTAATCTCAACATCGGGCACATCCATATCAAAACTGCAGGAATTTGACGAACTGCTAGGCAAGCTAAATGAAAGGGAGAGATTCTTTATACGTGAAATCAGTTCACGCGAAAGGCAATCTGATTCTCTCTCAAGAGACATTCGAGATATAGTGGAAAATGAGGTAAAAATCCAAAAAATTCTCGAAAAATATGGCTACGAGGAAATCACAGAAACGTTTGAAGTTGATCCGATGTTACACTCACTTGAATCTGAGATGAATTCCCTTGCATCAAAGCTTAATGCCAGTGCACCTGAAACCTACCTTGAGATATCGCACGGATACCGCTCGATGTCTGATAGAAAGAACGAACTAGAGGAAGAACGAAATGCAATTGTCAAGTTTATCGAAGAAATTGACAAAGACAAGCGCCAAACATTCCTTGACGCATTTGACAAAGTAGACAAGGAAATCCGCGAGGCGTTTAACACCATGACTGGGGGACAGGCTTGGCTTGAACTGCAAAACGAGGATGATATTTTCAATTCCGGAATATCCTATTTGATCCAGTTCCCAAACAAACCGAAAAGAGAATCAACATCAATTTCTGGTGGGGAAAAAACGCTTGCAGCAATTGTATTCGTTTTGGCTCTACAAAAGCTCAAACCTTCTGTGTTTTACCTGTTTGATGAGGTTGACGCACACCTGGATGCACCAAACGCTGAAAAACTAGCCAAAATAATAGAACAACGCTCAAACGGAAGCCAGTTCATCATGGTGTCACTCAAGGACTCTGTTGTACAAAAAGCCAAACTGATCTACGGGGTTTATCCAAAAAATGGTGTGTCACACGTTGTTACGTACAAGGACAAACGAATGCCGTCAATTACGAGCTAAATATTCTCCGCCGTAACAGTATAAAATTAGATTAATTTTTAGCATTTATCCAAATTAGTGAATGAAAAACTAATTTTCTAATTTAGCAAAACAAGCAACTTTTCTGTCGCTTCCAACATCTTCTAAGTTCGGCTCAGTTTTACACTTTTCAAAGGCATATGGGCATCTTGCTTGAAATCTACAACCTTGGTATATGTCAATGTCAAGTGGCTCTTTGATTCTGACTATCTTTTCCTTGTAGATGTTATCTGGGTTCGGCTCTGATATTGCATCAAGCAGTGCCTGTGTGTACGGATGCTTGGGTTGAAGTAAAACGTCATTAATTGGGCCAATTTCAACTATCTTTCCAAGGTACAAAATTGCAATGGTGTGGCCAAAGTATCTGGCAGTTGCCAAATCATGTGTGATGTAAACAAAGGAGATGTTGTATTTCTGGCGCAAACCCTCCATCAGTTCAAGGATTTCGGCTCTAACTGACACATCAAGCATTGATACTGGCTCATCGGCAATGATCAGTTTTGGCTTCATCACGAGTGCTCTTGCAAGTACTACTCTCTGTCTTTGACCTCCTGACAGCATTCCTGGGTATTTTTCCATAATTTCGTCTGCAGGTTCTAATCTTACTTCGTGTAATGCCTCTCTAACTAATTCTTCACGCTGTTTTGAGTTGCCGATTTTGTGAATTTCAATTGGCTCGGAAATTATGTCCTTTATTTTCATTCTTGGATTTATGGAATCATATGGGTCTTGATAGACCATCTGGCAACCCATTCTGATTTTTTTCAGTGGTTCCTTTTTGTTGGTAATCTCAGTTCCATCAAAGATTATTTTTCCTGCATCTGAATCAGTTGATTTTAAAATTAGTTTTGCGATGGTTGATTTACCTGAGCCTGACTCTCCAGCCAAAACAAAGATTTCCCCACATTTGACCGAAAACGATATCCCGTCAACTGCCTTTACAAGCGAGGACTGTTTCCCTAACCAATTCGTTTTGATAAAGTATTTCTGTAAATTTTCAACAATTAGAATTTCATCCAATATGTCTGAATTATGTCATATCCTATATCAAGAATTGGAGATTAATAAGCGCGAGCAAATATTGCACTTGCAACGCTTTTTTCACTACAGTATATGCATTTTCCTTCACTATCATCACTCCCAAATGGGATTACTCGAATGTCCGCCATGGTTTCCTCTTTGATCTTTTCCTCACAGCTTATTTTTCCGCACCAACATGCGCTAATGAATGACCCATTTTCAACCTCGGATTTGAACTGGTTGTAGTCTATCCCTCTTACCGTTCTTTCCTTGAGGATTTTCTTTGCTGCTGCAAACATCTCATCTTGAATTTGCTGCAGTATGGATTCAATATCTGATTCTATTTTGTCAAGTGGTAGGTCCGATTTTTGCCTATTGTGACGTCTAGCTACTGTAACTTTACTTTTGTCCAGATCCTTTGGGCCAATTTCAATTCGCAATGGAACCCCTTTTAGCTCCCAGTCATTGAACTTGAAGCCTGGTGTGAGTTCATCCCTTCTATCCACATGAATGCGCAAACCCTTGTTTAGTAGCATTTTCTCAATTTCGTTTGCTTTTACTTGAACTCTATCTGCATCTTTTTCTGAATAATAGATTGGAACAATGACTATTTGAATTGGTGCAACTCTTGGTGGCAATACAAGTCCTTTGTCGTCGCCATGTACCATTATCATGGCGCCTATTAATCTCCATGATACACCCCATGATGTCTGCCAGGAAAAAGTTTCTACATTGTTTTTATCTAGGAACTTGACCTCAAATGGTTTTGAAAAGTTCTGGCCAAGAAAATGCGACGTTCCCATTTGCAATGCCTTACCGTCTGGCATCATGGATTCAATGGCTGTGGTGTATACTGCCCCGACAAATTTCTCCTTCTCGCTTTTCTTACCTGTGATGACTGGAATTGCAAGCGTTTGCTCAACTGTATTTTTATAAATCTCTAAAATATCCAAGACTTCTTTTTCAGCCTCTTCGCGTGTAGCGTGTACCGTATGTCCTTCCTGCCACAAAAATTCTGATGTTCTAAGAAACGGTTTTGTTGCCTTGATTTCCGCACGCAGCGCGGTATTCCAAAAATTAATTTTCAGAGGCAGGTCACTCCAGCTATGAATCCATTTGGCATACATTGAATATGCAAGTGTCTCAGATGTGGGACGCAGAGCTAATTTGTCGCCAATTTCAGCGTCTCCAGAGTGCGTTACCCAAAAAACCTCCGGATTGAATCCTGCAAAATGGTCTTTTTCTTTTGTAAGTAGTGATTCTGGAATTAGTACTGGCAGAAAGCCGTTCCGATGTCCTGTCTTTTTGAATTTTTCATCAAGTGTTTCCCTAATTGATTCCCAAATTGCGTATCCATCAGGTCGTAGAACAATGAGGCCTTTTACTGGGGCATAATCTGCAAGCTGAGCCTTTAGGACAACTTGTGTGTACCATTCACTAAAATCTGTGTTTTTTGAAACTGTAATTCCGACACTTTCTTTACTCAATGTATATGTGACAAAAATTTTGACTAATGAGCTTTTCCTAGTTGTAAAGGAAATGACCTTCAGACGTGTAATTCGTGGTTGGATAATTTCCAGATCTGATTCTAAATTTTATTTTTCTTAAAACTTTGAATTTAAATTATGTCTGTTTTTTAAGAGAATCCCCTTTACAAAGCACCTTTCCCATGACTCTGCTTTGGAAATTGGAGCAGACAAAACACTGGACAAATTGAATGTCTTGTTTTAAAACGGGACACTCGACATACTCTTGTTTCATTTTCTTTAGCATTTTTGGACTAACGCCTTTGAGTTTGAGTTTTCCTTTATCGTCCATCATCCCAGATGCTTTTAATTCGTCTTTGACCTCGTCTGGAAGTTTTTGCAGTTTTTCGGCTGTCTTTACTTCGACTTCGTACTTGTGCTCAAGCTCACCCATGTTTTGATAATTTTCCTACCGTGATTTATAGTATTTTGAATTGGGAAGATCACCTAATTTGTCCTGTGGACAAATTGTAGGTAATAACGCAATAACCCTTCTCATAAATTGGATGGATTCATAACATGCACTGTCAGAGCTAGGCAGAGTGGAAGAACGTCATGGTATGAGCCTCTACCTGTTATCATGTAAAGCCGAAACAGGATTGAGTTCAGACAGATTCCCGCAGTTCCTGCGGGAATGCACGCCTGTAGGGATCAAAAGCTCGGTCGTTGAAGCAGGAAGAGACCACTGGACTTGTCTGGTGGTAGTTCACTACTATGGGTACGCGATCTAAAAATAAACTTCAACTTTTATATTGATAGATTTTTTCCAAAAATTGGAAACAATTGCTTGCAATTTTTGATGTGGAAGGAGTCCTCTTTGATGCAGAATATCTGCCGATTCTTGCGGAAAAGATAAACAAAGAAAAAGAAATCTGGGAAATCACAAGAAAGGGAATTCAAGGGCTGATAAACTGGGAAGATGGACTCAGAACACGGGTCCATGCTTTACGGGGACTAAGCTATGATACATGTAAGCAGGTAGCAGATGAACTACCGATAATGACTGGTGCAAAGGAAACATGCCGCGTGCTAAAGGCTGCTGGCTGGAAACTACTTGCTGTCTCTGGCGGATTTACAATTATGACTGATAGACTGAAAGAAGAACTGGGTCTTGATTATGTGTATTCTAACGAACTCGTCTTCAAGGACGGAAAACTCGATGATGTACAAATCCATGTCACATCAGATAAGGCAAAGTCAGCACGAGTAAAAATAGCCGAATGGCAGGAAAATAAGGACGACATCATAGTTACAGTTGACGGTGCAAACGACCTAACTCTTTTTGATATCTGTGGTCTTGGAATTGCATTTAGGGCTCAAGATGTTGTAAAAGAAAGGGCAAATGTAATAATTGAAGAAAAAAATCTCTCAAACCTAATTGGCATAATAAATAAACACTACAAGACGAACCTACAGCTTCAAACTATTGCCTAACCTTACTAGATTTTAATAAAAGATAATATTGCATAATGCTGATGTCACTTGAAATAATTCCTATTATCACAAATAAAGAAATTAAAAAAGGCGACGATCTGGTAAAAATTTTTACATCCTCATACAAGGGCCTACTGGACGGCGACGTTATTGTAATATCGCAAAAAGTGATATCAAAACAAGAAGGACGGCTAGTTGAATTATCTGGCGTAATTCCATCTCTTCTTGCTGTTGGAATTGCGGCAGAGTATGAAAAGGATCCAAGGCTAATCGAAGTTATTCTCTACGAAACAAAAAGAATAATTCGAATGGAAAATCGTGTGTTGATCACCGAAACAAGACACGGTTTTATCTGTGCAAACGCTGGGGTTGACGAAAGTAATCTCCCACAGGGATTTGCCTCAATGCTTCCAGAAAACTCCGACGAATCTGCATCAAACTTCCATACTAAACTACAAGAGATAACTGGGAAAAAAATTGCGGTTCTGATAGCAGACACGTTTGGCAGACCATTTCGTGAAGGCCAAACAAATTGTGCAATTGGTGTGTCTGGAATGAAACCAATTCATGATTACGCAGGAACAAAGGACACATTTGGAAAGACACTGCGTATTACCGCCATTGCAGAAGCGGACGAACTTTGCGGTGCGGCCGAACTTGTGATGAAGAAGACTGAGAATTGTCTATTTGCAATTATTCGTAATTTTGATTTTAACCCGTCCGATAATACGGTAAAGCCGTTAATTCGATCAGAAAAGACTGATCTATTCAGGTAACCTAGAAAAAGGATTATAATAATAACAAAAAAAATTTCCAATTGATTGAATCCTCTAAAAGCTGAACTGCACTGTCATAACAATTTCTCAAATTTCCATGTGGGTGAAGATGAGGCGCCATATGACTGTGATATCACAATATCTGAGCAGCTGGAAAGATCGCATGCCATTGGACTTGATGCGCTTTTTGTAACAAACCACAACACTCTGAATGGTTATAGGCAAATTTTGGAATACAAAAACGACCATGCAAAATACAAAAAGATCCAAATTCTGCCTGCAGAAGAAATCACAACCAATGCTGGCGCACATGTAATAGCATATGGAATATCAAAAGAAATCAAGGCAGGTCTCACGTTAGAGGAGATAATTGATGAAATCCGCAAACAAGATGCAGTATCGTGTGCCCCGCATCCGTTTAGCCTACTTGATGCACTAAGAGAAAAGGCAAAGATGTGTGATTTAGTTGAGATTTTCAATAGCAATAATGTAGATGTAATATCAAACGCGCGTGCAACCAAGTTTTCGCTTGACAATAACAAAATTGGTATCGCTGGAAGTGACTCGCATGTTCTTTCAACACTTGGAAGATGTGTAAATCTAGTCGAATCAGAAAACACTCTAGACGATATACTGTATGCAATGAAACATAACAGAATAACCATACAGAACATCGGTTATGCGCATGAAAAGGAAACACTAGAACACATCAAGTACAAAATCAACAATTCAAAGGACTATCTTGCAGAATACATCCGAGAATATTACCCAAACTCACAATGGATGTTTTCATTGCTACTAAAAATGTATGACTTGAATCAAAACAGCTATCTCTGGTCGCTAATATACAAACTGTCAGTGTATCTGATGAAGCGAATATCAAAGAAAATCAATCTACTTGATTATGATGCTTCGCCATTAAAGAATAGAAATATCGCCGATATGCTAAGAATGGCCATCTGATCCACTGCCGAACAACAACCTAATCTGGAATGAATCTCTGATCTGCAATACCAACTATTTTGATTTTTGCTGTGGTCCCATCAATAGTTCGGATTTTAAAATATGGATCTCCCCATTTTCGGTAATATTGCAATCTGTCATCATCCATCATATGAACTCCTATTACATCGCCTGCTGATGTCTTTACTGTGTGAAACGTGCAAAGCCTTTCCTCAGTGATTCCGTCTTGTTTTGTCTGCATGAAAATAAAGTCAGCTGCACCACTCTCATACAGCGATATGACTGGGTCAAACGGGTTTGTGGAGTTTGGTTTTTTCATAATTTCATTGATCAAGTAACTGTTAAAGTGATATCTTGCATATTCTTCCATGTGTTCTGCCTCGTTTCTATATGTCCAAGGCGAGTCCCTGTCAAACACAATATTGTAAATTCCGCCATTGTTTGGAATGTTGGTTTTTTCACCTTTTATTGCGCTGTATAGTGCCGCAAGCCCAAATCTTTTTGCCTTGGCATTTGTAATTCCAAATATTTCATAAAATGCCTCGTACACGCCTGCAGTTTTTGAATCTGTAATTGCATTCATCATCGGAAATCCCATTGATGCACATAATGATGTGTGATATCTAGTGGCAAATTGTCTAAATGATTCGGTTGCAAGTTTTTTCATTCCCTGGATTTTTGGGAGGCTTTTTTCAAAATGTGCAAGATCTTGATACGCAAATGTGTTTTTCTCATTTATCGCAAGAATTCTTTTCATTGCATTGAGAACAAGTAAAGAAATTTTATCGTCCATTCTGTATTTTTTAGTAATTACTTCCGCCTTGGCAATGTCGTTTGCGTAGTTCATCTTATGATTTTATAATTAGGATAATTTATTAAAAATTTGATTTAGCTAAAACTAAGTTAAATAGATTTTAATATGACAAACAAGTCTTTGACAAATATCGATGAGTGCGACAACTAAAAAACTAGATGCGCGTGGATTGTTCTGCCCAGAACCTGTATTTAGAACGAAAATCGAGGTTGAAAAAATGCAAGTGGGCGAAACACTGACTGTTCTTGCAGATGATCCAAATGCTGAAGAAGACATATCGCGTTGGGTCAAACGAACTGGACACGAACTCTTATCTCTTCAAAAAAGGGACACCGAATTAGAATTCTCAATTAAAAAGGTGAAATAGTTAGTGGCAACCAAAGTCCTGACTGATGCAGACATCCTAAACAGAATTGGGAATACTCCGCTTGTAAAACTAGAATCGTTATCAAATGACAAAGTAAATTATTATGCAAAACTAGAAAGTCACAATCCGTTTGGTTCCGTAAAGGATAGAGCCGCATACTGGATGATTAAGGATGCAGAAGAAAAAGGCAGACTAAAACGCGGCGAAACAATAATCATAGAACCAACATCTGGAAACACGGGCATCGCCCTTACTGGAATTGCGAGCATTCTTGGATACAAAGTCGAAATAGTTATCCCAGAAAAGGCAAGCGAAGAAACAAAAAAGATAATCTCAGACCTTGGTGCCACAATCCACCAAACAAGCGATGATCTTTGCCCAAAGGTTGGCGCTGGAACTGATCAAAGCATCGCACTTGCTACATCAATTGTGTCCTCACGACCTGACAAGTATTTCTCGCCAAACCAGTATTCAAATGAGGCAAATTACATGGGCCATTACAAGGGAACCGGACCTGAAATCTGGAAACAGACCGAAGGGCGGATAACTCATTTTTTCACAGGCGTTGGAACTGGAGGGACTGTTACTGGAATTTCTGCTTTTCTTAAAGAACAAAACCCTAAAGTTAAAACAATCGCAGTTCAACCACAACAAAACCACCTAATTCAGGGATTGCGCAACTTTCAAGAGTCTGCAAAGCCTGATTTGTTCCTAAGGCGAGAAAACGTAGTTGATGATTGGATAACAATAACAAACGAGCAAGCATTTGCAGCTGTTAAAGAAATATTCCAAAAAGAAAAACTACTTGTTAGCCCATCATCTGCCGCAGTTTATGCTGGAATGAAGAACTATCCCGTCCACGAAGGACACGTAGTTGGCATTTTTGCAGATGATGGAAGGAAATTCAAGAGCTTATACGCACAACAAAAGATTTTCACAGAAGGTGATTTTGATCTTGCCCTTAAAGAGGCAAAATATCTTTCAAATATTGTCTATCTGTAATCTATGCTTGGATTTTGCTGATCATCGTATTTAGTGAAAATGGTTTTTCAAGAATTTCAACAGACTCTGGTATTGTTCCCGGTGCTTTGAGCAGAGAATTGATATCGTAGGCAGATGCAAAAATGATTCTCTGATTCGGTCTTTTGTCTAGAATCTCCTTTGCCACCTCGACTCCACTTTTTTTAGGCATGTTGTTGTCTAGCAAGACCACATCGAACGGGTTTCTGTCTAATGATTCAAACTCTGTCTTTGCTAGCTCTTGCGTATATTTTTCTAGGCACTCTTGACCGTCTCTTGCAACAGTTACACTGTGACCATTTTTTTCAAGTATTTTTGTGTACTGGGTAATGGTAAACGCATTGTCTTCTGCAACCAATATGTTTAGAGTCATTTTCAATTCTTCATTCGCAGATTCATACATTAAGTTAAGTCTGTCTAAACCAGACGAACAATGCGTTAATTGGTCAACGGATCGACGGTTTTTCTTTGTGATAGTGGCAATGAAAACTCAAATGTCGCTCCGCCATCTTTGTTGTTTCGTGCAGTGATTCTGCCCCCGTGCGCGGAAATTATCCCCCTGCACAGGAATAGTCCGAGGCCGTTACCGCCCTGATTCTCGCTTTCATGGCCCTTTGTCACAAACTTGCCAAAAATGTTTGGCAAAACCTCCTCTGGTATACCAAGACCCGTATCACTTACCGTGATGAGCAATTCGTCTGATTTCTTATTAACCAAAGTCTTTATCTTGATTGTACCATTTTCCGTAAATTTGATTGAATTATTGACGATGTTTCGAAGTACTTGATCAATTCGTGTCCTGTCTAATGTTATTTCAATATCCCCGTCTAGCTCTTCTATGATTCTGATGTTCTTGTTCAGTCCAGTCTTTAACATCCTAGTCGTCTCTAAAATTAATTCGTTAATTCTAGATTTTTCTTGATATAATGTTAGGCGATTGCTCTCAATTCTGGTTACATCAAGTACGTCATTTGCCAGATCTTGTAATTTTTTTGCAAGTGTAGTTACTCCATCCCATGCCTCTTTTTGGTCAATATCTCCTGATTGAGCAAGCTCTGCAAAGCCGAAGATTGGTTGAATGGGGCTTTTTAGTTCATGAGATGCTATGCTTATGAAGTCATCTTTTAGCTTGTCAAGATCACGAAGTTTTTTGTTTGCCTCTTGCAGTTCTAGAGTTTTTGATTCTATCTCTTTTTTTAGCTCAGCGTTATTTTCATGCATAAAATGTCTAAGAGAAATTGCAATTATTCCTACAACCACCATGATTCCAATCTGTATTGTGAGCCATTCGCGCTCATGATCCTCAATTGCGTTAATTGATTGTTCGTTGAGCCTTTTGATCTCATTTGATGCGTCGTCTATTTTCTCTTTAAGCTGGGTTTCTTTTAATGTGATTTGTTTTAGCAGAAAATCGCTTTGAGCAGAACCTAGCGAGTCCTTTACTATGTCTTCGAACTCATTATGAGTTTGCTCAATATCTAAGAACATTTTGTGAATCTGTTTAAAGTCGCTGCCCACCACGTCTGTTGGTGCCATATTGTACCCTGTTTCGGCTATCTTTTTTCCTTGCATTGTGTTTGATTTTATGATGGTGTTACTTGACCAAAATTCTTCTTTTGCAATATCTGAATCCGTCTCTGATAATTGCCCAGTTTTGATCTTTTCAAAATTTGCAACCTGATTTGCCTGGTGATATTTGATTTCACCAAGAGTATTTTGCAGCGGCTCGTATTCTTGTGATATGTTGATGATTTCTTTACTGACTTTGGACATTTGATATGTGCCAAATAGGATGGTAATTCCTAACAGTAGGATGATTATTCCAATCATGCCGCTAATCTTAAAGCTAGTCTTTCCGGCAAACATGTTATCACCTTGAAAAACTGTTCATGATGTTGGTTGTTTTCTGGATTCTTTCTGTGAATGTCTGTTCGAACCGAACAGACCAACTATGCTTTGCTTTCAGTTAGGTATTTGTCAACATCAATTGCAGCCATGCATCCATAGCCTGCAGCGGTAATTGCCTGCCTGTATCTGTGGTCGTGGACGTCTCCTGCTGCAAACACTCCTTCCACGTTTGTCTTGGTGTGGTCTTTTAGAACAATATATCCTTGGGAATCAAGCTCCACTTGGTTTTCAAAAATCTTGGTGTTTGGAGTGTGACCAATTGCGACAAATATTCCACCAGCTGTTAGTGCTGTGATTTCTCCAGTCTTTATGTTTTTTAATATCGCCTTTTGGACTTTTTGATCACCTTGTATGTCTGTGATTTCGCTATTCCAATGAAATTGTATCTTTGGATTGGTCATGGCCCTTTCCTGCATTACCTTGCTTGCTCTGAGCTGATCTCGTCGGTGTACCATGTGAACCTTGCTGCCAAATTTTGCCAAAAACGTACCTTCTTCAATAGCAGAATCACCTCCGCCTACTACCACTATTTCCTGATTTCTAAAAAATGGTCCATCACATGTGGCACAATATGATACGCCCTTACCTCCAAAAGTAGTCTCTCCCCGCAACCCTAATTTTCTTGGCGATGCGCCGGTTGCAATAATTACTGCTTTGCATTCGTATTCTTCTGATGCAGTCAATATCTTAAACGGCCTGTGTCTAAAGTCTACGTCGATGACCTCATCATCGATGATTGTAGTTCCCATTCTTTCTGTTTGCTTTCTCATTGTTATCATAAGATCCGGACCCATTATCCCGTCTGCAAATCCTGGATAATTCTCAACATCCGTTGTGTTCATTAGCTGACCGCCGGGCAAAATCCCAGATATTATCAAAGTATCGCGTCGTGCACGAGAACAGTAAATCCCCGCAGTGTATCCTGCTGGACCTGCCCCAATTATGACCACATCGTATTTTGTTTTCTTTTTTTCTGGCTTACTTGGACTGTCTCTTTCAACTAATACTGAAGAGCCAGCATCTGACATCATGAATATGAGTAAAAAATATCAACAATTTAAGTCATTCAAGGCAATCCAGTTTTTTAGAATCTCCGAATGTTTGTTGCAAAGTTTTCCAAATTCGAGCTGTGAATACAAAAGATCGCGTTGCCAATGAGCGTTGTTCAATCTGCAATCTAAAAGATCACAAAATGATTCGCCTGTAATGTAATAGAATAATGCCTGTAAGCAGTACCCCTCAATTATTTTTCCAAGGCGCAAGTCGTGGTATTCCAAGTATGTTCCTTGATACTTTTTTTTGATAGACTCGACGTTTAGACCTTGTCCGTAATTTACCATTAACTCCATATAGTATTCACGCGGTTTTGCCGGCGCCTCAATTATTCCAGTAGTTGAAACGATGGATGGATTTGCGCCAATTAACGCCCTTCCATGATATCTATAATCATTGGAATCAAAAGTACAGGTAAGCTTGTTTGTGAAGACAAAGTGAAAGTCTTCTGTGGTCAGTTCGTCGCTTGGTATCAAACTTGAAACTGTTCTCTGAAACTCAAAACCGTCATAAAGTACGATGTTTTCAACTTTGGACGTATTGTGGAACGTTTGTTTTTCAAATTCTATTTCTTCATTGGTAGGCACGTGTTTTTGAAATGGTTGGCGCATATTGAAAATCCTAGATGATGCGAGATTATGTGCAGTATCCTCTGTCGCATTTTTGAAAATATTTTCTCGTTTTATCGTCTTGACATGAAATGTATTTTGTAAAAAATCTGCCAAGTTGCTGATGGATATTTCTGGGACGGAGGGCTCGTTATATAGAAAAATTCTGGATATTCTCACAGAGTTGTTAGCTTCTGTTCAGTTCTTTTAGTTTTGCAGCCGTAATCTCAGCTGCTCTTTTTCCCGAAAACAACATTGAACCAAACGTAGGCCCCATTCTTGGAAGACCATGTGTCTCGGTAACTGACATTCCAGCAATTACCAGTCCTGGGTAAATCTCACCCGTATACTCTACAACTTTGTCCTCGCCATCTTCAACCCACATTGGGTTCATTCCCTTCCATTCTACTAGCTTTCTATCGACTAGTCTTTTTACTGCAACAGAATCGTGACCTGATGCATCAATTACCATTTTTGATTCAAGTGCTACTGGGTCTACGCATGTGATGTTTCTTGGTAGGGCAGAAACTGGCATCCAGTTGACAACTAATCCTGATACTCTACCGTATTTTAGAACCAGATCATCAAATTTAGTCAAATTAAGGAACTTTACTCCTGCATCACACGTTGCTGCTATCAGCTTTGACACTGCGTGAGGGCCTGCTGTGATGTATAATCCGTCTGAGACTTTTTTGTATGGAACTCCTAACTCATCCCATACCTTTTGTGCCGGTGCACGCACTGTAACTGGATTCATCATATATCCTCCGAGCCAGTATCCGCCGCCAAGGTAGTTGTTCTGCTCGATAATCAAAACCTTGTAGCCCATAAGTGAAAGCTCGCGTCCTGCCGTAAGGCCTGCCGGACCTGCTCCGATAATTATTACATCTGAGGTAATGTGATCTGTAAACACTGAGAAGAATTCGTCTGCAATCGCTCTTGTTATTTGAGCTTCACTGACATCTGTGAAAATTTTTGTCTTCTCTGTGACTGATGTGCTTTGCATGAATTTAGACTTGTTAGAACCAATTAATAGTTTATTGTCAAAAACATGATTTCAGTATATGGTGAGAGAACCCACCATATACTGCCGGTATGGTTACTTTGCTATGAATTCGGTTGAAAATTCCAAGAAAAAAAGCTTTTGCAGATCTGATTAGGCGACACTAATTTCAATAAATCCGATAAAGTGGAAAATTATGACTGTCATTTCATGTATTGTGACGAAAATACCTTCTTTCAAAAATTTATATCCAAATTTAAAAAAGCTTATGTGAATTTGAGCAGTACTGTGGTAAAACCGGCAAGGGACAGCAAAGCCCCCAAAATCAATTGGGCCAGGGTAGAGGAGGCTGAAAATTTCGCAAAAACCGTCAAACTCTTCAGGCAAGGCAAAATTGATTCTGACTCCTTTAGGAGATTCCGTTTACAACATGGTGCATATGGCACTAGAATGACTGATGATTATGCGATGGTTAGAATTAAACTCCCCGCCGGAGAAATTTATCCAAACCAATTAGAAAAACTGGCACATCTTAGCGAGGCATTTTCAATAGGAAGTGCGCATGTATCAACAAGACAAAACGTTCAGCTTCACTGGGTGATCTTAGAAGATGTATCTGAAATAATGCGAGGACTTACCGATGTCGGTCTTACCTCAAGGGAGGCATGCGGAAATGCGGTTCGAAACGTAATGTGTAGCCCGCTTGCAGGCGTTTGTGATGCAGAAGAATTCGATGCAACTACATACGCCATTGCGACTGCAAAGTTTTTCCTTAGAAATCCACTGAACCAGGCATTACCAAGAAAATTCAAATTCAATTTTACATGCTGTGAAAAACACGGAATGGTAAGAATGACTGATGTTGGATTAATTCCACAAATAAGATCAGTTGACGGGAAACCTCAGCGCGGATTTAAAATTTTCCTTGGCGGCGGTCTTGGTAACAAGTCATTTGTTGGACACCAGCTTGAAGACTTTACACCGGAAGAAGATTTACTGTACACATCAATTGCAGTGCTTAGAATATTTGATAGACTTGGCGATAGGAAGAACACTGCCAGAAACAGAATGAGATATCTGGTTGATCAAATGGGCTGGGAACAATTCCAAAACTTGGTCCTAAAAGAAAGAGCAGTTGTTAGAGCAACCCAGTCAGTTGTGGTTACACTAGACATTGATGATGCTCCTGCAAAAATTTCAAACCCAATTAAAATTTCTGGCTCTGATGGAAAATCTATTCCAGATGGTTTTTCGCGATGGCGCAAAAACAACACATATGAACAAAAACAAAAGGGCTATCATTCTGTATCATTAACGCTTGAAGCTGGAGACATCACTGCAAGTCAACTTCGAGTACTAGCTGACGTCTGCAGGGAATTTTCAGCAGAAGGCTATGCGAGAACTGGATTTAATCAGGACGTACTCATCAGGTGGATACAAGAATCGGATTTGGTACAACTTTATTCACGATTATTAGAAATAGGACTGGCAAACCCCGGCTCAATCACAATGGCACATCCTGTTGGGTGCTCTGGAACGACATCGTGTAATTTGGCACTGACAAATTCACATAGATTAGCAAAAGAAATCCAAAGAAAATTCCTTGATCTAAAACTGGATGAGGACAACGATCTTAGAGATTCTAATATCAAAATAAGCGGATGTCCAAACTCATGTGGGCAACACGAAATTGCGACAATTGGATTCTTTGGTGGTGGTGGAAGAAATGACAAAGACATGTATCCTGTTTACCAACTCTCACTTGGCGGTAGATCAGACGGGGAGACGATGCTTGGAGTCAATGTGCTTAGAATTCCTGCAAAAAGAGTAATCCCAGCAATTTTGAAAATCATAGAAACGTTCAAGGCAGATAAAAAACCAAATGACACTCTCAAGTCTTGGGTTCACAAAATTGTTACAGGTCATAGTGACTCTAATACAAAATCCATCGCTGATATCAAAAAAATACTCTTGCCACTTACTACTGTGCCGTCCATTGCTGACGACAAGGACTTTTATGCCGACTATGGAAGCGATTCAAGCTATCACACTAGAACTGGCAAGGGTGAATGTGCAGCTTGACTGGCAAGCCAGTAATAGATGCCGATTCTTTACGCTCGTTGATTAGGGATAACAGTGTTAGAGTAATTGATGTAAGACGCAAAGAAGATTACAAAAAAGATCATATCCCAAAATCCGTTAATCTTCCACTAGCAGATCTGCTGTCTGATGACAGTCCAGAGCGCATTCTCAAGATGGCTCAGTCTCTTGGAATTGATGATCAAACTCCAGTTGTTACATATGATGATACCTTTGGTGCTCTGGCTTCAAGAGTTGCATGGACACTTCAATATCTGGGTCATGGAGACGTGTCATTACTTGAAATGACATATGGCCAATGGAAATCACTCGGCCTTGAAACAGACGCAAACGAGCCATACGTTGGAGCAAAAACGCATTCTATGACTCTCAAACCTGAGATCATGGCGACAGCAGATTACCTTGAGAAAGCAAAAGAAAACAAAAACGTAATCGTACTTGATAATCGTGAGCGCCTAAACTATCTGGAGCAACACATTCCGGGTGCCATTAACATTCCATATAGAACCCTTGCATCCGAAGACAAAATTCTGCGTCCAAAAGATGAGTTGAAAAGACTACTCCAAAACAGGGGCATCTCAGACAATGCCGAAGTCATAACATACTGTGGAAGCGTCGGTACACTATCCGGACTTGCATATTATGCACTAAAATCGATTGATCATCCAAACGTAAAGTTGTATGTTCGCTCCTTTAAGGAATGGAAAAATCTCAATAAGCCAATTGTAAAACAGGAAAATGCTGACTATTGGGACCTATCCGCAGAATAGATTAAAAAATTATCCGCGCAGCTTTTGTGTTACTGTGATTTCAAGATTGTCAAAAAGTTTGAGAATTTTTTCTTTGTTTTCTTTTAGGTAGTCTTTTCCTTTTTCATCAATCCTGACTTTGAACAATCTGATTTCCCGATGTTCTTCTAGAAATTGATCAATCATAAGGCCTCCCAGTTTGGTCGGATCAATAAATGAGTCAAAAGTCTTGGTCAGCTTTTCAGTATCCTCTTCTTCAATTACCATCTTTGCTGTCTGGATTGCCTGGCTTACTTCTTTTAGGCTTTTGATGGTGCTTGGGAGTCTTCTTGTTGATCCGAGAAGGCTCTTCTGTTCGGTTCCAACTTTGTTTGCTAGTTCTGGCACTAAGTCATAAGTATCAATTTTGTTCAGCCCTTGTCTTTTCTCGCTTCTAATGATCATTCCCTTTTCTAATAATTTTTTTAATGCTTCCTCTGTTTCGATTTTACTGATAAACGTGGTCCAAACTATTGCCCCGACTGTGTGATAACCTTGCCTGATTGATTCTAAAACGACAACTTCTACAATTCTTTTGAAGCCGTCCTCAATTCTTACATTTGTAAAGTCTTTGTCTCTTACTGCTCGTTTTGCGTTCTTTACATCGATTTCAATTGAGCGCTTTAATGATTCCAAGGAATGTGGAACCTCGTTTAACAATGAAAGATAGCATGCCTTGTTATACCATGCCATGCCATAAGTTGGATCTGACTCTATTGCCTTTTCTACACAATCAAGTGCTTTTCCATAATTTTTTTGTTCATAATTAACAAGTGATTTTAGATTCCATGCCTCACTATTTGCCACGTCTATATCTAGGACTTTGTCATAGGCATGCAACGCCCCCGCATAGTCATCTAGATGAAACTTGGAATATCCTAATTTTAAGAGCGTATCTGTATCTGTAGCATCAAGCCTCAATATCTGCTCAAAGACCTTTACAGCATCCTCTAGTTTTTCATCTGCCATGAGATGAATGCCTTTCTTAAAGAGCTTATTTTTTTGATAATCTGGATTTACAATGCTTGTTTCTTTCTTGTTTGTAACTTCTGGAAGGTTTTTGGCCGGATCGTCCATTTATCACTAATGGTATGTCTTTTGAATAAATACTATTCCTGATTTACTCGTCATAAAACAGACAAATGATAGAAAATACAAAAATAGTTCCACATTAATGGTTGTATATTGCCTAGCGACATGAAAAAATTAGAAATTCAAGGCGCGGCACCGTTTAAACAATCAGGCGTATATGAAGTTCAAATTTCAGTTTGTGGTGCCCAACCGTCTATGGAAGAAATCAAGGGTAAAAGATTCAGTGCTTTATGGCATGACATCTTCCACTTACATGTAAAGGACAATTCGTTTTCCCAAGTTTTAGGAAGTGATAGTAATCCAATACCTGCGTCTGTCTTTGATCTATCCTCTGTCTGGATAGTCGTACGCGATCAATTTTCATCATTATACTCTGCATTTGAAGTGCAAATTAGGCCAACTGAAGATGCTCCACCAAGACAAAGAAAAAGAGAACCAACACCAGAACCCATTGAATCTGTCTCATCACATGACGATAAAAGATATAGTGCAAGAGAAGAACGTGGCCCACCTGGACTTAGGGGTCCAACTGGAGACAAAGGCCCGTCAGGTCCATCTGGCGACAAGGGCGACAAAGGCCAACCTGGAGAAAAAGGCGACAAGGGCGACAAAGGCCCGTCAGGTCCATCTGGCGACAAGGGCGACAAAGGCCCGACCGGTCCTCTTGGGGATAAAGGCGATAGGGGAGTTACAGGTCCACCTGGCGACAAGGGCGACAAAGGCGACAAGGGGTTAACTGGCGACAAGGGCGACAAGGGCGACAAAGGATCAACTGGACCTGTTGGCGACAAGGGCGACAAGGGCCCCTTAGGTCCTGCTGGTGACAAAGGAGTTACTGGCCCACTTGGTCTGCAAGGCGACAAAGGAGTTACTGGCCCACTTGGTCTGCAAGGCGACAAAGGAGTTACTGGCCCACTTGGTCTGCAAGGCGACAAAGGCCCGACAGGTCCATCTGGCCCACCTGGTGATAAAGGAATACCTGGAAGACCTGGCGAACTTGGTCCACGCGGCCCACAGGGTCCTGCTGGCGACAAGGGTCCTCAGGGACCATTAGGTCCTGCTGGCGACAAGGGACTGCGCGGCCCACAAGGAGAAGTTGGCGACAAGGGTCCACAGGGTCCACAGGGTCCTGCCGGAGAGAAAGGATTGACTGGAGTTCCCGGTCCGCAAGGTGAACGCGGTCCGAGGGGCTCACAGGGTCCTGCCGGAGAGAAAGGATTAACTGGTCCGCAAGGTCAACAAGGCGACAAAGGTCCAACTGGTCCACATGGTCCACAAGGCGAGATAGGTCCACAGGGACTGTCCGGAGAAAAAGGCCCGCAAGGTCCACAAGGCATTCAGGGTCCGCAAGGTGAACGCGGTCCGCCAGGTCAGAGAGGTCCTGCCGGAGAAAAGGGTCCAATTGGTCCACAGGGTCCATCAGGGGATAAGGGTCCAAGAGGTCCACCAGGTCCACCAGGTCCAACTGGTCAAGCTGGCATGTCTGATGAACAAAAAGCGTTGTTTAGAGAATTACTTGAGATTCTTACTGCAAAGAACATGATTACAACTGAAGAACAAATAAAATTAATGAGTTATCTCTACTAGATGCTCTGATATGATGGTGCTAAAAAATTGAGTGAAACAAAATCCAAAATTGAATTTAAGATGCTCGACTACGAACGAGTCGGAAATGACTTTGTTGCATTCAAGCTGGAGGATGGAACGCTTGTTAAAGTTAAAGTTGATTTAGACCGAGTTGGTATCGCAACAAATCACAAAAATCCTGATGGAACCCCACATTATGCTGTCAATACCTCGATAAAGATAACTGTGATTCCAAGTGAGCGAACATTCTCAGTTGAGAAAAACATTAACGATAAACATACGCCGCCACCTGGACAAATGTTTAGTTGAGAAAAATTTCATAAAAATAGTAAAATTACGTCAATTGTGATTGACGAATTTTTTTTGCGTTGACGAATTTATCGTCGTCGCTTTTTAGCTGCAGTTTTCTTTGCGGCTTTTCGCTTTGGAGCTGCCTTTCGCTTTGGAGCTGCCTTTCGCTTTGGAGCTGCCTTTCGCTTTGGAGCTGCACGTTTAGCTTTTGACTTACGTTTAGTAGCCATTACTGAAAATAACGTTTACTATCTTTTCTATAGCTAAACTAAACAAAATTACACAAAGTGATTACAAATAGTAAACGATTTTTTTCCAAAAATATTTTTTCAGATCGCAATTTTTTCAATAAACACTTTCAGCTGATGGTCTTTTTCCTTGTAACCAACTTGTATGGTTGCAAATTGTGCATTTGTACTGCCTTCTACGTTTGTATGTTGCATTTTGAGGGAGAAAAACAATCTCCTGCTTTGTTTTTGTCATGCAAAATTTGCACCATCTATTTTCAGTTTCATGATCCATGTTGATCGCATTTTGATTTTTTTAACGTGACTTTATTATTGTCAAGACATCCTCGTCTTCTAAAACATGATGAATGCTAACACGTTGACCTGCAAATTTGACACTCTTGCCCCAGACTAATCCATAACGAAATTCTTTTTTCATGCTGCGATGCAACTTGTTACAGACATCTTCTATTGTGGAATCTCTTCTGATGATCAACGGTTCCTTGAAGTCAGTTTCACCGCCCTTTGGCCTCATGTATATTCTAATAAAATCGAGCTTTTCGTAAATTTTTTCTTTTAACAAATCAACGTTTATGCCGGAGTCTGCAGAAACTGGCACCACTTCGGATTTTATTTTTGTCTTTACATTTTTTAGGAATTTCTCATCCACTAGATCAATCTTGTTGAGTACTGTAATGGACTGTGCATAATTTTTGTCACCTGTGATGTGGTCAACTAGCTGCTCGGCAGTGATGTCTTCTCGTATGAGTACTCTTGCACTTGTGATTCCATAAACGTGTAGGATTTCTTTGAGAAGTTTTTCGGATAGTTTTGTAAGCTTTACCTGTTGAGCTATTGAAATTCCGCCAATTGCAGCTTTTTCTATCACTATGTTTGGAGGTTTTTGGTCGAGCCTTATTCCTATGTTATTAAGCTCAGTCCTGAGCACATCTTCATGATATGGCTGAAAAACATCAAGTATGAGCAAAACCAAATCTGCGTTTCGGGCAACTGACAATATTCTTTTTCCTAGACCTTTTCCTTTTGATGCGCCTTCTATGATTCCAGGCAAGTCCAACACTTGAATTCTTGCTCCCCGATAGTCTAGAATTCCTGGAACTACTGTTAGTGTTGTGAATTGGTACGCAGCTACTGCCGACCTTGATCCTGTTAGTTTGTTGAGAAGAGTTGATTTGCCGACACTTGGCAGTCCAATGAACACTACTGTTGCATCTCCCGTTCGTCTAACATCGAATCCATCGGAGCTGATTCCGCTTTTTTTAGTTTGAACTTTTTCTTGCTCTCTTCTTAGCTTTGCAATTTTTGCTTTCAGTAAACCTACGTGGTGCTCAGTTGCCTTGTTTAACTGAGTCTTCAATATCTCGTCTTGAATTGCTTTTATTTTTTCAGGAATTCCCATTTTTAATTACCACATTTTACTTTTCTTAATAAAATCTTATTTTTCCTTGATTGATTATTATCTGGGCGTGTGCAAGCGACTCTATGAAACGCAAGACGTTTGCAGTCGATATTGATGGAACCATAACTGAAAATGGAGGTGGCAGAATAAATCTTGATGCATTGAACTCACTGCGTTACATCCGAAAACTGGGTCATAATGTGATTTTTGTCTCCGGCCGCTCATCAATTGAGGGGTATCTTCTTGCCGTGTATGGGGGACTAAGTACCATCGCAGTGGGTGAAAATGGCGGCTGTATTACATACGGTGCAAATGACCACATTCTTCTTGGAAACAAGGAAAAATGCGTTGACGCATTACAAATGATCCGCTCACAAATGAGCGACATTGTAGAAAAACCTGTATTTCCTCGAATGACCGAAGTGGTACTTGAGCGAACATTTGACATTGAAAAGGCAAAGCAGGTTGTAGAACGCAACAAACTGGACGTAATATTGTCTGATAGCCAATATGCAATTCACATAAATTCTGCTGGGATTAACAAGGCACGGGGTTTTGAAGAGGTCATGAAAAAACTCAATGTCTCACATGAAGATGTGATCTCAATAGGTGATAGCGATACTGACATTCCGTTGTTTAAAGTATCAAAGATTAGCATTGCAGTTGGCAATGCTTCTGACAAAGTAAAATCACATGCAACAATGTCCGTTTCTGCACACGCCGGAGATGGCGTAATTGAAGCCCTTGATAAAATTGCTCCCCGTCTTTTGGAGATATAATAATGAGCTTTCGCATTCTACTTGATGAGATACGAGCAAATCTCTTGCAAATTACAAAAAGGCTACAAATTCCGGAAATTCCTTTTACATTGGAGCCAGCAAAATCTGGATTTGGCGATGTCACCTGCAACGTTGCATTTCTGGCCTCAAAGCATTTGAAGAAAAACCCTCACGACATTGCAAAATTGATTTCTGACGAATACCAAAAAAATCTGGGGGCTCTCGTTTCAAAAGTAGAGCCACATCCGTCTGGATATTTGAATTTTCATGCAAACAATGCTCCGCTAAATCGACTCATAATAACTGCAGCCCAAGATGAAAATTATGGGGCAATCGACATTGGAAAAAAATCCAAAGTAATAGTCGAACACACTAGTGTGAATCCTAACAAGGCATTGCATATTGGCCATGTTAGAAATGTTGTGATTGGAGATACAATTGCGCGTATTCTGACAAAGGCAAATCACGATGTCGTGGTGCTTAATTATGTGGACGATTCCGGTCTTCAAGTGGCCGACATCATAGTTGGCTTCAAACACTTGGGATTTTCAGAAACACCTCCAGCGGGACAAAAATTTGATCATTATTGTGGAGATGATGTTTATGTCAAGACAACCGAGCAATATGCCCAGAACAAAAGTCTTGAAGAAATTCGAAATAACATCCTAAAAGAATTAGAGGATGGCAGCTCTGAGATTGCAAAGTTTGGCAAAAGCATAACGAACAGAGTTCTCGCCGAACAGCTAAAGACATGCTGGCGATTAGGCGCATATTACGACTGTCTTAACTTTGAATCCGAAATAGTGCGCTCGCATCTTTGGCCTGAAATCTTTGAAAAACTAAAGCAACTGAACCTCATAAAATATGAGACTGAGGGAAAAAATGCTGGCTGTTGGGTAATCTTATCAAAAGATGAAGACAAGGTGTTGGTGCGAAGTAATGGTACTGCGACGTACATTGCAAAAGATATCCCATATGCTGCATGGAAGCTTGAACTGGTGGATGATCCCTTTTACTACAAAAAATACGCCGTTCAGAAAAACAACAGGGTCTTGTGGCAAACAACGCTGGAAGAAAACAATGACCAAAAGCAGCACTTTAGAAGTAACATGGTGGTTACAGTTATTGATTCAAGACAAGCAAGATTACAAAACATAATTACTGAACTGATCTCAAAGTTTGACTCTTCACAAAAATCATACCTGCACCTAGGGTATGAATCTGTGACGCTTAGCGCAGATACTGCAAATGCACTTGGCATTGATACAAAAGGCAAAAACACTCAGATGTCTGGCCGAAAGGGTTTGTACATAAATGCTGACTCGGTACTTGACATGCTGGAACAAAAGACAGTAGACGAAACAAGGAAACGAAATCCAAATCTTCCTGACGAACATCTGCATGAAATTGCAAACAAGGTTGCAGTAGCAACCCTTCGATATGAAATGATAAAACAGGATCTTGACAAAATTATAACATTTGATTATTCTAAGTCCCTTAGTTTGGAAGGCGACACTGCACCATACATCCAATATGCGTATGCCAGAGCCGTAAGAATTCTTGAAAAGGCACAGGTGAAGCCTAACTTTGACGCATCATACAAACTGCTTGATGGCGAATATGAGACAAATCTTGTAAAACTGATTGGAAGATTTGATCTAAACATCCAAGATGCGGCAAATAACCTATCCCCAAAAGTAATTGCAAAATATTGCTATAATTTGGCAGTTACATTTAATGCGTTTTACGAACATGTTAAGGTCTTGGATTCTGAGAATGCCGATACCGTTAATGTGAGACTTTGCCTTGTTTACTCTTTCAAGTCTTGTCTTGAGGGCGCGTTGAACCTATTAGGCATTGAAACTCCAACTAGAATGTAGTTGCACGTATGTTTACTTTAAACAAACTAGGGAATAATATCGATTAATTTTAAAAATTGTATCATGACCCAGTTGTACGTACCTAAATTGTGCAATACGTGTGGATTTTGTAATAAAACTGTCCCTGTTACAGATGGAACTGTCCTGTATGATGGGAAATGGTATCACGAAAAATGCTGGGATGATTTAACAAAAAACAATGGTGGTTATTATGGTAAAGGTAATTGTAGTAGACGATGATGTGGATACTGTAGAGGTATTCTGCGAATATCTGGAAATTAAAGACATTGAGGTTGTCGGACGAGGACATAGCGGCAAAAAAGCAGTTGATCTGTATGAAAATCTACGACCTGATGTTGTTTTACTTGATGTGATGATGCCCGAATATGACGGGTTCTATGGTTTGGCAAACATCAAAAACATTAATCCTGAAGCCAAAGTAATCATGGTTACAGCTGATCTTACCTATGATACAGAAAAAAAGCTAAAGGAACTTAATGCATCTGCAGTAATCTACAAACCGTACGAAATTGACAGTGTCATTGAAACAATACACAAGGTCAATAACGGCATAATTACAATCCTGCAATAACTGACAAACCCTATATGTGTGAAAGTCTGTTACACCAAACATGCGAATACTGCTAGCCGACGATGAACCCGACCTGCTTGCCCAATACACTACTGTCCTTGAGGATCGGGGCCATTTTGTTATGACTGCATCTGACGGAGAACTATGCGTAACTGCTTATGCAAAAGAATATGCTGCAGGCCAAGAAAACCCCTTTGGTGCAGTAGTCCTTGACTATTCCATGCCGAACATGAATGGTCTTGATGCAGCAAAAGAAATACTTGCAATCAATCCGTCTCAGAGAATAATATTTGCATCTGCATATGTTCAGGAGACTTTGATTGACTCAATTAAGAACCTCAAACAAATCGTGGAACTGTTGCAAAAACCCTTCAGTCTTCAAGATTTGATTGACACCATAGAGGACAAGAACATATACGATGAGCTTACAAAATTAAACGTCGACGTGCAAAATCTCAAAGATCTGGATCCAACACACGCACAAATACGTGACTATCTTGACGCATTAAGAAAAATCCAAAAGGCCAAAACCTTCTAAAAACTACCATTAGTTAGATTCTTATCTAAAAAATTTTTCACAAAATCATGAATACGATAAAAACCAACTCGTATGTTTTGTTCTTTTACAATGATTCTAAAAAATGGTTAAACAAAATCTCAAAGGAGCAGGTCTTGCACACGCATGTTGGAGTTATCCGACACAGTGATGCAATTGGCAAGGAATATGGCTCACGACTGCGTACAAACAAGGACAAGTACGTTTACCTTCTCAAACCGACAATCCATGACTTTGTAATGAAAAGCCAGCATGGAACACAAATCGTATACCCAAAAGACTTGGGGTATATCATGGCAAGGGCTGGAATTCAAAGTGGCCAAACCATACTTGAAATTGGAACTGGGAGTGGAGCACTGACTACATTTTTGGCAAGCATAGTAAAACCCCGCGGGCACGTGCACACATTTGATGTGGAGCCACAATTCATGGAAATTGCCAAGAAAAATATCACTAAAGCAGGGATGATAAAATACGTGACCATGAACGAGCTTGATATCAAGACCGCCAAGAAAATGCCGCTATCTGATGCTGATGTGGCAGTAGTTGATCTGGGTGATCCTTGGGTTGTTCTGCCACAGGTGCGCAAAATGCTCAAAGGAAGCGGTGCGTTTATTGCTATCTGCCCTACCATGAACCAACTTGAAAAACTAACTATGGGGCTGGTGGAAAATGAATTTACAGACATTGAGTGCACCGAACACATTTTGCGAACTATCGACGCAAGGGAAGGAAAAACTCGCCATTCTTTTAGGGGAATAGGACATACAACCTATCTTGCGTTTGCAAGAAAGGCATTCTATGATAGAAAAGAGAAAAAAGAAACCCACGCCGAATAATCCGTGCTGTTTGAACGTACCGCACAAACACAATCTAATAGTCTTTTTATCTGTTGTACTATTGATGTGCTTTGCCCTCGGAATCTAAAAAGTCCAACAATGTCCTTTCTCAGGTAAATAAGGCAAAACAAAATCTAAATAATTTTGGAATGATTAATCCTGAGAATCACGTGACAAAAGAGGATCTACAAAAGCTTAGCTTTGCAGGCGACATCAGTAAACTAAAATCAATCAAAAGAGAAAAGATGCTAGAAGACCTATCTTGTCTTCTTAACGGCAAGATACGTGATCTAGAGCGCCAAGAACAAGAAGAAAAATGGAAAGAAACAATGCTGCAGGAACTTAATTTGGCATTAAATGAAAAAATAACCCAGCTAGAACAGGCAAATGCTCATCTGGCAGAAGAAAAGAAACGCTCCGATGATCTAAATGGCCAGCTGCAGGAGACTCTTCAGAAATTGCGCCACTCCGAAGAACAACTGACCTTGGAAAGAGACTGGCTTGTTGAGCAAGTGGAGATAAAATCACTAGAGGTCATTGAAACAATTAGGCAAATGATCAAGACTGAAGGCAAGGACAAGGTACCCTCCAAATAGAAGAAAATTTATCCATACTTGTTTCAATTCCAAGTGTGGCGACACGACTACAACCAACAGTAATAAGGAAATTCATTCCTCCAAGAAAGCAAAATTCTCGCAAGGGGGATAACGGAAAGGTATTGGTTGTTGGGGGGAGCTACATGTACCATGGCGCACCAATTTTGGCGTCTCTTGCGGCACTACGATCCGGCACTGATCTGGTATACACATGTGTTCCAAAAATTATCACCTCCTCGGTTCGTGCAATATCTCCAAATCTTATTGTGATTCCGATGGTAGATGCCAAGCTTACACGAGGTGCTGCAAACAAGCTGCTTGGGCAAACGCCAAGCGATTTGGATTCTGCAACAATAGGAATGGGCCTTTCTATACCTGATGAGGAGGCGCTAAAACTGCTTGTAAAGTCGCTTGCTTCTCAGGATGTAAGAATATCTCTTGATGCAAGCGCCATTGTAAGCTACATTTTACCGCATCTTCCGCAAAAAAATATCGTACTTACCCCGCACGCAGGCGAATTTAAGAGGATGTCTGGGGTTATGCCTCCATCGTCAATAAAAGAAAGAACTAGGCTAGTTGAAAAATTTGCAAAAGAACATTCTGTAACAATACTTCTCAAAGGAAGCACAGACGTAATATCAAATGGAAATCAAACCTATGTAAATCCAAAGAACCTTGCAGCGATGACAGTTGGAGGAACAGGAGATGTACTGTCCGGGCTTGTTGCAGGACTGCTTGCACGGAATCGTAATCCACTAGAATCTGCGGTGGCAGCATCTTACATCAATGGGATGGCAGGTAAGATGGCACAAAAAAAGAATGGACTGCACATTGTCGCAACTGACCTTATAGATAACATACCTGCAGTGATGAAACCCCTTGACAGGGTGATAAAATGAATCACGTACTAAGACACGTTGACAAAAACATTAACCATATAATCCGAGACCTCCAAGTACTGATACGGCAACCAAGTGTTTCTGCAAAAAATCAAGGGATCGAAGAATGTGCAAAACTTGTAAGTAACATATTAAAAAAATCTGGAATTTCATCTGAAGTACTTTGCCTAAAAAAGGGAGCAGCACCAATCGTCTTTGGAGAAGTAAAGTCAAAGAAAAATCCGAACAAAACACTACTGTTTTACAATCATTATGACGTCCAGCCCGTGGAGCCGCTTGATCTGTGGGACGATGATCCGTTTAGTGGCAGAGTAAAGGGTAACAAGATTTTTGGCCGCGGCTCAGCTGATGACAAGGGCGAACTCATAACAAGAATAAAGGCAGTCGAGTCCTTTTTGAAAACGACTGGTGATATTCCATGCAACATAAAATTTGTAATTGAAGGCGAAGAAGAAACTGGAAGTGCAAACATTGAAGCATATCTAAAGCGATTCAGACAAAAATTCTCATGCGATGGAGTGATCTGGGAATTTGGCTATGTGGATTCTAAGAGCAGGCCAATCATTGGGCTTGGCATGAAAGGGTTACTATATGTAGAACTATCCGTAAAGGAATCAATCCGAGACGCACACTCTAGTCTTGCAGTGATTGTAAAAAACCCCGCCTGGCGTCTGGTTGAGGCATTAAAAACACTGCGAGACCCATCTGGCAAAATTCTCATCAAGGACTGGTACCTGGAGGTAGTACCATTTAGTAAAAGCGACTTGAAACTACTAAGCAAAGAGCCGTTTGATGAAAACTCTTTCAAAAACGAATACGGAATCAAAGGATTCGTTAACGACAAAAGCGGACTTGAAATCAAAAAAGCACTGGCGGGAGACCCTACATGCAACATAGCTGGACTTGTATCTGGATATACTTTGGAAGGTGCAAAAACAGTCCTTCCGTCATCGGCGCTTGTCAAAATTGATTTTAGACTTGTTCCAAAAATGGATCCAAAAAAACAGTTTGCTAGACTGCAAAAACACCTAAAACAAAATGGATTTTCTGACATAAAAGTCAAAATGTACCATGGTGAGGCTGCTGCAAGAACAAACCCATCCGATCCATTTGTTGCACAAATTAAAGAGGCAGCAAAGGAATCTTTTGGAGATTTTATAGTAAACGTATCGAATGCCGGAACTGGGCCAATGCATTCATTTGTAAATGTGCTTGGAGCACCATGTGTTTCGATTGGGTCCACGTACATGTTTTCAAGAATTCACTCTCCAAACGAATTTGCGAGAATTGATCTTTTGAGAAAAACCACAAAATGCATGTGCCTGATCATGGACAAGTTTTCAAAACACAACTAATCGATCATGCGTAATTGTCCCGAAAAGACTTTAATGTGCAATAGAGGGGGTTGAAAACATGACTGCAATGTATATGCCTGGTGCAACAGCCGTGGGAATAACATTCAATGATGGTGTGGTCATCGCAAGCGAAAAAAGAATCGCATATGGGAACTTTCTGGTAAGCAAAACAACCAAAAAGACATTCCCACTCACAGATAAGGTAGGGGCAGCATGCGCCGGACTCGTAGCAGACATGCAAATTCTTGCTTTACAAATAAGGGCACTTACAAAAATTAGAAAAATGGAACTAAAACGTGACGTTCCGCCAAATTCTGTCGCAAAAATGATATCTAATTTGATGTATGAACGCAGATTCTTTCCACTTCTCACGCAAGTAATAGTTGGAGGGATAGTTGACAAGCCAGCAATCTATACGCTGGATCCGCTAGGCTCCGTATTGCCTGATGAATATGCTGCGGTGGGAACCGGTGCAGAAATGGCACTTGGTGTCTTGGATCCGCAATTCAAGGTAGGAATGTCAGAAAAAGACGCAGTTGACCTTGCAATAAGATCAATCAAGGCTGCAACTATGAGGGATTCATTTAGCGGTGATGGGATCGATGTTCTTGTAATTACAAAACAAGGCATAAAAGAATTTACAGAAAAACTCTAGTCTTTTAGAGATTTTTTAATTTCCCAATACATATCAGAAATATAATGCATGTTTTCAACGACTTGGCCTTTTGCCATCTCTGGTAATTCTTTACTAGATACTAGCGCACGCCCGACGGCGAGAACCTTTTTTTGCGATTCCTCTATTATACGCACAAGCTGACCCTTTTCAAATTCTGTAAATGCTTTCACACCAGGTCTCATGACATTTGCTCCATTGCACATGAATTTTACTGCGCCCATATCTACGGTGACGCTTGGAAATCTCTCTAGTATTTTTGTGTCTGTCAGAAATGGCAGATAGTTTTCCCCTATCTTTAGCGCAGTCAAACCTTCACCGATTATTATTCTTGCGCCCTCGTCTAACTCGTAGATTTTTAGATTCTTTATTTTTGGCAGCTCAATTTTCCATTGCGAACTGATCTCCTTTAGGACATCCGAGGTTTCAGTTTTTGAAATGAGATTTGATTTCAATCTCTTGATATTTCCTTGCGAATGTCTAGTAGATCTCTGAGTATGGAACTTGCAGTCTCTGTGCCGCCTGCCCCTTTACCAATGATGGTCTGAGTACCAGAATGCTCCGATGTAAATGATATTGCGTTTAATGTGCCGTTTACACAAAGCGGATCGTCTGTGGATATCTCACGTGGGCCGACAACTAATTCCTTGTTACAGGATGCGATTAACTTGATTGCGCAGTTTTTCTTTGCCGCCTCTTTGATGTCTTTGGTAGTAACATTTCGTATGCCTGTTCTTTGTATGTCTGGCATTGTTACCTTCATGCCCATTATCCAATTTGCCAAAATCACAAGCTTTGCCGCTGCGTCAAAACCGTCCAAATCAAGTGATTCGTCTGCCTCTACATATCCTCTTGATTTTGCATCCTTTAGGGCTTCCCCAAAACTCATACCGTGCTCCATATTGGTCAAAATGTAGTTTGTAGTACCATTTAGGATTCCTGCAAAAGACGTTATCTGTTCTCCACGTAAACTGTTTTTTGCATAATCCAAAATTGGCGTTCCTCCGCCAACAGTTCCGCTAAATTTTAACAACACTTGGTTGTACGTTGCAAGCTCCATCAGTGATGGAAACGCCAATGCGAGTGGTCCTTTGTTAACAGATATTACATGCATTCCGTTTTTCATGGCAGATATTATGTGCGACATGCCTGGTTCTGCATCCTTGTAGTTGCTTGCAGTAGTCTCAATCAACACATCTGCTTCTACATTATTTATGATGTCCAGTCCTGATCTGCTTTTCTTTGTTTTATCGTAATTTTTTATCGTGCCGAATTTTTTTTTGACCTCGACTAGCCTATTGAGATCAAGTCCTGATGACTCTACCACTCCGCCCTTGCTGTCAAACGCTCCAACTATTCTTGGCTTAAGTCCGTATTTTGCATATAGGTCGTCTGTCCTTGAAACCAATAGTTTTGCCAAGCTTTGTGCAACTGTACCAAATCCACAAATAATTATGCGCAAATCTTTCTACTCCTGTTTTGCAAATAAACCAAAAGACATCTCATTTCCAATCGTTTTATTTTATTGCTATTTTATTAATGGTATTGGTATCATGTTTGGTTAGTTTTATTGTCAGTTATTTTTTCTAGTTTCAACGAGACTGAATTTATACAATATCTGGCAAACGTGGGCTTTGGACCGTCATCGAAAACATGTCCTAGATGCGAGCCACATTTTGCACACATTACTTCAGTTCGAGTCATACCGTAAGCAATGTCTGTTTCGTATTTTACACTGTTTTCCTTTAGCGGCTCAAAGAAGCTAGGCCAACCAGTCCCTGAGTCAAACTTGGTGTCTGAACTAAACAGCTCATTTCCGCAACAAGCGCACCTGTAAGTTCCATCGTCCTCGCTGTGGGTATATTTGCCTGTAAATGGGGCCTCGGTTTCCTTTTTCCTACAGACGTCAAATTCCTCTGGGCTGAGGATCTGCCTCCATTCTTGGTCAGACTTTGAAATCTCGTCCATGAAATCCGTATGTGTGCAAAGTATTAGAGGATTGTTCCAGTTTTATTTGTGGCTTTTTCTTTTTTCTTCAATTCGTTTTTCTGCTTCGAATCGCTCAAGGTCATACATGTTAAGATCTACAAACTTGATGATCTTTGATAGATTGGGGTGTGCTTTCTTTATTGCCAAAAACATTTTTTGCGCCACCTGTCTGTAGTCTATATGTCCTTGAGGTATGGTTCTTAGCTCAATTAGGTGAGTTGCCTCACGCAAGTTTAATCTCATAAAAAACGGATAGTTGTATGCAAAGTTCACAACATACTGGGCTTGATCTGGATATCTTATACGCAATGAATCAAAGACTTGTTTTGAAACACTCATGCATTCTCTGTACTCTTTTTCAATTCCGAGCTCTGTGATTTCCTTTGGAGTGACATGGCCGTGATCTGTTGTCAGAAGCTGTCTTTCAAGCGTGAGTATTCGATGTCTGTGTAAATCTCGGAACATCCCGAAGTTGCCAATTATGTCAAATGTATACTGTGTCATCTCAAAGGCACGCGGCAGTCTTTGCCTTCGATTTTGCCTTAGTTTTACAAACGTGTTTATGATTTTGATTTTTTCTAAAGGACCCATCTTCTTTACTACTGATAAAATATCTTGGTATGGCGAACCGCGTGACTGCTCATACATTGCAGCTGCGACTATTTTGTTTATTGCATCTGACTCTGACTCTGATTCTACCAAACGTACTAGTGGTCCTGCCGCTTTGACTCGTACTTTCTTTGCTAGGCTGAGGCCTGTTTTTTGCAGTTTCTTGAGGTATTCTTGCATGGCAATTCCATATTTGTCGTCTGAGCGTCTAACAAATGACTTGATTGTAGTGTCAAGTTCGTGCTTGATTTTTTGTGCAAGTGTTCTTTCTTCCTCGAGGCCGGATCCAAACAAAATTGTAAGCAGGTACTCAAAGGCTCGACCATTCCCAGTTACGCCGACATTGGTTAGGGTTGAGGCTGGGAGTAATCCCCTTAGAATGTCTAGTGCTTTTGCTTTAGTTGACGCGTTGTATATGAAAGTGGCAGATTTTATGTCAGAATCGTTTTTCAGCTTTGTGAAAACTACTTCCTTTCCCAAAGTAGAGTCTTTAAATTTAAAATTAGCAATTGGTTCTTTTCCCCTAACATGATCAATCATCGGCTGTATGTTTTTTGAATAAACATCAAAATCCAAATTGCATGACTCGACATATCTGTCAGCAAATTTTGAATTCATTATTGTGGGATCCCTGTAAAATTTGTACTTGTCGTTAATTTTTTTATCCCATGTTACATAGCGCGATGATTTTTCCAAATATGACATGCCGATTCTCCTGTCTTCGATTTTTTTTACCGCGATGTTTGATATTCCTTCAATTGCAATCTGTGCAATTCCAAGCTCTGCAACGGAATCATCACCATACTCGATTAGGACCTTGTTGTAGAATTCCTCTCCGCGGTTTTTGTTTATCAAAAATTCGTCTAAAAATATGCGCCTCATGCTTTTGTCAGTCCTGCTGTATCGCGACATGAGGGCGCCGCGATCCACCTGCTGCGGTGTGATTATTGCAAACACTGAATCATCTGCATTTGAGAAATGTTCCAAAAGAATTTTTTCCTCTGATGCACTGAATTCTCCTGTCAACAGATCCCAGACTTTTTGATTCTAAATAAACTATTTCCGGTTTATCTGAATCAGATCTGGTCCTTTGGTCTTTGCCTTGGATTGCCATCTTAACAACACTTCTTTCATCGCATTTGCATCATTTTCATTTTCTGTATACATTAGCGTTGTAATCCAGCGACCTTTTCCAGCTTGACCTCCAACCGAATTCATCCAAAAATCTGTTGGCAAGTTTTTCATTGCTTCGTTGTTTGGATCCCGACTTAATTCTATCCAGCGTTTTGACACAAAATGAAGAATTTGGTCTAATCCGTCTTTTTCTATCATGGAATGTGTTTTTTCGACTTTGCATTTTAAAATTGCGAAAACTGGTTTGTTAAATTGTTCTTACCAAAACTAGAAAGCTTGTTAACACTTCCTAGGTTATATGAAACGCTCAAGTTTTACCAATGAACAAGGACGAAATAGAGATTATCGGCAAGCAAGTCAAAGACATGTACGGTACCCACATGGGTAAAGTTATTGGAACAATAACTGACATTGATGGCTCCGTGCAGACTGTGGGAATTGATTGTGGTCTTGAAGGACTGCGACAAGTCCCATTTGAACAACTCGTAGTTCAGGGCGAAGTCGTGATCTTTATACCAAAATGGAGACTCGATTCACAACGATTCCTGCGTGAGAAAGGACTCACATTAAGACGTCTCAAGGCGTTAATTGATATAGTTTCAGAAAACGACGACATGCGAGACGACGCAGAAATCATCCATGAAAAGTACAAGTCAAAACTGCTGACACTGGAGGAAGCCGAAAACAAATCACATACAAACTAACAGAACGACTAGAAGAACTAAACGGCCAACTAAAATCAGTCAAGATTTTGCTATTTGACGCAAAGGTACAATTCAAGAGCAACGAAATCTCTGAATCAAAATATGATCTCATAAAGACCAATACTGGTGAAATAATAGAGCATATTGATCATGAAAAAGCAGAGATTGTCAACATCCAAAGAAGAATGACTGACATGTCATTGGATGGAGCTCAAACACAGATAAACCAAAAAGAGCAAATAGAACAATCCGCAGTTTCATACCTTGTAACCAACGATGGAAAACAAGTCGAATCTCACACACCGCCTTCTTACCACGCAAACGAAGTGAAAACTGAAGCACCGAATCCTGATCAGACGAACGTGCAAGTAAGTCAATCTTTGGGACCGCATCATGTAGAGCCACTTGGCGCATCTGTCAGCACTCCTTCTCCGGCCGAATCAAATAGGGAGGAAACCTGGCGGTCACCGGTAGCTCAAAACACTGATGATCCTTCCGCACCTATAAAACCAAATCCTGACAAAAACAGGACTGATTGGTTTGCGGGTATGGAAACTGCATAACATTCGAAGGCACTGCTCTTTTTTTATAATTTTTAACGTTTACAAATAACTGACAAAGATAATACTCGTGGAATCTGAAAAGTTTTCCGTCGGTCTTGGAAACAATGATGTCAAAACAAGAACTGATGCGTCCAACGATTATGTTGTGTTTTGGGCAAATCAGGCAAAGAAATTGGTGTGGTTTAGGGAATGGGACAAAACCTTGGAATGGAACGTGCCTTTTGCCCGCTGGTTTATTGGCGGAAAGATAAATGCCTCGTATAATGCACTAGATGTTCATCAAAATCAAAAGGACAAGCCTGCCATCCTATGGGAGGGTGAAAACGAGGAGAGGCGTACAATCACGTATGGGGATCTATATTCTGAAGTTCAAAAAGTATCAAATGGGCTAAAATCCCTTGGTGTGACAAAAGGCGACCGGGTCACAATCTATCTTCCGATGGTGCCAGAGATAATGGTGGCAATACTTGCCTGTGCAAGAATTGGCGCAATACATACTGTGATATTTTCAGGTTTTAGCGCAGCATCCATCCGGGATCGGGTTTTGGACTCGCAATCAAAAATAATCATCACTGCCGATGGCGGGTATAGGCGGGGAACTGTTGTAAAACTAAAAGAAGTAGTTGACGCCGCAGTCGAAAACTTGGACTTTGTGCAAAATGTAATAGTGCTAAAACGAGCAAAAATCCCAATCACGCAAAACAAAAAGGACATCCTGTGGGAGGATATTGTAAAAAACTCATCTGCAATATGTGGCGCAGAATCCTTGGAAAGTACGCACCCACTGTATATTCTGTATACGTCTGGCACAACAGGCAAACCAAAAGGAGTGTTGCATGATACTGGTGGGTATTTGACCCATCTGCATTCGACCTTTAGATGGGCATTTGACATAAAAGACTCCGATGTGTATTTTTGTACTGCTGATATTGGTTGGGTTACTGGACACAGCTATGTGGCATATGGTCCACTACTGTGTGGCGCAACACAGGTGATGTATGAGGGAGCACCTGACTATCCATCCTCATCTAGGATGTGGGATGTAATACAAAGATACAAGGTTACAATATTTTACACCACCCCAACGGCACTCCGAATGTTTATGAAATACGGTGATTCTATTCCGAATTCATTTGACTTGTCTTCCCTTCGATTGTTGGGAACTGTCGGAGAACCGATAAATCCAGAGGTATGGAAGTGGTATTTTAGAACAATAGGAAATAACAAATGCCCAATAATTGATACTTGGTGGCAAACCGAAACTGGTGGTATGATGCTATCGTCACTACCTGGCCTTGAAACAGTCCCACTAAAACCTGGCTCTGCGACATTTCCAATTCCAGGAGTCGATATCGTAGTGGTTGATGATACCGGAAAAGAAACACTGCCTAACACAAAGGGGTATCTTGTAATCCGAAAGCCATGGCCTGGAATGCTTTTGACACTGTGGGGCGATGATGAAAAATACAAGTCGGTTTATTGGTCAAAGTATCAAAACTTCTACTACACTGGGGACTATGCGATAAAGGACGATGACGGATACTTTTGGCTGCTTGGTCGTGCAGACGACATCTTAAAAGTTGCAGGACATAGAATAGGTACTGCTGAACTTGAAAGTAGTCTGGTGTCGCATAAAGGAGTGGCAGAGGCAGCCGTATGCGGAATTCCGCACGAAATTAAAGGTGAGGCCATAATTGCATTTTTGGTACTAAGGGAAGGAATCCAAGTTTCAGAAACACTTCAAAGCGAAATTGTATCTAAGGTTAGGTCAGATGTTGGGGCAATTGCAACCCCACAACAAATCTATTTTGTATCAAAGCTGCCAAAAACAAGAAGTGGTAAGATAATGAGAAGACTGCTAAAGGCAATGGCCAGCAATGAAAAAGCTGGTGATATCAGTACGCTTGAAGATGGCGCAGCAGTGAGCGAAATCCAAGCCGCATTTGATGATCTAAAAAATCAGATCTCACGAGCATAAACTCTACCTAAAACATGAAAGAAAAATCCGGTAAATGACCTGATTGGTCTATTTTGATAGTTTTTTACCAATTCCGGCCTTTATTTGGTTTAGACTTGCCTTTGATTCGGCCTGAGCCTTTTTCATTGCTGCACTATAGTCTAACCTTGCCTTGTCAATTGCCGCTTTGGAATCTGCATTGATTTTATCAGTCGGTATTCCTTTTGATATTGCATTTCTTGCATCTGCCTGTGATTTTTCAACTGCTGCCTTAAAATCGGCCCTTGCTTTTTCAACTGCAATCTTGTATGTGGTCATAATTGACTTTACGTCGAATTTTGCAGCCCCTTTTACTTCTGCAAATGCGTGACTGTGCGGTGCGGCAAAAAGCAGTACTGATAAGACCAATGCTGATATTGCTATTATCTTCATTTCGTAAACTCTCTAAAGAGGCAATTAAAAAATTTTGCGTAACAATTACACTATCGTGAAACCCTGATTTAGTACCCATTCTGTCTCCTGCGTCTCTTTTTTACACCAAAATTACTCTGATTTTCAATACTCTGATCTGGCTGTTATTTTGAATTTTTGATCTCGTTTACCGCCTCTATGACTTTGTCAACTTCGAATGGTTTTTGCAATATCTTATTTGGGTTCAAATAATCCAGTTTTTTCGAAGTGTCTTTTTGTAAATTGCCTGTTATTATGATGACGTTTGCCTTTGGATTTATTTTTCGAATGTTTTGCAATGCAAAAATGCCGTCGTATTCGGGCATTACCAAGTCCACAAATGTAATGTCTGGGTTTTTTTCTTGATACAATTCAACGGCTTTTTTGCCGTTATGGCCTTTCCCTACGACCTCGACTTGGATTATTTTCAAATATTCTGCAAAAAGATCAAGCACATCTTTGTCGTCATCTATCACAATCGCTGTAGGTATTTTGTCCATCATCAGTTAAATTTTTAATTAGTGTTTTTTTGGGCATGTTTTTCTTCCATCATATTTTTTGTTTTATGGTTCAAAGTTCTTATGCCCTCGTCAATAATCATGCTCAAAACTGAAGAATAACTCCAACTCCTACTTGATTTGGAAATAAAATCCGCTTGTATGTGGTGAATTTTTTCGTCAAGTTCTTTATCTATAGTAAACGTCACTCGTTTTTTTACCATCTGTAAAAATTTTGTTGCGATTAGCTTATTTAATATGTAAACTTCGATGAATCGAAGTTAACTGGAAACTGTAAATGTTAAATAAAAACAAAGTTGTATGTGCTAAATGATCAACATCTATCTCTTCTACACTAGTTTGAAATTAACCCCGTATGCAAAACAATGACCTCAAAGCATTAGTTACGATATCGATCGAGGTTGTTTTAATGAGAACAAGCGGACCTCAATATTTCTTGACTCTTTCGAGATTAGAACGAGACTATGGATGTAAGATTGCTGACTGTTTTGAGCATCCAGAGTATCTAAAAAATGTACTAAAGGACGTTTATGAAAATTCTTATGGTAGAATATTGGATGACTTGGAAACTGAGTTGGGGGAAATTGCCTCCGAAAAAGAAATTAAAGATTTTCTGAATGCTCTAAGAGAATAAGACTACTCTTAAAAACATGATTCTCCATGGCATAGGCATGGAAATGTTTTCAGCTCGCCAGCAAGATTATGTTAGACCTTATCTTGGTGAAGTAAGCACTTTTGTAGGTAAACGCTGGAATTTTGGAGTAATCTGGGAATTACGTAATAATAAAAAAATGAGATTTAATCAATTGCTGTCATCTCTTGCTGGGATCTCCCCATCTACGCTCTCTTCTACCTTGAAAAGCTTGGAAAGAAATGGGCTGATAACACGTGCCAGATATGGGAAAACCCCTCCATTCAAAGTAGAGTACAGCATAACAAAGAAAGGAATCGATCTAATTGTTGCAAGCTCTCCGTTGATTAAATGGGTAATGAAAAAAAGAATAACCCACATGTGATTTGAGTTGTGGTTCAACAAGCAAAACATGAATTGATTTGTTGAATGCGCAAAGTTGATTGGTACCTGAATAATAAATTGAGCTGCGTTTTGGCAGATATGACAATTATTGATGTGGTTGACATGGTGAGAATTATTGTTGTCCCTGTGCAAAATTCTGGCACTGCGTATGTGTCGATGATCGATATTTGTTAGTGTCTTTTGGAAATGTGAGGTCTATCGTTCCACTCTGATCATCAAACGGGTTTGACTCGAAAAGTGCATCCACAGCATTTGACTCATCCCAAACAAAGCAGTTGCTAGAGTTCAATCTTCAGGTGTAATGAATTTGGTTCAAATTTGACTGCCCCCTACTTTTGCCAGGGAATTATAGTTCATGTTTAGTATTTTGCACTTTTATGATTGAATATCGAGATTAAAAATCAACGTATTTCCTTTAATATGATAATGAACAATAATCTGATGAGAATAAAATGGCTTTAAGCAACGTTGTCACAGCTGGACTGATTGTAGGAATTGCAGTGGCAATCGCAATGTCATCTGTTGCGTTAGTGATGCTTGTTAACCTAAATGACAAAGTAGACACGGTGATTGGCCATGAGCAGAATGAGAACTTGGAGATTGGGGCACCTGGCATTAACAAAAACGAATTTTACATTTTCACACAAGAATTGGATGCGGATGAAGAAAAAATTGGCGTGCCCGTGGCAGTATTCTCGTTAACAGAAATTGTAGTTCATAAAGGAGACCAAGTCACAATTCACTTTATCAATCCAGCAGAGGAACCAGACGACAGACATACTTTCACCATGGATGCGCCATACAAAATGAATTATGACCTGGCAGGAGGAGAATCTACCACATTTAGTTTTACGGCGGACACCATTGGAACATTTACCTATTATTGCACGTATGATTTGCCAAGTATGATAGGCCAACTAGTAGTGTTACCGTAACCTTGCTTCAATGAGTTTTGCATTGGTTTCAGGCTTGACACAAACGGATTTCAACCACTTGTCTTAATTACAAGTTGAAGGTTTTCTCTGCCTTGTATTTTATCGATTGAAATTCCAGATTTGAGTTGTTGCAGTGATGAAGTAAGGATCTTTATGCTGAGGCGGAAAGATACTGTTAATTTGATATCTGAGGGAATTTTCAGTGTGCTATAGAATCTTTAAGCAAACCATTAGATATGTCTAGAAAGACGAGCTTAAAGTTTCAGAGTATGGCTATTTTTTAGATTTTGGTAAGGTTGTTCTGTTCGAACATGTTGAATAATTATAATGAAACTCGGTCAAATTTGAACCAAATAGTAACTTAATCTTGGATTTTGCACTATTTCTTACAGGGGTAGGGTAGGATGTTGAATTTTTTGAAAAATCTGATTAAATTGTACGATATCTATAAAGTTCATTGATCCATTTTATATGCGATGAATGCATTGTCTATTTGTGGCTATCAACATGGGAATAGAACAATTATCCAACCATGAAGAGACGAAAAGCATTACTTTCAGATTGCCAAAAAGAATCCTAGAACAAGTTGAATTGGAAGCAGAACAAAACAACGTTTCTGAGAATGTCTTAGTAAGGCAAATCCTTACAAACTATGTGGATTGGTTTAGACTCTCAAAAGGAATTGGAATGATGCCAATCACAAAAGAATCGCTTCGAAAACTGAGTGAGCATCTTGACTACACATCGATAAACAGTATTGTAGAAGACATCTCCTCTATGATCAAGAATTTCAGCACCATCAGATATGGACGATATGATCTTAGCACAACTCTTGATTCGTTATCGATGTACATACAGATGTCAAATTCACAACTGGTTCACTTGAAGGAAGGAAACACCCATAGATTCTTGATAAGCCATAATCTTGGAATAGCGTGGTCTTTGGTCTTAGAGCAGTTGTTCAAATCAATATTTGGAGAATTTATTGATAATTCTCAAATCAAATTCAAGACAACTGATGATTCCATTATTGCATCTGTCGCCTTGACTTCTCTTGCCTAAATCTAAATTCTTTATTCTAGTTCTAAAGAAAAAATACTAATCTCCTGTTCTGCAAAGTTTTATTTTACCGTACTGATCAAATCATTGGATGGGTCTGGAAAGACAATCTTGAATTTTCACAATATGACTATCAACTAAGGATTTTCAACAGCCTCATAGCTAGATGTATCATAGTTCCAAACTATCTTTATTTTTGGATTATTTTCATATTCCTTTGCAATATTCAGCACTTTGACGTCTGCCTCTTTTCTCAATTCATCTAGTGCCAATATTTTATCGTCAAGGATTTTTCCAATGTAATACTTGTGTTGGTTTCTAACTGTCATGACTTGGTCACTTTGTTCTTTTTTTGTCATGGTGCTGTTGGATTGAATTTTTAGGAGGACTAGTTTTTCAGTGTTTTTTGATTGTATTTCTTCATTTTTGTATAAAGTGTCGTAATGTTTTATCAGGTCAATTTCTTTAAGAGCCATTTCATCATTGACTAGTTTGATTCGTTCGTTGATTTCGAATGCTATGGTTCTGGCGTCTCTTTCTTTGATTTGGTCTAAGATGTATTGTCCGGCATCTGGAATTGTTGCAATTCCTTGACTGACCCATTCGTCTGCTGTGGATCCCATGACGCAAGAATACTCTTTTGTCGACAAGACATACAATACTTTGTAGCCTTCTTTGCAGGCAGTTAGCGGGTTTGCCTTGGTAGATTCGGCGTTTTCGCCCTGAAGTGTCAACGCACTACCTTGAATTTCGCCCATTCCTAGTCGAATCCACATTTCTGCAGTAGATTCAGTTACACATGCATAATCGTTTGCATGGAATCTGTATATCACAACATATCCTTTCCTGCATTCAGTATCTGGGTTTGTTTTTCCAAGTGACTCATATGCAAATTTATCATCTGGATTAGCAGCAAGATATGCCGGATTTGCCTTATAGTCAGTATAATACTGGTTTAACTTTCCAATAGTTTCGGAAGTATTTACAAACTTGCCATGTGCGTCAAAAAGGATCTGTTGTTTGTAGTACGCTAGATTGTGTTTTACGTTGAACTGCGCGTTTGCCTCGATTATCTCGATTTTTTTAGTTTCAGCTGCCTTGTTATACGCGGATCTTGCCTCTAGCAGGGTTCCACCATCTGCAATTACCTTCTTTAATGCATCTTTTCCAGCTTTTACTTTCATTTCTTTGTATTCGAATGCATCCCAGAACACTTCTTTTACTCCGGATGGTTTGTCAAATGCAAATTTCTGAAAAGCCGCACGTGAGCTATATTTGCTCCACAGTGTGTCCCATTCTTTGAGATCTCGATTCAAATTCTCTAGGGCAGTGGCTCGTTTTTCTTCTAACTCTTTTTTAATCTCAAGTTTTTCATAGTTTGCTTTTTCTAGTTCTGCAATCCATTGCTTTGTAAGTTCTATCTTTTTTAGAATGTCTTGTGCAACTGGATCATTTGCCAGATTCCTTGAGAGTGTAGTTTGTTTGCTTACTATGACTTTGCTAGTTTGGGCATCGTCTGCATAGGCATAAGATACTATTCCAAACAAGACTACGAATGCTAGTAAGAGAAAACACTTCAATTAATTTTTAAAAAGTTGACTTGTTCTTAAAGTGTGCTATAGAATGTTACTGAACTTAATGAAAATTTGGATTAATCTATCCATTGGATATGTCTAGAAACACAAGCTAAAAGTTTCACAGTGTGACTATTTTTTAGATTTTAGTATGGTTTGCACCAAAATCTCCCTCAACTAGACATGTGAAAGATCTTCTCTGGCTTTATCTTCAAAATAATCCGCTTTTCTCCGGGTGCTTTGAATGGATACTTGTCTACTCCCAAGTATTTTTTTGCAAGCTTGTCTATATGCTCATCAGCACCATTTGTGGTTTGCTCTGCCACTCTTCCCCTAATACTAACTGTGTTGTAAGGATTGGTTTGATCAACTACTGATAGTGCCACTCGTGAATCTCGTTCAAAGTTTTTTTGCTTTGTTCTTCCCTCTGCAGTATTGACTAGAAAGAATTGACCATCATAATCAATCCAGACTGGAGTTATCTGTGGAGAACCATCGCTCATTAATGATGCTATGCATGCAAAATTCTTTCCTTTGAAGAGACTAATTGCCGAATCTGTGAGTTCTCTGCTAATTTGCACAGATAGACTAGGATTTCATACTTCTTAAGTTGTGCTACCTATTCTTCTATCTAGGAATAGAATAACTCCGCCGACAACTTGAATGATTACTCCTACTATTCCTATTATGAAACCAAATCTGCCTATGACAAAAACAGCATAATCAAATCCCTCTATTGGTTGCATGATTGTAGTGTCCATCTTACCAAACCCCTCATCATGCAAAATGAGAAAAGAGAAACCAAAAAGAACTAGAACACTTCCAATTATCAGAATTACAAAACCGCGTTTCACATGACTTGTAATTCTCAAATATTCTTAAAGTATGCTATGGTTCCTTTTTTTATCTACCCAAACCATTGGATAGGTCTAGAAACACGAGCTTAAAGTTTCAGAGTATGACTTTTTCTAAACTTACAAAATCTATATCACATACTATATCTTGTAAATCAAAACAAAATTGTCAAAACCACCTCATGATATTCGTATTAGAATGACCCCACACGCATATGGCAGAAGTTTTGACAGGGGAATAGATAAAAAACAGATTGAATCAGTACTGAAAAACCCAATCGAAACAATCTACGATAAAGAACGAAAAAACTACAAAAGTTTTGGCATGCCGACTAACCCGTTAATGAAAGAACAACCATATCTTTTGATCGTACATAGAAAATTTAATAGCAATGTTAAGGTTATTACAGTAATGTGGAAAGGAAAAGGAGGATTGAAAGGTCATGGTTTTAGTAAGTTATGATAAAGAAGCAAATGCGTTGTACTTTAAAATAGCTAAAACAAAGACTCCAATAGCAAAAACAATCTCCTTGGGTAAAGATAGGTTCATGGATGTTGACAAATCAGGAAAGACCATTGGAATTGAAATTTTATTTCCGACTGCCATGCCTGATGAAGCAATAAAGGCTATGATGAAATCAAAGCCTATGATAGAAATACTTCAGTAATTTTGAATATGCCAAAATACACTCCGACCTTAAAAAATATCCTAAAAGAACATCATGAATTTACATCAAAAAGTGCCCTGCAAAGAGCTTTGCCCAAAACGATACAAACTCAGACATTTAACAGGATTTTGAACTACCTGGAAAAGTCAAACAAGATCATATTTACCAAGAATCGTGCAGTTGTTTGGATATTTTCAGATGATCCAAAGCTAAAGAAAGTATGGAAAGAGTCAGTCCCATTGTAATTATGTTTGATTTTTTCATAAACCAATTCAAGTAGCATGCTTTTCACTCTTAAGCCGTACTACTGATCATTTCAGGCGAACCATTAGCTAGGTCTAGAAACACGAGCTAAAAGTTTCAGAGTATGACTTGCTCCAATGGATCCTGTAAAAGTATGGTTTGACCATTTCGGGCATATTTATCTGATTTGTTCTGTTCCTAATTGAGAACAATCTGTGTGTTTTCATTTCACAAACAGAATAATTTAACATGTGATGATATGGTGATTTTATGTCATTAGCAACCAAAACAAAATCAAATGTGTTACTTATTGTAGATGATTCAGAATCTATACGAATATTGCTAAAAGAAGTGATTGCTTTAGGTAATATCAAGAAAAAGATTGTTGAAGCAGACAATGGAGTTGATGCCGTAAAATTATATCAGCAATACAAGCCTGATCTCATAATTTTAGACATATTCATGCCAAGAGCAGACGGGCTACAGGTATTACATGCCTTGAATAAACTCAACAAACAAGCTAAGATAATAGTCACATCCGCATCTAAAAATATACCTTTCATAGAACAGTCAAAGGGTTATAAAATAAGTGGCGTCTTGTTAAAACCCTTTACTAAACAATATGCATTACAAATCATAACTCAGGTCATAAATCAGCCTTGGTAATTTTTCATATCTGAATTCTATTCTTGATTGAAAACCTACGATTGAAATTAATTGGGGGATAATTCACATTTTAAGTCAAATCTATACTATGTTTTCTTTTCGCAATAAGAGAAAATAAGTTCGAAATGAAGGGATTCATGTCTGCAAAGTTCTATTTTATGTCCTAAGCAAACCATGGTTAGGTCAAGTAACACGAGCTAAAAGTTTCAGAGTATGACTATGAGGCATATCTGTTAGGACTGTCACATATTAGGAAAGGTACTGTAAATCATCAACCCAATTTCTTAAGGTAGGGGAATGTTTCAATGATTTCTATTTGAGATGAGTCATTTTCAAATGGGATTGTCAAGGTGCGGGCAATTATAGAACTGGTTTCTTCAAAGTCTACTTCCGATCCATCAACATATGCCAAGAAATCTCCATCCTCTCCAAATGTACCGACCAGCCCGTTTTTTGCATCAATCCATTTCCTAGGAATCTCAATAATCAGATGCCCTTTTCCAGAATTCTCCAAGTTAACGATGATGGATTTGGCATTGGTGTCTACAGTTATTTCTTGCAGTTGAGCTCCGATAATCGAATATCTGATTTCAAAGATATTGTCATTAACTCGTAATGTGTATTTTTTATCTAAAGTCTCATTTGGCGTTTTAGAATCTTGTATCGTTTCAAGTTTAGAGCCCCAACCACGTTCAATTAATTTTTGTGCAGAAGAAGGGGTAACACAAACAGGAGTGTTATTAGATATCTTTATCATCTTGAACATATCTGATTTACACATTATCTGATCAGCTGAAAATCCTACTTGTTGTTGAACTTTTGGCGACAGGCATGCTAAAGTTGAGTTTATCAAACTACCACCTATAATTTCTATTTTGTTTCTGCCATCTTTAACATTAATAGTAATATCCTGAGATCTATTTTTCCTCATGGATTGAGTAAAATCTACTTCTCCACCATTAATTAGAACAATGAGATCTTGATCACCATATTGTTCATCATACAAACCTAAGAAACATAGAAAATTCTTTGGAATGTTAATTGTAATTGAACTGTCATCAGTCACATTAACATAAACTAGGATAGAACGAGACGCTGAGATACAGATGTTTTCTACTGTTCCCATTCCGTCAAAAGAATATTGTAATTTCAATGGCTGGAATTGGGAGAGTTGACTAATGCAGAGATTTTCCTCAGCGAATACACTTTGTGCAGAAACCATTACCATTGAAATAATTAGAAATATTACAAGAAATTTCATTTGCACTTTTCTTGATTTTGTGACTCTTAAATCGTACTACTGATTTTCTCAAGCGAACCATTGGATAGGTCTGGAAACACGAGCTTAAAGTTTCAGAATGTGACTACATCCACATGATTCAGTTTCTCATTAGATGTTATGGTTATCATTGGGATGACACACTCTGAATTGTTTTTAGCGCATCCAGTTCAAAAACTCCGCACAATCTACGCATTATTTAAAACCGTTATTTCCACTGAATCAAAGCACTACACAACGTTAATCAGTAACTGATCTTGGCGTGGAATTGATCTAGTTGCCAAAAGTTCCTGATCTTTCAACTCCTCTTAATCAGCCGGTTAAATCTTATGCAAACGTAGACGTGGTAAAGCTTGCCGAATCCTCACTCATTCCAGATGCCTGCAAACAAATGATCAAAATAAACATAGATGAGATCATAGTAGTTGATAAAAACGAAACCCCAATAGGTCTGGTAACCGACGAGGATATCCTAAAAAAGACATCTGAGGCATTTGTCAATCCCGCAAAAACCACTTTGGGCGATATCATGACATTTCCAGTCATTTCTATAAATCAAAACAAGACTCTTTCTGATGCCTTGGAGCAGATGCGTGAGTATAAGGTAAGAAAGCTTGTCGTCCTCTCAGGTGAAAACAGGATTGTTGGTATGTTGTACAAAAATACCATTATCGGTCTCATGAAAAATCATCTGGCGGCAAAGCATGAAAAACACTCATCGTTTTGGTCTATAATTTGGAATCTAGGAATCGTGTTGCAGTTTGCAGGTGTTCTGATGTTTATTCCAGCAGTGATTGCCACCGTACTTTGGGAGACAATCCCAGCTACTGGAATTTATCTAATGTCAACATTGTTGTTTGTGACGGGGTTTTTTATGAATACGTATGGGGAACGCCATCCCTTAAAGTTAAGAGATGTGGCAATTCTGGTTTTTGTGAGCTTTGTACTACTTGTGTTATTTGGTACAATACCTTACATGCTAGTGGTTCCATATGACACGACAAAACCTCTAGAACACTTTGCAAACAGCTTCTTTGAGAGCTCAGCTGGATTTACGACAGGAGGTCTATCATTAATCTTAACCCCTGAGGATTTGCCACAAAGTTTTACTTTCTATAGAAGCTACACTCAGTTTGTTGGCGGACTAAGTTTCGTCTATCTGATAGTAACCACATTTTTTCCAGAGCATAAATTACGTACAATGCGCAGTTTTATTTCAGGCAAAATACCGCAGCTACGAGAATTATTAATCACAATTACACTTCTATTTTCAATCTATATCACAATTATCGCTATCGTATTGTTTTATTTAGGAAAACGCAATCTGATTGATAATTTTTCCTTGGCAATGAGTGCTGTATCTACCGGTGGATGGATCCCTAATTCACAAATCTTGGTAGGATTGAGCAATCCCGAATACATTATAATCATGATTGGGATGATTCTTGGTGCACTCCCATTTGGATTTCATTATGCGCTTGTTAGAACAAAATTCATGTCCATTCACATAAGCAAAGAAGTTGCGTTATATTTTGGAATTCTTGTGATTGCATCGACTATCTTTTTGTTTTCAATGAATACGAATCCAATGGATAGCATATTCAATATTACTTCTGCCAGCACTACTACTGGTTTTCAGACAATTAATCTACAGAATCTTAATTCTTTATCCGGAATAATAATTACTGTTGCGATGTTGATTGGAGGATGTGGATTTTCAACAGCTGGTGGACTAAAGGTTTTCAGATTGATCAAACTTGCAAGCATAAGAAATCTATTCAGAAAGAATCTAACATCATCAGATAAAAATGAGATAATTACTGCATTAATACTGGCTGTTTTGTTTCCAATAATTCCGTTATTTGTCGCAAATCATATGTATTCTTTAGGGTATGATTTTGAAGATTCATATTTTGATGCTGTTTCTGCCCTGACTACTACCGGACTTGGTGCAGGAACGGTGACCGCGAGTTTGGACTCGTTTACAATTACTGTATTTTCGTTTTTGATGATTTTTGGAAGAATCGAGATCATATTACTGCTTTACATGTTTGTACCAAAACTAATTCCGTGATCATCACACGTTGCAATCAAAACCGAATATGACTTCTGAACAGAAAACATGAATCTATTTCATTTCAAATTCTGAAGGTTCAGGTTTTGCAAGTTCTATCTTTGCATGTCCTAGCCAAACCATTGGATAGGTGAATAAACACGAGCTAAAAGTTTCAGCGTATGACTGTCTATGATGTGCTGTTCGATTTCGCATTATTTCTCTCTGTAAATAGATCACTGTTCTTTTCTACGTGGCATTTAAAACAACTTGAATTAATCTCAGTCTGGATTGAAAATACTATCCATCACCTTAGCTGCAATTCTTCTATTGAGTACTCTGAATGTTGCTTTTTCTCAGACATCTGACTCATCTGAACAATGTCAGACCGTAATGCATGAGCAAATCGTTCAAAAAAAGGTAAACGGCAAACTCAGATTAGAGAAAATTCAAGTTCCAATGAAAATTTGTAAGGATCCAAATATCAAAACAGAATCTACAAAACCATCAAAACCACAATACAAAAAGATTGACAACTCAGTTCAACAACTGGTTGATTCTGGGAAAGAAATAATCAAAGTATCGATAAGAGGCAATGGCGCGGTTCCTGACTTTCGTCCAACAAAACCTTCCAGCGAATATTATGCAATGTCAGATCTTACGCCAGAACAAAGAAACGAAATTAGTGCAAAAAGTAAAGCATATGTTAAAGAACTTCAAAAAGATCTAGTCAAATTCATAACCGATAATGGAGGAAAAGTAACATACCAATCTACATTATCAAATTTGTTATTTGTTGAAGTCCCAGCTGGACTTGTAAAAGAGTTGGAAAAACGAACTGATATCTCGAAAATTAGCAACGCCGAAAGGAAATATGTTACAAAAGATTCTGTTCAATCTAATCAAATATCAAATAATCAGATAACCAATTCTAACTCAACAGACCAATGTCAAATCCTAATGCATGAACAAATCGTCCAAAAAAAGGTAGACGGTAAGATACGACTGCAAAAAATTCAAGTTCCAATGAAAATTTGTAAGGATCCAAATATCAAGATAAAACTATCCCCATCGCCAAGATCACCAACTCCACACAAGAAGATCTCAGATGATCTTCAAAAACTAGTTGACTCTGGACAAGAAAGGATCAGGACATACATAAGTGTAAATGGTACAGTTCCTGATTTTAGACCAACTAAATCATCAGGCGAGTATTATGCTATGGCAGAACTTACACAAGAGCAAAGAAAAGAAGTGACGGTAAAGCGTACTGCCTATGTTAAAGAACTTCAAAAAGATCTTGTCAAATTTATGATAAGCAATGATGGTAAAATACTATCTAAACCCTATCCTATCAATATTCTATATGCTGAAGTTCCAGCTAAACTCCTAAAAGATCTGGAAAAAAGAAATGATGTTTTAGACATGGATCGTGGTGATCAAAAAGTATCTATTCCACATCTCATCTACAAGGATGATTCCAAAAAGATCAGATAAACCAGCTTCAATCTGTGATTAAGAGAAGCATACAAAGTTCTTAAGTTGTGCTACACATTATTTCAAGCGAACCATTGGTTAGGTCTGGAAAGACGATCTTAAAGTTTCATTGCTATTTTTTAGATTTTAAATGTGATTTGTTCGTTAACGTACAAGATCAAATCCTTCATCTGTAATCTTTTCAAAGTCATTTTTGAATATATGGAAGGAAAATTCTATTCCATCACCACCACATTCTCCCCATTCACATCTTGCGTTATTGGTACTGGTAAGTCTGGTTTTTGTATCTAAAATCTCAATATTTTTATTTTTGAAATATGCCATAAACTGGTCTTGTGGATTTTCAGTATGCCCTTGTGGGCAAATCCAGATGGGCATCATGCATCCACTAAGGTTGCAATCTAATTTCAATCTGATCCAGATTCTCTCTTCATGATAACTTCGTTCCGCAAGTATTTTTTTTGTTTCTGGTTTAACACATGCTGGAGAACGATCTGAGGTTTTGAATATGAGCGTCTGATCTTGTTTACAAATTATTTTCTGAGGTAGAATGCCGTTCTCAAGCTGAGTCTTTAGAGAATTTAATTTATAGTGAGTATCTTCTGGCGGTGCCACTTTACATTCTCTGGCATATACACTAGTTTGAATACGTGTTGGAGAATACCCCTTTTCAACTTCAAATGTTAACTTTAATGAGTCATCAAGTTGTTCTCTATTATAATCCCAAGAGCCACCAACGGTTTGAGTACTATTAACAGAAATATCGATATTTACCTGTCCTGTCATATCTAACAAAGTTTTTGGAACAAAAAGAACCATCACATCATCACGTTTAGTATTTACATCAATAGTAAGACCGCCTTGACTACACTCTATTTTTGTAATCTCTCCATATTTCAGACTGTATTGTATTTTATGATATCCATAATTATCTGAATAATAGTAAGTTTTTTCAGATTTAGCATATGCTTCGGATGAGTTTGTTATGACTACAATCATTACCGTTATTGATATTAATACAATAATGTCGATGTTTCTACGCATTCTATCTTATTTTGTAATGAATGAATATAGATTTTGATTAAATTTCATTTGAACTTATTTTTAATCTCATATAATAAAAAGAAAACACAGTCTAAACGAACCATTGTTCCAAAGTGTGACTACGTTTTTCTGTAGTCTTTTGCAATCTGCTTAGTGATGATTCAAGCCTTTCCTTTGAAAAGCTTCGCTCCTCGGATAAATATCGAATTATCTCAGAATAGTTTACTGTGCCAAATTTGATTTCTGATACGTCGGCTACCTTGGGGTTGAGGAAAATGTTTCTTATTTCAGCATAGTCGATTTGGGCCAATTTCTCCTGAATTTGAGGAACATCTTCAAGTTTCCTGTGCTCTTTTATCATTTTTAGCGCAGTCTTTGGTCCGATTCTGTCAAAACCGTCTGGATTAAAGTCAGTACCAATCAGTATACCAATATCGACAAGCTGCTCCTTTGTCACTCCGAGACTATCTAACACCTTTTGTGTTTCGATTATTTCTGGCTCTATCTCGATGTATGTATTGCGATTTGGAATCTTGCGCCTTCCACTGTTTGTAAAGTTCCTGACAAGTCTTGTCGTTCCAAACAACAACGCGTCATAATCCTGACTTGCGGTCGCATATGCAAGGCCTGTCTTGGTCAGGTGGGCAGCAGTTGCCTCTCCCTCTGATGGTGCCTGTATGTACGGTATCCCAAATAATCCGAGCAGGTATTTTGCATCATCGACCATCCCGTCCTGCATTGCAGTGGTCTGCTGGGCAAACTTTCGCATGTCTTCTATGTTTTTCTCGGCTACGGCCCTTTCGTATTTTACCGTGGCATCTTTTTTGATCTGTTTTCTGCGCGCAATTTCTGCTGACTTGAGGGATGGCGACTTGCCGTCAAAGACATAAACCGGCTTTATTCCAAGCGATAGAAAGTTGATGTTCCTATAGAACAAGCCGCTTAGGTGGCTCGTTATTCGGCCGTGCGAGTCTGACAGCGACGTACCGTCTGGGCCCCTGATGATTGCCAAAAACTGGTATATTGTGTTGTACGCGTCAACTGCAATCACTTTGGACGAGAACGCCTCCAACCTTGTTTTTTCTTTTGTTAGTAGTCCTTTTAGATCTAAACCCATTATTTTGTCTTGTACAAATCTTATTTTTGTACCTACTGCTGATTTGCTATATTAGGGGCAATCTTGACTGTATGATAAGTGCCAGGTTAGCCAAGTGGTACGGCGGCCGCCTCGAGATCAATTAACAGGATAGCGGCTGTGCATTTGCACTCAGGGGTTCGAATCCCTTACCTGGCGCCTAGATTTTTTCATGTCAAAAACCGCAAATTTTGAACCTAGATTCTGTTGCATTTCCGGGAATTCGAACTTTTGGGTTGTATCCATGTTAGGGCATCAAACCGTTAGTACAAATCCCTTAGTGGTTCCTAAACTAAACCAAAATAATAGGTACTGCAGCAGTAGCACCAATTATGGTTAAATAATGAATTCTGTAATCAGATCAGACCTGTCTTGAAAGAGAAAATATCTGTACAAGGTACTCCTGATTTTATGAAATTTTTCAATTTGCTTGATGAGCAAGATGTTATGTGCAAAGAGATCAACGAAGCATTGGATATACTCAAGAAAGATTATGCAAGGGGAGACAAAATTCCAAGAGATCGATGGCCCAAAAAATACATCAAATTCATACCTTGTTTAGGTACAACCTACGATCAGGCTGGAGACTAGTTTACACAGTTTCTGGCACAAAATACGAAAAGGCGTGTACTATTTTGGAAGCCTTTGATCACAAACAATACGAAAAGCGATTTGGATACTAGCTTATCTAAGTACATCTGATTTCTCGTGCAGTTTCTTTAGCTTTGGATTGTCTGCAAATATCCAGAGAATGGCACCCTTCTTGTCGTACATTATCTTGTTTGACTTTTCGAGATAGTTCAGAATTGTAAGCAAAGTCGGATACTGCATCTGCTTTGGAAGATCTCTCCAGAGTTTGTTTTTAGAACTAAACTCTTTTTTATCGGAGATTATTTTTTCCACCATCTCGATAGTGTCGAGACGTGGCATGTGGCGTGACGAAGTTCTGGAATTATGTTTCCTGGATCCCCTCTTCTGTAAAACAACTTTTGTGCTCATTTTTCTATCTGTGAATAGGAATTTATTGTATATATACATATTTGTATAATATAAGTTTGTATGTGTGATTAATCCGTCTTTTGACACATTCTATTACCATGACTCGGGTTGGCTCCCATAATCTTTGGATCACGGCATCCAAATTCACTGTGTCAGACTCATTTGGCTTACTGCGTGAATCTAATGTAGGGGCGTCAAACTTTTTGTACCAATCCCTTACCTGGCGCCTAGACTTTTTTCTTTAAATAGTTTGAACCTGATTTTTTAGAGTTTTTGGCAAGTCTTGTGGGGCTTCAAACTAAAAGTTCGAATCCATGTCGGGGGTGTCGAACCATCTAGTGTCAATGGATATGTTCATGGACTCGAACAAATTTAGTTTGTTCGTAACTGTCTACCTTTTTGAAGTCACATTACCAAGATATTCTAGTGAATAATCATAAAAATTCTGTCCCCTTGACCTGCATGTCTCCCTGATACTCATCAGTATCTTGTGGGCGCATGCCCCATTTTCTGAGCGATGG
>JACRJT010000049.1 GCA_016215465.1 Nitrososphaerota archaeon | reverse complement strand
CCATCGCTCAGAAAATGGGGCATGCGCCCACAAGATACTGATGAGTATCAGGGAGACATGCAGGTCAAGGGGACAGAATTTTTATGATTATTCACTAGAATATCTTGGTAATGTGACTTCAAAAAGGTAGACAGTTACGAATTATTCTATATTGTGCAGTGTCAATTGTTGTACTGGAATTTGTTTACTTGAATGACACTAGTATTTCTTCAGTATTTTCTTGTAGTTTTTCACAGCATCCATTATGACCGTCTTTGCTGTTTCTGCAGACTCCCATCCCAGTACCTCGACTTTTTTTCCCTCCAAGTCCTTGTACACTTGGAAAAAATGGGCCATCTCCTTTAGGTTGTGAGACTCAATATCGGTAATGTCCTTTGTGTTTAGGTACCTGGGGTCGTTTATCGAGACGCAGATTATCTTGTCGTCTGTCTTTCCCTCATCGGTCAGTCTGAGCAATCCCAATGGCCTGCACTCTATTAGGATTCCAGGAAACGTAGGATTTGTCACCAGTACGAGTGCATCAAGTGGATCCCCGTCATCAGATAGCGTCTGTGGAATTATCCCATAGTCCCCAGGATAGTGAAACGGCGAGAACAGCACGCGGTCTAGTTTCATCATGTTGTGCTTTTTGTCATACTCGTACTTGTTTTGCGATCCCTTTGGTATCTCAACTACCACGTTGATTATCTCCGGAATGTCAAGCCCTGTTTCGATGTCGTGCCAAAAGTTCTTGCTCATGGTTTTGTTCGCAAGGTTCGATTTATCTAATGTTTCGATACGAAGATAATCACATCAGTCCTATTCCATGTGCCCTTTCATGTGCAAACAGTTCGTCTTTGAATGCAACAAACCCGCATATGCTACACCTGCCCAGTCCAAAATGCTCAATCATTACCTTTGTTGCCAAAATTATCGTATCAGAGTCAGATTGAATTATCTGCAAATCTTTGATTTTGTCAGTTTTTTTCAAAAACCATTCTATATTGTCAACGGTTAGTTTTGGATCATTTGTGGTTACTACGCTTTCGTTTTCTTTTTGTACGGTAAAACCATTCTCCAATAGATATTTTGTAAGTTCGTCGGTTAGTTTAGCATCAAAAGCACAGTCGATGATCACGGCAATTATTGCCATACCATGCTTAAAATCAGTATGTGCAAATATTAGGAACTGCTTATCTAGATTGTGATTGGTATTTTGTATGATTGAGCAAAAAATTACGATATTTTCTTGTCATCTTAGGAGTCATCACCTTATTTTACCTTGGAACCAATTCATATTTTGAAAGAATAATCGTTTTGTTGCAACCAAGATGATTTCTCGCATCTTATCAAAAAATTCCAGACAGATATAATTGCAAAAACAAAAAAGGGTCAGAGTTTAGTGTGTAATCACAAGTCATACAGCCACCGTCTCATCACACCCCCTAGTTCATCAGATTGAGTAATTGTTGCGTTTTATTTCTAATTTCTTGTGTTACTTTGACTATAACTAGTCCTTCGTTTGGCTGACCATACAGCACAACTGCGTTTTGCGGCGCATGCACGCATACTGGGAGCACCAGTAGATCCTCCTCTCCATTTACCATAATCTGGACTGGTGTTTTTGATTTCAGCGCGTCCTTTATGGCGTCGATGCTTTGCGCGGTGATTTCCCCTGCAGGATTGTCGCAGAATACCTTTGTCACATCACCAGACGGAGGAATTCTTTTTTGTCTTTTTTCGAATCCGTCGACAATTGAAAGAGAGGGAATCAGATTGAATGAGAACATTTTTTCTGTTGTCGCATCCCCAACGGTGATGATAAACGAGTCCTTCGGAATATGATGTAAAATGTTTTCTTTTGACGTATCATGGAGCAAAATGCCAAGTGGGGCCTTTAGTTCCCATCTGAGATTGTCAGGCAGTTTCACAACTATGCAGCTATGTTGCCCTGCATTTCTTCTTTTAGCTTTGCTGCAAGAATGCTACATTGCGCTGCTACATTTTTTGCAGCAGTCCTAATTGCCTCAGCTGATGGAGATGTGGGGTCTGTAATTATCACCGGTTTTCCCTTGTCTGAGCCAGCCATGATTCCAGAGTTTAGTGGGATTTCGCCTACAAATGGAATGTTGTATTTTTCGCTGATTTTTCTGGCGCCGCCCTCGCCAAAGATATAGTGTTTGTTTTTGCAGTCAGGGCACAGAAAATAGCTCATGTTCTCAATTACCCCAATTAGCGGAACGTTTAGCTTGCTAAACATTCCAATTGCCTTTACTGCCACATTGCTTGCGACGTCCTGAGGTGTTGTCACAACCAAGATGCCAGTAATCGGAATGGTCTGTGCCAGAGTGAGCGGTATGTCCCCAGTGCCAGGAGGCAGGTCGACTATCAGATAATCAAGATTTGACCAGTTTGTGTCAACTAGAAATTGTTTTAGTATGCCAGAAATGATTGGGCCTCTATAGATGGCCGCCTGATGTTCCTGCTCGGCAAAGAACCCAAATGAGACCACCTGGATTCCGTGTGACGTTGCAGGCTGGAGTTTGTTGTTTTCAACTTCCATGAACGCCTTTTGCATTCCAAGCATCAGCGGGATGCTCGGACCATAGATATCTGCATCAAGAAGGCCCACCTTGGCGCCAGACTGTGCAAGTGCAAGTGCAAGATTTAACGAGACTGTTGATTTTCCAACTCCCCCTTTTCCGCTTGCGACGCCGATTATGTTTTTTACACTGGCCATCGCCTCGTCGGCATCAAGTGAGCGGCCCTCCATCACTTTTGCAGTTACGTTTAGATCAAACTTTTTGATTTCGGAAATTTCGCCAATTGCGTTTCGCACGTCTTGCTCTATTTGATCATTAAACGGACATGCGGGAGTAGTGAGCTCTAGTGTAAATTTTAGATTGCCCTCGTTTAACTCCAAATCTTTTATCATCCCCATTGATACGATATCTTTTTTCAAGTCAGGATCAATTACCGTTGCAAGCTTTGTTAGCACTTGGTCTACACCAACCATGCCAAAAAATCGCCTTTTACAATATTTAAAGATAGGTTAGTATACAAAACGGCAAATTTTGCAAAAATATTACAGATTAGGGATACCTAAGCAGAAATTCTTGCAGGCAAATAAAAAACCAAATTTTGACAAATTGAGCCAGTCCGGGTTGCAAAATGTTATCTGATAATTAGGTGCTTTTGTGTAAGAAATGCAGAAATTTGCCCAAAGATTCATAAATTCAGGTTTGGGAGTTTTGTACAGTTGTTTTCTATATCTACCCTAGAGGATGTTGTAAGAATTCCACCAAGTATGTTTGGCGCTTCGCTAAAAAAGGCAGGAATTAGCATTCTCAAGGAAAAATACGAAAGCATGATCAATGCTGAACTAGGATACATCATTATGATTTTAGAGGCCAAAGTAGACGAAATGGGGAAAATGATTGCCGGCGACGGTGGCACATACCATAGAGTAGAATTTGAGGCGCTCACATTTACGCCAAAACTCCAGGAAATCGTTTTGGGTGAAATTGTCGACATTACAGACTTTGGCGCATTTGTAAGAATTGGACCAACTGACGCATTGTTGCACTTGTCCCAGGTAATGGATGACTACTTGCAAAGCGATGTAAAATCCGGAATGATTATTGCAAAGCAGAGCAACCGCACGCTAAAGGTTGGCTCTACAATTCGCTCAAGGATTACCGCAGTCTCACTTGGAAAAGCAGCAACAATGGGCAAAATTGGAATCACGTGCAGACAACCATTCTTGGGTGCAGAGGAATGGATTGCAGAGGAAATTAAAAAATCAGGCAAAGATGGAAGTACTAGCGATAAGAAAGAAGTAAAGGAAGTCAAGGTAGAGAAAAAAGAAAAGAAGGAGAAATAAGAAATGGTGCGAGAGATGGCATGCAGAAAATGTAAGCATGTTTTTGTTGGAAAGGTTTGTCCATTGTGCAAGTCATCTGATTTGACACCAGACTGGACAGGAGTTGTCCTTGTGTCTGATCCTGAAAATTCTCACGTCGCAAAGACACTGGGAATAACCCAGAAAGGGAAATTTGCCTTAAAGGTAACGTAGGTTTGGGCTTTAGTCCAAAAAAAGAACTAGCTAGATTTTTGCAAGAAGACATCGGGTCTGGCGATGTCACGTCAGGTATAATTACAAACAGGAAAATTGTCGCAAAAATAATTACGCGTCAGGTGTGTGTTGTTGCAGGAGTAAAATTTGCAAGAGAAATTTTTGCAATGAACGGATGTAGAGTGAAGATTCTAAAAAAAGACGGCATGCGTGCAAAACCAAGCCAGATCGTGTTGGAAATTTCAGGCCCTGCAAGATCAATTCTCAAATGTGAAAGAACAGCATTGAATTTGCTTTCGCGAATGAGCGGGATTGCCACATCGACAAATGAACTGGTCAAAATTGTAAAAAGCACAAATCCAAAAACAGACATCTACTCCACAAGAAAGACTGCTCCAGGCCTTCGATTCTTTGATAAAGAAGCAGTAATGATTGGCGGAGGGAAAAAGCACCGAGTGACACTGTCAGACATGATAATGATAAAAGATAACCACATTGCCGTAGAAGGCTCGATGATTGAGCTAATTAGGCTGGCAAAGAAAAAATCAGACACGTTTGAAGTGGAAGTCGACACTCAGGAGGACGCAATCATGGCTGCAAGCCTTGGCGTTCCAATAATAATGCTTGATAACTTTGCGCCGCAAAAAATTTCAAGTACCGTTTTGGCCCTAAAAAAACTTGGACTGCGAGATGGAGTGAGACTTGAGGCATCAGGCGGAATCAACGCAAAAAACATACAAAAGTACGCAAGAACCAAAGTCGACATGATTTCAATTGGAAGCATTACAAATTCTGTAAAGGCAGTTGATTTTAGCCTGGAAATGTGATTTACCACATTTTTGTCCTTATAGAAAAATCACAGATCATCCTACGAATATAACAGTCAGGATAACGTGACACTCATTCTACTTTAATCCCAGTTTCTTTTTCACTTGTTTGGACGTACATGTACGTCCTGCTTTGATATCTTCAAGACTTTTTTTAATATTTTTTATTGTTGCAGGGCTTAATGTGTCGTAATCTTGAGCAATTTGTAAAAGTCGAGCAAGTACATCATTGTACGTTTCACGGGAGAAGATTCTTGAATTTGTCAAGACGCTTTTTGATTTCTTTTTCAATTTGCATACTAGTAGATATGGTTCCTATAACATGCTAGGATTCATCAGAATATAAAAACAGACTCAAAAAAACATAAGACAGTGCTAAAGATCCATCTTGATTAATTGTCAAAGGTCTTTTCTATTTCTTGTGCCATCAGTTCCAGCTGATCGGTGCTTCCAAATTTCCGGTACGTTAATTCTTCCAAAGTTTTGATTATGCTAATAGCTGCCCGATATTGTGGAATTTGCGGCTCGTTTAACTCACCATACATCCCAATTCCTGAAATGCCATTTTGTTTTGCAAACCCCAGAATCAACCCGTTAAACCCAGTAATGATTGATTTTTGCGGGGTTGTCGTGATGTCCAATCCCTGCATCTGCTTTGTCAGTTCAGGCGATGTGGTAGTGACAAAAGTTTTTGGATCCTTATCCAATATTCGGTTAGTGTGAAACCCCCCAAGCGTGTAGATGAATTTAGCTGAATATTTTCTGGAAATATCTATAACGTCCTGGCAAAGCGAGTGCAATTCATCATTACTTTGCGGTTGTCCCGTATCACCTCCAAAAACAATCAATCCATCAGCATACCGGTACTCCCAGCTTTCATTTGGCAAGTCGACGTATCCCCCTTGATCCAAAACATATGTTGGAAACGGGGTTTTCGCAATTCTAAATTTTTTTGTCCTTAAGCTGTTGTTGATAAAATTCACAACTATACTTCCAACGTTGCCCATATCCTGCATCGCCGCAATAATTATCGGTTTTTCAATGATTGGTTCTTCTGTTTGAAAAAACTCCATGTCTTATTCCCAGTTTACTCGCTTCAACAAAAACAGATTCAAGATTATTTTTAACTCATTTTGAATCATGCCAAGAGTACGGTTTTATCGGTTAATAGTTTTTCTCAGAGTTACTATTTCTTGGTATCTATAGTCAACATGCAAAAAAGTTATGTCTTTAACAGATAGTAGTAAAGTCCATCGTCTGAGTGGTGGTTCCTATAAATGATGGATTCATCAGAATTGCCTGTAGTTGCCAGAATGTTTCTAGAATGGTTGCAGGGTTGAACGAGTTTGTCAGTATCTGGTCAAATGACTGTAGTGGTGACTTTTGCACGTATGTTCCGGAGGTAACGTTGTAGTGGGTTCGGTTTACAAACATTTGCGGGTTTGATGATCCATCAAGCCAGTCAGAGCCACTTACCTGTAAAGTAGCTGGAACGGTTCCTGTGTTGGTCATGTTCAGTGTTACTTGTGGGCTGATTGAATTTGGAATCAGTGATCCATAGTTGACAGAGTTGCCGTCTGGAAATGTTAGGCCGCAGGTGCCAGTGATTATGACTTGGCCTGATGCTTGACCATTGGGCTGAATTGGTGAATGTTGATCGTTAACAAATATCTCAACAGCAAGACGATGTTCTCCCATTGTCTGATCATATTCAGTTATTCCGGATGTAAGATTACCCAGTGATTGAATTAATTTTGTAGTGTTTTGAGAATTTAAAGCCAAGATAGTTGTTTTAAGTTCATCGATTCCTTGTGTTGTATATCCTGCATTTTGAAGAGCAGTGATCTCTTCTGTACTAAAACCGTTAGATAATAATTGTTCTTGGTAAGTCAGAAGACTGGAATTTATTTCAGATTCATGTTCAATTAAATACATATGTAAAGAATTTGTTATATTTGATAGTCTATTTTGATTTTCATTTAATAATCCGAGATATTTCTGTACTTCCTGTGACTGAATGACTACATATTCGGATTCTCCATCAATCATGGCTCCTTGAAAACGTTCAACAGAAGTAACATATGCATCCAATAATATTTTTGAATCCATTAACGCGTTAAGAAATTCAGCACGTTGTTGTTCAAGCAACGAATTGTTATTTGGTTGTATATTACTTGGTGAAGGAAGTGAAAACTTGTACATATAATCCGTTCTTGGAGGATCATTTGCTATACGCATGTTTTCCTTTTTGAGCCCTTCCAATGCATCTTCCAACGCTGCATCCTTAGCATGTTCGAGAAGACATTGTTTAAGCGCATAAACGCCTAGAATACATCTGAATTTTTCCACCTTGTCGTTTAACTGACGAATATCCCAACTAGTCGCACCTTCATAAATCTCAACATATACTGCAACGATTTGGGCACCTTGTTTAACACTGGGGGGGATGTGAACACCTCCCCTCTTGAGCGAGCCGGCACCGGACAGATAAACATCTAATCTATACGGTCCAACTTCATCACCTAATCCTTGATAACCAGATGCCCACGCATCCCATATCCCATTAGATACTTCTCCTGATGAAAAAAGGACTTTGGAACTAAAAAAATGATTACAGCCAGCAGTATAGCTATCATCATCAAATTTTGTTATTCCTGTAGGGCTTTTAACTGAAAGAACTGGATCTAAAATTTTTACTCCGTTCACGGGTTTACATATCAGGGTAGCATAAATGATCGTTGAATTATTTGCACCGATGACAGTAAATTGGTGATTTCGTAACTGTCTAGAGTTTTGAAGTTCCCAAACCATCAGATCTGTTATTTTTGACAGACAGCTTTTCTGATCAGTACAATACCATTACTGTCATTGCGAGGAAATGATGACCTTGAGTATTTACGTAATCGTTGCAGTATT
>JACRJT010000047.1 GCA_016215465.1 Nitrososphaerota archaeon | reverse complement strand
TTAACTAGTAGTATGTTCATACCTAGACAAAGTGGATCCAATAGAGTTTGTCGACAACATCAGTTCAAAGCAGCACATACTGCATGTGATAACCGATGAAAACAAGGCAAAACAGGTTCAATTTCGTTTCATAGGGAACGGCCTGCTCAAAAAAGAACACTGCATATACATGACGCACGAATCCCCAGAGAAAATAAAGCACGAGATGATTGAAAACGGAATCGATGTTGAGAGATTTGCCAGTGATTCGCTTCTGAAAATATACAAGGTCCCAGACATTCTAAAGGATCCGGACGGCCCGCTTGAGGGCTTTAAAAAAATGATTTCAGATATGACAGCAGGCTCCCCCCCCCCCGAAGAATAGTTGGAAGATCAATTAACGATATCACCAGTAATGAATCCATGAGTGCCCAGTTAGAAATTGAGCGATTCGCACACTCTACTTTTGGTTCCCTTGATTCCAGCGTACTTTGCTGTTATGATTTTTTGCATCAAAGGCCTGGCCAAAACGGCGTTTTGCTCAAGCAGCTATGTGACTGCCACCACGGCATAATCATGTCAATCATGTCAGGATCTTTTGCTTTTAATCTATAATATGTGAATGGTCAATGCCAGATAGCCCGAACTTTTTCATGCGAGAGTTTTCCAATGAGGAACTGTCACGTCTTTTAGCCGACAAGGTCAGAGAACTAAAGGCATCAAAAAGCCAGGTCGAAGATCTGAACGTGAAACTGCAGGATACTATCTCAAGGCTTGAAGAAACCCAGCAGGAGTTGAATTTGCAAAAAGAGCAACTGCAGGAGCAGGTAAGGATAAAAACGCAGGAACTGCTCAAGGCGGAAAAATTAACCGTAATAGGAGAGTTTTCAGCAAGAATTTCCCACGATCTCAGAAACCCACTCTCCGTAATCAGTAACATATGCGATATCATAACACATCAATACTCGAAAACGGATCCAAAACTTGCAACCTATGTGGGAAAAATCAAAAAATCCACCAAGCGCATACACAATCAAATAAATGATATTCTTGATTTTGTAAGGACTGTTCCCCTTGACAAAAAGACAAACTCGCTAAAAGAAATAATAACAAGATCCGTTAGCGAGTCGCAAATTCCAAAAAACATCGCGATAAATATTCCAGACAATGATCATTCCATCATGTGCGATGGAGAAAAAATGCAGACAGTCTTTGCAAATATCATCATAAACAGCATCCAGGCCATGGATGAAAAAGGAGTCATTTCAATTGAGATCATTCCACATGAGAAATCAGTCAGCGTCAAATTCACGGATTCTGGGCCAGGCATACCAGAGGACGTCTTGCCAAAGATATTTGAGCCGTTATTTACAACAAAACCAACAGGTACTGGGCTTGGCCTCTCGAGTTGCAAGAATATAGTAGAATCTCACGGTGGAGCCATTTCGGTCAGGAATGATCCCACTGTATTTGTTGTGGAGATTCCAAAAAACTGAACATTATGATCAAGCTAAAATATTAATTAATATCTGAAAAGATCACACCATGGCGCAAAAAAGTAAAATTTGCAATCATATCACAGGAATTACCCCCCCCCCCATAACAATATCGGCTGCCAGACATACTGCAACTTCATGCTAATCAAACTAAGGACAGGTCCATGAGTTCGACCATAGACGAAAAATTCTACAAGACGTTCTATGATAATTCTCCAATCTTGTTTAGGACGGTTGATAAAAATGGGAAAATCATCATATGCAATAACGCATATGCAAATGCGCTTGGCTATTCCATTCCAGAGACAATAGGATCATCGATTTTTGATCACGTTTCTGGTGACTTTGTATCCGATATGAAGGAAATTTTCAGGCAGTGGTGCGAGACTGGCCAGGTCAAAGATAGGGAAATATGGCTAAAAAGAAAGGACGAGTCTTCTTTTCCGGGTTTGCTGAGCGCAACCAACCTGTATGATGAACAGGGAATGCTCATTGGGAGCGTCACTGCAATAAGAGACAACTCGGATGTCTATGACTATAAAGAACAGATAACAAGTCTGAAAAAGCAGCGATTAACCGTTCTTGGGGAACTGACATCCAGAATAGCTCATGATTTCAGAAATCCTATTTCGATCATAAAAAACTCCATTGAGCTTGCCGAGCTAAAAAACTGCATGACTGATCCCGAGTGCACAAGATACTTTTCCATGATAAAAAAGGCCACCACGCGCATATCTCACCAGGTAAACGAGGTACTGGGATATGTTACGCCTCAAGATCTTGAGATCAAGCCCCATTCCATATATAATATCATTCAGACTACTGTAGAAAGGATCACAGTTCCATCGTCTGTGAAATTGTCCATACCTGTGAGTAATGTGATGGTAGACTGCGATTCAGAACAGTTGGAGATTGTTTTTGCAAACCTGATTCTGAATGCAATTCAGGCAATGGAAGACAGGGGAAAAATCGACATTACGATTCATGATAGAGTAGATCACGTAATTATTGATATCAAAGATGAGGGCCCCGGGATCCCGCCAGACATATTGCCAGAAATATTCGAGCCGTTATTTACCACAAGACAGATCGGTACTGGATTGGGCTTGCCAAGCTGCAAGAACATAGTAGAAAAACACGGCGGCGCAATCACGGTTGACACCGAACTTGGCAGGGGAACGACATTTTCAATAAAACTCCCAAAGACTGCAAAATAGGAATTAGATCATTTATGATCTCTTGGGTCCTGTTTTTTGCCCTCAAGATATCTATAGTTGTCAGTGTAGGTAAATTTCTCAATTAACGCTTTTTGTAACACACTAGTTTGCTTCTCCAGATGTCATGATTTTGTAATGATCTCATCTGATGGAAAAGGATCCGCACAAGGCCCACATTTTGGGCAAATTATCTCAACATCGCAGTCGACTTCGCCGATGAATTTGCCGCACCTATAACATTTGATTTGTTTTGTATCGTATATGTTCATTCTATCAGTTTTTCTCCCAAGAACTCTTTGGCGCCATTAATCATATGAATGACACAGTCTACAACTTTTTCATGATCTACGTGTTTTTTGGCAACAGCTAAAATTATAGTCCCATTTGGCATTGGAATTGAAATGAATTTAGCGTTGCCTCGTTTGGTTAGGCTGTATTCAACTGGTTCAATATCTTCATCAAAATCCCTTTGTACGGAATGTAACAGAGATATCCCCATCAGAAACATTTCTTTTTTATGATTTGGCAGTCTGATGGTATCGACACCAATTGCTTCTATCATCCTGCCTTTGTTATTCATGATGCAAATGGACTCTACGCCTGGAATTGTTATTGATGCTTTTTTGGTAATATTGCTACCTGAAAGCAAAACTGGCATTAGATCAGACCCATCTCAAGTTACAAGGTACCCTCATGCCATAAACCCCCTTGTTTGTACACATCAGACAAACACCCGTCATATCAAATAATTTCCCTTCGACAATGATTGTCAGATAATGGTCTGCTCTTTTTTATGCGTTGCCGTTTGTGGCATCCGTGCCCCCATCATATGCGTCTGTCTGCAATAGAATCATGCTTCGTGCCTTTTGGCATTATAATACCACATGGTACCGGCTTTCCGATGTTAAATGTCTGTATTGCATTGCAATCAAACTGAATTTTAAGCTACGGGGTTTATGCCATATCATGCATCCTCTTGTAAAAAGAATAGACGAGTTAATAGAACGGAAGAGTCTTTTGAAGCATCCATTTTATGTTGATTGGACCAAAGGAAGTCTTCCTCTTGAATCCATTGCCGGTTATTCAAAAGAATATTTTCAACTGGTAAAGGCAGTCCCAGTTTTCGTAGAAACAATAATGAGGTATGGTCCAACACGCATGAGAGAAGCGATCGACTCTAACAGAAAAGAGGAACAAGAGCACATCCTACCATGGATAAGATTTGCAGGTTCTTTGGGCATCCCACAAACAGAATTG
>JACRJT010000048.1 GCA_016215465.1 Nitrososphaerota archaeon | reverse complement strand
GCAGTAATGTTTGCGATTTATCAAGATCCTAGTGGCATCTTGTATTACAACTCGTTTACAAATCCGGAGTTTTCCCCAATAGGTGATTATCATTTTGAACGAGTAGGTAATAATGAGAAACACTGGGCGACAATTAGTAGCGTCACATTAATCGACGATGAAACCATACGGATTGTTTTTCACAGAAATAATTACCGAATTGGCAATGAAACCGTCAATCAGTATGAAATCCCAAACGAGTTCGAATACACTCATTTGGTAAAAAAGGGTCAGACATTCATATCTGTCTGCATGGGCAAGTCAAATCCGGCATTTTTGAAATACATGGGAATTGTACAAACATCTGGAAATTATTATTATGAGTTCTACCACACCGATGCGGATTTGCCACAAGGATTGATTTGCAAATATCCTGAAATCATTCAGCATGGTTTTGATGCTAATTTTGATATAACTGGCAGCATTTCTTCTTACAAGAGAATCCTGCTTAACGGAACACTTTACACAAATTCTATGATTACAGATGTTGCTAATCCGTGTGGAATACTTGATTGTAACTCCCCTTATGATCCGTCTTTTCCAAATTGAGATAATTCTGTAGCATCCTTTAAGAGCATCTTACTAAAAATTGAGAATAAACCTTGAAGATAATTTTTCTATTGTTGATTTTTGTCTTTTCTGTTTCTGGAGTAATGACCGCGGACGCCATCCTAGTGGGAGACGGAAAAAAGGAATCAGATGTGATTTTGGTTGGAACGGTAGTCTCTTTTGAAGAAAATAAAACGGAACTAGAAACAAACTATGTCGTACAAGTGGAAGAATACCTCAAAACCCCAAAAAACTATGATGTTGATACAAAAACAGTTACTATTGTCTCTCCAGGATTGCGACAATACGATGATCCTCAAAAAACAATGATTTATGATAAAATCTTTCACATTGATGATAGAGTACTCTTTCTCTTGTACCAAAAAGATGGCATGCTAAGAGAGTCACTATACTCGCAAACCACAAAATCAAACTGCTCACCAAAACAACTGCTAGATGAGATGTATGGTGAATCCGGATTACATATCTCACAAAACAATCAAAGCAGATACTTTTACACAAACCAGCCCGTTGATCTGACCTATTATGGATACAACAGAGATCTAATTGCTGAGAAAAAAGATTTTGAGTTCAAAGTTAATGTTCCAAAAACAGGTCGAATTCTTTCAGAAAAAACACAGTTGAATTTTCAGGAATGCGAGAGAACCGCTTTAGCATCATGGAGTTTTACTCCTGTTGTGGCAGGCAGATACACATTTCATTCCATTATAGGAGATAATGAAGGTGGGAGCGAAGCATTTAGTGGGTTTTTGATTGAAGATTACGTTGATTCACCATTAAGCCAATACAAAAGAGAGAGTAGGAATGACATAAAATGTCAAACCGGACTAGAACTGTTGCGAAGGGTGTCTGATGGTTTTCCAGCATGTGTAAAGTCGGAAACAAAAATCGAACTGGTAAAACGCGGATGGGGCTCTGAGACATGGCCTTTTAGCTCAGTACAAGGTGGGTTCCCCCTGCCAGCAACATGTGTACAAAATGGCGGAAACTGGCTAGAAGAATACGATGAATGCGAATATGTTTCGGAAGAACAGTGTTCTTTGATGGGCGGTCAATATGAAGAAAAATCATCATGCAGGCATAGCCTAAACCCTAGTGGGTGGTGTTCCGGTGAAGGAATACCTGTGTGTACTTTTGATTCAAAACAAGAGAGTGCAAACAAATCAAATTTATCAACCGAATGCGAGACTGAATTCAAGCCAAAATCACCTCGACGCGACACCTTCCCAAACGGTACGTCGCTTGCAGTCAACTATGTACCTGTGTTTCTCATGAAGCCAAACTCTACTGGAAAAATATGCACCATGAACTGGAACACTGGCCAGGGTGACGGATATTCAGGAATAGTATTCTCAGGAATAGGCAAAGGATATTCTGCTGTATCCGACGTTTCCATCGTGCCAAACCCAGATTACATTACTATTGATGGCACCAATAAGACCATCGTGTACACTATTACTGCGCCAAATGGATCGCAAGGATTTTACCGAATAACTCCGATGTTTTTTAATTGTAATGGACTGCCGCTGGCAGTTGGATATGACGAATCACATTTGTTTGATAATGACTTTCCTTGGCTGTGGAATGTGTACCCATGTCCTTGGTCGCCTGTTAATGTGCAAATAACGGGACTGTCTGGAATAGACGTGGTGTATATTGCCAAAGTGTATGACTAGGCAGTTTTGACATTTGGCTAATTTTGGCTTTGAATCGTGGATTAATTGAACATTCACTCTTCTATGAAATGGTTTAGGAAGATTCTGTAGCACGATTTAAGAATCCTGCATTAGATAATTCAGATCAGCAATGAAATATTTTGCAATATTTTTATTTTTGATTGGGTTCTTTGTCCCTGTCTTTGCACAACAAGACGATGTTCATTTTCATGGTGATCTAAACGCATGGAATTGGGAATCCGAGAGAGAAAACCAATTTTTTAGAAATGATACGATCTTATTTTCTGGTTGGTCTAACGCGTACCAAGATTGGGGTGGAGTAATTCAAACTCCACATTCTACGTTTGAGATACAGATTCTGGATCCAGCCGGTGTAAGCATCTTCAATGACAAATTCGAAGCAGATGAACAAGGAAATACTTCCTTTGAATTTGGACTGGATGAAAAGGCAGAATTTGGAAGATACGAATTAAAAACCAAGATTCACAAGGACGGATTTGAGACGTACGATGTTGATTATCGGTATTTTTTTGTCATACCTCGTGAAAATGAATTTGTTCTTGCGCAAAATTATCCGTTGGAGTTGTGGTTTGATCAAAACAATGTACAATTTGGAACGTACGAAAATGTTTTTTGGAAGATGTGCCCGTTTCCTGCTCAAAATGATCTGAAAGAATTTGCAGATCCCGCTTCACACAGAGAAGTTGGAAAAGGCGAACTCTCATTTTACATAGAATATCTTGATCCAAATGGTGAACGCAAAACAGAAAGCACTTCCTATGGGCATGACATCTGTGAAAGGATCGGGCAATGGACCATTCTAGCAGATCCAGCTGGAAAATGGACTGCACAGGCTACTGCAAGATGGTTTGATGGGGAAAAATTTTACGAAATAAAAAGCAAGCCAAAGGAATTTGTTGTAAATGAGCCACTCTTTGCAAGCAACCAAATCACTACGATATTTAGGAGCTCAGATTACACAGAGATTCGGCTTCTTGACTGGAGTCCAGACGGACAAAACATCCTGTTATCATACAGTCAGGCTTTGGAAGATGGAGTGCCTTACAGCAAACTTGCCACCTTTAATGTCAATTCTAAAACCATAACTGATCTAGATATTCCTGATACCATCTTCAAAGAACCCTATGAGTTGATCTATGGACAGTTCTCACCATCAGGTGAACAGGTTTACTTTTCCAATCTTTCCAATAGAGAAATTTACATTTTTGATATGAAACAAAAGACAAACACAGACACGGGAATTCAAGCCGTCTCGTTCAGCACAGATCAACAAGGGAACATTTTTTATGCAAAAGAGGGGAAAGCCACATCTACTGGCGGCAATCCCGAGTTTCATCTTTTAAAATATGATACAAAAACAAACGCGGCTCAAGAGATTGCAAATGATCCGGATTTTTGGTCATTTGATATTAATGCGGATGGAACAAAAATCCTGTATAGAAAAACTACAGATTCGGGAGATGGTTGGGCCAAAAGAGATCTTGCAATATATGATGTCAACACAAAAACTAGTACAATAATATCGCGTGTAGAGAATGCTGATTGCGGTTCGCAGCCAATTTTTGCACCAAATGAAGAATTGATAATATATCATATTCAGGGTTGCACCAAGGGTTGGTCTGGCGGCTCACTTGGAATAACCGATATGAATGGAAATTCTGAAGTGCTGATCCCCCCAACAAACGATAATCCGGCGTATTTTGTCATCAGTCCTGATGGCAGTCATCTTGTTTACAGGTATCCATCATATGTTAATGGAACTGCAACTGTCGGATTATACCAGATGACTCTGGCAAAGCCAGTTCCAGAGTTTGGAGCAATTACGGCTTTGATTTTGTCTCTTTCTTTGATTTCAGTTACTATTATTGGAACAAAATTTAGGAAGAATTCGTAACACGCTTTAAGAATCTAAATTCCACAATTACGCACAATCTGGGTCTAAAATAGGCCCAAAATGGGTACTGGTTCCCACTAGACCCGTTACCTATCATGGTCTTAAAATAGACCCAGATTGATGCCTCATCCGATGCAAATTTCAGTAGAAAGCGTATCGAAACATGAAGATCCATGTGAGTTGTTTTTGGATTCCTTCAAAAACGCGCAGACAAAAAGAAAGTACAGCAACTGGTTATGCTGATTTTTAAAACTAATTCCGTCAAAGTTTTTTGCAGAAGCTAAGATTCCAACTGCCAACAAGCTAACACATTAGCATGGCGGTTAGAATCTACCAAAAATGTATTCGTATGACGTGATATTCTGTAATTATTTTTTACCTTTCTTATAATTCTCTAACAATTCTTTCAATGCGTCATCGAGGGTGGGTATCTCTCCTGTCTTAGCTTGTATCTCTCCCATGATCTTCAACAGATCTTTGTGTGTTGACTTTGTAATTCTGATTGTTGTAATGTCTTTCAATGTTTATTTGATATATTTCATATAATTTTAAAATTTACTTTTGTATTAGCTTAACCTATAAGCTTAGCTTAAGCTATGTTAGCTAGACCTACTCCGCCACACAACTAGTATTCAATGTAAAATCTATTTATAACATAACGGAGTTTTGTAATGCATGACAACGGAAAATCTAGAAATGGATTATTCTAAATATGATTTTAAAGATTCAACAGAACTATACGTCCATCTTTCCAAAAAAGGCTTGACAAGAGAGACCGTCATAGAAATTAGCAAGCTCAAAAACGAACCACAATGGATGCTTGATTTCAGATTACGATCTTACGACGTCTTTATGAAAAAGCCAATGCCGAACTGGGGCCCAAATCTTGGCGCAATTGATTTTCAAAATATCTATTATTATGCAAAGGCTTCTGAGAAAAGCGAAAAAAACTGGGAAGATGTTCCAGAAAATGTTAAAAAAACATTTGACAAGCTAGGCATTCCTGAGGCAGAAAAGAAATTCCTTGCAGGAGTAGGCGCACAATATGAATCAGAAGTAGTATATCACAATCTAAGAGAAGATCTGGCAAAGAAAGGTGTCATCTTTCTTGACACTGAAACTGCGCTGAGGGAGCACCCAGAGATTTTTAAAAAATACTTTGGCAAAGTAATTCCACCAGAGGACAACAAATTTGCAGCGTTAAACTCTGCAGTGTGGAGTGGTGGCTCTTTTATCTATATCCCACCGGGAGTCAAAGTCGACATGCCACTACAAGCATACTTTAGAATTAACGCAGAAAACATCGGACAGTTTGAAAGAACCCTGATCATAGCAGACGAAGGGTCCGAAGTCCATTATATAGAAGGATGTACTGCACCTGTATATTCATCAGAATCACTCCACTCTGCAGTGGTGGAGCTAGTTGCGCACAAAGATGCCAAACTAAGATACACTACGATCCAAAACTGGTCAAGCGATGTCTATAATCTGGTAACAAAACGAGCATATGCATACGAGGGGGCAAAGGTAGAATGGATTGACGGAAACATTGGAAGCAAAATCACAATGAAATATCCTGGAATTTATCTACTTGAACCACATGCACACGGCGAAACACTGTCAATCGCATTTGCAGGAAAAGGCCAGCACCAAGACACCGGCGCAAAAATGGTACACCTAGCATCTGACACTACATCTAGAACTACATCAAAATCAGTAAGCAGGCTAAACGGAAGATCAACATACAGGGGACTACTCCATGTCGCAAAGGGCGCCAAAAACGTAAAGGCATCAGTTCGATGCGATGCCTTGTTACTCGATGACACATCGAAGACTGACACTTATCCATACATGGAAATTAATCAAGAAGACGCAACCGTTACCCACGAGGCAACCGTTGGAAAAATTGGAGACGAGCAAATATTCTATCTGATGACTAGGGGATTTACAGAAGAAGAGGCACTTACCCTGATTGTAAACGGATTCATGGAGCCATTCACAAAAGAGCTTCCAATGGAGTATGCAGTAGAACTAAACAGACTCATAAAACTAGAAATGGACGATTCTGTAGGATAAAATCCTACTTTTTCTTTTTGAACAGCCATGCAAGCACTATCAACAATCACCACAACTCACGTCGATGATATCTCAGCATCAAAAAGTGAGCCAGACTGGCTAAAACAATACAGAAAGAATTCTTTTACCATATATCAGACCTTGCCACCCGAGGTATCTCCATTATACAACAAATACACAGACGCAAAGAGAATGGATCCTGCACAGGTATCCCTATCCATAATCTCAGAGAACGTAATCTTTGATTCGTTAAAGCCAAGACTACAAGAGCTTGAATCCGAAATACACATCATTCAGATCGGCTCTAACATTTTTAGAATCCACGTTCCAGAGGAAATAAAATCAAAGGGGCTTGTGGTAACATCAATCTATGATGCAATAAAGACAGACGGCGATACGGTCAGAAAAATCCTTGAATCAAGCAATCCAAATGAAGACAAGTATACTGCACTAAATAATGCCGCGTTTAACTCAGGAATATTTATCAAAATTCCAAAAAACCTCATACTGGAAAAGCCAATCCATGTGGTATCCTCAGTGTCGCCTGACGGAACATCTACAATATCAAAAAACATCATCATAGCAGAAGAGTCAAGCAAGGCAAGCATAGTGCAGGAACTATATGCGCCAAAATCAAGCAAACAGCAAGCATATCTTGAACTAATGACAATTAACGCGCACCCAAACAGCCAGCTGCATCTGACATCATTTCAGGCAATGGACCAAAGCGCGGTTAGCTTTTCCACACGAAACTGTACCCTATCCCAAGATGCAAAGGTAAACTCGTACCTTGGACTGTTTGGATCAATGCTATCTAGATACAGAACAAACTATTACCTAAACGGCGTTGGTGCATCAGTGCAAGACGCGGAGGTCGTATTTGGGAACAATGAGCAGTCATTTGACTTGTCTGCAAATCTGATTCACCAAAAACCATCCACCGAAGGACAGGTAGTGCAAAGATCTGTTCTCAAAAACAAATCAAAATCATTGTTCAAGGGAATGATCAAAATATTGGAGACTGCGCCAAAATCAAAATCATTTCTGTCTGGCCGCTCTATTCTACTTGACAAGGACGCAAAGTCTGATGCCATCCCAGGACTTGAGATTCTGACAAACGATGTCAAGGCAACCCACTCTGCATCTGTTGCGCAAATAGATGAGGAACAAATTTTCTATCTTGGGGCACGGTGTCTTGACCGCTCCGAGGCAGAAAAAATAATCGTCGAAGGATTCCTCGAGCCAATGTCAAGAGTGATGTCATACCAGGTAAGGGCGTGGATTTCATACCTGATAGAATCAAATTGGCAGAACCATGATCTGGTCATAAAATCCGACGAGCAGCTAAAATCAATAGTGGAAGTAGAGGAAGTAAGATACAAAGAAGCAGACCAGCTTGAAACCCACTACAAGTACCGGTGAGCGTCTTGGCAAGCTGGATTAAGGCATGTAGTAAAGACCAAGTTGGAAATAACGAAATGTTCAGTTTTGATCACAAAGAAAAGCGCCTTCTCATAACAAACCTAAACGGAACTATATATGCGACAGACAGAATCTGCACGCACGCCGAAGCAGACCTATCATCAGGATTTCTAAATGATGAGGGAGTAAGATGCCCATTACATCTTTCTGTTTTTAATTTGGAGAACGGCAAGCCGCAGAACCCACCTGCAGAGGAACCACTAAAAACGTACAATGTTAAAATAGATCAAAACGAGATTTACGTTGAGGTATAGTAATGCAGACTGCGATTTCTGTTGAAAAAATTCGAGAAGACTTTCCAATTCTAAAACGAAAGGTGCGAAACAACAAGCAGCTAGTATACCTTGACAATGCAGCAACTGCACAAAAACCAATTCAGGTAATCAATGCAATTTCAGACTTTTACACAAATCACAATTCCAACATTCATCGAGCAGTCCATGCACTGGCAGAAGAGGCAACAGAGGCATACGAGGTAACCCGCGACAAGGTTGCCCAATTTCTCAACATCAAAGACAGACGGGAGATAATCTTTGTCCGAGGTACTACTGAGGCAATTAATCTCGTAGCATACACCTGGGGCCGCCAGAACGTAAAACAAGGCGATATCATAGTTACAACCGAATACGAGCACCACAGCAACATTGTCCCATGGCAGCTTCTGACCCAGGAAAAGGGCGCCAAGTTAGAATACATTGGAGTAAACGATGATGGCGAACTGCTCCTAGACCAGCTTGAAACCTATCTTGCAACTGGTAAGGTAAAACTCGTTGCCATAAGCCAGATGTCAAACGTACTTGGTACCATAACTGACATGGCAGAAGTAATGAGAATGTGCAAAAAGGCAGAGGTAAAAGTACTAGTTGACGGCGCACAGTCTGTCCCGCACATGAAAGTTGACCTGCAGCAAATTGGATGCGACTTTTTTGCGTTTTCTGCACACAAAATGCTAGGTCCAACGGGGGTGGGTGTTTTGTGGGTAAGAAAGGAACTACTAGAGCAAATGACTCCATTTCACGGAGGGGGCGACATGATCCGCGAGGTCCACAAATACGAGACCACCTGGAATGACTTGCCATACAAATTTGAGGCAGGAACTCCAAATATCGCAGATGTGATTGGATTTTCAGCGGCACTTGACTATCTGAGTAATTTGGGGATGGACTTTGTCAGGAATCATGAAATCGAGATAACAAAATACGCACTTGAAAAAATGTCTACAATCAAGGGACTCAAAATTTACGGAACAAAGGACATCTCAAAGAGAGGTGGAGTGATATCATTTAATTTTGCAGACATTCACCCTCATGATCTTGCAACCATCATAGACGAAGAAGGAGTTGCAATAAGATCCGGCCACCACTGCGCACAGGTGCTGATGGAAAGACTAGATGTTGCAGCAACATCACGTGCAAGCTTTTACATCTATAACACTAAAGAAGAAGTCGACGTTTTGATAAAATCACTTGAAAAGGCAGCGAGGTTGTTCAAACTATGAGTAGCAATGCCGACATATACCATGAGATGATTGTGGAATATTCAAGACACCCAAGCAACTTTGGAAAAATTGAAAATCCAGACGTAACATACCATGACAGCAATCCGTTGTGCGGCGACTCAATTGACATTTTCATGAACATTAAGGACAATAAGGTATCTGACATCAAGTTCAACGGGAGGGGCTGCGCTATCTGCATGGCATGCTCTTCTGTCATGACTGAAATTGTGAAAGGAAAAAGCATTGACGATGTCAAAAAAATACAAAAAGACGACATCCTAGGCGAACTTGGTCTGCAAAACCTTCAGGCAGTCAGAATAAAATGCGCACTTTTGTCACTCAAAGTGCTAAAATACGGAATCTACACGTACCTTGCAAAACATCTAAACGACACAAATGCAGATGCGCTAAAGCAAGAGGCTTCGGCACTCTACTAGGGATTACCTTGGCTAACGTTCCCTTAGAAATACGAAAAGTGATTTTTGACAAATACAACAACCCAGACATTAGATTCACAAACGACGAGATATTCGAAATTCTGCAACAAAACAACTCTATTGATAAATCACTTGTGATAGATGATATGGAAAAATATTTTGCAGAGCTGTGCGATGCAGGGCTGATGCGAAACATTGCGCAAAACTTTACCACTCAGTATTTCAAACTGTTTGATGACTTGGAAAAAGTAAAATGCAATTCGTGCAACACTGAATCCCCGATTGGAAAATCCGAATCACGAGTCTGCCCTGCATGCAAGGCATCTATTTAGATTTGTATCTCTGAGCAGCACTTTCCAAAGACTGGATCATGGGAAGCTTTTCTCCAGTTAGGTATAGTACAAGTGCGCCGCCTGCTGTACTAATGTGAGTTATCTTTTCTGCCAACCCGTATTTTTTGAGTGCTGATGTAAGGTGTCCTCCGCTTACTATGGTAGTTGCCATAGAGTTTGCAACTGCCTCTAGAAGTGATTTTGTGCCATAGCTGAATTTTTCTTTTTCAAAAAATCCGGCAGGACCGCTGATGAAAACAGTTCCTGCACTTGATATTATTCTGGAGTAATGCTCGATTGTTTTTGGACCAAGATCGTAGATCTGGTCACCCTTGTTTAACTCCCTGACATCAAGCTCGTGTCTTTCGCCGTCTTTGCTTATTGCCACATCTACTGGAGTAAAGAAGACATCCGGATATTCTCCCATCAGGGCATGCGCCTTTGCAACTGCCTCCTCTTCACCCTTGATTCCAAGCGGGTACTTGATTCGTGCCTGTGCACGCATGAAAACATTGCCTATCAGGCCAGTTAGAAGAATCTGGTCTGCCCTGCCCCTTTTTATGAGCATCTTGATTGCCTCCAATCTGTCAGTTACCTTGGAACCTCCAAGCACTATGACATGGGGAGCCTTTGCAACTGTTAGTATTTCATCTAGCTTTCGCACCTCACGCTCTACAATTTTTCCAGCACATGCGGGTATCACATGCGAAAATCCGACAAGTGACGGGTGCGACCTGTGCGCACTTGGAAACGAGTCCAGGACACACAAATCAAAAAGCTTACCCAACCTTTTGACCATTATTGTGTTTGACGCGTCCTTTGGAGAAAACTCGTAATTTTCTTCTGCACAAAATCTAAGATTGTCCAATAGCATGATGTCGCCATCCTTCATTTTTTTTATTTCAGATTGCGCAAGCGAGCCAATAACATCCTGAACGTAAATAATTTTTTTACCAAGCAGTTTTTCTAAAATTTTTGCATGCTGTTCCATTCCAACATAATCTGTGTTTCCAACTCGCCCCTGGTGTGACACGACGACAACTCTTGCCTCGCTTAGGGCCTTGATGGTTTCGATTACCTCTTCGATTCTTTTGGCCCCTGAGATCTCCTCAGTTACAGGATCAATTGGGCAATTCATGTCGACACGCAAAAGAACAGTCTTTCCCTTCAAGTCAAAATCGTCAAGGGTTAGAATCTTCACACCCATTGTCTTTTTCTGCCAGCTTAAAATCTTTCAGCCGATCAGAATCATTCCTGCAAAACATTTTACAGTACGATATGGTTAGACGGTTTGAGATAAATTAAAAATGTCATACATGGATGCGATATAATTGCAAAACTGGTTGTTTAATGTTAGATCAAGGGCGTTTCTTCTCTTTGTGCTTGCCTTTATCATAATGTCCCTTCTGGTGCAAGCAAAAATCACCTCCAACTTTGACAGGTCAATCATACTGTACTTTCAGTCAATAGCAGGAAACCGTGCGATGGATCTCTTCATGTGGGGAATGACAGAGATAGGCAATGTCATATCTATTCTGCTTTTCAGCGTAATACTTGCCATCATACGCAAGACACGAAGAATAGGAATCACGCTTTTGCTGTGCATAGTGATTGGAACGCTTGCCTCTGGATACTTCAAAGGATACGTAATAGACAGCCCGCGCCCAGACCTAGAGTTCTTAGGCTCAAAATTCCCATATGCGATAGGCCGGGACACCTTTGTTATTGGAACTGATGGCTCTTTTCCGTCAGGACACGCAACCCGAGCTGCAATCGTGGCCTTCGTCCTTGGATATACACTATCTGAGCGATTTCCAAGGGGCAGATATCTGATGTGGCTGTTTCCTATTCTAGAATCAATCAGCCGAATCTATGTCTTGGAGCATTATCCGATGGATGTTTTTGGCGGAACCATTTTTGGAATCATTGTTGCAAATTTGGTAAGCAAAAAAGTAAAACTAAACGAGTTTTTCAAAAAGTCACAAGTTTAGATCATCTAGGACTCTGGGACTGATCAGAATAATAGCATAGTTTTCCGCATCATGGTGGTACGTCCAGTATCTGAGATTTCTTTCCTGCTTTGCCTGTCTTAGCATGTAGTTGATCTCTGTCGTTACGATAAACCCGATTCTTTTTGCTAAGTCTTTTTGTTTTGGCATCAGCACCTTGTATCCGCCTTTCTGATTTTCAAAACCAAGTCTTACCATTTCGGATGCAAAATTGGACGCATCTCTTTCGTTTTTTGCGACAAATGTTTTTACAATTGGTATCTGTGATGGATGAAACTCCATAAAATCACAAATATGTGCAATTTAATTAATTCATCTGGGAAAACAAAAAAACCACGTGATCGAGTGTTAAAATTCTTAACTTACAAGTCAAATACTGATTATAGTAACACCTTATCGATAATCAAATGCGATGATTCTCATTGGCCTCATTAGCTAAACTAGCGCAAAAGCTAAAACAGGAAAAATTAGACGCCTCAAAACAGCGAAGACTACAAGAAAAAATGCTAAAAAAAGCAGTTTCACTGGCCCGCCGATCGTCATCTGGATTATCGTCAGTTGAACACAGATTGGAGGATTCTAAGGTAAAACTAGGCGAAATTAATGCCGAATTTAACCATGTTTTGGCAAGAAAGGAAAGCCTTGAGAGGCTTGCATCTGCAGCACAGGAACGCCTGACCCAAGAGATTGCCGCAAAAGACCAAGTGGAAACAGATCTGCAGAATGCCGAAACAGAGGGAGCAAAACAAATTGCTGCAGAAAGAATGGAGCAAATTATTCAAAAAATTGCCGAACTAGAAGAGGAAGCAAAACAAAGGCAGGCCGCAGCAGATGCACTCGTCAAGGTAATTGAAGGCTTCAAAAAATCAAAAACCCAAACCTCGCATCAAATCCAAAAGCAGACAAAATCAAAACCAGTATTACTAAACCAGATTAAAGTAAGCACTGTCGACTCTGAGCGACTCAGAAAGCGTGTCGATACGGCAGTCAAAAAAGAGCAAAACGTCAGCAAAATACTAGATGTCGTATCAAAGAAATTAGCAGAACAAATGGCAAGAAAAAGAAGAATAGCGGCAAGAAAGGCAGCTGCAAAAAGAAAAGCGGCAGCAAGGAAGGCGGCATCTAAGAAAAAGGCAGCAAAAAAGAAAATCACAAAGAAAAAGACTGCACCAAAAAAGAAAACTGCGGCCAAAAAGAAATCCTCAAAGAAACAAAAGAAAAAGTCAAGGCGTTAATTCTCTGACTTTTTTTATGTATATGTTATAAAACAGTGATTTGGATTCATTATACATGAGAAAGAGGGGAGTTATAGTTTCGCTTGCAGGCGTAGTAATGCTCGCAATTTCGTTTTCTATAGCAATTTCAATACTTGAAAGCTCGGGGATGACTGGTGATGAGTTTTTGCTTCCAGAAGTACTAAAGGATGCATTTGATCAGGTGTCTGAAAAAACACAAATCCCGCCTGGAGAGACTGCATATTTTTCATTTGATGCGTCAAGCGACACAAGAACACTTCTGTGGGGATTTCAAATAATGAATTCCCAAATGGATGAAAGCCTTGTGATTTCTATTTCCAATATTTATGGCGATGATTTTGGAAAATTCACAACAAATCAGCCCGTATTTTTTGAAACACTAGAAATAACGAGATCTGATGTTTACAATTTCAATATAGAAAACAAAGGCAGCAATCCAGTTACATTGGTAATGATGTTTACAGAAAACCCTGATGATTCTAAATCTGTAATCAATCCAAACTCCCCCCTTGGTAAATCGCTTCTTCCACTTGCAGCTTCTGGAACTTTTTTCATTGCAGGAATAGTGACCACTATCGTTGGAATAATAATAATTATAATTGATTATAGAAAAAACCGTTCTTCTAATTTTGCCTAATATTCTTTTACTATTAGTTCGCCGTATTTTCCTTTTCCAAGAGAAACTTCGTTTTTGAATGTGTTTGTGTATCCGTTTTTGATTAGGATCTTAGAGCCGTTCTTTACCTTGGTTATTTCGTCTCCCCAAAGGGTTAGCTTGATTTCTCCCGCTTCATCGACTAGAAATGCATTGCATACATCTGTAGTTCCGCCCATTTTGAGATTGACTGTTCGTGGAGATTCCATTCTCTCGACTGTTCCTTCTATGTCGATTTTGTTTCTCATGTTTTTTGCTTCTGCTGTTGTTACCACAAATCAAATCTGAAACAAACCCGTAATAAGCTTTTTAGTTTCCTGAAATTAGACCAAAAATTCTATAAATTTTACACCAGTAGTGAAAAATTTACGCATTCTGCCACTATATCAGTTATATACTCAGATTTGAAAAATGCATTTGCAGAGGTATCGAAGCCCGGCCAACCGAGAGGGACTCAAGATCAAAAAATAAGAAATCCCTTCCTTTAGGGGTTCGTGGGTTCAAATCCCACCCTCTGCACTCTTTTTTACAAAATTACCATTTGTCGGAAAAATCAAAACTATGTTTTCTAAACTTCGATTACATTCACAGATACATTATGAGTTGACAGACTCTTGTGCAAATCTGCAGAGGATTCTTCCTTGAATGTCAAGTTGCATCGATAACATTTCCATATCTTGGCACTCATGGGTATATCATCGCGTTCATAAAATTTAAAGATAGTGGATATTTCATCCACTTTTTTGTATAATGAGATCAAAAACACTGAAAATTACACAATTATCGACATATTGCAGTATAATTCGGCCTGCAAACTAATTTAGTTGAGACAAAAATTCACATCGTGATGGATGTTTTTTCGATTTTCAGTCAATTTTCCTATTTTGGAATTTTTCTTCTCCTTGTTTTGGTCAACACCGCACCAATTTTGATGCCGCCAACATGGCTTATTCTAGTATCATTTTATGCGCTGGATGATGCACTGAATCCTGTTTTTCTTGCAGTAGTTGGTGCAACTGGCGCAACAGTTGGAAGGTCTGCTTTACTATACACCAGCGGATTTTTTAGAAGATTCATGAGTGAAGAGAGAAAATCAAGTTTTGACGGGATTGCAAATTATCTAAAATCAAAAAAGATTGGATATTTTCTTGCCTCGTTTTTGTTTGCGGCAACTCCTCTCCCAAGTAACATGCTCTTTATCGGATACGGCTTGATGATGGCAAAAAGCGTGCAAATTTACATTGGGTTTTGGCTTGGGCGTGCCATATCATACTATGTAATGATTTCAATTAGCAAAGTTGTCTTAACTCCGTTTACAAAATTATTCGAGGACAGGCTTTTGGGAATCATACTTGTAGATGTATTGACCGTTGTAATGCTTGTTTTTTTTGCATGCATAAACTGGAATATGTTAATAACGCAAAGAAAAGTACAATTCGTAAAGCCGAAATTTTGGAGGCTGTAAAATGAACGAGCTGAAAAAACTAGAACTACAAGTACGAGAACAAATCAAAAACGATCCGGCGCACGACTTTGAACATATCATGAGAGTTTACAAAAATGTAAAAAAAATAGCAAAACACGAAAATGTAAACCTGAATCTGGTTTTAGCAGCTGCGCTCCTCCACGATATTGTGTCGTTTCCAAAATCAGATAACAGATCAAAAACCTCATCGCTCAAAAGTGCACAAAAAGCAAAGATAATGCTGGAGAAATATCATTACACAAAAAACGAAATAAAAATAATCGTGGGTGCGATTGCAGATCACAGCTTTTCAAGAAACAAAACCCCAAAAACAATGGAGGGAAAGATTCTCCAGGATGCAGACCGACTAGATGCTCTTGGTGCAATTGGAATTGCACGTACATTTAGCGTGGGCGGCGCAGAGAATAGGCCGATTTATCGTGTAACTGATCCGTTTTGTTATGCCCGAGCACCAGATGATAAAAAATGGACAGTTGACCACTTTTATCGCAAGCTTCTACTTCTTGAAAAAAAGATGAATACAAAATTTGCAAAAAAAGAGGCAAAACGCAGGACCGCAATACTAAAGGAATTTCTCACTGAACTAAAGCGAGAAATCTAACCATAATCGACATAACGGGAATGTCTTTTCTCAATCTCTGGGTTTTTCCCAATGAGAATCCTCTCGATTTCCTCTTTGTAACGGTTTTTCATGTATTTTTTTATCTCAGAAAACGACCCGTTGTCTGGGTATATCTCGTCTAGTTTCTCTATCATTGCAAAGTACTCGGCTACCTTTTGGCGAAACTCTTCAATTGTCGGCTTTTTTATCCGATTTAGCCTGAACCAGACGCACGCCCAGCTTGCACCTATAACATGCGGTAGTAAATCATATGCTCTTTCTATCTCAAAACGCTCGTCATTTCTCATGGATTGTTCAACTGTTTTGCCATCATTTTTGCAAAATACGTGACAATCATGTCAGCACCAGCTCTCTTAATTGAAAACAAAATCTCCGACATGACATCGATTTCATTTATCCACCCTTGCTTTGCTGCGCCCTTGACTAGTGCATACTCTCCTGAAACAGAATAGGCAGCTACTGGGATGTTGAATCTCCGTTTTGTCTCTGCAATCAAATCAAGATATGCAAGCGCAGGCTTCACCATCACTATGTCAACTCCCTCATTGATGTCTGATTCTATTTCACGCATTGCCTCCCTTGGGTTGGTAAATGGAACCTGGTATGACTTTCTGTCCCCAAACTGTGGGGCGCAGGATGCCATGTCCCTAAACGGAGAATAAAATGAAGAGCGATGTTTTGCAGAATGCGACATGATTCCAACATCAGTAAATCCTTCCCTATCCAATTTTTCTCTGATTGCCTTGACTTGGCCGTCCATCATTGCGGATGGTGATACAATGTCAACTCCTGCCCTTGCCTGGCTGAGTGCAATCTTTGCAAGTGTCTCATTGCTGGAATCATTATCGATGTTATTTCCCTTGAGCAACCCACAGTGCCCTGACGTGGTGTATTGACAAAGGCAGACATCTGCCATTATGACAATACTGTCGCCAAAGTTTTTCCTAATTTCAGATATCGCCTTTTGGACAATTCCGTCATCTACAAATGCAGACGTTCCGGCGTCGTCTTTTTTTGTTGGAACTCCAAATAGCATGATTGCAGGAATTTTGAGATTTTTTATCTCCTCTACTTCTTTTGTTATGTCTGATAGCGGGAGTCGCTCGATTTCTGCCATGGAATCCACCTGGATTCTTGACTTTAGGTCCTCTTGAACGAACACTGGGCAAATCAAATCGTTTGGAGAAAATGTAATTTCTTGAACTAGGTTGCGCATTTTTTCATTTTTACGCAATCTTCGCAGTCGTCTTGTGGGGAAAGAAGACGTCATGAACAAAATCCTATCTAAAGCAATATAATTCTAGTCTGGTATGTTTTGGAAAATCTACTCGCTTTTTTTCTTGTAATCAAAAAGCTTTGTAGCTGCCTTGAGCAGTTCCTCATCTGATTGTTCTGATGCGCGTCTGATGTTGTTCATTGGCTCTGAAATTATTCCCTCGACTACTGCCTTTGTCAAATCTTCAATTATCTTGATTTTTTCTTGGTCTGTTTCGCCAAGCATTGATAGTGCTTTTTCCAGCTCCTTTACTCTGCGAGTGTCGATATCCTTGAATATTCCCTTGACTACTGGCTCTACTTCTAGTCTTTTCATTTGGGCTTCAAGTACTGATATCTCTTCACTAATTATTTTTTCTGCATTTGTCTTCTCATTTACCCTGTTTCTCATGTTTTTATCGACAATTTCTGCGATTTGATCCAAATTCATCATCTTTATTCCGTGAATGGTAGTGACTTTCTCATCGACTGTTCTTGGGTTTGACAAGTCAAGGATCATCATTCCGGTTTTTTTATCATTCATCGCCTCTTTGATTCTCTCAAATGTAACCAAAAAATACGGCGCAATTGTGGCAACAAACAACACATCGTAGTTTGAAAAGCCAGACAATATGTCCTCAAAACCAATCGGGTTTCCGCCGACTGTCTCAGCAAATGCTTTTGATCTGTCTAGCGTCCTACTTGTTACGAAAAACTCGTACCCTCGCTTGTTTAGTGATTTTGCAACCATTGTAGCTGCCTCGCCAGTCCCAATGAGAAGAATCTTTTTTGATTTTAGTTCATCAATGTTTTCCTCTGCAAGTTTTACTGCCATTGAGCCAACCGAGATGCTTCCCTTGCTTATCCCAGTAGAGTTTCTTACTCTAGTTCCTATTCTGATTGCCTTGTCAAATAGCATGTTTAGGTACTCACCTGATGCTCGGATCTCCCTTGCGTTTGTTATTGCCTCTTTTATCTGACCAAGGATCTGTTCTTCGCCTACCACCATGGAATCAAGTCCAGATGTGAGCTTTAACAAATGCGAATAGACATCAATGTTTTCTGATATTTCAAAATTTTCCTTGAACGCTGCTTCTTCTAGTCCTGCAAGGGATGCCCACGTTTTTTTAATTTTTTGAATATTGAAATCGCTTGATCTGCCGAAAACTTCTACCCTGTTGCATGTTTGCAGTATGACGCATTCTTTTAGCCCCGAGTATTCTTTGAAATATTCGTACGCCGAATCGATGTTCTTGAATGTGAACCTTTCTAAAATGTGGATTGGTGAATTGTGAAACGTCACACGTGCATTTATTATGTTGCTCATTTCCAATCACCTAAAATTTTGATCATTTCCTTTTGTGCAGTTTGCAAATTTCCTTCTTTTAATAACTGTTTTATCTTGTTGCTATTTAACACGGAATAAAGGAACTTTTTTCGCTCTATGGTTGTCGGGATCTTTTCTTTTGCCATGTCCCTTGCTATTTTTTGCAGCTTGATTTGGTAAATATCCTCTTTGTCGATTATGTCTTTGAATATTTTTTCTGCCTTTAGCTTTATCTTTCGTGCCATCGCGGGGCTTCGACCGCCAGTTGATATGGCGATCTGGACGGTATCTTCAATATTGATAACAGAGGGATGTGCAAAGTCACTAAAGCTAGGGTCATCTGCCGCATATGCGTAGGATCTTTTTTTCTTTGCCTTTTGGACAATTTTCCTGTTTATCTCCCTGTCGTCTGTTGCAGCCATCACCAAAAAGGGATCATACTCGTCTAGAAAATCTGCACTGTCGAGCCTTGTTTTCCTGAACTCGATTTTGCCGTTTTTTGCATAATTTGTTATCTGCGTGTTTGCAGAATCACTGATTACTAGAATCTGACAGTCCTGAGTCAGAAGCGAATTTACTTTTTTTAGGCCTTCCTGACCTGCACCTACCACGATGACTAATTTTCCCCTCAAGTTGAGGTCAACAATCACGATCTGGCACATCTGGTTTTGTATTTATAGGATTCCAAGATTCTCGTTACATTTTTAATTGAAAACTAACTCTAAAGCCAGTATGACCTCATTGGATTCCCTTGACAAAGAAATACTAAATGAGATCCAGTGGTCGTTTCCTCTAGTGTCAGAGCCATACAAGGAGCTTGCAAATAGGTTTCACCTCGCCGCTGATGAGATGAAAAGTAGAATTTCTAATCTAAAATCAATTGGAGTCTTGCGACAGCTTTCAGCAATTTTTGACACAAGAAAACTTGGATACAAGAGCTCACTAGTCGCAATGTCGATAGAACCCGATAGACTAGATTATGTTGCAAATCAAATTAATCGACATCCCGGAGTTTCCCATAACTATGAGCGAAACCACGAGTACAATCTCTGGTTTACACTGGCCACTCCTCCTGGCACTGATCTTAAAACCGAAGTTGACAAATTTTCAAAACTTGGCGGAATAAAAAAGGTCAGACTGCTTCCTACTATCAAACTGTTCAAAATTGGCGTAAAACTTGAGATGGTCGATGAAAAAAAGCAAGAAGTAAAGCCATCAGAGGAAAAAAAACAAATCATTGAAACCAAGTTTGTCCCAACTGAAAAAGACAAGGAGTTCATAAGGCATTTGCAAAAAGACCTTGAGGTAGTAGACAGGCCGTTTTTACAAGCAGCCAAAAACCTTGGAATGACAGAAGATCAAGTTTTTGAGCAACTAAAACAGTACGAGAAAATCGGAGTCATGCGGAGGTATGCTGCCATTTTAAGACACAGAGACGTTGGATTTACCGCAAACGGAATGATTGTCTGGAATGTCCCGGAGCCTCGAATTGAAGAAGTAGGCAAGATTCTTGGTGCATTTCCACAGGTGAGCCACTGCTACCAAAGGCCGTCGTACCAGGACTGGCAGTACAACGTGTTCTCAATGGTACACTGCAAGTCAATTCTAGAAGCAGAGGAATTGGCAAAAGAGATCCAGCAGCAAATCAAGGTGGATGATTACAAAATTCTATTTAGCTCACGCGAATTCAAAAAGACGCGAGTTGAATACTTTACAGAAAACGAATTCAAAGTTGAAGAAACAATTACCGTCTAACCAGTAAGATTCTTCTTTGTGGCGCCAAAAATTTTGATGTGACTATAAGAACCAAAAATCAAAAGTATCCACCGCCACGCAAAAAACAAATTTGCAGTGCTACTTGCTGAAAATACACCATAATACCTTTCAATCAAAAAGAGTGTCTGCAGCAGCCATGCAAATCAAGCTCAGCGTTACTGTGATCCACAGAAAATTGACTTGCCCTCTAAAAAACAAAATTACCGAAATAAATGTAGGAACAAATACTAATGCATCAAGAAACGGATAGATGAAATTTATCGTTGTTTCAAAATTGTCAATAGGTGTGCTTTGTATGAAAAAGTAAAATGCTGGCATTATGAAGCTAATTGAAATTGCAGAAGAAAGAATGACGTTCTTTTTTGTAATTTTGTTTTTTCTTGGAATTAAATAAAAAATCATAAATCCAAAATACAGAAAATAACTGGTAAAGTAAAAAAAATCAACCAAATACGAGTTGTTATTTTCCGTTGCGTATTCCCCAAAATGGTAATACATCTGATCTGCTACAAACCAAATTATCGTAGCTGCGCAATACAGGATCCGCGCCTTAGAGTTGTTGCCAGTCCTGCCGTGCCTCATGACTAGAATTATTGAAAAAGCAACAGCTACTGTCGGCACTAACAAAAAATATGTCCGTATAGTAGAATTGGTTTTCAATTAAAGGATAGTCGTCTTCATGAAAAAAGCCCGCAAGAAGAAAAACCACTACGACAGATGCCAGTGAGAATAGCAAAAATTCTTTCTGTGAAAGTTTTTGCATAATTATAGACATGTGAATGTGCGATCTTAAAATTGGTTTTCTATCTTGCTAGCGCCTTGATAAAATCGTCAAAGTACTTTTGAGAGATAAACTCGCCTAGTTCTACCCTTATCTCATTTATGATGTCGTCATAGGCATCACCAAAAATGTCCTGCAGGACTCTTTTTAGAAATTCTGGATTTTCGTGACAGTCAGGAATGTAACAATTGTAATCTTTTTCTAACTTGGAGGCAACTTTTTCATATTCTGGTTTTCCCATTTTTAAAAGTGTACTTTCTACTGCAAAAGCAAGTAATGCTCGTTTTGCACTGTTTTCCGTACTCGATCAAAAAAAGCATTTTTTCATTATTTAATATGATGGAACTCTAATCTGACCTTTCATGCAATTTATGCCATAATCACAAAATTCAGATTCCAAATCGGAAAATCACAAAATCAGAAATTATGCCGCTTGAACTGTTGACTTGATCTCATACGGAGGCCATGAATTGTACAAATCTGTTATTTCCTTCATGTCTTGCGAGCTTAGGTATTTTCCATCTGACATTGCGGCAAACATTTCGATTTCTTCAGTGGTGATTACCGTTGGCAACACAGATGAGACTGCCTTCTTTGATATGATGAATTTGATTGCAAGTTCCGTAATGTTGAGTCCATTTCTGTTGGCAATTGGTCTTAGCTGCTCTACTTTAGCAAGTGATGCTTTGATCCACTCTCCCTTTCGAACAGAGCGATGGTCCTTTTCGTCAATTTTTGTATCTACTGATACTTTTCCAGTCAAAATGCCTGATGCGTCTGGTACCCGAACCAAGATTCCAACATTTTTTCTCTCAGCTGCCTCGATTAGCTCGTTTCCCGGTGTTTGCTCCAAAATGTTGTACACTGTCTGCACCGCAGAAACATTTTTTCGATTCATCGCCTCCAAGCCTTCATGCGTCCAGCCTATTGCAGGTCCCAGTGCAACTTGGTACGTATTGATTTTTCCTTCATTAATTTTATTGTCTAATGTGTGGAATATTGTGTCGTTTTGAATGTGGTACATTTTTGGATTGTGCAATCCATACACATCAATGTAGTCTGTCTGTAGTCTTTCAAGGCTTTTTTCTAGCGCATGCTCTGTGAATAATGGATCAAATCTTTGCGGCAGTTCGCTGTGACCAATTTGCTGCGCGCCTTCAAACTCATAACCGTATTTTGTGGATATGACTATCTCGTTTCTCATTCCCTTGAACACTTCACCGATCAGCTTTTCGCTTTTACCCTTACCATACATGTCTCCTGTCTCAAAAAAGTTGATTCCTAAATCGTACGCATGCTTGAGCATTCTTTTTGCCTCGTCATCTTCTATTTTTTTACCCCACCAGTCAAGAGCTATGGTCCATGCTCCAAATCCTATTTCAGATACCCTAATTCCTGATTTTCCAAGCGTCTTGTATTTCAATTTACAATCTCCTTGAACTTTGCCAATCTCAAATCAAGTTCTGTCTTACTCAAAACTGACTCTCCAGAATTGAGATTTGCATTTATGTCTATCCAAGATTTGCAACCGTGGTATTCTGGTTTTAGCGGAATTTCAAATTCTGGTACCTTGAAAACCTTGAGAAACACTGCCTTCATTGGTCTGTTTGGCATCCAGTTTCTTCTTGTTGCGATGTATAGGTCACTCCAGATATGGAACTGGGATAGCTGATTAATTTTATTGTCCGATAATACGTCTGATTCTGCTAGAACCTCGGCATACGATGTTATTTTGTTTTGTCCCTCCTTTGGTTTTTGCCCCATTGCAATATCCAAATACTTGTGAAACTGTGGCTTTAGATTGTCGTAAGTTTGGTGCTCAAATGTTGGAAAAAGAAGAAACTTTTCTGATTCTACTAAAAATCCAGATGCAACTTCTAGTATTCCACCCTTTCGCAAAATAACTGTCTGGTCACCTGTCTCAAGTGCCTTGACAACCGTAGCCCACTCCTTTAATGCATTCATCTATCCAAGACTTACAATTAGCGGAATAATATCTTTCTTGACGCAGACAATCATTGGCGTGTCCCGTTCGATGTACCTTGAGACCTGAGTTTCACGCAACTCCATTATCCACTCCTAAAATACATGCAGGTCGTCTGTTTCAAATGCCCACATGAAATCCTCATCATGAATTACAAAAGAATATGTCGTGTTTAGTGCTACCTGCGGGAACTTTTGGCTAACTATGATGTGCTCATTCATCATTTTCTTTCGTTGCTCCACTGGCAAGAGGTACCACTCTCGAGTCTTGATAAATGGATAAACAATTACGTACTTTAGCGGATCATTTCCCTCCAAAGGATGAGACTCTGCCAGCCTTTGCGTACATTGACTGTCTAGTTAACGAAAGATAAACATGAGACGGAATAATGTATTTCCCAAATACTGTCAGGTAAGATCTTTGAGATTACCTCCTGAATTGCCTCGACATTATCTGCAGAAAACCAGAACAAAAATTCGGCATCATCTTAGCCCAAGTGTGGAGTAGAACCTGAATTTTACCTTGAGTTTCGAATCACATGCTCTATTTCCTTAGAAGACTCCTCTTTTGCTAGATCCGCAATCCATCTCCATTTTGTGTCTATTTTGAAAAATGAGAAATTAAAAAACGTCCGCTTTGATTCTTCCATGATGTGGTTTTCGTATGACAGTATTTAACAATAATCCGTTTTCTCAAGATAGACAGCCCTTTACACCAAATTGGATGAATGCTTATCTGCTTTTATCGTCTGTGTCGTGGCATGAAACGTCCGCTTTTGTTTCTGTGTACATGTACTGGCCTTGAATTAATGACTGCAATCGGAGTTACAGCATACTTGGCATATCTGGGACAGACAACTCTGGCGCTTATTTCTGCAATCGTATTTGCCAAGATAATTGCATTTCATTTTGTAATTGACATCTACGACAGGCTCAAGTCGAAGAAAAAGATACATTCCTACAATGTTTTGAAAGCTTAATTTTGCGCCATTCCATATGGTATCCATTGAGCTATGTTGGAAACCCAATAGATGTTATAAAAAAACTATATGCTGAACAAAAATGGCATGAAATATTCACATACTGCCAAAACATGCTAGAATCAGACCCAAAGGACTTGGTCGCATTGCAAAATATGGCAACTGCATTATTACAAGTCGGCAAATATGATGACGTGATATCGTACTGTGATACTGTCTTGCAAATGAATCCACTTGATGAATACGCGCTAAAAAACAAAATATTTGCATTAGAACGACTCAAAAAATACGACCTAATTATTTCATGCTGTGACAAGCTCTTAGAAAAAAATCAAAATGATTCTTGGACACTTGACAGCAAAGGGTTAGCACTAAATGAGCTAAACAGGCACGATGAGGCAATATCAAATTACGATGAGTCGCTCAAAATTAACCCCAACAACACAACTGCCCTTATGAACAAGGCAATCACCCTATCATACTTGCAAAGATATGCAGACGCAATACCGCTCTACGACAAGGTACAATCAGTTGATAATACAATCAAAGAAGCAGGTCTGGCAAAATCAGAGGCATACACTAAACTTGGAAAACCGGATGAGGCATTTTTGGCAGCGCAAGGTTTGCTAGTGCCCGATATTTTGAAGTTCAAAGAACAGGCAGCAAAAAAGCAGATGAGGGTCTTTGACTATTACTGCCTAAACGAATTTCTAGAAATTGAAAAAAGAGAAAAACAGCATCAGGAAAAACTAGATTCAAAACTAAACTAGACTATCTCAATAATTTTGTCCCTTGACTTGTGACCTTTTCTTATTGCGATGTTTCCAGAAGACGTGCCGAAATGTTTTGCAAGTTTCTTTATGACTTCCTTGTTTGCCTGACCGTCTACTGGTTTTGATTTTACGCCAATTGTTATTTCGTTGCCTTCTACCGTGATGGAATCTGAGTTAAATTCAACGTGCACTTGGTATAACAAATCAAAATTTTAGATCTATGCGTTTACGATCCAATCGTAGCCTTTCTTCTCTAGCTCGTCTGCGAGTGAGGCATCTCCTGATTTTAGGACCTGCCCTCGTGCAAAGACGTGCACGTAATCTAATTTTTTGAGGAATTTTAGAATTCTTGCATAATGGGTAATCACAATGATTGTTGCATCTGGGGTTGACACGTCACTGATTGCCTTTGCAACTGCCTGCACTGCATCGATGTCAAGACCTGAATCTGGCTCGTCTAGGATGGAAACTTTGGGTTTTAAAACTGCCATTTGGAGCACTTCGGATCTTTTCTTTTCTCCGCCGGAAAAACCCTCATTTAGATACCTTGAGAGAAAGTCATCGCCAAGACCTACTGTCTGCAAATTCTTTTTCAGATAATTTTGAAATTCTCTAACTGTAATGAATACCTCTCTGTCACTAGATGCAAGTGATTTGCTTAGTGCATTGTATGATGTTCTAAGAAAGTGCGAAAAACCAACACCTGATACTTCTGTCGGATACTGGAATCCTAAAAACAGTCCTTTTTTTGCCCGCTCGTCAGTTGACGCATGTGTTATGTCTTCACCGTCAAGCAAAATTTGTCCCTGTGTTACCTCGTATTTTGGATGGCCAAGCAAAGTATAGGCAAGTGTACTTTTTCCAGAGCCGTTTGGACCCATTATTGCGTGTACCTCTCCTGGACCTGTCTTTAGATTCACGCCTTTGAGAATTAGTTTTCCTTCTCTTTGTACATGCAAATCCCGTATCTCAAGTACTGCCATGTTTTGCTATTTGCTCCAAAGTCTATATAATTTCGACTAATTTTAGCTGACCCTAATCACGTCAAAACAAAAAGAAAGAAGGATAGTGTTTAGTTTTTGGCTAAACTTGGTCTTAGTGTCAGATTCAGCTTGTAGCATGAAAGAATTTCTTTGCATCTGTTACGTATGGTGACTTCGGTTACTCCTGCAACACTGGACACATCACGTTGAAGCACGTTTTGTCCAAGCAAGACAGATGCAATATACAGGTATGCTGCAGCGATTCCGTTTGGCGCTTTACCGTCTGCTACGCTTGCATCATCCGTCTTTTCTGCAATCTCCAAGGCGAGTCTTTCTACTCGCACATCAGTGTTTGTCAGATTTGAGATCTTGGAGATGTACTTGTCCATAGTTATGACTGGTGCAGTTACCGAACCAAGCTCCATTACGAGCGTTCTATAGTATTTTGCAGCAAGCTTTGTCTTCATTTTGAGATCTTTATTGGATCCCGTGCCACTGCAAATTTCCTCAAGTGACCTTACCACATCGCATTGTTTACACGCCATGTAAATTACGGCAGCAGCAATGCACGCAACAGATTTGCCTTTTACCTCCATATGGGAGTCAAGATTTCTGTAAATCATTGACGATGTCTCCAAAACGTTTGAAGAAAGTGACAGGCTTTGACATGTTCCGCCAATTACGGTGAGAACATTTGCAAGTCTTCTCTCTCTGGGGGATGATACCCTAACTCTTTGTTGCCATTTTCGGAGGCTGTGCATCTGATTTGCAACTTGGTAATTGATTGTCTTTCCAGAAAAATCCTTTGTACTGATGGAAATTTCTGTTGCAATTCCCAAGTCGTGTTGCGAAAAAGTAGTTTGTCCACTTGCTCGCGTGAGCTTTGTTCTTTCTTCGATGCTTGAGCTTTTTGATTCTGGGCCATAGTCTGCCATCTGTTCCATGACTACAATTCCACACATGGAACAAATTTGCTCGCCATTATGGACATCATCAACTAATGATGATTTACATTCTGGGCAGCATGTTTGTAGTTCTGTTATGTTCATCTTTTTCTCTTCCTAAATTTATCGCGTTTAATTACAGGTTCATCAAGGGCGTACACTTTTTGGTCGATGTATTTTTTGATATTGTTTGTCAGGGATATTGCTGAAGCATATGGCTTTGATACCGGACCTATCATTTCCGTTACTTTGGCAACCTTTCTTCCAGT
>JACRJT010000046.1 GCA_016215465.1 Nitrososphaerota archaeon | reverse complement strand
TTGAACCCACGGGTCCTTGCGGACATGGGATTAGCAATCCCACGCCCTACCAGGCTAGGCGACCCCCGCTCAAGGGTGCTAAGTTTTGGTCTGTAAATAAATTCACTCTTATTCGGATCGGGCGTAGTTTTTCACAATGTTCTCAAGCGGCATTCTTTTGCCGCCGACAATCTTGAGATCAACATGGATTTTCTTGTTTTTAATCGTGATGATGTTGTAGGTGTTCTCAAAGAGGCCCCGGACGCGCTCTGATGACGTGGTTCCGGCATTTACAATTGACAAATCTTTAAAGTTCCAAATCCACGGCCTGTGCTTGTGTCCGCACAGTACTAGATTCACTTTGGTTGCAAGTATTGTCCGCAGAACATCGCCTGCGTCTATTACCTCCACTCTTGCAGACCCAGTGTCTGGAATTCCAATAAGATGGTGGTGCATTGCCAAAATCTTGATCTTGTGCTCGTGTTTTTTCATGGTCCTCTCCAGCCACAGGTTTTGGCGATACCCTACCTCGCCTTCATCCCTGTCAGGCCTTGCAGTGCCAAGCGTCACTACAATCACATCATTATCCAGTTCGTTTACAGTCTCAAATGGAAAGTATTTTTTGAACAACAGGTATCCTGTGTTTCGATAATCGTGGTTTCCGCTGATTGTGATTACTTTTTTCGTGTTAAACCGAGAGATTAGTTTCTTGCATTTTTCATATTCTTTTGACAGTCCCTCGTTTGTCAGATCACCTGTGATCAGGATGGCATCTGGCTTTAGCGCATTTACCTCGTCTACCACCTTGTCAAAAACAGACTCCTGAAACTGCGAGCCTACGTGGATGTCAGATAGCTGTACGATTATCACAAGTGTGGTGTGCAGATCATGGTAAATTAGTTTTGTGAAAGGGAGGAATTTTTTATAAGAGTTAAATAATGATTCCCAGCTCAAATCACTAAATTGAGCAAAAAAGCAACAGTGATCAAAGGAGACGGAATTGGTCCCGAAGTTGTTGACTCGATGATCAGAGTTTTAAAAGAATGCAACATCCAATCTGAGCTCATTTTAGCAGACGCCGGATCCGAGCAGTGGCAAAAAAACGGCGAAAAAGACCCCACATACATTCCAGAGGCAACGATGAAACTTTTGGAAAGCACCGATGCGTGCTTTAAGGGTCCAACTACAACAATACCAAAGCCTGGTGCCCCAAGGAGCGTTGCAGTCACATTGCGACAGAAATTTGAATTATACTCTAACATCAGGCCAATCAAGACATACAAGAGAATCACGCCAAACCATGACCTAGACTTTGTCTGCTTCAGGGAGGCAACAGAGGGGCTCTATACCGGAATTGAAATCCAGCTGACTGATGATGTGGCAATTGCAATTAGAAAAATAACAAGGCAAGGCTGCAGGCGGTTCATCGGCGCTGCACTTAACTGGGCTCAAAAATACCAGATGAAGAAATTTGTAGCAATAACCAAGCGAAACATACTCAAAATGACAGACGGGATATTCTGGGACGAGGTGCAAAGCGCAGGACAAAAAATCCCAGGACTAGATATACAGGAAATCTATATTGACAACATGATGCAGCAGTTGGTGGTAAACCCGGAGCAGTTCAACGGCTCAGTTCTTGCAAGCACAAATCTGTTCATGGATATCGTGTCAGAACTGGCATCGGGAATCATAGGCTCAATTGGATTAGTATATTCATCAAACATGGGCGACAGGTACGCGATGTTTGAGGCAGCACATGGAAGCGCCCCGTCGTTTAAGGGACTAGGCAAGGTAAACCCGACTGCATCCATATTGTCAGGGGCATGGATGGCAGAGTATCTGGGAGAACAGCACATCAAAGACGCAATATTTGCGGCAACCGAGCAGGTAATCAATGAGGGAAAGTCAGTCACGTTTGATATTGGCGGGAGTGCAACCACCGTACAGATGACAGATGCAATCATATCATTGGCAAAGGCAAATCTAAGAAGATAATTTTACTGCCTTAACCACAATCAATTCCTCAAAGAACAGATGCTTTTTTGCAAGTATCATAACGGAGAATCCCATGGACCTTGTTTTCTCAATTAAGGTTTGATAGTTTGCAAGGGACGACGTAAGAAACAAGAGCTTGCCGCCAGGCTTCACACACGATACGGCAGAGGAGATTATCTCAAGTGGAATGACTAGCCCTTCTGGCCCGCCATCTATGGTGATGTCCTGGATAGAATCAGACGGCAGGTACGGCAGATTGCAAATGACAAGATCAAACTCTTTACCCAGTGCATCTGCGCCCTTGCAGCACACGGAGTTTTGGATTTTGTAGTCCTGGCTTTTTAGTGCAAAATGGTTGATGTCAGTTCCAACCACAACTGAGAATTTTTCCTGCAGAATCTTGCCAAGATATCCAGAGCCGGTGCCTATCTCCAGTGCTGAATCACCAGATTCATCTGCGATGCAGTCTGCAAAAAAGAACGTGTCCTCCGACGGCGCATATGTCTCATTGAGTGACTTGTTTTGCAATTTTTATTATTTCGTCTCCAGATAGTTCTTCCAGCCTTTTGGTGGACTGGACGGTTTGCCCAAATTTTTTCAAAACATTCCCAAGCGTTTTTCGCCGATATGAGAAAAGATGGTTTACTGTTTTGATCAGTTCCTTTGGTACGATGTTTTTGTGACTCAGATACAACACCACCGAATCGACCTTTGGCGGCGGATTAAAGTTGGCCTTTCCCACGTTGATTATTGGTTCCATATCAAAGGCGTAATTTGCAATAACGGATACTGCTCTAATATCATGAGACTCAGAGAACAGCTTCTCAGAAAATTCCTTTTGGACCATTACGACTGCACGTGAGAACTTTTTTTGCGCAAGCCACTCAATTGCCTTTCTGCTCTGCGAGTACGGCAGATTTGAGACAAACACGGTAAACTCGGCATCTGACTTGAACCCATCGCCATGAACCAGTTCAAGGTTTGGCAGATTGGAGAACTGCGCTTGTGCTTCGGAATATAATTCCGAGTCAGCCTCTATAGACACTACTGATTTTGCATGCGCGCAAAGCAGCGGGGTCAGAATCCCTCGCCCGGTTCCAATTTCCAGGACGGTGTCATTTTTTGTTATTTTGGCTGATTCCACTATTGATTTTGCGATGTTTTGTGATTGTAAAAAGTGCTGTCCCAGTCGTTGCCTTTTTTTCATCTCTTAACAAAGAGAGACACCTTTGACTCTCCTGTTATTTCATCTAGGATTCTCTCTGTGATGTGCTTGATTGGCTCCTTTAATCCCACCCGAGTTTGCAGGTCATTAAAGTCGGTGAACTTTTTCTTTTCCCGCTCCTCCAGGATGCTCTTCATGTATGTTTTTCCAATTCCAGGAATTAGTTCAAGTGCGTGTATTCTAGGAGTAAGCGGTTGTGCGTTGTTTATGTAATCGACAAATCGCTTTTCGTTGTTTGTCACTATTGACTGGACTACGTTTTTGAGCTCGCTTTGTGCAGCTGCAGAAATTGAGTGGTGATCTAATTTGCCAAGGACTGAGAGAATTTTTGTTCTGCCTTCCTTTCCGATGTAGATTCTCTCCCCAATCTCAAATGATGTGTTTGGCATGCCAAGCACCTCAAGCAGTGTCAGTCTGTCTTCGCCAATTGCAGTTATGATTATTCCCTCTCTGCCCCGGACAGTGGTAGACCTACCGCGAGTGACATAATCTAGTACATATGCATATTCTTCATACTTACGTGGTTGACTGGTACTCTTTTCCAAGGGAATTCACTTTCTGTATTAGGAGTTCCCCTTGAGAATGTTTAGGATTTTTTCTAGTGTTTCAGCAAGAATTAGTTTTTTCCAGCCAAACGTAAACGCTCGAAGCTCAGCTAAGGAGCTTGGCATGATGTTTACAATTTCCACTGCCTCTTCTTCGGTGAGGCCGCATTCTTTTTTGAGATCTTGCTTGATTTTCTTTGCTGCCTTTGCCTCTACTTTGGCAAACTTGGTAACATAATCATAAGTCCATCGCTGAATTTGATCCATTTTTTCAGCGTCTTCCTTTTCAAGAATTTCTTTTACTTCAGCAAGTGAAATAGGCTGGCTTTTTTTTACTTGTTCCATTTACTTTACACCGAACGGTTTGATATGGTCTAATCTAGTGATTAAGGTTTTCGTCTTGTTCCCCAGTTTTACATCCATTGTGACTACCCTTCTGCTCACATCCGTGATTTTGCCCACCTTTCCGTGGTATCGCTTGTGAGGCATTGCCTTGTGCTGTCTTGGATCGATGATGACTAGCGCTTGCTCTCCTACATGGTATTCTCTCATTAGAAAAGAAACTCCACGCGGTGCATCCTTTGTCAATACAGATCTGGACTTGTATCTAAAACCGTGAGAGTGGCCAGATGGCTTCTTTGTAGTCATAAAGAAATGGGTTGGAAGCCCTTATTTTAAGACTTACTCAGAGTCTTCGGATTTTTTCTTCTTTTTTGTTTCGTCATCGGGGTCTGCGACACCGGCTTCGGTAACTGTAAAGATTACCTCTTGCTCCGGATGATGAGGACTGTCGACCATTCTTGCGATTCTCTTTTTGCCCGACTTTTTGAAGTAAACACGGTAGGTGCTAGTATGGGCAACTACGTTTCCTCCAATTGCACGGATTGGGTCGCCAAAGAACACGTCAGGTGATGCCATGACTTGGTTTGTCGCGATTGCAGCACAGTTGTACGTCTCTGCAGTTCTTACAAGCAAGTGTACAAAGCGGTTTATTCTTTGCTGTCTGTCAGATAAGGTTCCTCTTCCAAGGTATTCTGATCTGAACAGTCCTACTGCGGAATCTGCCACGATTAGCTTTATGTTGTGCTGCTCTATGATTGGTCCTGCTTCTTCTAGGATCAGTGTTTGGTGGGCGCTGTTGTATGCTCTTGCAACTATGATGTTGTCAAGTACCTTTTCAGGGTCGAGTCCTTTTGCCTTTGCAATGGAAACGATTCTTTCAGGTCTGAAGGTGTTTTCAGTATCAATGTACAACACTCCGCCTCCAAGGCCGCCTTCCTCCTTACTTTTTTGAACGTTAACGCACATTGTAAGGCAGAACTGGGTCTTTCCTGAGCCAAATTCCCCATAGACTTCGGTTAGTGCCTGGGTTTCAACGCCTCCGTCAAATAACATGTCAAGGCATTCTGTTCCAGTCGCTATTTTGCCAATGTCTAGTCTTCTTTTGTAAATCTCGGTTGCTGTGACAAAATCCTTTGTGATCAGTCCCTGCTCAACCATTGTTTGTCTTGCTTTAGTTACAATTTTTTCTGCTGCTTCTCTATCCATGCCAGTGACTTCGGAAACATCCACCGGACCTCGTACAATCAGATCCATAATATTGTGAATTCCTGCGTCGCTTAGCTTTTTTGTCGTGACTGGGCCTACGCCGTCAAGACTGTCTAATCTTAATTCATCTACCATACCGTATGGTACCGTACCATACCTAATTAAAGGTATTGGTATGTAAATCTTGTCAACAAGAGATCGAGTTCAAGGATCTATCTTTCATGCATGTGTCGTGGTTTTTCTCTTTTCTGGGCACAAAATTAGGTTTGCAGTCAAGAGATTCTTAAATCAGAGTGCGTGAACTAAAAGCATGGCAAAAAAATTCGCGTGCGGGGATGTTGTAGATGGATGCGCATGGTCAGTCACATCTAAAGATGAAAAGGAATTGTTTCAAAAAATATCAGAACACGCTAAAAATGCGCATAAAATGTCTACGATTCCAGACGAAGTGATACAAAAAGTCAAATCAAAAATAAAAGACGTTTGATTGCACCCAAAATAAGGGCAACAGATATGCTTCATCGAGTGCAGGATTTGCTAGTTGATTTGATTAATCATTTATCCAAGAATGCGCGTAGCATCCAGGCCATCTTTTCATGCTCTTCCATCAGCCCGGTAAGAAAATCTGCAGTTCCAACATCGTGATGTTTCTTGTCGCATGCGTCGATGTCTTTTCTCAGATTGCGTATTGTTGCCTCGTGATCAGATAGCAGGTTTGAGATCATCACCTTGGCATCAGGATACTTGGCAGGATGCTCTTTTAGCCTCGAATTTTTTGAAAATTCAGCAAGGGTTGCCGTACTCATTCCCCCAAGGGAGCGAATTCTTTCAGCAACGGCGTCTATTGATGCATCTAGTGCAGCATATTGCGATTCAAAGAACTTGTGCAGGTCATTGAACTGCATGCCGGTGACATTCCAGTGATAGTTTCGAGTCTTTGTGTACAATACATACTGGTCTGCCAAAAGATCGTTTAGAATTTGGTTTACGCCCTTCCTGTTTCCATCGGAGATTCCGATGTTAACTACCATGTTCCTAATGTATGATATCAAGATAAAAACATGATCCAGATTTCAGGATTTGAAAAAGTATGATATTTATGAAATTGGGTTTTAGACTTTAATAGTCTTCTTAGACTCCTGCCCACAGTTACCACATACTATGACAGTGTCAGATTTAGGTTCTTTCAAAATTTCGCCACAGTTCTCGCATCTCATTGTACAGTATAGGGTGTCGTCACCCATTTAGTGCTTTGCAGTTGCGATGCGTGTTTTTTTGATTCAAAACTACAAATTTGACATAAAGTTAAGCATGTCAGATTTTTTACCGTAAAACACATTTCCTGATTCTGCTCTGCTGAAAGGAAAATAAGGAAAGACGGCGTACTGATAGGGATTGATGACAAATACAAAATCCAAAGTTAAATCTGCAGAACTTTTTGCCAAGAAAAAGCATTCGGGTCAGTTGAGAAAAGACGGCACGACCACAGCCCATATGCACTTAAAGTCAGTAGTCAACAGATTAAAGAACATAGAAATGACTGACGAAGATGTTTTAGCTGCAGCGTGGCTTCATGATATCGTTGAGGACACCGATACAACTTTTGATGAAATCGATCAATTGTTTGGCAAAAAAGTTGCCTCATTGGTATTATCTTTGACAAAAGACAGCAAGTTGTCAAAAAGGGCACAAATGCTACAATATGTAAAACAGCTCAGAAGATCTTCGCTTGAAGCAAAGATGATAAAACTTTGCGACATTGCTTCAAATCTTAAACAAGTTCACATCTCAAGCATGTCCAATGCAAAGAAAATCAAAACAATAATGAAAATTCTACACTACACGAATGCAATAAAAAGCGACATTCTTAAAAACATCAGAAAATATCCAGACACGATCAAAATAATCAAAGACATAAACGAGGTTGCTCTACGGTACAACCAAAAGCCGATTGACATAAAATTAATTAAATAACAAGGTACAGATGGAACAGGCTATGACATTAGCCAAGGCGTGAAAACCTGAACCGCATTTTGTAAAATGCCGATAATGTCCACCAAAACAAGGAGAAAAATGGTAGGCATGAAAATAATTGAATTAGCATTGTTGGCAACAGGCGGATTGGCAGGTACTTTTCTACGGTACCGAATAACAGAATCACCAATTCTCTTTGGAGCACTCCAGGCTAATGTCTTGATTGTAAACATAGTTGGAAGTTTCATTCTTGGATTATTTTTTGTAATATCACAGCAATGGAATCTTGATGGGAGATATGCATTATTGATTGCCGTCGGTTTTTGTGGTTCGCTTACTACAATGTCTTCTTTTGCACTCGAAACAGACGGTCTTTTGAATAACAAACAGTTCAGCTTGGCTGCGACAAACATACTTGCAAATGTCGGCCTATCAATTGGTGCAACACTTGCAGGCAAAACATTGATGAGTGTGATTGTGAAAGGAGGATTGAGTTAAAATGCGCACACAGAAAATGTATCAAGTCATAATCAGAATAAAGAAAAATGATAGTGTGAAAGGAAAGCGAATCCACAAGCTCATTTTGGATGTATTAAAAGAAGGCAAGATCTCTGGTGCCACAGTCTGGACTGGAGTATCGGGATATGGCAAACGCGGAAAATCAGATGTACAGATTGAGGGAATCACGATAAACATGCCAATGGTAATTGAGGTTGTTGATGAACTATCAAAACTTGAGAAGATACTTCCAAAAATCAAAGAGTTTGTAGATGATAACGGACTAGTTACAATCCACGAAGTAGGCATGTTGTAAATTCGTTTAATGATTTTATCTTTCCAGTTTTGCTCATCTTTGTTATCCTCTTACTCGTACAGCACAAAGAAACGTTTTTCCTTGCCAATATGCGTCAAAAGAAAAAAGATAAAGTGTTGAGAATCAATTCCCAAAAATCATTTTATTAAATAGATTCATGCGAATGAGTCCAGTATCCGGTTATCCTTTTCTTCTACTTTCTTATGCTTCTGTTGATTGTGTACTTCCAGTCCCTGTTGGGAAAAGAACATGATTTTACATTCATGGCAAATGCACGACATGGAGTGATTCCAGACAGATTCGATAAAACGCAATTGATTGAATTTCCATTCACCTAGAATTGATGATCGAAAGTTGGGGATTTGCACGTCCCAACTTTCAACCAAATGGGTAAACACGCCCCAAATGACTCCTGGGATTATACCAGATATCACTCCAAACAATATAACAGGCGCGTAGGAATCATACGAGGCAAAAAATTTGCGAAACTTAAGACCAACGCTAGATAGGACGTAGCATTTGGTGACAGCTTCGCCGATTATACCATCACGCCGCAATAGGTAAACTGTTGTGTGTTTGATTTGCACAATTACACATTTCTAGCAAAACTAATTGAAAATTTTTAATTGAAAATTAGATTTCTTACAGAAACGATTATCGTTTTCTCTTTCTTTGTCCCGGCTTGTTTTGTCCAGGGGTTCTGTGCAGAACGAATCTCTTTTTAAAATTGCTCTTGTTTCTCAGGCTTGATGAAACGCTGATTTTCTTGCGGCCTTCAACTTTTGGTGTTTGGCCCCTAACTTTTCCTGCTTTTGTAATCGATCCGTGTGTTGGCATGTTTTAGAATGGTTTTTGCTTTGAATTTATGTGTTACCAGTATTTTGCTTTGATTGTCTCAATTACCTTTTCGTGCTCGGGGCCCTTTCTTCTTGCATATCTTTCCATTGCACCAAGTGGGACTCCCCCAAGGGATCTTGCAATCAGGTTAAAGAAGCTCTTCTGTGCGGAGCCGTGACTTCCTGTCTTGGTCATGAATTTCTGGATTCCGTACTTGAAGTTGTGCTGCCATGTCTTGTACATCACGCCAAGCTGGGCAGGATCCATCTCGTTTCCAATGTTAAAGAATTCTGATTTTTCTAGCAATCCAATTGGCACAAACGTAAGCGGTGTTGCAGTAAACATTGCGTCTGGCTGCTCTCGCTCTAGTTCAGATATGAGTGATATAGTCTCCCAAGAGTCCTCAGGAGTCTCGTCATTGTCAAGTCCCATGATTAGCGTAAATGCAGGAACCCAATAGTTCTCGTTTAGCGTTTTTACTCCTTCTTTTACAACCCAGTGCCATTCCTCTGGCTTGTACGGGGCAAGCTTTCTGTCAGCGTATTTTCCAATCAGTCGGAGGCTGCCAGTTTCAAATCCGCACTGGATTCCAGTTAGGTTTGTCGGTCCTGACTTGATTATTCTAGATAGATTTGGAATTAGCTTTTCATCTGCTATAGCTCCTGCAAGCGTTCCGTGTGTGGGGTTTGTGTGGTATATTCCAGTTGACATGACAGCAGTAAAGAGTTCCTCCAGTGCCTCCCTGTTTGGCTCCATCTGCTTGTTTGTTCTAGGATCCATTCCGTAGACGAAAATGTCGTCGCTGTGAATCCATGCGTTTTTCAGCCCGCCCTTTTTGATGTTGACCTCGATTTCGCGCTTTACTTTTTCAGGCGAATAATATCTCAAAGAACGCAATGTCACATCGCAGAATTTGCATCCGCGTCCGCATCCTCGCATCACCTCAACCATTCCGTGCATGCTTGGCTCCACGATATCAGGAATGTCCTCCAGTTCCGGCCTGTCCCAAAAGTTGACAAACCTTCCGTGGTATGTCTTGTCGTCGCGTTTGAATTCCTTAATGTCCACTTTGAAGTCGCTTCTTTTTCTAAACGGATTCATGTTGTCAAATTCGTTGTTAATCATATAATCAAAGAATCGTCCTGCATGGCCGTCAATTTCTGGCGCAATTCCGCCAAGCTCGCCTTCAAGTATTGCATATAGGCCATACTCTTCTATCTTTGCAGGATCATAGTTGTACTGCCATGTGCCAGATGCACCTGCGATTACTCGGGCCTTGCTTCCGTTCTTTTTCTTTGCCTCGTTAATTTTCATGTGAAGGTCCCTGTTGTAAAATTCGTCATACGACATTTGCTTTCTGCCATATGTGAAAGTCATTGTAACCGGTCCCATTCCAAGTGGGTCCATCTCGTATGTTCCGACTACTTCGGTTTCTGGTCCGATGAACTGGCCCACATAGTCAGGGTGTGCCACTACAACGTCTTCGCGCTTGTAGCCGTCACGCAAAAGTCCTGCCTCTACTTTTCGCAACCCGTATGGCGCAAAGTTGGCAACTCCGTTTGTGTGAGGAATTGGCTTGCAGATAAAATCAAACAAAACCCTTGGTGTTACTTGGTTTTTTAGAATCTTGTACCAGAAGCTGTTCTTGTCCCGGTTTGGGTCAATTGCTGGCGCGCACCCAAAGAATGTTGCAAGTGATATCCCACGATAGTTCGACATCAATGTTCGATCGGCGGTTAAAACGATCTTCGGGTGACCCATATCTCAATTAGCGATTCGATTTTCATTGATTTTAAACCTTTAGGTGCGATCAGGCTCCGGATTGGGATGTGTTGCAGATTTCAGACTAGTAGTTTTCCAAGATGCCTGCTTTGCTTCTGTGGGTGTGTCCAAATTCTTGGCTTTTTGCAAGAAACTCTCCATCAAAGACAGTCCCGTCATGGCATACAAGGACATCATCCATGCAGCAGCTGCCGCACATTCCAATTCCGCACTTCATCATTCGCTCAAGGCTTGCCTCAACAAATGTATTTTTGGAGTTTGCCATTTGCACCACCTTGTACATCATCAGTTCTGGGCCGCAGGTGTAGATCCCATCAAATGTGGCGTCTCGGAGTAGTTTTTCCATCACGTCTGTGACAAATCCCTTTTGCCCGTACGAGCCATCCTCGGTGCATGCCACAACTTGGTGTTTGTTTTTTGCAAGGATCTTGTTTGCCATGTCCTCGAAGAACACCTCGTCTTTTGTTTTTGAGCCCATCAGAATGATTACCTCGTTTGTAGGTTTTGCGAACTTGGCAAGCCTCAGCAACGGAACAAGCCCCGTCCCACCGCCAACTAGAAGGATTTTCCCGTCCTTTATGGTAAACGAGTTTCCGTATGGCCCCCGGACGCCAATTTGGCTGCCGACCTGCAAATCATACATGGTAGTAGACGACACTCCGCGCTTTCGAACAGTAAATGCTGCCTTTCCCTTTTCTTCTGTCACCATTACGCTCATAGGCAGTTCGTTTACTCCTGGAATCCACACCATTGCAAACTGTCCAGGCAAAACATTTGACAGAGAATCATCTGAGAACACAAGCGTTCTCACAGTAGGTGTTTCGTCTATTATTTTTTCAATTATTCTAATTGATGATCTGTTAGAAATTTCTTGCAAGTCCTACCATTTCCTGAATTTTTGAGAATCCCTTTCTTTTCATGTAATTTGCAATCCCGTCATTTACTTCGGAGAAGACATCAATCCATCTGTCCCCTACTGCGCTTCCTATTTGAATCGCAGATGCGCCAGCTAAGATGAACTCGATTGCATCCTCCCAGGTTGACACCCCTCCGCACCCAATCACCGGAACATCATACTTTGAGGAAATCTCGTAGACGCACCTTACCGCAACTGGCTTTATTGCGGGGCCAGACAGTCCGCCAATCTTGTGGCTCAAAAGCGGCCTTTGGGTTTCAACGTCAATTCCCATTGCGCGAATCGTGTTGATTGCGGTGATGGCGTCTGTTCCGCCGTCCATTGCGGCACTTACCGTATCAAGATAGTTTGTAGTGCCAAGTCCCACTTTGGAAATCACAGGCACCTTTGTCATCGACTTTACCTTTCTCACTATTTTTGTTACAAGGCTTGGGTCGTCGCCCACCTCCAGTCCTACCTTTTCCACATGCGGGCACGACAGGTTTAGCTCATACGCCACAACGTGCACGTTTTCAAACTGATTTACCATAAACTCAAAGTCTTCTTCTATCGAGCCAACCAGACTAACTATAATTGGGACAGTCTTGTTTGGTGAGATCATTTTTGCAAAATACGGAGCTCCTGGATTTGAGAGGCCGACTGCGTTGAGGTAGCCGCCCTTTATTCCGACAATTGTCGGGTTTGGGTATCCCTCCCACGGTTCCTTGGAAAGGGACTTTGTTACCACGGCACCTGCGCCGCTCTGATAAATTCTAGAAAACACCTCAAGTGATATGCCAAGAATTCCCGACGCTAGCATTGTTGGCCGCTCAAGCCTCAACGTTCCTATCATAGTGGAAAGATCAGGACTCACTTGATTGACTTTATTTTATTGTCTTATAACGGTTAATGCGCATGCAAAAATTTGGTACCTTTTTTAATGAGAAGATGAAAGAGTGCTCATGCATTTTGTTATGTTAACTGAGCTTGGCATTTTGGTTCTTGAAAATGAAAAGCCCGTAAAATCATTTCCCTTTGACAATCCGGCAGCTGACTTTATCAAAATTAGGGCAGGGCAAATCGGCTCAAAGGCGATAATTGACTTTTTAAGAAAATCAAATCTCGGAGTCGGCGTAAACGAGGAGCCACTCTTGAAAATTCTCAAAAAAGAAGGAATCGACTCCCAGTTGATGAGCGAGGCAGAGATTGAGAAAATCCAGTCATCAAAACTTGCAATCATGATAGAAGCTGGCCTTGCAAAAAACCAAGGCGAACTCATGGCAAAGCTGCGGGACTTTGCTTTGCAGCTGTCGTCTGCAAAGGTAACGGAGATTTCCCAGAGCCCAGACTTGCACATCATCCAGGGGATAAAGGCGCTAGATGAAATCGACGTTATGATGAACGGCCTGTCGTCCAGACTGCGCGAATGGTACGGCTTGCACTTTCCAGAGCTTGACAATATCATAGACAGTATCAACGGGTATGCGCAAATAGTAATGGCAGGAAAAAGAGAAGACCTCTCAAGAAAAGTCTACGAGGATGCAGGGTTTCCGGAATCCAAAGTAGAGATGCTATCAGTGATTCAGGGAAAAAGCAGGGGCGGTGACATATCCAAAGAAAACATGGCAATAGTCCAAGCCATTGCAAAACAAATCCTTGACATGACCAAAGTAAGAAAGGACATTGAGACTCATGTTGAAAATGAAATGAAAGCAATTGCTCCAAACTTGGGCGCAATTTTGGGTACGGCAGTCGGTGCAAGAGTCCTTGCAAAGGCAGGAAGCCTCAAAAAACTCGCATCGATGCCTGCAAGTACAATTCAGATAATGGGTGCAGAAAAGGCACTATTCAGGGCACTAAAGACTGGGACTGCACCTCCAAAGCATGGAATACTTTTCCAGCATCCAATAGTTCATGCAGCTCCAAGATGGCAACGAGGAAAGATGGCGCGTGCAATAGCGGCAAAGGCAGCAATTGCAGCGCGTGTAGACATGTACGGTGCTGGCCTAAACCAGACACTGCTTGAAAAGCTAAACGTCCGCGTGACAGAGATAGGAGACAAGTACAAAGAGCCAGTGGAAAAACCACCACAACAATACCAGAGATTTGACGACAGGCCAAGAGGCGGTTACGGTTCAAGAGGTCCTCGCAGAGACTTTAGAGGCGGGGGTGGCGACTACAGGTCTGGAGGCAGAGGAGGCGGTAGAGACTTTAGGTCTGGCGGAAACAAGAGAAAGAGGTTTGGAAGAAGAAAGTGAGTCTGTTTTTTGGCTCAAGGTTGAAGGGCAAAAAAGACTGGCAACAATAAACTATGTTCAGGGAAACCAAGTTTACGGCGAAAAGCTGATCAAAAAAGGCGGAGACGAGTATCGAATTTGGGATCCGTTCCGAAGCAAGCTTGCAGCTGCGCTGACAATAGGTCTTGATATTTTTCCAATAAAATCAGGAACCAAGGTTCTGTACCTTGGCGCATCAACTGGAACTACAGTGAGCCACATTTCTGACATAGTTGGGTACAACGGAATTGTTTTTGCAGTGGAACACGCAAGCAGGGTTGCGCGAGATTTTTTGGACAGGGTTGCAAGTTTTAGGCCAAACGTTGTTCCAATACTCCAAGACGCAAGGCAGCCAAAGAATTATTTTTCAATATTTGGCAAAGTTGATGTCGTCTATGCAGATATAGCGCAGCCAGACCAGACAGAAATTACAATAACAAACTGCAAGATGTACCTAAAGGAAGGAGGGTACCTGTTTTTGGTAATCAAAACTCGCAGCATAGATGTTACTCGGGCCCCAAGGAAAATAATTGAGGACGAGATAAGAAAACTAGAACCAAATTTCACATTCATACAAAACATTGACTTAGAGCCATACGACAAGGATCACGCGCTAGTGGTAGCAAAGTACCTTGGCAAGGACTAGCTAGATAGGATTACTTTGACTGGGGCCCAGCTTTTGCGGACAAATACGGGCATTTGCCTGTGTGTCAAAAACCAGTCCCTCACAAACTTGACCGTCTTGTCATCAGACGGATAGCCGCTCCCAATTTTGTACAGCTTGTTTATTTTTTCAATCGCCCTGTCGCGGGTCACCTTGGCAATAATTGATGCTGCAGACACCACCACAAACTTGCTGTCGGCGTGATGGTATGATTTTATCTTTCCAGTTTTGCTCATCTTTGTGATTTCTCGGCCGAACCTAGCTGGGTTTACATCGCAAGAATCCACGTATGATACGGACGGTCCAAGTTTTTTTATCACCTTTGCCATGTGTACGGCCTCAAGGTGGTTCAGCTGGTGCTTTGCCACCGAATCATCGATTGCCTTTGGAGTTGCTTTTGATATTGCATAGTCGTCTACTAGGTTGATTATTTTTTTGTAAAGGTACGCCCTTGTAGACGGCGTTAGTTTTTTGGAATCCTTGACTCCAAGGTGTGTGAGCTCGTCAACCTTTGATTTTTCAATTGATATTCCCGCAACTACAAGCGGCCCAATCATGGATCCCCTTCCTGCCTCATCTACACCGCAAACAAGCATGTTTGTGAGCTGAGATATTTGCATATTAAACAGTGCTGGGTTGAATTTGCTTTACAGACCAAGACAAGATTTTACTTGAAATGATTACTAGAACTTTATAGAAGTAAAAACAACAACCACTCAGTTGCAGATAGACCAAGAGATAACAACCATAGTAGAAGGGAAAACTAAAATTCTTGTCCCAAAGGCAGCCATAGAAAGCAAGGTTCCGCCAATGGATGTTGCGTTTTTCAATCCGCGGGCAAAGCTTAGCAGGGACTTTTCCATCATAGCATATTCAGCGTTTATAAAAAAATTCCAGGGACCAAAAACTTTTCTTGACTCAATGTCAGGAGTGGGCGCCCGCGGACTGCGGGTTGCAAACGAAATAAAGGAGATAGAGCAGGTCTATGTTAACGACCTAAATCCAACTGCGCTGGAGCTAGGCAGAAAATCAGCAGAACTAAACAATTTACAAAACTATACTGCGTCCGAGGAGGAGACGTGTAGGTTTCTCAGCTCATTTTCAAGAAAAGGAATGCGTGCTGCGATTGTCGATATAGATCCCTTTGGATCCCCGACAAGGCACCTTGACTGTGGGATTAGGGCAACAGTCCATGGAGGAATACTTTCTGTCACTGCAACTGACTTGCAGGTACTGCACGGATTGTTCAATGACGCGTGCAGGAAAAAATACTATGGCACCCCAATCAAGACGCATTATGCAGATGAGATAGCGATAAGGCTGATACTTGGATGCATCCATTTGGTCGCAGCAAGACTAGACGTAGAGGCAGCCCCAGTTTTTGTTGAAAACAACATGCACTATTACCGGGTTTATGTCAGAATCCTAAACAAGTCAGACACCCGCGATATAATGGGATTCATCTCTCACTGCAGGTCTTGCGGAAACAGGGAAATCGGAAAGGAGAAAAAAGAGATCTGCGACATCTGTAATGAAAAAATGATATCTGCAGGTCCGCTCTGGATTGGCAACTTGTTTGAAAAGGAATTCCTCAAAGACATGTTAGACGAAATACCAAACCTGACGGTGGATAAAAAATGCGCAAGGACAGTAGAGCGGTGCGTTTTGGAGTCAGACATGCCCGGATGCTACTACACGCTAGACGAGCTTGCAGAGATGAGAAAAACATCGCCTGCGTCACTTGAAAAATCAATTACGATTCTGCAAAAAAACGGATACATGTCCAGTCCGACCTCGTTTAATCCTACTGGGTTTAGGACTGACTGCAAGATAAACAAGATACTGGAACTTTTCTCTAGCTAGATTCCATATCCTAGGCAAATGTAATACATTTCGCTGCTAGGCTTTCTGCTTGCGTTTGGCTTTCTCATCTGGACTTTGGCAAACTTTTTTTTCAGATAGTCCCGAAATTCCATCGAGTATTCCCCGTCAAAAACCTTGAAGAGTGCGTTTCCCTTGTGGGTCAGGACCCTGTCCATTATTTTTGAGCACGAATAGTTTAGCGAGATTTGCTTTGCATGATCCACAGACCAGTGCCCCGACACGTGCGGTGCAATATCACAGATTACGGCATTTGCCTTTGAGCCAAGATATTCTAGCACCTCGTCTGCGACTGACTCATCCTCAACGCTTCCCCGAATAAAATAAGCGCCAGGTAAATCCTCCATGTAGTCCATGTCGACTCCGACTACTTTGCCCTTGTTTCCTGAGAGTTTTACTGCAACCTGCGACCAGCCGCCAGGTGCGCACCCAAGGTCCACAACGTAGAACCCAGGTCCGATTATTCGATAAGAATTATTCAGCTCAAGCAGCTTGTATGTTGCCCTGCTTCGGTATCCTTGTTCACGGGCTAGTTTTCTATAATGGTCTCGCTTTGCATCAATTGGTTTCATTATTCTTTCTTTTTCTTTGGTTTTGATAGTTCGGCAATTGTCCAGTCCTCAATCCAGCTGCATGTTTTTGGGCTTACTTCGCCTTCCAAGCTGCATTTTTGCTCAACTGGGCACACAAGACACGGGGCGTTCTCAATTGATTCGGTGCTAACAGGAGTCTTTTTTATCTTGAGCACGTAGGTCCATCTTTTGTTTTCAAGAATCTTTTCTCTTGTGATGATCCCCATTCTTTCCAGCTTTAGCGCAAGTCTTGATCCATCCCTGCTTGTCAGTTTGAATTTTTTCCAAAGCTCGCTTTGGATTATACCGTTGTCATAATTTGTTAAAAACAGGCAAACTCTGTTTGTCAACTTTTCCATGTCGACTTTTTCAATTTGGAAATTCTCAATTTCTTCGTCTGTGAGCTGTTCTTCTAGCTCTTCGTCAAGTGTTTTTTCCGACTCTTCTTCTTCTGCCTTTTTTGATTTCTTGTCTTTTTTCTTTTCTTCTTTTGGTACGGTCTTTTTAGATTTCTTGTCGTCTTTTACCGGTACTTTCTTGTCTTCCTTTTTCTTGTCTGTCTTAGCTGGCAAGTTCTTGTCTTTTTTTGCAGGTTTGTCAGAGGGTTTTGTTTTTGCCATTTTTTATCACAGGACTATAATGAATACCAGTAATTTTGTTTCAATATATAATATCGCATCTAAAATCTACTTTACCGTAATCTTCTTTTCTGCAGTTAGGAATTTGTTTCCGTCCTTGTCAAATAATTGCGCGACAAGCGAGTATTTTCCGGGTTTGTCGATTTTTTCTGAAAACTCTTCGTTTAGAGGAAGAGTGCCTCCTGTCCCGTAGCACTGATCAAAGAAGGCGTTTTGGCTGACTGCTTTTCTCTCAGACGAGACGTCATATATGGTCATGTACAGGTCCCCGCACTCGTATGCAGGATCAGTTACAGAAACCTGTGCGCCGATATTTTCAGATACGGTGTAATCGTCCTTGAGACCGATTATGGATATGGAACTGGCAGGACTTTCGCTCTCAGCAACCCAGTCGATTCCGGATTGTCCACTTAGTCCCAAGGAGAGAACGCTTCCCCCATAAACGAAAGAAAATACAATTGGAATTACAAATGCTGCAATTGCCGTACCGCGTAGTGCCAACGTTTTGTTGAAGGCACCTTTTGGCTTTATATCTATTTAGAAAATCGGCCACGTAAAATAATGACGAATGAGTTAAATCGTTGCAAAGTCGATAGTCGCTAGATGAGGCTGCGAAAATTCAGAGTGCGCGCATACCGATGCATACACGATTCTGGAGAAATAAAGGTAGGAGACCTAGCGGCATTTGTTGGAAGAAACGAAAGCGGCAAGACTACAATTCTTCAAGCACTTACTTTACTGAACAAGGACGAGCGCGTATCTGATCTTGACATGTGCGACGAGATGACAGAGGAGCTAAAATCAGAAATGATTCTAGTTGAGGGCCACTTTAATCTCATACCGTCAGAGACAAAACTGATCAAAGAAAAGTTTCCGCACATCCCAGACATCCTAACGCTGAGAATTTTTAGGACAAACAAGCAGCCCCGCGTCCAGTACGACTTTGGCACCATCAAGTTAAGTGATGAGCAAAACAGGGCGTTAAACTCGTGGGAAAATTACACTGAAAAAATTCTTGATTTCATATCTACAATTCCAAACCACATCAGAATTCAGTTTGACACAAAATTCTTTGAGGGCCCTCCGCCAAGTAGCAAAGAAGCATACGTCCGGGAAATGACAGAGTTTAACAACAACTTGCAGATGCTTGCGTCAGACGAGCCACAGATTTTGGCAGGGTGGGCCGAGTACTACCAGAACGCGGAAAAAACATACGATGACTTGCTTGTTGGCACGACAGAAAAAACGGCACTTGAGAATTTCATACTAGAACACCTCCACCCAAGATTTGTCTACTTTTCCGATTACAAGAAAATCTACGGCAACATAAATCTGGACGAGTACATAAAGGAGATAAAAAGGCCAGAGGGCCTAGAATACGCCGAAGAGTTTGACAAGGCAGAGACAGTAAAGAACCTGTTTTATTTGGCAGAGCTTGACACTGAAAAACTTGAAGAGTACAAGAACAGCCCTCCAAAGCTAATCAAGCTTCTAAATGCGGCAAGCAGGAGGCTCACAGACAGGCTCAACCCGGCATGGAAGGGCGACCCAATACACGTGGACCTGAGGTACAACCCTGGAAACGTGATGAGTGTAGTAATATCAGACGTGCACAAAGACGGAACTGTAACAAACACAGGCCTTCTCAGCAGAAGGGCTGAAGGGTTCAAGTGGACGTTTTCATTTATTGTAAATTTTGCAGCAGAGACACAAAAGGCAGAACTAAAAGAAGCAATACTACTCTTGGACGAGCCGGCAAGAAACCTGCACCCGGCACAGCAGATGGGAATATCCGACCTGCTCAAAAATTTGGCAGGATCAAACCAAGTCCTATACGCAACGCACTCACCGTTTATGATATTTGACTACACCCCAGGAAACCTCCTAGTAGTTGAGCTAGACAAGAGAAGACACCTAAGTAGAATCCATTACGACTATTGGAATGCAGACGACGCGACTCTGATCCCGATTCTTTACGGACTGTCACGCGGGCTGGTAGAGTCCATAGTAGACAGGGAAATCGGCACAAACTCAAGGCCAGTCATAATTGTAGAGACAATGTCAGACGCAATGTACCTTAACGCATTTGACAAATTCCTAGAGGATCCAAACATCTCGATGAACCCACTAAACGTGGTTGCAGCATTTAGCAAAAACTCCGTATTGCCACTTGCAATATTTTACAGAAACCACGGACACAACGTCTCTGTCATACTTGACAACACGGTAGAGTCAAAAAAGATAGCAGAGTACCTCAAGGCAAACGAGTTTACAGACTTGCAGATAATCTACCTAGAACACGGAGGAAAGCAGATAGAATCAATGGAGGACCTGATTGTTCCAGAGGACTATCTGCATGCAGTTAACCAGACATACGAGATCAAGCTAAGAAAGGAAGGCTACAGGAACCTGACAAAAGAAGAGGTGGCATCAAAGAACAAAAAGGGAATAATCGAGGACCTGCATGCAGTTTGGGCAGAACACCGTGACGACGGCTGGAACGAGTTCGATGTCGAGGAAATAGCCAGGTACATTTGCGAAAAAATCGCCCTAAAGGAGGCCGATTTTCTCACTGACAAGACAAAGGACCAGTTCAGGGCACTCTTTAGGCTAATTGCAGAGAGGATAAGACAGCAGCAGAACATCACTGCTCAAGTGGGTCTGACCAAGTTCCAGAAAAGTAAGCCGAAATAGCACTTAAAGTATTTTACTCATGAATAATCCCAAACTAACAAAAGGGTAAGTAAATAATGTTAATAGAAATAAAGTAGTTGAGAGATGAACCGCATAAATTTTGTCATTTTTAGTATTGCCACATCTATTTTATTTTCCGGAGTAATTCTAAACAGCGCGTTTGCAGATACATCTGCCAAGAGCATCAATTTCGAAAAGACCACCATAATAGAATTTGAAAACAATGGCAACATCCAGATCAAGACAGTAAAAATGTGGCTTGGTCAAGACGGCGGTGCCTTCAAGTCTTTCAAGACGGAAAGTGATTGGATAGGCACCAAGACCCCTCAGGGAATGCTAGTGTTTACTACCGAAAAACCAGTAAGCCATGGCGAATCAGTAAAGTTTGGAATAAAAACAGAAGTCGCAAGCCCCGGAATAAATTGGAAAACAATTGACGCAAACGGCAACGACATTTCCATTGGAAAGGCAGTGCCAGGCACAGAACAGCCAACACAGGTAACGCCGCCAGTTACTCCACCAGTCACACCGCCAACTACAAAACCATCAGTTACAAATTTTGACAGTGCGACATTTAGAATAATTCCCGAAAAGCCAAAGAATGGTGACAACATCAGAATAGTCGGGGACGGTTTTCCTCCAAATAAACAGATTAATTTTTACATCGACAATGAGATAATAGACGACTTTACGACGGATGGTTCAGGCCATCTGCTTGGAAAGGCCAAGATCCCATTAAACAAGTTGGACAGAGTAGAGTTCTCTCTTGCAGATGCAGACGGCAACAAAAAGACAATCAGTATCAGGATTGATTATGTGGAAAGTCAAGTGGTAAGTCCCAAAGAAAAACACATCACAGTAAAGGAATTCCCAGAGATAGTCCAGCCAGGTCAGACAGTCCACGCATCAGGCACAGGAAAACCAGGAAGCACCTTGACAATCACATCCAAAGATCCCACAGGCAACAAGATTTCCGAAGTTGCAGTCCCAGTTGACATTCAGGGAAACTGGTCATATGACACCATAATACCTCCAAACATAGGGATTGGCTCAAGGCAAGTAGAGATAAGTGACGGAGCAGAAGTCATAACAAAAATAATCAGCATAACAAGTCTAAGTACAGTAGACATCACATCGTCTGCCACACAGTACAGCCCAGGAGACAAAATGACATTTAACGCAACTGCAACAGCGGGCAAGTCATTAGAGATACTGATAAAAGATCCTATTGGAAAGGAAATATTTTTTGACATCATACCAGTCGATGATTCCGGTTTTGTCAAGTTTGAATTTACAACGGACGCAACGTCAACAAAGGGCACATACGTAGTGCTCGCAACCCAAGGACAGGACACCGATGTGGTACGCGTCGGGCTAGGGGAGCCACCGGGGGTGAGCATTGTCGCAAAATTCGACAAGCTGAACTACTCCACAAGCGACAAGGCAAAGATGACAATTCAGGGACCTGCAGACGCTAATGTTTCAATACTCATCTTAGATCCTTCTGATAAGGTAAAGGTCACAGACACTGCAAAGATTGGACTTGATGGCAGAAAAGATTACGAGATTGACTTGGCAGAATACAAATCAGGAGTTTATTCCGTAGTACTAAAATACCAGAAATCACAAGACGTCGAAGTATTCACAGTTGGTTTGCAGCTAGGCGCTGCAGGCGAGATAAAGATGCAGACAACAAAGCAGGAATACCAGCAAGGCAACGGCATACTTGTTTTAGGTTCGGCAAAACCAAATTCATTGTTGAACTTGAAGTTCAGCGACCCAGACGGCACCATAATAAGACAAAAAGACGTCTTTACTGACAAAAACGGCAAGTTTGCAGACTCGTCATTTAGGATTCCAGCAGACGGTGCACAGGGAATATGGACTGTCAGGGCGGAAAGCGGGGCAAACTATGCAGACGTAAAGATCAGTGTAGCAGGCACTGCAAGTAGCGAGTTTACAATTAGCATCGATAAAACAACATACAAGCCAAAAGACATGGTCAGAATATCTGGCGTAGGTGGAGGAAAATCCCAGTCAGTGGTAGTTACCATTTACGATTCAGCCAGCAAAAAGATAGTTGATCTTAACACATTTACAACCAATGAAGGCATATTCAAGCTGGACTGGATCATACCAATAGACACCCCTCTGGGAGACTACAAGTTATCAGCAAAGACTGGAAGCAAGGTTGCAGAAGCAACATTTTCCATACAGTAAATTGAGAAACGCTTTTTATTACTCTACGCAAGGGTAATCGATATGAATCTAAAAAATATAATTGACGAATATCCAAATTTTCCAAAAAAAGGAATATTGTTCCGCGACATCAGTCCGATTTTGAGAAATCCTGCAGCACTGTCACATGTTGTTGACGAGTTTTCAAAACGATTCCACACAAACGACGTTGACGTCCTTGCAGGAATCGAGTCCAGGGGATTCCCACTTGCATGCGCGCTGAGTCTCAAGTACAATAAAGGCATGATGATGATCAGAAAGCAGGGAAAGCTTCCAGGTGCCACAGTCAAAAAGGCATACGACATTGAATACGGCAAGGCAGTGATGGAAATCCAAAAAAACTCTATCAAAAAGGATCAGCGAGTGCTAATCTGCGACGACTTGCTGGCAACAGGCGGAACTGCAAAGGCAGCAGCAGAACTTGTTGAAAAAATAGGCGGAAGGGTAACTGGGTTTGCATTCATGGTTGAGCTAACTGATCTTAATGGAATGAGAAAGCTAACAAAATACAGATGCGAGTCGCTGGTGAAATACTAGTGGAGCAAGCAGAGATTGGAATCTTTGGCGGAACAGGAATCTATGACTCTGGCCTCCTAAAGGAAGTAAAAGAAATCACAGTAGACACACCATATGGAAAGACGTCTGACTCCATCACAGTTGGCGTATTTGAGGGAAGAAAGGTTGCGTTTATGCCAAGACACGGCAGAAAGCACACCATCCCACCGCACCTGATAAACTATAGGGCAAACATCTGGGCGTTTAAGCAAATGGGAATCACGAGAATAATTGCACCGTCTGCCGTTGGAAGCCTCAAGGAGGAACACGCGCCAGGCGACTTTGTGCTGCCAAACCAGTTTATCGACTTTACAAAATCACGCAAGCTGTCGTTTTCCGAAGAGGGTCGAGTCATACACATTTCTGTTGCAGACCCATTCTGCCCTGAATTACAGTCAGCAATTCTAAGGGCAGCTGATGCGCAAAAAATTCCGGTCCACAAGGACTGCACCTATGTGTGCATAGAAGGACCGAGATTCTCAACAAAGGCCGAGTCCAAGTTCTACCGCTCCATGGGGGCAGACATCATCGGCATGACACTTGTCCCAGAGTGCCAGCTGGCAAGGGAGGCGCAAATTTGCTATGCGTCAATTTCTACAGTGACAGACTATGACGTGTGGGCATAAAAGCCAGTCACTGCAATATAAGTTCTCGAGATGCTGTCAAAGAATGTAGCAAACACGAAAAAGATTCTGACCTCGATTCCAAATGAGATACCTCACACAAGGGGCTGCTCTTGTGCAAAGGCGCTAGAGGAAGCAGAATTCTAGTCGTCCACAAAGGATTCTTTGTCTAGTCCCTCGGGGAGAGTGATGTTTCCCTGGATTAGGCTTTTTTGCAGCTCGTCAATTACTTCGTTTACATCAAGCCCAAGGCTTTTCAGTTCTTTTTCTGTTGATTTTGATATCTTTGCCCCGATGTTGTGACCTCCAATCCTTCCAAATGCAATTGCGGTAAATGGAAAAGTCTTATCCGAAACGGTAAACGTGCCGGCAATTTTTGCTGCCATTTGGGTCCCTTTGAGATTTTTGATGTTAACTGAAAGATCCAACTTAGATCTCGATTGCTTTGTTGATGTGATCATCTATTAGAAAACTTGCATATTCTGGGTTATCAACCTTGAAGTCATTGACTGGAATCTCCACAACCTTGTCGTCTGGATTTTCCACCTTTATGGTGCCATCCTTCTTTAGCCTGACAAGGTTCCACCTCTCCTTTCCTTTGAAGAGCTTTCGCACGAGAACTGCCCACTTTTCGTCGGCGTCGATTTGTGGCATTCCCACGTAATCTGAAATAGAATCGATTCCAAGCTGCTTTTCTTCACAGAATTTCTTTTTGCAAACTGCGCATCTCCAGGTATCTACCGAGCCAATTGTTCTTTCGCCTATGTTGATGTTTGTCACCCCAAAGTACACTATCTGGTGTTTGCAGGTTTCAGTGTCAACGCTCATTATTTTTCACCTTACAAAAGTCCTATTTAGTTCTTGCATGCTCATACGGCCTCTCAAGTGCAACCCCGATGTTGTCAACGATTAGATTTTTCTTAAACTCGATATGCTCCCGGGAGCACATTTTCCTATACATGTTTACTGCCGTAAACCTAGGGTGCATTGCCTCAAACGTTGTCTTTGACATCTCGATGAATCCGCCAAGAATGACAAGGCTTTGCGCCACAGTTAGTGCATCGTCATAAGGGATTCCAAGCTCAGATGCAATTTGCGTAACATCCATTTTCCCTTTTGTCGTGACAAGCAAAAACGCTTTTGCCTCAATCGGGTTTAGTTGTATTTCGTTAATCAGATCGCTTTCTATGCGGCTCAGGCTCATCAGGGAATGATGGGCGATTTCTGTAATTAAAGTTGAACTAGGGCTGCTTTGCCTTGAAGAGTTTTTTTGCCAGCTTGAGTGAGAAGCCCATTCCGATAAAGTGCACCACGACTCCTATTACAAGTGAAATGTACTTGTCGCCAATTACAAACCAGATTATGAAAAACGCTGCCAAGGAAGGCACGGTGATTATCAGTCCAATTAGCGAGCCCTTGAGAAAAATTTCCCTTGTCGGTCGCGATGGGCCTTGTTTATCCAATGAATCGCTTGAATTTAGGCGATAATAAAAATCAAAGATGCTTTATATTTTGGAGGATAGGAACTTAGGTGAATTGGCAAGCTATCGAAGAACCTATCCTAACGGGCAATCTCTAAATTTCATAATACCAATCATGATCATTTTGTTTCTCGGAATCGTATACATGATGTCAATGCGATATGGCCAGGGCTCCGTTAGTTTCATCCTAATCGGGATTGCAGCTGCAACCATGGTTTACTGGGGATGGGTAATCAAAAAGATGACAAAGCAAGACAAGCCCAAGTATACTGCACGCGACACAGAAAGCAAAAACTGGGTCTATGATCTCATAAAGGGCGAATCTGAAATCGTCTTTGTTGCAGAGGTCCCAGGCCCTGACGATAAAATAACAGTCAGATTTGTCGACGGCATACTGTATGTCAGGGGCGCTGGCGGTTTCTCAAAAGAAATACCAATTGACGGAGCAACTGACATGCAGATACAGGACTTCAAATACAGAAACGGTGTCCTTACGCTAAGAATAAGAAAACCTACAGACTCTTAGCTAGTTCCAGTTTATGCGGAAGATACTTGTCAGTGATGTTTGTCAGGCCGTACTTTGAGAATGCTTCTAGCTCTGCCTTTCTTTTTATTTTGAGAAATATTTCCAGCTCAGTCTTCCAGATTCCCTCCTGATATCTAGGGTCCTTTTGCAAATCGTAAATCCTCTTGATGTCAGACTCTGTCATAGGGATGGTAGGTAGCTTGAACTTGTCAATGTCAGATGCCCACACTCCGAGCCACTTTGCGTCTGGAACGGTTAGCTCCCTTAGGTGTGCCGCGTTTGCAGAACCTGATTTTATCACCATTGCAATGTGTTCTCCATACACGTCTCCGTCAGTTAGGATGACTACGGGTAGTTTCATCTGCTCGTGCAGTCGCTTTAGGAGGTATCTTGTTGCGCGCGGCGCCTGACCTGCAGTATCAACTATGATTGCCTTGAATTTCTTGTCCACCTTTTCTTCGATGAATCTTGTGAAAAGTCCACCTTTCTCGATTGCAATGACTAGTTCTGCACTGGTGTCAACCAGTTCTGCGCTGCTAAGACTTGGACCAATCAAGTATCCGTCTGGATGGTCAGATAGCTTCATTCTCCTTCCCTCATATCCTGGAACTGTATACTCGATGGTAAGATCCCCAAAGATGCTGCTTCGCTCTTCTGGGAATATGTGGAAATCCTCTCGCGGCCTTGTAAGCACGGCCTCTAGGTCAACTATGATATTGTCAGATTCTGGCTGGTCTTCAAATTCCACCTCGAATGCCTGCGAGGAATAGTAAACGTCTCGAAGTGTTGATGATTTTTTTTCATGGACCAGCCTGTTTGCAAAAAATGCAAGCCACATCAATTGGGTAAAGGAGCGAAGCTGCGACATGTTGCGCGAGCTGCGGAGACTAGCAGTATTTCCAAGTATGTACTGTCGCAATTTTTTGTCATATACAATATTGCTAACGGATCTGCTTGGGACTGAAAACTGCGGGAACTTGCCCTTGTCTAAATCATTATAGACTTGTGCTCCTTGGTTTTTGAGCAAGTCCAGTAGTGCATCTCTTTTTTCGGTTGCTACCTTGGCTGCTTTACTATTCTTCGACTTGGACATTGTTTAGATCCTTTATGACTTTCTTGTAGTCTGGCTCTTTATTCTTACCTGCCAGCTCAGTTGAAAATTGTGCAATTAATGGAAGATATTTCAGGTAAAGGTTGGCCCTCTTTTTTTCGATTTCCGCAAGGCCCCTCTTTGACATGTATGCGGCAAGCTTTCTTGACAGGTACTGGAGCGCAAGTCTGATTTCTTTTTCTATTTCCTCCCTGTCTGCCACGTTTTCTTTTCCCACGGTTTTGTACGGGATCCTAGTGGAGCAGATGTGGCTCACTATAACAACTGGGGACTCGTTTTTCACCTTGTATCTGTTCCAGTCAGTGTCGTTTACCACTTTTAGTACAACATCGCTTCCCTCGTCGTAGAGCAGCGGGATTCTGTTTGCAAATCTATAGACTGTCATTTTTCCAGGAGGAATGCTTCCGCCATATGCGATTCCCATTTCGATTACAAACGGAAATCCAGAATATGCAGATGCGCTTCGCTGGTACACCTCTAAAAAGTCAGGCTTGAAGAACTGTTTCATTCCCTTTCGGAGCGGCTCTTCGCCAAGTGGCGCAAGACAGCTCGGGTCAGGCGTCAAAAAGTCCTCGTATTTTTGCAGTGAATCGCTCAGCTGGACTAGCTCCTCGTTTGTAAAAGAGCCGATTCTTTTTTCCGCCTTGAGGCTTGCAAACTCTGAAAACTTGATTGCGGTTGCCTGCCCTATTCTTTGGAATCTTTTTGTAAGGAACGTAACTAGGCTATCGCCCTGTACGGTATTTGCCAATTGTTTGTAATAGCTGCTTGACTTTGGCATATCGACTGTCACTAACTTTGAATCCCCAAAGTCATAATACGTGAGGCGCTTGTGCACAAGGTCGATATCGTCTAGTCTGATTTTCATTATCTTGTCAAAGTCCATGTTCAAAAACGACATCACTGCAACTATCACCCTGACAGGTCTTGAGAGGGACGACCATTTTTTTTCCGCCCTTGCCATTATTCCCTCAAAGTTGAGATTCTTCTTTGATAGGCCGAGCTCCTTTTTGACTTTGTCAATCATCGCATTGTCAAGCACCGGTACCTGGTAGTGCGTATCTGCAATCATTCGCCTTATGGTTTCAACGTCCACTCCGTGCGGGTGAGGCCTGATGATGGTGGGGGCAGGTGGCATGGTGTCCACTATTCTTTTGTACTGGAATTTTTCGCCCTTTGGATCATCAAACGTTATGGTCGCATACGGGGTGATAAGAGATGTCTGGTAAACATAATCACGTATTTTTGATCCTGCCTTGGAATAGTCGCCGTCAAGTGTGATGCTGACGTTTAGTCCTTTTTTGTTGGTGTCTTCTTTTGTGTGCTTCATTATCACTGGCTTGTTTTTTTGTATGTCAAGCATCATCTCATATTTGTGCAAAACTTTTCCGTCAACTGAGCTTGATACTGTGACTGGCTTGTTTGTCGTTATCTGACCATACAGAATTGCCATTGTCGCGCCCAGCCCAAACATTCCCCTTGCCTGCTTTAGTCCAAATTTAGAGCCATAAAGGACGGTTCCAAACGCAAGTGGTATCTGATTAGAGTCCATCCCAGGCCCATTGTCCTTTACTGTCAAAACGTATGGCTTGGGGTCTGGCTTTTCGGGATCCACTGCCTTGATGTACAGGTGAATGTCAGGAAGTATTCCCTGCTGGTCACACGCGTCTAGTCCGTTTTCTACAAACTCCCTTACCGCAGTGTATAGCGACCTAGTCGGGTTGCTAAAGCCTGCCAGGTCTCGGTTCCTGTAAAAAAACTCGCTTGGTGAAATCTGATTGAATACTTCTTTAGACATCTTTGTTTTCCCACAATTGCATTCGATCTATCTTTTGCCTTCTACGGTCCGCCTCCAGTTTGCCATACACCACACCGTGTCTGCTTCCATTTGATATTGACGTGATGGCAGCTATTGCCATTTTGATCTGGTGCGGCTCTCCAATTATTGAAACGGTTTTTCCATAAACTGAGATATTTGTGTTAGTAAGATTTTCCATGTTTGTCCTTGCTCTACCTCCCTCTCCAATTATTCTTCCTTTTATCCTTTCAATTTGCTGCGGCGACTTTCCTGCAAAGTCTCTAAGATCTATTACATGCAACAAGTATTCGCCAGTCATCAGCTTCATCGCATTTTGCGGCGAGAACCCGCGGCCTATTGCAGATATTACTTCCATTGCCTTGAACGGCTGCATCTCGTCCACATTGCCTTGCGTCATTATTTCAATTTCTCCTGATTCACTGTCTATGTTTAATTTAACAGAACAGCTTTTTTCAATCTCCTGTTTTACTTTTCCAGACTTGCCAATCAGCGCACCTACGCGGTCTACTGGAATTCTAATTATTTTCTCAAAGCTCATGATATCATTTCAGAGAGAACGTCTGCTGGGTTTTTCACTGTCAATCCTCGCTTTGCAAAGAAATAAGTCATATTTTTAATGTCTCTTTCTAGAAAGTTTTGAGCATTGGGATGCGTCGTATCAACTGCCGATCCAAGATCAAACAAAACAAGGCCAGAATCGGTCTTAAAGACATTGTACTCTGAAAAGTCACCATGCACAAGTCTTGCATCCCGGTATAGCTTGGTCATTATATCGATTGCCTGGGTGTAGTCTGATTCTGTAATCTCGGTCTCATGGAGTGTTGGGGCAGGAACTCCGTTTTTTCCTACAAATTCCATCGCAAGGACGTTTTTTGATACATAGATGGACTTTGGTACCGGGATGTTGTGTCTTGCGCACTGGCGGAGGTTTCGGTATTCCTTTTTTGCCCACAAATACACCATGTTTCTAGTCCCGCTCTTTAGGCGCGTAAAGCGAGGATCCCCTACGATGTAGGCTGCGCGCTTTTTGAAGCTGACAGTAGAGACTAGGTACACCTTGAGTGCCACGTCTGTGCCGTCTGGCGCCACTGCCCAAAACAGAACCGATTCTTTTCCTGCCTTTACTATTCCGTTCACATATGAGATGATTTTGGCGTTTATCATTTCATACATGGTAAACATTGTGGTTTTGTCCAGCACCTGGTTTTCGACTTTGTTGCTGTCAAACCCGTTCTCCAAGACCTTGCGCTTTTTTGCAAAAATCTTTTCAAACTTTGCTAGGTTGTCATCGGTGTTTTCAAACTTTTCTAGCTCAGAGTCGGCGTTATCAAAATCGTCAATGTCAATATCGTCAGAAGACATGATAAGTTATGTTACTATGGTGCAGACTAGAAATCTTTTGGAAGATGATCATTGTTCTTCAACCATTCAACTTGCGACAAGGTAAATCTCCACGTGATGTCCCCCCTGTCATCTTGCTTGAAATCCCAAGGAGCAATAATTACAACGTCGTTGTCACGAATCCAAATTCTTCGTTTTAGTTTTCCCCTGATTCTTCCGCGTCTTGTTTTTCCATCAGTGCATTTCACCAAAACCTGATCACTTCCCAGGAGCTTTATCACTCTGCCCAAAAGTTCACCTTGCTGCGGCAGCTGAATATCTTTTAGCTCACTTTCGTTGAGTACTTTTCTCTTTCCCAATGCTAAGGGAGACAAATTTTTGTATATAATTGTTGTGTTTGTTTACATTTTGAAAACAATCAGAAACGGAACGCCGTCAATTTCTTTTACACCTTGTCTTGTTCCAATTTTCAGATTTATCGACATCTCAATTGTCTGAGTTCCTGCCATGTTTAGTATCGAACATTTTCTCATCAGATCTTCTGCTTCGCTTCTCCCTATGGTTCTCTGCCCGAAATAGCTTTTACTGATGTTCATCACAAAGTCGTCTTTCTTTAGAGTCCTGCCGACTAGTTCCTCGTCGCAGATGTTTAGCATCATGTTGCTTTGGTAACTGGTTGTGCGAATTGAAAATTGCATTTATGCGTATTTGCCTTTTAGCGAGGATTTTGCGCCGCATGCCTCACAGACCAAAAACGATATCCTGTTTTCCTTTTCTATTTTGGTGTCTGGGCTCTTGCAGGTAGGGCATTCAAGATAGTCCTTTACGTAAATTTGAAACAAGTTTACAAAGTCATGCGGGTCGCGCCTTCCAACGAAGATTGCTTTTTCTCCGCTCCTCTCAGACGGCGTTGCAAACTCTTTTGACAAATACTGGAGAAACTTGTCAGGGTCACGTCGCAGGATTTTTGGAAAGTCCAAAAAGTTTCTCAAGATAGTCCTTTGACCTTCCCACACCACATCTGGGGCCGGAAGCTCAAATCGCTCAGTGCTGTCGGTTTTCTTTTCAGAAATCTTGTCCTGAATTCTCTTTAGGAGTTTTTCATAGTCAGTTTTTGCCAATGTATCGATATGGCACGATACCTATATGAGTTTAAGTTAAAAAGAAGGATGTGGTCTTTTGCTTTTCTATTCCATCTTACCGATTCGAAAAACGTTAGTTCCACATTTTGGACAAGTGCCTTTTACAGCTGGTCGTCCGTTCTTGAGCTTTGTTTCTTTTGGATTTTTGATGTCCCTTTTTGCTCTACATTTGACACAGTAAGCTTGAACCATTGTGAGCGAACTAGGTTGTGCGTGTATTTAGAAAGAGGCTGTAAAAATTATTTAACTATACGATTAGACGAGACTGAATTTATTTTCACCAAATTTTCACTCATTATATAGTAGTGAGGTATTTTGGGCAAATTATAGGGATCGGGATCGTAAAATAACACCCAGAACCAAAAAACAGAGTCTTTTTGCAGGGTTTCACTTGCATTATAAACAACAATTTCCAACCAAATCAAGTTGAAACAAAAAAGGGGCATAATCATCACGGGCATAATACTTGCCGCAATTACGGCGGGCAGTTTTACAATTTGGATGATTCCGCCAACGACCCAGACAAAACTTGTAGTGTCAGATGCCGGGGAAAACTTGGACGGAATCATAGAGCAGCAAAATACGGTCTCTGACACCATATCAGAGGAATATGCCAGGATGTCAAGCGGCCAAATAACACCTGACAACTACATCGGAATCGCACAGATTTCATCGTCACAGGTGAACTCTTTCATGATCAGCATGGTCCAAAGCGACGTCCCAGAAGAATGGCGTGGGAGTTATTTGGCATACATGGACTCTTTGCGGGCATACAACGCATACTTGCAGGAGACAATAGTCATAGCAAACAAGCTAAAGGAAAACCCGGCAGCAGACATCACAGAAGACAAGGCAAGAGCAGAGGCCATCCTAGACGACGTGTCTGCAACGGCAGACGCATCACAGAAGGCAAGGCCATAAGCCGCGGCTGGATTCCTATCTCTAATATTTTCAAAGGTTGGAAATGGTTAATAGGCAATTTCATACAACATACAAGCATTGTCCCTAAAAGATAGCAGGCTGGAAAAAAGTATTGAAAACCTCCAAACGAGCAGGTTGCTAGTCATATGTGTTGACAGGGACGATGATGTCGGAGAAAAGGCAGGAGTTGCCACCCCGGTAGTAGGACGAAACGCGTGCATCGAAGCTGCTCAAAAGCTTGCCCTAGAGGATCCGGAAGACGCAGATGCAAACTCGATTTTCTATGCAATCAAAACATATGAAGACCTGGCAAGAAAAGGATACCAAGCCGAAGTAATTGTTGTAGCTGGGGTGGGTGACAGGGGAGTAGAGGCAGACGAGAAAATTGTTCGCGAGGTAAAGTCAGTGCTTGAAAGGTTTTCTGCAAACGGCGCAGTCATAGTATCTGACGGCGAGGATGACGAATCAGTAATTCCAATCATACAAAACGTAATTCCAATTGTTTCAGTGCAGCGCGTCGTGATGAAAGTCAGCAGGAGTGTCGAGTATTCTTACGCAGTCTTTGGAAAATACCTAAAGATGATTGCATATGACTCAAAATATTCAAAATTCTTTTTGGGAGTTCCAGGAATTCTTTTGTTGATTGGCGGAATCGGGACAATATTTGGATACACCCAACAAATCTTTGCAGTCTTGATCAGCATTTTGGGCGGGGCATTTTTGATAAGAGCATTTGACATAGACAGGGCATGGGCCACATGGGCAAAGCCTACGCCGGCAGGACTAATCAGGGCGTTTACAGTAGTTGCAGGCGCAATAATCATTCTAGCGTCAGTGCTGTCAGGATTTTCTACAATACACACAAACATACTTGATCCAAAGATCCTAGATTCCAATATTCCAAACATAATTGCAGACAGAGAAACACTTGGCCAGTTCATTGCAGGGGCACTGCCATTTTTGTGGATGGGAATTGGCTCCATATTTGGAGGAATTCTCCTAAGCAACTGGCTCAAGGGAAGCCTCAGGAAGATAACTGATGTTCTAAGGCTGATTGTACTGGTATCACTGTATCCTACAATATACCAGTTCACGAATCTTTTGATATACAATGAAAGTTCGTTCACCTTGATCCCGCCGTTCTTTGCAGGGCTGGCAATAACTCTGATATCAGCAACAGTGTTGTTCCGCAAATACAGGAAAAAGCGCGGCGGCGAAGTTCTAACAGAGTAATCTGGCAGCATCGCCACTTTTTTCAAACGACCTAAATATTGCCGGAATTACCTTCGTTTGATCTTAGATGAATGGAATAAAAGAAACGACACTTTACCTTTCAGGATTTTACAAATTATACGCGCGGAAATTAGAAAGCGAAATCAAAAAGGAGGCAATCCCAAACCACATCGCAGTTATTTTAGACGGAAACAGAAGATGGGCAAAAAAGGCACTAGCAGCATCAGAAAGAGGCCACACCAGAGGGGCAGACGCAGTTGAAAATCTTTTGGACTGGTGCGAGGAACTTGACATCAAGATAATCACGCTTTATGTTTTGTCCACTGAGAATCTGGAAAGAAAAGACGACGAGATAGGGTACCTATTTCAGCTCATACATCAAAGACTAGAGAAACTGTACAACGATCCTCGAATCCACAAAAACAAAATGCGGGTAAAGGCAATAGGCAGGACAGAATTACTGCCAGAGTCAATCAAAGACGTCCTAAGAAGACTTGACGAGTCGACAAAAGACTACGACGAGCATTATCTGAACATAGCCATCGCATACGGTGGACAAAACGAACTAGTCGACGCAATAAGAAAGATTGGGACAAAAATCAAAGAAGGTGAACTTGAAGTTGCAGACATTGACAAAAAGGTAATCGAGTCGAATCTGTACACTGCTCACCTTCCCCAGTCTGCGCCGGATCTAATACTTAGGACGTCTGGCGAACAGAGGCTGAGCGGGTTTTTGTTGTGGCAGAGCGCATACAGTGAGCTGATATTTTTGGACATTTTGTGGCCAGAGTTTAGAAAGATTGATCTCATGAGGGCAATTAGAATTTTTCAAAAGAGAAATAGGAGAGTCGGGAGATAAAATCCATGTTTGACGAAAGATCAGCTGGAATCGTGCTTTTCAGGGAGGATTCAGGCAGAAAGCTCTTCTTGCTGCTCCATTATCCATCGGGCCACTGGGATTTCATCAAGGGAAGAATAGAAAAAGACGAGACCCCAAAGCAGGCAGCCATCAGGGAGGCAAGGGAGGAAACGGGGATAACAGACATTGAGTTTGTCGACGGGTTTGAGGAAAAGATACAGTACAGCTACCAGTACAGCGGAAAGGCGGTAAGAAAGGAGGTCATATTCTTTTTGGCAAGCACAAATACAAAGGACGTAAAAATTTCACACGAGCACCTAGACCACATTTGGCTTGAGTTTGACGATGCTCTGAAAAAAACAACTTACCAAAACGCAAAGAACCTTTTGGAAAGGTCAAAGGGATTAGTGTTTAGCTAAATCAAACAAAGACTTGGCGGTCTCTTTTGGGTTTCTTGAATTCAAAATGGTTCGTCCAACTATCAGATAGTCAGAGCCAGCTTGAATTGTCTTTTGTATGTCACCCCCTTGGGTGCCTATGCCAGGAGAATAGATGCTTACCTTGCCCTTGCTTTTTTTCTTGCAAAACGACACTATATCAGGAAACGTTGCGCCAACTATTATCCCGTCTGCGCCAAGAGACGTCGCCCACTCTAAAAACAAGTGATACAGAATTGTCTTTTTTGACTTTATCTGCACCTGCAACTCGTATGTGAGCTGGGCTTCTGGCGAACTCATGTGGCACAACGAGATGACGCCGTTGTCGTTTTTGTGCGCATGTGCGATTAGTTTTTCCAGATTTCCTGGCCCCATCATCGGGTTTACTATTACAGAGTCAAATCCCAGACTCCAAAGAGTCTCGGCAGTAACGTTGTTTGTGTTTCCAATATCGTTGAGCTTTATGTCAGCTATGGTCTGTAAGTGGTGATCGTGTGCCAGACGGTTGATTTTGGTTATTTGTTTTTGGCCAAGGGGCAGCAGGAGATGAAAGTTGAACTTTATTGCGCACAGATACGGACTGAGCGTCTTGATGTTTTTGACTGTCCTAGATTCAATGTCAGAAATGCCGCTCTCATAATCATTTGCGAGAATTAGTGGGCTTTTGTCAGAAGAGAGTTTTTTGATTCTATTTTTGAAGCTAGCCATAGTTGATTATCGGGTGTGTCTCTTGGAGCTTTATTATCTTGATATACGAATAGCCGTGTTCGTTTAGGTTATCGGTAAACACTGGAACGTTGCCATTGTGCATCGCGTATTTTAGGAAGGGCTGCTTTGGTTCAGAGTCAAGCGTAAAATGGCAAAAGTACGAAGGCCCGTCCTCGTTGAAATTCATAAAGACCCCGATTAGCCACTTGCCATCATGCGGGAACGCAAAAAGCGGAAACGGTGCCTCCTCGTAGCCGTAACTTAGCTTAGCCAGGCTCGCAAGGTCTTCTAGCTCCAGCAGTTCGTACTTGTCAGGCTGGGCTTCTGAGACTGGCCTTAGCGATGCAGGCAGGGATTTTATTTTTACAATCGGCGAGTAAATCTTTGTAGATTCAGATATGGAATCAACTACGCCTGCCTCTTCTTTTCCATTTTTGAAGCCGTATGAAAGATAGTGGCCGAGCCTGTCTGCAGGGATGTAGTAGATGACTGGGCGCTCCTTTAGCAAATCCATTTGGATTGCAAGTATTTTTTTGCCATCATAATCGTGAAGGAACGATATGCGCGGTGTTCTTTCCAGGGCGCACACGAGGCGTGAAAAATCCAACTGCGATGCAAGCTGAACATAATTTGGAGATTTTGGTTTTTCCACAAGTCCAATAAAATTATTGGCAAATTAAAGCTTGGCAAAAATTTTTCGAGCTACACGCGCAGGTCGATAATATTCTCAACGCCCGCGCCGGTTCCAATCAGAGTGACAGGCACGTCCAATTCGTCCTCGATTTTTGTCACGAATGATTTTGCAGCCTGACTTAGTTTGTCAAACGATTGCACGTGCGCGCATTCCGGAAACAAGACATCGAGTTTGGTCAGCGCAATCTGCGTTGCACTGTTGAGCAGTATTGCTCTTTTTGCGAGGCTGAAATTAAATTCGGCTGCGCGTCTCTGCCTACCTGTGACCGTGCCTACTTCGGACCATCCCCTTGAGGCAGTTTCCTGCGCAGAGATCTCGTTTTCAAGCACGCCTTCACCTACGCGTGTCACGTATGACTTGAACACAACCATCACGTCGTCTACTTTTTTTGGCCCAAGGCCAATGTCTGCACATATTCCGGACGCAGTTACGTCCTTTGAGGTTACAAATGGATAGTTGCCATGCCACAGCGAAAGAAACGTACCTTGGGTTCCCTCAACTAGAACAGCATTGTCATTTTCAAGTGCGGTGTTAATCTCGCCTGGAACATCGACTAGGTATTTTTTTAGCGAGTCAATCTCTTTTGCCATTTTGAGTGTCCTCATTGCCCTGTCTGCATTTGCAGGGCCAGTTCCAGAACCTGTGCTTCCAATTTTTTCCTTTAACCTTCCCACAGAGTCTGTCTGCAGGTGACTCGGTTCAATTATTCCGCAGTTAAAATCAACAAACGTTCTGTTTGACACATCAAACTCGGTAATCTCTTTGTGCAGCACATCTGGGTTTACCACGACCCCAGGTCCCACCATCAGTCTTGCCTTTTTGTTTAGAAATCCGCTTGGGAGCATTCGGACCTTGTATTTTTTGTCCCCGTCTTCGATGGTGTGTCCTGCGTTTGGACCTGCTCCACCCCTTACCACTATTTCCGGGTTGTCCTTTTGCGCAAGATATGAAATGATTTTTCCCTTACCCTCATCTCCGAAAAATCCACCAACTACAACTGTCGAAGGCATGTTTGGCTTCAACGTTTTGACTTATTTAAGCTAAATTATTGAAAATCATATTATACAATTTTAATGTCCCAAATGGTACCAGATGACGTGTCAGAGCCAAACCATGCAGGAAATATAATCATCAATTTAGCAAGCCTTCCAGACTTTCTTCGAAAGCCGATCTTGAAAAAAAGAATGGAGGAATTCTTTACAACCAGTCTCCCGGAAAGGCATGTGATCATAAACAACGCCCTTGAGGCAGGGCCCACCATCCCGTTTCCAAACTTTTCAAAACTCTTTGCCACGTGGCTTGACATACTGGCCACAATATCTGAGGAAAAAAGGGCCATGATGTTTTCAACATACATTTCAGAAATTACAAAAAACCCCCAAAAACTAGTATCGTTCAATCTGGACGGGATACTTGAGATTTTCCTATCTCTAGACAAGTCAAAGCAGGACGCCATATCAGGTACGATTAGAAGTATAATTCTCTCATTGCCAGAAGAGGACAAAAAGAGGCTGTTTTTGATAATGCCTCAAAGCGCAAGGGCGCACCTTGGAATCTAGGCTTGTGGCTTGTCAGGCTTGCGGTTGTCTTCGTTGGCAAAGTCAATGACGTCGCCCTGCGGGGACAGTACGCCTGCAAATATTTTTTCGTTCTTTTTTAGCAGTTTTCTGTGATCTGGAAGAGACATGTCCAACCTTAACTCGTTCATTACCATCATTCGGTATTCCTTCCATTCCTTCCAGCACTTGGCACAGCACGGATAAGTTGCCGCTGTCGGTTCGAGTTCCTCAGAGTCAGGAATTTCGGATTTGCATTTGGTGCATGTTCTTACCATGCCTAGACTCCAGACGATGTCAATTTATTCTTTGATAATAGATAATAACGGAAAACGCCAAATTAGATCGTGAAAATAAAGTGCCCCAAGTGCAAGGATGTGGCGGAGCTCTCACCTGACTTTGCATTTGTCAGATGCGAGCATTGCAACTTGGATATATCATATGGAGACTACGTAAAGTTTGTCGCCCACAACGATATAACGTATTCAGACATACTCGGAGACTACATACCAAGTACGGAAGGCCAGACACATGGAACACTGGATGAATGGGATTAACTTTTAAAATCAAGTGCGTGCACAATTGATGTAGTTTGGAAATTTTTCTTGAAAACATATTGAATTTAGTTGGATTCATCGTAGGAATGGTAATCGGAATCATCTCATACATCGGATTTAGAAACACCGGCAGCCCCACACTGTTCAGGCTGACTCTTGCGTTTCTTTCAATAGGTGCAGGATTTTTCATAATGTGGTTTGGGCAGACACTTGACATTTTCGTATACAAGACTGGACAGATAGAGAGATGGGTGCAGACACTCGGAATCGCAGTCCAGACAGTCGGGTATTTCTTTATCGCATTTTCCCACACGATAAAATCATTTTTCCCAAAATCAAACTATCTCAGATCAATTGGAATGGTGCCGCTGTTTTTGATTTCGTTCATATCAATTGAGAACATCATAAGATCAATTTCATTTATTTTGCTGGCATACGGGGCAATTGAAACACTCATGTCGTATTTTGCAAGCAGGAGAAAGACTGCCATCTTGGTTGCGTGCGGCTTGTGGGCACTTGCGTTTGGCGAATTTTTGGGGTGGTATTACTTTGTATTTCCGCAATCAATTCTAAACGTGGTCTCAATTTCAGTGAAGATTTCCGGCCTGATAATGCTCTTTATACCGGTGACAAAGGTGCCGCTAACCAAAATAAAGTTTGACGAGAACCTGTAGGCTCGGAATCTAGTCAATAATATAATTTTGTCAACTATTTTTAGCCCGCTAATATATTGAAGAATCGCGCGTGAGAAATTCACACAACATGTCATCGTACAGAACGCACATGCAGATAATTGGCGATATTTTACTGACCACTCGAGACGACACGCCAGACGAGCAGGGGGCAAGCATCACATACCTGATTCGAAAGGCAAACATCTCACACGGCAGAATTTCTAAAATTTTAAACAACCTAGTAGCGCAAGGGTTATTGGAGCAGTCAAACTCTGGCGGCGCATGCAAATACAAAATAAGCCACGTCGGACGGGAATTTCTGCAGGCCTACAACACGTTTAACAAATTTGCAGACGGTTACGGCCTTACCATCTAGTCAAAGTCTTCGTCTTCGATTTCATCTTCTTCTGCATCCTCAAAATCATCCTCAAAGTCGTTATCCAAATCAGGTTTTGTGCTCAACTATTTGATAATAGTCTGATCAGGTATTTAGTTCTTAGAAAAATTTTCAAACAGTATAATACTGAACAAAAGAAATCCCAAATCACAATTGGATCTGATGGTTACCTGTGCAAGACACTTTGAGGGGGAGACAAGGGCTGAGATCAGTTCAATACTAGAAGAACTTGGAGATTCAGATCCGCAAATAACAATCACAGAAATGTCAGGAATCCTGACAGTAAATACCAGAATCGATCCAAAGGACATAGTAAAAAAAGTTCACGAAAAAATCGAAGACGAGCCGTGGGCGATGCGGTACACGCTCAGGGTGATTCCAATTTTTGCAACCGTAAACACCGATACAGAATCAATCACAAAGGCAGTGACAGAACAAATTCACAAGCTAAAGCCAGATGACACATACAGAATCACTGTTGAAAAAAGGCACTCTGACATTTCATCAGGCGAAATAATTACTCAGATTGCAAACCAGATAAAAAACAAAGTCTCGCTTGAGAAATACGACTGGATTATTCTAGTCCAGGTGCTAGGCAAGATATCAGGCGTTTCCATTCTCAAAGACGAAGACATACTGTCTGTGGAAAAAGAAAAGCGCATCATCTAATCAGGACTGCTGCCTTTTCTGCAAGCAGATCCTCAAGCGGGGTTTTAGAATCAATAGAACCAAGATGCTTTTTTGTGATTTTGAACTGTTTTTGGATTAGACTAGAGTTGTTTTCAAATGAAATGCAAGTCAGGAACGGTTCTAGGTATTTGTACAGTCTGTCAAGCTCAGATTTTTTTCCTATTGCAATTATTGTAAATCTATCAGAGCTCGCTATACCAACTGTTTTGATTGCATCCGATATCTGGGTGGTCACCCCAAATCGCAGCAAGATGTCAGTTTCAATCTTTTTGGATAACAAGGAGTTGTGTTTTTGCGCAAAAAGCGAAATCTCAACTATCTTTTTTGCGTGCGTCATCCCAAGTATGTGCTTTGATGATATGCCCTCAAGCAGTATGGCAGGAAAGTTTTTTCTCACCGAATTTAAAAAGTCATAGTTTTTCCCAGGGACGTTTCTCACATGGAATAATTCTGCAGATTTGGCATAAACCTGAAATTTGTTTCTGGTATGAGCGCCGCCATGAATTATCGGGATTATTGTTACCACATCGTTGTGGTGCAGGACGGTGTCATACCCGTCCAGTGCAGACGAGTCCACGCCGTTTACTGCAACAAGAATGTTTTTTGTATCAAGCGTGATGGTGTCCTTTGGCTTTACCGACAAGAGGTGTTCCAGCAGAGTTTTGATTGAAATGTCCTCAATGTCTATTTGCAGAAAGTCCGTTCCAAACGATTTCTTGGCACCGCCCAGTAATTTGATTGAGAGCAACTTGAATTTGTTTTAGATGATTGGCTAGATTAACTTGATTCTTTGATTGGCTCTTCGACTATCTCGATTTCGTCTGGAGTCTCTGCCATGTCTTCCACTACAGAGTCTTCGGTTTCATCTACTAGTTCTTCGGATTCAACCTCGACTTCTTCCTCAGTTGGTAATTCTTTTGAGGATTTTTCGCGTTTGATATATTTTGTAATGTAGCCTGCGACTTCATTTTTCAGGCCTTTTGAACGGATGATAGAAACTTGCTCTAGGACTTTTTTGTTCTCGGTAAAATCGCCTGTGAACTTTGCGCCATATCGTTCTATGGCCTGCATTGAAAGTCGCTTTATTCTATCCACTCTCAAAGTTGTTCTGGGGGGTTTTTTATACTATGCTCCGAGGTAGCGCTTGGAATTTTCTTCAAGCATCAATATGGAGTCGTCGTAATTTTGCCCCAGTATTTTGGATAGGCAGAATATCACACTTGGAATGAAGCTGATTTGCGCTGATTTCATGCCAAAACAGTGTGAGAACCTCACAGGGCCGTCTGTTTCAACTAGAATCTTGTCACGGTTTGTGCAGGAGAGCAGCACCTGCTTGTCCTGAGAGTACACCATTACTGGCCCGTATGACACAAAGCATCCAAGATCCATTGCGGTGTTTAGCTGCTTTTTGCTTCCGTCAAACCAGTGCAACAAAAGCCCAGAGATGTTGTACGATGGAATTATCTCAAGTATTTCATCCAATGTCTTTCTAGAATGGACAGATACTGGCTTTTTGAGATTCTCTGCCAGTCCCAAGAGTCTTGCAAAGACATCTTTTTGCCTTTTGAAATCACCGTCAGTTTTGGCATAGGTCTTGTCCAGTCCTATTTCTCCAATCCCCGATATCAAACCAGAGTTTGCCTCAATTAGATGAACCATCGAATCCAAATTGTCTGCAAACTTTTCTGGGTGTATCCCGACAAATGGCAATACCAAATCGCTTCTTGTTGCAAGTTCTAGTGTAGTTCTGGATGAATCATTATCCATCGATACTGCGCATGCGCGGATGCCGAGTCTTTTCATGGAGGCCAGGATTATTTCCATGTCTTCCTGATATGCAGGATCAGATAGGTGAATGTGCGCATCAAGCATGGACATGTTTTTGATGAAATGTACTGGGATACTTAAGTTTGCGAAAATCCATTACTGTGTGGAACTTTTTAGCTATAGTCTTTTATCAGAAGGACACTTTAGATCCAGATGATATGAAGTCATCAGAATTAGGATTATCGGCAATGTACAGAATTCTAAAAAAGGCAGGGGCCGAAAGAGTGAGCGACGAGTCTGCAGATGAACTAAGGCGTGTCCTAGAAGACATTGCAACCACGATAGCAACCAGCGCAGTTGACATGTCAAACCACGCGGGAAGAAAAACAATACGCGCTGAAGACGTCAAGCTTGCATCAAAGGCTTTTGTAAAATCGTAACCTAGATCCAATCCTTGTTTTAGGGAAGTCTTTTCAGGCTTAAATATTACAAAACACATTAGTGTGGGATGAACCAAGATGACGAAAAATTTGTAGAGGAGTTCATCAAAAAATATGACAAGCTGTTTGAAGATTTAGGCAATGAAGAAAAAGACGATCTATATCAAGACGAAAAAACAAGCTAGTCTTTTCCCAGTTTAGAAACATTATAAAAATAAACACATGATGGATTTATTCGCGATTTACCTGCCCAACTAAAGAGTTTAATTCTCGTTGAATCGATTGGTTCAATGCGGTGAGGTGGCAGAGCGGTTATGCGTTCGCCTGCAAAGCGAATTTTATAGGGGTTCGAATCCCTTCCTCACCTCTTTATTTTCATCAGATATACCTGCGACGCTAATACTGCAATTGAAAAAAAATTCCTACCAAACAAGAGTCAGATAAGAGTTTCTAGCGAATTCGTTTTTCATCCAATGTGACTCGATAGAGATTAAATAAGAAAACTGAGTAACAATACCCAGATGAAGTACAGAATAACACTGCAAAAGGATGAAGATGGAATATACGTTGCAAAATGTCCATCACTCCAAGGCTGTATTTCACAGGGAAAGACCAAGAATGAAGCACTAGATAACATCAAAGATGCAATAGAGGTATATTCAAAGTCTAAAAAAACACAGTGAGCCAATTCCTCCGCCAATAGATGTAGTACATTAAACATGAAGTATCTAAAAAATCAAGAAAATTTACCATCATAGTAAACAAGGAAAAAGATAGCGGATACAGCGGTCAATGTTTAGAATTTCCCGGTGCAATCAGTCAAGGCAAAACACTGGCAGAGTTAAAGACAAACATGGTTGATGCGATCAACCTAGTTTTAGATTACATCAAAGACAGAGCAAGTAAAGAAAAAAGTAAAATCATAGAAATCACGGTCTAAAAATTTGAATTTACGAAATCATCGCTTTCATGATGTTTTGAGGGTTTTACATAAGATGAATTTTGTAGTTGTCTCTTATTTCACAATGACCGTTCCTTCCATCCACGGATGCAAGTTACAGTAATAATGAAAATCTCCTAGTTCTTCAAACGTGTGGGAAAACGTCTTTCCAGGATCAATGTGCCCGCTATCAAATGTGCCATCAAAATTATCGTAATATCCGCTTGTTACAGTGTGAAACCCGCTATCCTCGTTTATCCAGGTTATCGTTCCACCAACACTTGCGGTAATTTCAGACGGGGAATAGCACCAGTTTGCTTCCTCACATCCAGGACGCGATGCAGACATTGGGATCACCACGTTTGGTTTTTCCACAGGAATGGCTGCAGGCTCCATAATCCCAGCTTGAGTGCTGCCAAGAAAGGCCACCAAGGCCAAGACTGCAGATACACATACTGCGACAAGTTTCTTTTTCATCTTCAAATGGAGAGATTATGAGCCGTCTTTTTTATTTTTGGCAGCCCAGTCATCGTACATTGCAAGCAGGTTTTCAATATCGGCACCTTGCTCAGAATACGTCACGATTACGCCAAACTTTCCCTTCTTGTCGTGACCCTTTGCGAAATAGCCCCAAAAATTGTCAGGTAGCCTCTGAAAGTTAGACGGGTTTCCTGCCACGCCCAAGAGATTTTCTGCAACAGTCTGCAACACCTTTACTGCGTCGTCTTTTTCGATCATGCTTTGGTGTTTGCTTGTTCCTTTATTTCAATGTCATTGGGTATAATGTAATAACCAGCTTTTCTAAATACAGTACTCCCAGAGCAAGGCCGTGATGGAAAAAAATCCTGGATTGTTAGAATACATCCCAGGATCTCAGTCGCTCCTGCTCCAAAAGAAAAGCGAGCAGCCCCTTGAAGGCTTTGCAGAAAACATCAAAGACAGTTTGATAGAGTACACAGAGGCAGGCAAAAGCGACGTCGAAAAGGGCCACAATTTTCTCCAGTGGGTTTTGACGCGAGTCTACGAGGCAACAGAAGACGATGCGGCAGACGCCATAATAGACGGCGCAAATGATCTCGGGATAGACGCGTATCTCCCAGTTGATTTTTCAGATAACAAGATTAGATTATTCCAGTCAAAATACGGGACGTCGCACTCAAACGAGGCAATTGCCAAATTCAAAGATGACGTCAAACGTCTCCTAAACCGCGACGTGACAAAGATGAGACCAGAGCTTGCAAATCTGGTGACAAAGATTCAGGAGAAAAACCTCAGGGTGGAGTGCTGTTACGTGACAAACCAAAAAGTCGACTACCAAAGCGACGAGTCAGTCGAGATACTGGACATGGACAAGATAGTACAGAACCTCTGGGACCGCATCAAAAAGCCGGCAGCAGGCAAAAAATCCCGCATAAAGCTTGAAAAAATGATCCACTACAAGAACACGGTTCTTGGCGTTCTGAAACTAAGGGAGCTGACAGACTTTGTTGCCAAGAACAGAGACTATGTCTTTGAGTCAAACATCAGGCAGTGGATGCAGTTTAAGACAAACGTAAACAAGGGAATAAGAGAGACTCTACAGAGCTCACCTGACAAGTTCTTTTATTACAACAATGGAATCACCATAGTAGTAAACGATTTTGAAGAGTTAGAAGACAACAACATGATGCTTCATGCGCCGCAGATAGTAAACGGTGCACAGACATCAAACTCCATTTTGGATCACGCAAAGAGAACAAACAATTTGGATGGGAGTATCACAGTTACCATAATCAAGGCAGACGATGAGCTAGACCAGAACAACATAACAAAGTACAGAAACTCGCAAAACTCTGTCAGGGGTAAGGATCTGGTGTCGCTTATGGACTTTCACAAGTCCATCAAGTCGCAGCTTGAAAACTATGGCTACTTTTATGAAATTCAAGCAGGATCATTTGACAGCAAGACAAAATCCCAGCAGACTGAATTTAACGGTGACACCATATACAACAGGTACCTTCCAGATAATCACAAAAAAGTAATTGTTGCAAAAGACGCAATCCAAGTATTAGTTGCTGGAATAGAGCAGAGGCCAACTGAATCGTACAGCTCGCCTGCACAGTTTTTGCCTCGCGGAAGCAAGTATGATGACGTGTTTAATGAAAACCTCAAAGACGATTATAGATTATTGCTTTACCCGTACCTGGTAAAAGAGTATGCAAAAAAAACGCTGGGGTATGGCAAGCGGGGTGGCCACAAGACAAAGAGATACGCAACTCTGTTTTTTGTAGGCGCTTATTTCAGAATACTGCACAGGAGCGTCCTTGGAACAAAATCCGACTTTAAAGAGGATGTGATGAAGCTAGAGCCGATATTCAAAAGCTACAAGCTAAACGAGCGCATTATGAAACTAACGGATGTCGTGGTGACAAAGTTCCTAGAGGACACGGTAGTTGACGACGAAATGGAGATAGCAAACACAAAGCACAACTTTTTCTCGCATCACGTCTGGAACGAGGCAATGCTTAGGGTGATTGACAAGAAAATAAGGCAGGAAGAGGACGAGATCGAGAGCATCAAAAAGCTCGTCAACAGCTTGCTGTAATCAAAAGCACGATAGAAGTCCAACCACGTAAAAATTGCAGGAGATTTACAATGGCCAGACGCTCTATCGTGATTTTTCTGTAATTTACTATTATTTAACAAATATTTTTTGAGTGGATGAACAGGGTTTTTATATAGAAATCAAAGATGCGACCATGTTGATAGCTGACGAGAAATGCGCCGTATGCAAAGGCCCGATCGTACAAAAATACATCCCAATGAAATCATGGAATGTTGACGGCACATTGTGCAGCGCGTGTTATTCCAAAAAGCTTGGAGAATATTATCCAGGTGAGCACGTACGGGTAAACACTGACAAGGAATAGCTATTCAGAATTTTTGTACTTGTTGACATAAAGGCAGTTCCACGCAAGTGAGTCGTCCTTGACGTCCTTTTCTTCTAGAAACTTGATGTTAGTTACGGTTTTTTTCTTTTTTAGCAGATTCACTACAAAGGATTCAAACTTTTGGCAGTTACACGCCTCCACCAGGCAGGTGCCGTCGTGATCGTCTTTTCTATGGCCGCAGTTGCATACGGTCTCATCCTTTGCGTTTTCTTCATTCTTTTCAGCATATACTCCGAATCGAATGTAGGCCTCGCCTGCGTGCCCTTTTTTGAATCGCTCATAGTTTTCCGACTTTTGCAAAACCTTGAAGAATCCCCTATTTCGATCAGGCCTTTTGGAATCAGATCCCATGATGAACCAGTACTGGTCGCCGTTTTCCACAAATCGTATCTTGATGTCGTGATCGTTCCACCAGTGGGCCACATTATTCCACAGATCGTTTGCTGTCTTTCTCTCAGGGAACAGCGGAACAACGTTCATCCTCAGATCATAGTATCTATACGCGACCCCAAGAAAATCATCATACCATGGAACGGGACTTGACAAGCTTACCGGAAAAACACCAGATTCATTATTAATATGATCGTCAGTACTGAATCATCGATCAGATCTATACAGATGCCTGAATCGTGAGTGAAATGATCGTGAGAAACATTAATAGCCTTATATCTCAGTTAACACGACTACCAGTCATGACCACATACCGAACCAGTATGCAAATTGTAGCGGATTTACTAGTTGCTACTGATCAGTGCGGTCAAGAAGGCATCAAGGTAACATCCCTTCTAACAAAGGCAAATCTGTCACATTCGAGACTATCAAAGTTTGTCGAAAACCTGACCGGTGCAGGCCTGATTAACAAAATTGACTTTGACGGCAAGAACACCTTTGTCATAACAACAAAGGGAAAGCAGTACCTAGAGTCATACAGACGATTCCAAGATTTAGCAGAATCGTTTGGTCTAGACATGTAATTATCGTCGTTTTGCTCGTGGTTGAGTTCGTCTCTTTTTGATTGTAGAGTATATGATTATGATTAGTGCACCTGCAAGCTGGCCGTAGAACAGTTCAAGGCTTGGCGGGGTTCGCATTACCGCAAATACCATCCCCACAGAAAGCATTGTCAAAATGATAAGAAGGTACTTGTCCACAGTTAGTCTAGATAAAAAAACAATATATCTTTTCAACATTGAAACATCACATGAGTAAGATCCTAGAACTGATTGGCTTTGCACTGATTGGTGGAACCGCGTATTCGTTTTTGGGTATGGTGGATAATCCTCTCCGATGGCCAGTCTTTTGGGGCTGTGCTGGCGGCGCACTTGCTATCATTTTGTATCGAAGATCAAAAATGAAAAAACGCAATGAGATCTAAAATTGTTTTTGTAGATCAGAAATAGAATTTGCACAAATCAAGATAATGTGATTTATCAACCGACAGATCTATAAGGGAGCATTTTACGTTACTAATGGGGAGCATGACAGAGCAGACTAGTAAATGGTGGCAAGGACTTGGAAAAGAACTCGAGATAGACATTGAAGCCCCAGAAGAACAATAAACGATCTTTTTAAAATTTAATTTACAGCCTCGAGCGGGATTTGATCCCGCGACCTAACGCTTACGAGGCGTTCGCTCTACCAGGCTGAGCTATCGAGGCATGGTTCGCAGAGTTATCAGAGTTTATAAAAAGCCTTTCTGACTTTGGAGCAATTGAAAAAATCCATTTCTGGGATACGGGGGATTTTTGGAGATGACCTTACACTAAAAGACATATTGAAATTTTGCAGTAATTTTGCGCCGCTCATAAAATCAAAAAAATGCGTTGTGGGAAACGACACAAGGCCGTCAGGCGAGATGGTCAGGGAAACTGCGATTGCGGCATTGCTGGAACGGGGAATAGATGTGTACAATTTAGGGATGGTGCCAACGCCGGTGGTATTTCGAGAGGCCCGGAGGTACGGCGCAGGGCTAGTCATCACGTCATCGCACAATCCTCTGGAATGGAACGGATTAAAGTTCATCATAGATGGCAGGGGTCCCAACGAAAAAGAATTTGAAAAAATTCTGCAGGAAAAAAAGCACATATCTAGAAAAATTGGCGCAGAACACAAGGTTTCATCAAAATACGTGCAAGAGGCATCAAGGATAATTGGAAAGGCAAAGAGAGTAAAAGTCGCAGTGGATGTGGGCGGGGGCGCGGCACTAGATGTCGCACCAACCCTGCTTAAGGCAATTGGCTGCCAGATCCAGATGATTAATTCAAAAAGGGGACCAGACCCGACTGTAGACCCACTGACGCAACTAGTTGGGGTTAGCAAAAAGGCAGACATTGGGTTTGCATTTGACTTGGACGGCGACAGGTTGGTGGTGGTAAAGGATGGCAAAAAGCAGTCGCCAGACACCACGCTTGCACTTGGGGTATCAAAGGCGCTAGACCTTGGCTACAAGAGATTCTGTCTTAGCATAGACACAAGCATTGCAGTTGAGAGATACATTTTGGATAATGGCGGGGTGGTGATTCGCTCAAAGGTCGGCGAGGCAAACGTGATAGATACTATGCTAAAGAAAAAATGTCAGGCAGGTGGAGAGGGAAGTAGCGGCGGGTTCATACTGCCTGAATTTAACATGTGCCGCGACGGAATACTAACTAGTGGACTGATTGCGGCGATGGATGGAAATAAAGTCGACAAAATAATACAATTCGTATCTAGCTATTTCCAGCTTAGGACAAAAATCAGAATAGAATCAAAATTGCACAATGTGGTACTTGATAGATTCCAAAAAAAGGTTAAAGGAAAATTCAGTGACATCATAACAATTGACGGCGTAAAGGTAATTGTCGATGAGAACACGTGGGGTTTGGTTCGCAAGTCAAACACAGAAGACATCATCCGGATTTCTGTCGAATCAAATGATTTGCAGAAAGCAAAAAGAATTCAAAAAGATATAACCGTTCTAGTAAAAGAAAGTCATGACCAAGTTAAATGAAAAGGAAATAATCAAAATATTTCAGAAAAGCTTTGGCAGATTCGTCTCAGAGGATGTCGAGATATTCAAGCTTGGCAAAAAATTAGGCGTAATCAAGACAGACACCTTGGTTGAAAGCACTGACATTCCTCCAAAGATGAAACTATCTGATGCTGCACGAAAAAGTGTGGTTGCATGCGTTTCGGATTTTGCATCAAAGGGTGTGCTACCCCTATACTGCATCATATCTGTTACAATACCAAGAAAATATTCTGCAAAAAAGATCAAAGAGATTGCAGACGGGTTCAGGGGAGCATCAAGGGAGTTTGGATTTAAAATTCTCGGAGGAGACACAAACGAGGGAAAGGAACTAGTACTGTCAGTGTCATTTTTTGGAATTTCAGACAGAATAGTACACAGAGAGGGCGCAAAGATTGGTGATTCCATCATAGTTACAGGTCCGTTTGGGAACGCATCTGCGGGCCTAAGACATGTAATGGATGGAAAAAAAGCAGAATCAAAATTTGCCAATAAGATAAAGCATACAGTGTATCACCCCATGCCAAGGCTTGGCTTTGGAGTATCTGCAGGAAAATATCTATCATCTGCAATGGACTCTAGTGACGGGCTATCAACTACACTAGTGGAGATGGCTGCCCAGAGTGAGAAGAAATTTGTAATCAGCAATCTGCCAATGGATCCGGCACTTGAAAAATTTGCCAGGCAAAACAAGCTGGATGTGATCGATCTTGTGTTCAACGGCGGCGAGGAATACGAAATTGTCGGAACCGCACCTCAAAGAAATCTAAAAAAGATAAAGCAAATCGCAAAATCACGCAGGATTACTTTAATTGAGATCGGTCAGGTTGAGAGAGGACATGGTGTGTTTTTTGCAGACAAGAAAATAGAGTCCGGCGGATGGCTGCACTTTAACTAGTCACGTGATTTTGTCTCGTCCTGCATACGTTTTTCTATATTTGCCACATCCCATGAATTGCCTAGCAATGAGGAGAAATAGAGCATGATAGAAAGATGATCACTGTTTCACGATCCGAGCTAGGTAACTCTGATCTTAGATTCAAACCACGCAAAAACCCTGAATAGTGTGTTTTTCAGTTCCAGATTGATTACTAGCTTAAGATATCCATTATTTCACGAGCCACAAAAGTTTTGTTCCTTTCTCGCTTATTTTGTTCAACCAGTATTCCCAACTTAACCAGTCTATCAATGGCTTTTTTTGCAGGAGGATAGGTTATTTTCAGATATGTGGCTGCAGTCGGGATTGTTATGATAGGATTTGAGAATAGATAATCAGATAGCAACATTGCGCTTACGGATGCCTTGGCTGAGCATAATTTGTGGTCATATGACTCTCGCAGATTCATTAATTTTTGAATATTCTCAGAAGCATCTTTAGCTTGGGTTATCACTGCCATCAAAAAGAATTTGAACCAGTTTGTCCAGTCACTGTTTTTACTAACCTCTAGCAACGCGTGATAGTATTGAGATTTGTTTTTTTCAACATAGACACTTACATACAAAAGAGGTTGACTCAACAATCCCCTACTTTGCAATAATAAAGGAATCAAAAGGCGTCCGATTCTTCCATTCCCGTCTCCGAAGGGATGTATTGCTTCAAACTGATAATGTATTATGGCACATTGTAATAAAACAGGTATTCTATCTGTTGGATTATTGATAAAATTTGCCAGGTCTCCTAATAACTCAATTATGTTTTCTGCTCTAGGAGGCACATATGTTGCATCTTCTATTTTTGTTCCAGGAACTCCAATCCAATTTTGAACTGTTCTGAATTTGCCAGGTTCTAGTTCCTGACCGCGTACATTCTTCATTAGTTTTTTATGTGCAGACTTCATCATGTTTAGATCTATTACGTTTCCTTTCTTCACAGATGCTAGACAGTCATCTAATGCAGACACATAATTCACAACTTCTGCAACTCGTTTTGATTCTGCATCTTGTGAACTGTCAAAACTGCCTGCTTGAAATCTAAATACATCCAGAATCGATGCTTGCGTTCCTTCAATCTTTGAACTAAGTACAGCTTCACGTAAAACATAAGGCCGGATTAGCAAGTGAGGGTTAGGGACTAAAGTTCCTATGCCAGATAGCCTTCCAAGATGGATACTTGCTTCTGAAAGCAGTGCAACGACACTCTGATCATATTCAATTTTTGGAGGCAGTTTGTCGGGAAGAAACGTTATGTGAGACTCTTTGTTTTTTACCAGTTTCCCAGAAGGTTTTGCAAATGCGCTAGTTTCCACGTATGCTCACTCCTTTACAATCGTAGCCCATTATTGAAATAATTGGCATAATGGTTGCCATAGTTGCTATAGGCACAATGGTTGTAATAGTTGCTATATTGTTGTATAACAATGAAATTTCCTATTATACTAAAAGGCATTTTAGTATAATAACATTAAAGTCAGTTTAAAACGATTTTGTTGATTGCCTAAAAATTGTATAACAAACAGAATTGACGTTAATTCACCGAGTTTAATTCTGAATAAAACTCAGTTTCTAATTGCCTCACTAATCCAAGTAGGATTTTTCTGTGTTTTTAGAATCAAAGTCCGATAATGTTTTTTAAACCCCCTAATGTTTTGGTAGACAATGTCAGAAGAAAAGGTCGAAAAGTGGGGTATTGCGCACATCTACAGCAGCTACAACAATACCATAGTACACATGACAGATCTGACAGGCGGAGAAACCATCGCAATTAGCTCAGGTGGACGACACGTCAGCGCAGATAGATACGAGTCCTCGCCATTTGCGGCAATGAAATCATCAAACGCAGTAGTAGAGGCAGCAAAGATCAAAGGCTTTACAGCATTTCACATTAGAGTTAGAGCAGTCGGCGGCGTAGGTTCTAGAGTACCAGGACCTGGCGCACAAGCAGCAATCAGGGCTTTGGCAAGAGGAGGATTCAGAATAGGCAGAATCGACGACGTAACACCAATCCCTCACGACACCACACGAAAGAAGGGTGGGAAAAGAGGAAGAAGAGTCTAGGCATCAGTCAGTTTTACTTTTACCTTACAACCCTTTGATTGGAAATAGTCAGACAGAAAATTTGTAAATTTTTCTTCGTGCTTGCTTCCTTTAGATTTTTTTATCATGTCGGCAAGCTTTTGCTCTATTTGCATCTGAAAGTTTGGCTTTATCAAGACCTTAAAGAACGTCCAGCCAAACATTGATGTCGGCTGCCCAAAATCAAATTCGTTTTGCAGTCCGCATTTAGCTGCAAGCTCGGACAGTGCGTTGTTGATTATGAACTTGTCATCCAAATAATTGACTGAGCTTATTTCGTAGACGGTGTTAATCATTTGAATCATCTGGCTTGGTCGTCAGCTTGTCAGAGAGTGAGACAAATTTTCCGTCCTGCTCTATGTTGATTTTAGTTTCCATCCTCACGTTGATCCCAACTGATCTAAACAGTGCAAGTAGTTTTCCGCCGTCAATTTCTTCGTTTATCTCGCCAGCCTGCATTAATTCGCCAAGCTTGTCAACTATCATTTTGGTTTCGTGTGGAAACTGGCGCTCTGCGTTTTGCAGTACCTCCATCCCACGATACCCAAGTCTTGAAATCAAAGTGTCTCGGAACGGTATAGTTTTTTTCGGCTCTGCTGCAGGCTGTATCTTTGCCTGAGATGTAATGTTTTTTTGCATTTCTGCCAGGCGCTTTGCCTTTAGCATTTCAAGCTCGTGGTCGTCGCTCATCCCTTTATCACGCCGATTGGGACAAGCTTTGCTACCTTTGTTGCGATTCCAAGCTCGTGCGATACGTTTACCACTGCGTCCACATCCTTGTATGCCTCCGGAGTCTCCTCTACCACCCCGTCCCTTGTTAATGACTTGATGAAAATTCCTTTATCACTGAGTGATTTTTTGACCTGATCTTCTGTAAAGTCGCGCCTTGCCTTTGAGCGGGACATCATTCTGCCTGCTCCGTGCGCAGTAGAACCAAAGCTTAGGTTCATCGAATTTGGCTGTCCCAATAAAATCCAGCTTCCAGTTCCCATGGAGCCAGGAATCAATACAGGCTGTCCCAAGTCACGATACTTTAGTGGGATCTCTTCTCTGTTTGCAGGAAACGCCCGAGTTGCGCCCTTTCTGTGTACAACTACTGATTTTTCGCGTCCGTCGATTTTGTGTTTCTCAACCTTTGCGATATTATGTGCAACATCGTAGACTAGTCCCATGTCAAGATCAGACTCTGATTGCTTGAATACTCGCTCAAATGATTTTCTTGTCCAGTGAGTGATCATCTGGCGGTTGCTCCACGCAAAGTTTAGAGCTGCAAACATTGCCTTTCGGTATGACTCGCCCTCCTCAGAAGAATTTGGAACGCATGCCAGTTCCCTGTCTGGCAGATGAATGTCGTATTTTTGCAATGCCTGCTCTGATACTCTGAGATAGTCACTGCATATCTGGTGCCCGAACCCACGAGAGCCGCAGTGAATCAGAACGGTCACGTTGCCTTCTTTTATTCCCATCCTCTTTGCCGCCTCCTCGTCGTAAATTTTTTCAATTTTTTGAACTTCTAAAAAGTGATTGCCAGAACCAAGGCTTCCAAGCTGCGGTGCGCCCCTTTTTCGCGCAGTGTTTGAAACCTTGTTTGGATCGGCATTTTTTATCTGCCCGTTTTCCTCACAGACATCTGCGTCATTTGCAGTACCATAACCGTGCTCGATTGCCCAGTTGACACCCCGCACCAGGACCTCGTCTAATTCAGAATAGTTTAGTTTAACGGCGCCTTGCGAGCCCACGCCCGATGGAATCGAATTAAAAAGATCAGTTACAAGTTCTTTTAGTTTTGGTCTAACATTTTGTTCGGTGAGATTTGTCCTAAGCAGTCTCACCCCGCAGTTGATGTCATATCCAACACCGCCAGGACTAATCATGCCTTCTTCTGCATCCATTGCGGCTACGCCTCCTACTGGAAATCCATATCCTTCGTGCCCGTCGGGTAGAACCACCGCATGTCCCTGAATTCCAGGAATGGTGGATACGTTGATTGCCTGCAGAATGGTTCTGTCTGTCATCATTTTTTGCACCAGGGATTCGTCTGCATATATGGTGACTGGCACCTTCATGCCCTTGCTGGAGTCAGCTTCGATTCTGTACTGCATGTTTCCAACTTTTTTTGGAGTAATAGATGACATCATCGGTATGGCGACTTTGAAACAATTTAAATCATAACAAGTGGAAATACTGTAAAAAATCATTGATTTTCTCTGTAAAAACTCGATTGATGATTAGTCTGAATTTGATTTTCATTTCACATATCCACTACAAAAAGTCCTACCGTGTATAATGAAAATTACTCGGTGAAGGTTATCATGTAAAAACTTACCCAACCTAGTTTAGAAAAAGAGTAAATTTAATTAAAAGAGGTAGATAACACAAATAGTATGGCAACGGTAGTTTCGAAAAAAAAAGGCAACAATATCTATTATTATCTAAACCACCATGCCTTTGGCAGACAAAAAGAAGTCTATCTTGGAAAAACAGTTCCAGAAAATATTGAGGAATTAAAGAAAAAACTGGTCTTGGATTTTTACCACGAGGAGTGGTACCCACAATTAGAACAGATACAAAAAAGATTTATTCAAAACAGGAAAAAAATGCCAAAAAGTGTCCGTGAGCAAGAAATCAAAAATTTTGCAATAAACTTTACCTATCACACTCAGAAAATCGAAGGATCATCCCTTACAAGACTTGATACCAAAAGACTTTTAGCTGATGGGATAACACCGAAAAACAAACCAAAGGCAGACATGATAGAAGCAGAACTGGCACAGCAAGTTTTTTTTGAAATGATCACCCATCAAAAATCACTATCTCTTAGTACAGTCAGATATTGGCACACGAAAATGTTCAATCAGACCAAAATCGATTTGGCAGGAGAAATACGTGATTATGGAGACATCACGGTAACTAACAGCAAGGCCAAATTTCCAGATGGAGGCCAAGTTTTTGATCTAGTCGTTGATTTTTTCAAATGGTATAATTCAGTAAAAGCAACAACCAATCCAGTGGAAGTTGCAGCACTGGTTCATCTAAAGTTTGTTTCAATCCACCCTTTTGGCGATGGAAATGGGCGTATCTCAAGATTAATGATGAACTGTGTTTTGGATGAAAACAACTATCCCATGTTGAACATAGAATATGGTCAAAGAGAGAGTTATTACAAAGCGCTAGAACATTCCCAGACAAAAAACGATGATCTCAATTTCTTAAAATGGTTTATGAAGACATACATTTCAAAGAACCAAAATTAAAAAGATGAGATCATTCAGTAGGTCTAGTCAAATCCAAGAGATTACTCTTTGATTTTGCTTTCTTGAAAAACATCAGAGCCGTACCAGCAGTATCTAAAATAGTCAAGGCACCACTCGTGAAACATTGGATCATCAGAATAGAACAGTTCTGTTATGTCTGATTCTCCATCAATGTCTGGAAACGCAACCGATGCTTCCTTTTCGTTTAGCACCACCACAACCTGGACTGTCTTTGTCATCTTTCGCTGGACCAGACCATCATCGATTAGTCCGTCAAACTCTAGCTCCTTTAGCAGTTTTTTTCTCCCCTTTGGAATGACTGCCGATTCAGACAAGACGTAATGGTATTTGGTTCCCTTTTTTACTCGCTTGACTAGCGGCTCAATTTTGTCCAGCGGAATTTCAGATACTGTCTCGTAGATGTACTGGTTTGCGTTTTTGTAAATTGACTTCCATTGTTCCAAAGTGTAAGAGATTCCTTTCAGGTGTTTTCCTGCAGAAAGCTGTCCTATTCTCATGATGAACTTTGCAGGAATGTCGCCAAAGTCATGATCCTCAAAATACTTTCTGTTCTGGGAGAGAAATACTATAGACGGTACCTGGGAGCAGATGGTCTTGCCGTATGTGGTAAGGGAATAGTATCCGTCCTTGTCTTTGGTGATGAATCCGCCGTCCTCTAGTCTAGTGAAATTCCTGTGTACCTCCTGGTTTGTAGAGCCAAGCTCCTTTGCCATGATTGCTACTTTGGATTTTTTCTCTAATAGTTTGAATATGATTTGTAGTCTCTGGTGGCTGGATAATTCTAAAAAGTTGTTTGCAGATTCCTCGTAGTGGTCTATCATAGAATGGTTTAGGAACCAAGCCAATTTAGGGTTTTTTGAGATACGACTCAGTACCTTTATTTTTAGTGCAGGTTTTGATAAAATTGTGCCAATATTACCAATAGACAGCGGCAGGTACGGAACAAAGGAAATGTTGGCAGTCTTTGACGATCAAAAAAAGATTGACTATCAATTGCAGATAGAGGGGGCAACTGCGCTTGCACAAAGCGAAATAGGCATGATCCCAAAAACGGCTGGAAAAAACATTTCCCAGACAGCAAACTCTGGCAAGATATCAGCAAAGAGAATCAAACAGCTGGAGGTAAAGTCAGACCACGACACTGCTGCACTAGTAGAAGCATTAAGCGAAAAATGCCAGGTCTCTGCAAGGCCGTGGGTGCACTATGGCCTTACCAGCAATGACTTGGTAGATACAAGCAATTCACTTCAGATTAAAGACGTTTTATCCATCATACAGCCAAAGGTTGCCCGTCTTGGAATCATTCTGGCAAAAAAAGCCATGCAGTATAGTGATGTTCCGGCAGTCGGCAGGACGCACGGCCAGCATGCAAGCATCATATCATTTGGGCTAAAATTTGCAAACTGGGCAGCGGAAATGGCAGCCCATATAGAAAGACTGGAGGAGGTCAAAAAGAGAATTCTGATCTGCAAAACACTTGGAGTTGTCGGCACAGGCTCACTGATGGGTGCAAAGGCAATAGAAATTCAAAAAAGAGTTGCAAAAAGACTCGAACTATACCCAGCAGAGGTCGCAACGCAGGTAATCCCAAGGGAGCGATATGCAGAGTACATTTTCCAGCTCGCACTATTAGGCAGCACGCTTGAGAAAATTGCAATTGAGATTAGAAACCTGCAGAGGACTGAAATTGGCGAGGTGGCAGAGCATTTCAAAGCAGGGCAGATGGGAAGCAGTGCCGTTCCAGTTAAGAGAAACCCAATCAAAAGCGAGCGCATATCATCACTATCAAAATTATTGCGTAGTCAGATGAGCACAGCGTTTGAAAACATTCCGTTGTGGCACGAGCGAGATTTGTCAAACTCTGCAAACGAGAGATTCACCATCCCAATGTGCTCCATTTTGCTTGACGAGATGCTAGAGACCATGATCAAGATAATTGACAATCTAAAGATCAACGTAGATAAAATAACTAGCAACCTGCAGGTGACAAGCGGGCAAATCTTTGCAGAGTTTGTATTGGAGGCATTAATCAAAAAAGGAGTGCCAAGGTTTGTCGCATACAGGGACGTGCAAAGAGTGGCGTTTTCTGCACATGACCAGAAAATTGACTATATCGATGCGGTAAAAAACGATCCAGCCATATCATCAAAATTATCCGAGGAGGAAATCGAGAAAATATTTTCCCCAGAGAGCCACCTCGGCGCATCACCAGAGATAATTGCAAACGTGAACAATCTGGTGCAGAAAGCCTGCAGAAAATTCGTCTAACTAAAAATTCGATGCTCTAGTACTCTACAGCTTTTTCCAAGCTTTGTCGTAATTTTGGACTAGCTGGACCTGTCCAGAAAATTGAACCGTCCTTATCAAACATAATTTTATTTTGCTTTTCTAAAATTTCCAAGATAAAGGTGAATGATGAATATATTCCAGTTGGCAGTTTTTTGTAAAGACTGGATTTAGAATCAAACTCTTTGTTCTCACAGATCAGTTTCTCAACCATGGTTAGGCTTCTAAGAGTTTGTGAATCATGGACCGTACTGGAGTGCCTTTTTTTGATGTCATGAATTACCATCCTTCCACCTGCAGTCCAGGCACACGCTCAAAGTGCTTCTTATTTTTTGTTATCAGCACCTGTTTATTTGAAAGTGCCATACTGGCAATGAAGAGATCTCTGTCGCCGATGGTAACAGATTTTAGCAATTTTGCCATCTCGCCCCATATTTTGCCTGATTCGTAGTCAAGATTGAGAATTGCAAAACGATCAAGCAATCCTTTGACATCATTCAATGCTTTCGTCCTGTCTTTTGATCCATATGCTCCGCGATAGAATTCGGCAACAGTCACAGCTGTGACATAAACAATGTCGCCACCAGACACAAATTCTTGCATTTTTTCAAGCGCATTTTTGTCGCTGCGTTCAAGGGCTACAAGGAAATCAGTATCGACACAGACCACGTTATAGTTAGACCCTTTCCAGTTTCAGGCTCTCACGCAATTCTTTGCTTGTTTTCTCAACTGCTCCTGCAAGGTCCAGGTTTGGACTTTTTTCCTGCAAATATGCTAGGATCGCAGCAGGGTTACCCCTTCCAAACTTGCGCAGCACCAAATCTGAAAAAGACTCACCTTCTTTTTTTTGGGCTTTGAGTACTCTATACGCCTCATTACTCAATGAAATCGTAGTGGTTCCCATTTAGTATACTATGCATGTACATGCATTTAAACTTTAGAACCTAAGACATTAAAAACAGTTTTGGAAAAGGGACCGAGTTCCACATTCCAATAACAAAAAAATGCAAATGTGAACAATCTGGTGCAGAAAGCCTGCAAGAGATTTATCTGGACTTCATCAGGGTTTTGTGAATAAGAGAGCCATATTGTAATGCCTTTTTTCTCTTGTTTGCAGAAATTTCCGGAACGCCAATTTTTGATGCAAGTTTTCTGATGATGTGTTTTCTCTGCAAGTCATCCGGACTGGATATCTTTTCAGAAATAGGCACGGTTTTTGCGTAATTTATGAAATCATTAGATAGAAGAGGCTGGAGTATTTTCACTGAAAACTCGGATGATACCAAATTTACCGCCTTCATCATGCTTAGCTCGTTTTCAAGCTTGGAGTTCATCAGTTCCATTATTTTTGATTCTCCTTCCTTGAATGCATCTCGGTATCCATTATACCCGCAGAATAATTCGTCAATTCCGTTTGCAGTCACTACGGTATCTAATCCCAGACTTTGCGCTAGTTTTGCAATATGGTAAAACGCAATACAGTTCTCATTCCAAGACAGATTGTCAGTTGATATGGTATCGCTGATTTTCTTTGATATGACATCAAATTCATCTGGATTTATCTCCAAGATATGATGCGGGAATTTCAGAATCTCGTTTACCTCTTTTGAAAACAAAATGTCATGCGATTCCGCAAAACCAATTGTCAGTAATGTGACATCATATCCCAGATCGGAGCAAACCTTTGCAACCAAAGTGCTGTCGACTCCACCTGAAAATGCGACTCCTATTTTGTGTGTGAGAACGGTTTCCAGTATTGCCTTTCTGATTTGCTCCAACAAGGTGTCAAGATCAGGCATCATTTTGGGGAATAATTCCCCCATACAAAGTGCTTGCGGTGAGTTTTGGAATTAATCCAAATATAGCTAGATTAAGCTTGCTACCAAATTGTGCTTATAATTTCTGCCTGAGCGTTAAATGCTGCAAAGCAAATTTTGTATCAAGAAAGAAAATGCAACTCAAAAAACAAATGTATGCAGGATTGTTTGCCTTGATGCTAGTAGCAGCAATAGTAACAATTCCTCATGCAGTAGCAGACAAGGAAGAAAAATCAAGAGATTCAGAACGAAAATTAGACAAATCAGATAGAGAGGACAAAAAAGAATCAAAACACGATGAAAGACCAAGGCCAGTCAAGCCAATTCGCCAGGTAGTAGCTACTGGGGTCGGAGTTGGCGCGGCAGTGGATAATGACGGCGGTCTTCACAGGTCGCATTATAGAATCGATCTAGTAATCACATCTACAAACTCGACTGGAAACACAAATTCGACTGGAACCAATTCTACCACAACTGATGCATATCAGGTCAAAAAAGGCCAGATATTCATACTTGAAAAAGGCTCAAGGGGAACATACAAGATAATTCCAGAGACTTGGAAAATAGACATCAGCGACGGCAAGCCCACGTTCAGCGCAACAGGACAGGTCAAGGGCGGAAAGGACACATACAAGGTAACACTTACTGGTGAGAAAATCCGCGATGTGAAAAACGGAAGCCTGTACCGAGTTGACGGGAAGCTAAGTGGAAACAGCCTGGAATACGACCTACACTACATATCGACATTTGCCAAAAAGAACCGCTCTGTTGAATCCATACTAAATGCGTCAGACTAGACGTTCCATCTCTTCTTTTATTTTGTACAAGAGAAAAACAATTATGTTTTCAGGCATAATTACAATAAAGTAATGTCAAAGATTACAATCATTTTGGGAATAGTGCTGGCAGCGTCACTTTTTGGAAACTATGCATTATACCAAAACACCCACACCTTACAGCAGGACATCCAGGACCTGGATACCCAGGTGAAATCATTTCAAAAGCAGGCAGACCAAATACAGCAAAAACTAGGTGCAATAACATCTGAGAAAGAAAACCTTGAGAAACTGCAATCCAAATTAGAAAAAACCCTGAATGTTTCAGGCTCAAAATCAATCACAGCTGTAGCTGTTCGCCCAATACTGTCAAGCGACGGTTTCTTTCAAAACGTACAGTATCAGGGAACGGTAATGAGCATAACAGTTGACATTCGCGAAGGGACAGGACTAGTACTGGTAAACACTGAAATCCCAACTGGCGTAGACTTTCAGACATCTGCAAAGACCGCAGTGCATGTTGCCCAGGAATACACAAATGCCAATCTGTCAGACAAGGACATCATATTTTCAATTACTGCAAAAAACAACGAGGAACTGCAGGCAGTTGACGGCCAGAGCGCAGGAATGGCAATGACAGTTCTGCTTGTAATGGAGATTCAGGAAAAGCAAATCAATGATAAGGTACTGCTGACCGGAACCATCCAGCCAGACGGCACCATTGGTCCGATTGGCGGAGTTGCAGAAAAGGCAGATGCTGCAGGAAAATATGGCGCTAAAACATTCATTGTTCCAACGGGGCAGGCAATAACCATGGTCCAGGAATGTGAAGAATCACAGAATGGTCCGTTTTTGTACAAGAGCTACAGGTCCGAGGCAAAGCCGCTATCACCCATTACTGAGGAAAAATACGGAATGAGTATAGTAGAGGCAACTGACCTTGCATCAGTACTTGGCTACTTTGACTGATCCAAAGTTATATTCTTGCTTGGTCATTATATGGCATGCACATTCTCCCAGATGATCAAATCAAAAACGAGCTCAAAGAACATGATTTGAAGGGATGGACCATGCAGAACGGAAAATTATACAAAGAATTTGTGTTTTCTGATTTTGTCGAGGCGTTTAGCTTTATGACAAAGGCTGCGCTTCACATAGAAAAGATGAACCACCATCCGGAGTGGTTCAATGTGTACAATAGACTATCGGTGTATTTGACCACCCATGACGCAGGCGGCATAACAGCAAATGACATCAAGCTCGCAAGAACACTCAACTCGCTAAAGTAGTCAATTTTCTGGTTTTTCTATATACATAGGTCAAGAAAAAAATTAGTCTTTTCCATAGACAGATTTATGATCGCAGACTCGCAAAAAGAAAATTATTTTATTCGGATAGTCAACGGTGTAGATTATTCTATCATACTTGTTTAACTCATAAGCCCAAACTCTGAGATTTGATTTGTATTCGCCCTCATCAGATGGGTTTTCAGAGTAAGCTAAAGCAAGTATGGCTTCGTCAGTTTTATTCTGTCGTTCTGAACTAAGATTTTTGTATTGTCGGTTAAACCTTTTGGATTTATGAATTTGCCACAAATTTGTGCAGATCCGTGATTGCTTCCTCGGGAGTTTTGAATACTCGTCCTCGCTTTTCTTTTAGTGCAGCCTTTACGTCCGCTATTTCTTTTAAGGTAAGCGGTGGAGATTTTAGTTTCGGCTTTTGCTTTACGGTTTTTGACATTTTATTCTCTTTTGATGTTTTTTTATTACCTCTTTGTTCGTAATTAATATTTGTCTTCAGAAAAGTCATAGTCAATTTATATACAGAATTGGGAGAATCTCATCAAATGACTGCAAGCCCGGCAATACTTGATTCTGATTTTAGGTATATTGACAAGAAAGGAACTTTGTTGAAGTCAAGGACGGAACTTTCCATATCGCAGATGCTGGGATTCGTCGGAATAGACTATACCTACCAGCACGAAATAATGGTGAACGGAAATGCTGTTCTTGTAGATTTTAGGACTGGTGACGGGAAGCTAATTGAGGTAATTGACTCGGATTCGGATATTGCAAAATACAAGGAGATAAAGAAATTTCTCCCAGATATCAAGATAGTAGCAATAGGGCATCCCAAGTTTGCAGCCAAGCTAAAGGAATTAGATGATATCGTATTCTATGACACCAAAGACGCACAGTCTGGTTCCATATTCATGGAGGACCAATCATTTGCGTTTGACTATGCACATATTCTGCCACTAGTGGAAAAATGTTCCATATTACATGGTCATACGTCAAACGTCTTTGTAGAACTGGTAGGCGACATGAAAAACAATCTGCTAATTGACTTTGGCGAGGCAAAAAAAATAATCAAAGAGGCAATTGGAATTTTGGATCACAAGTTTTTCATAAACAGAAAGTACCTCAAAAGCGAGGACGATTCCCACTACAGGATATCATTTGAGGGGCCGCGAGGAATGTTTGACATGCAGGTCCCAAAGGGCACGGCGTACCTGCTAGAGGGCGAGGCGACGGTAGAAAACCTGTCCACTGAAATAATAAAAATTCTGGTTCCAAGGCTTCCAAGGAATATCGAGGCAGTAGGAGTGTACATCTACGAGGGCTACAACAAGGGAGCGCATCTGATATCCCAAGTCTCAAAGGCCTGAGCATGGAGCCCAAAATAAAAGAGACGGCATGGAACCCAGAGCTTGAACTGCGAATCCTGAAACAGTGGGATGATTCCCACCTGTATGACTTTGTACCTCTTGAGAAGAATTTTGTAATAGACACACCCCCGCCATATCCGTCTGGTCGGCCGTGGCATATCGGGGCTGCAGCACACTACTCCCAGATAGACATGATTGCGCGAACCGCCCGAATGTCTGGGAATAACGTGTATTTTCCAATTGGAATAGACCGAAACGGGCTTCCAGTGGAACTGTACACTGAGAAAAAGCACGGAATCAGGATGCAGGAGACGGAGCGTTCCAAGTTTTTGGAGCTGTGCAGGTCTTCTTTGGATGATCTGGAGGCAGAGATGATCCAGATAATGAAGAGTCTGGGGATTTCTGGGAATTTTGCCAATTACTATAGGACTGATTCAGAAGAGTATAGAATCCTGACGCAATCCACGTTTATCGAGCTGTGGAAAAAGGGAATAATCTACAAGGCAACTAGACCAAACAACTACGACTGGGTCTCAGGGACCACAATAGCCGATGCTGAGATCGTATACCAGGATATTCAAACCAAGCTTGTCTACATGAAATTCAAGATTAAAGACTCAGACAGAGAGATAATCATTGCAAGTACTCGGCCTGAGCTATTATGTGCATGTCAGACTGTAATAGTAAATCCCGAAGACTCCAGATATTCAGATTTTATCGGAAAAGAGATAATCGTTCCGGTGATAAACAGGGAAGTAAAAATCAGAACGCATCACTCTGCCCAGACGGAATTTGGCTCAGGTGCCGTAATGGTGTGCAGCTATGGCGACCAGAACGACGTTGCACTGTTCCGGGAAATGAAATTGCCAGAAATTGTTGCCATAGGTATGAACGGTCTGATGACAGAGTCTGCAGGAAAATATGCTGGATTAAAGGTAAAGCAAGCTAGAACCCAGATCATAGAAGACTTGACAAATGCAGGACTGGTTGAGAAAATTGAAGAGATATCGCACCGCACACCGATATCTGAGCGAAGCAAGATTCCAATTGAGATCATTCCCATGGAGGAATATTACGTAAAGCAGATTGACTCTATAGACAAAATTAGGGAGATTGGCAAGAAAATAATATTCCATCCTGAAATGCACAAGCAGATCCTGATGAACTGGCTTGATTCCATATCAATAGACTGGCCTATATCTAGACGAAGATTCTATGGAACTGAAATACCAATATGGTATTGTAAAAATTGTTCAGAGCCGCACGTCCCAGAGCCTGGAAAATATTACACCCCGTGGAAGGATTCTGCCCCGTTTGAGAAATGCATAAAATGTCATTCCACAGAGTTTGTTGGGGAATTCAGGACGTTTGACACTTGGATGGATTCAAGCGTGTCGCCTTTGTTTATCTCAAAGTTTAACAAGGATGCCGAGTTTTTTAGAAAAACATATCCTGCTACTCTGAGGCCGCAGGCAAAGGATATCGTACGTACGTGGCTGTACTATACCATTCTAAGATGCGAGCAGCTAACGGGACAAGCCCCATGGTCTGAGGCCTGGATAATGGGGTACGGCCTTGATGAAAAGGGAATGAAGATGAGTAAAAGTAAGGGAAATGTTGTGGATCCGTTGCCGGTGATTCAGAAATTTGGTGCAGACACATTCAGGTTCTGGAGTGCAAGTGAGATTAACCATGGGTATGACTTTAGGTGCAACGAGCAAAAGATAGAGACTACAAAAAAGTTCTTGTCCAAGCTTTGGAATGTCTCTAGATTCATCTCCAGCTATGATGTGGTGTCAAATGGAAAGCCGACGGATTCTGATAAGTGGATCCTATCGGAACTTGACAAGCTTGTTTTAGAATGTAGGAAGGGATACTCAGAATACAACTTTTTTGTTCCAGCTATCGCCATTCGTGAGTTCACATGGAATCTTTTTGCTGCACACTATATCGAGATGGTAAAGGCCCGTGCGTATGGTGAAGGATTCACAGAAGATGAGAAAAATGCTGCAATCTATACGCTGCACAAGGTTTTGTCCACAATTCTGCTACTGCTTGCACCGATTACGCCATTTATCACAGATTACATGTGGCAGGAATTATACTCTAAAGAGACAATTCACAAGCAGATTTTGCCAAAATCCGATGATATCGAAGACATGACAAAATTCACAGCCGAATTGTCAGACTTTAATTCCAGAGTATGGAATGAAAAGAAGTCAAAGGGATTGTCATTAAAAGACTGGATTTCAATTGATATTCCGGAATCACTCAAGGTATTTGAAAAAGATTTGATTCCGATGCACAAAATAGAATGAACTTAATACTGACCAAAAATATGTTTATTAAAATTTCTTTATTAGAATTAGATTTGATTATCGACAGCGTTATACTAAATTCAATTTGAACCCCAAAGACTTTGTTCAATGCCGGGGTGGGTTTTGAACCAAGTTATTTTTTCTTTGGTGTTATCATGCTAACAAAGTGCTTGTGCATTGATACATCATGTGTCAGTTCAGGATGAAATGAAACTGCTAAAATGGTTCCCTGCTTTACTGCAACTACTTTTTCATTGAACTTTGATACTATCTGCACATCTTTCCCCATGTCTTCTATGGACGGTGCGCGAATGAACACGCCCTTTGTTTTTGGAATGCCAATGGAATCAGCAGAGATTTCTGCCTCAAAGGAATCCTTTTGGCGGCCAAAAGCATTCCTCTCTACCCTAACATCAAGCAGGTTCAAGAGCGGCTGGTCCATCTTTCCAACGACTCTGTCCTTGGCATTTTTTGATAACAAAATCAGTCCAGCACAAATCCCAAAGACAGGCATTCCTGCTTGAATTTTCTCTTTAATCACTTTGAGTGCGCCATTTACAAGTGACATTTGCCCCATCATTGTGCTCTCCCCACCTGGAATGATCAATCCATCAAGTGCAGAAATCTCGTCAGGTGTCTTTACCTGCTTTACTGTTCCCTTGATTCCAAGGGTCCCAAGCGCAGTCCTAGTAGCAACTATATTCTCAGCCACATCGCCCTGCAATCCTAAAACTCCTATACTAACGCTCATGCAGTTCCCCGCTCTTGCATTTTCAGTTCCAAATTCTTTACATCTAGTCCAAGCATCGACTGGCGCTCATCAATCATTCTTTGAGCTTCCTTTACCTTGTCAGCATCCTCCCAGAAGGTGGTAGCCAAAACAACAGCACGTGCCCTTTCTTTTGCATCCTCTGCCTTGAATATTCCAGAGCCGACAAAGATTCCATCACATCCTAAAGACATCAGATATGCTGCATCAGCAGGTGTTGCAATTCCGCCTGCTGCAAAATTAACCACAGGCAACCTACCTAATTTGGCAGTCTGCTCTACCAGTTCGTATGATACTTTGAATTCCCGTGCCATTCTAATCAAGTCCTGGTTGTCCCCAGAATCATAAATTGATTTTATTAATCGCAATTCGTCATTTACTTTTTTGATGTGTGTGATGGCCTCTGCAACATTTCCAGTTCCAGGCTCGCCTTTGGTCCTTATCATTGCGGCACCCTCCTCGATTCTTCGTAGTGCCTCAGCTAGGGAACGAGCACCATTTACAAACGGAGTGGTGTAATCCCATTTCCAAATGTGACGCAACTCGTCAGCTGGCGTCAACACTTCGGACTCGTCAATCATGTCAACGTTTGCCTCTTCCAAAACCTTGGCCTCATACACATGGCCTATTCTGCACTTTGCCATCACAGGTATGGTTACTGCATCCATTATCTCCTCGATGACCCTAATGCTTGCAGTCCTTGCAACGCCTCCTGCCTTTCTGACATCAGACGGAAGCTTGTCCAAAACCATTACAGATACTGCACCGGCTTCCTCTGCAATTACAGCCTGCTCCACAGTAGTGACATCCATTACTACTCCGTTTTTTAGCATGTGCGCAAATCCCCTTTTCAGAGTGGATGTGCCGCGCGTAATGGAAACAGGTCCTACCTTTTCGCTGACCTTTCCCTTTGCCGAATCAAGGTTGCCAGAGAGCGGAATCATAAGGACTAGTCGCGATTTGCATATTTATAATAACCCATCAAATTCCTAGTTGAATTTTTCAAAAATACGACTCGGTTGATCGCACCGTTAATTTTAGGCACTGATGGAAATAGATCATAATTCCAATATCTCGTCTTTGATTTTTTTGATAATTATTGCATAAAATTCCGGTGTAATCTTGGCTATCCTCTTGGTGATTTTATCAGATCTAACCGTGACTATTCTTTTACACATAACTTGAGATTTCTCTTTTAATTCTACATCCTCAACATGTTGCGGTTTTATTGGTATTAGATATGGGTCTGGTTTCTGATTAGTCGTTATTCCGACACAAACAAAGAAACCGCTATTTTGATGGAACAGTGATTTTGAGATTATGATCAACGGTCTAGGTTTTTGTTCTGATTGATCGGTATAATCCGGTACCGCTATAACGATATCACGAGAAAATATGTCAAATTTAGATACCAATCTACTGGTCTTTCATAACGGTCTGTGTTAAAAGATCCAATGATTTTTCAGCTTCTTCAATTGGTTCATTTTCTGGAATACCTAAAGAGACGGATGTCTTTCGAATCTTTGTTGTTGTACTCATGTGTCATATATGGCACATCAGTTATTAAAAACTTGTCACACTAGGTTACGCAATCGTACATGTATGTCAGCATATGGCTCTCAAATCTATGGCTAGTTGAATTTTTCAATGACTCGTTCAAGCTCGGATTCCACCATCGTGATAATTGGTGGGACAAAAGTGGATGTTGCGTTTCCCTCTGACCACTGGATCTGTTTTGTGTTTCCATTCAGAGTAACCTTTAGTGAAAATTTCGTGTACTCTGATACGGACTCGTCGGCAGGTATGGAGTCAATTGGGATGCTCATAAAGCCAGTCTCCTTTATCATGGCAGTTAGTTTTTTCACCTCGTCTTTCTGAAGAGTCATGGTTTTCTCAGGCAGTGGATGCTCGTTCTCAGTCACCAGATACCTGACGTTTCCCTCGTTTGATATGGTCAGGATTTCAGATTTTATCGGAGTCAGCCTGTCAGTCAATCCAAATGAAACTTTTTTCAAATCATATCTGGTTAATTCAATTGAAATTCTGTCATCTGAATTGGTAGCACTGAACGGAATCTGCGGATTTATGATCATCGGTATGGCAATCATAGCTGCAAAAACTATGGGAACTGCTGCGATAATGAGTATGAGCGGCTTTGCCATTACACCATTCCCCTTTGATTCGATAATAAATCTAGTTTCTTTGAGATCCAACACAGAGAATAAATCCAAGCCCCTGTTTTTCTCATTTGTGGGGTCGTAGCCTAGCCTGGTAGGGCGACTATGATTTAGTCATCGCTAAAGGCTCCAGAAGTAAAAAATCCAAACTGATAACACGAGATGATGTGAGTTTGGAGCTGCAGTGACCTGTAGATCGCCGGTTCAACTCCGGTCGGCCCCACGTCTATTTTTTGCACACAGGAGAGATTACCCAATTAGGAAAATAGATAGTATAGAGTCAGAAAACTAGAAAATTATTTAAAAAATCAAGTGTAAAATTGTAAAATTACATTTTGAGTAGTTCTTTAGCGGTATCCACAAAGGATTCTGCCTTGTCAACTAGATTCCTTGCCTGTTTTTCAGATATTATGCCTGCACAGTCATACAGGGATTCATTTCTGCGCAGCCTTGCCTTTGAGAACGATTTTACCAAGTCTTCTGAGAATTTTACCAAATAGACAGCCTCCATAAACGAGACAACTGCCAGATGGTGCTCTTGTGTTTTTGGTCAGTACCCTTTTGCAAACATCAGTGCACGTTCTGCCTGAAGCATTGCATTATACGCAGCATTGTGAGCTCATCCCCATTCCTGTATTGTGAGCATCTTTTTTGCAGCACCAAATCATTTTTTGCAATTTCCAGCTCGTTTTTTATTTGGGAGGAATCAGATTAGAACTTCTCAACCAGATTCTTTTTTAATAAATCGCTTAAGTTCACGCTGCTCACCAATTATCATGACAACATCAGTCTTTAAGATTTCCAGCAGCAGTGGAATTTTTTGCCTTGCCTTTTGTGCAAACTCTTTTGGCGTCCAAAGGACATAGCTTATTTCCCGTCCAACTTTGCCTTCTGCTTTAGATACTGACTTTAGCAAGACGTCTTCATATACATCCCCTATCACAAGTAGGTCAATGTCGCTCTTTGTAGTATCTACGCCCTTTGCAAACGAGCCGTATATGAGGGCAAACTGGATCTTTGATTTGTCAAGACTTTTGAGAATCTCAGTACCCACTAGATCGGTTTTTAGAAATATTCTTTTCAGATCGTCTGATATGGTGGAATACTTGTCAAGTGAGTACAGAACCATGTTGCCTTGTTTTCTGCTAGTCAACAGTCCCAAGGATTGGAGGTTTTTTAGCTCCTTTTGGACATAGATTGGCGAAATGTCAATGATTCTCGAAAGCTCGCGTATGTGGTATTCTCTGTCAGAGTTCAGAAGCATTTCGGATAGTAGTTTGACTCTAGTCTTTGACGTGAACAGCCTCTCTAGCATGTATATAATATGTATACAATTGTAGATAAATAGTTTACATCACATATGAGTTTGAGAAACGAGGATTTGTGCTATTTCTTTGATCTCAAGACGTTGAGTGCAGAGCCTTCCCTGAACCACTCTATTTGGGCAGCATTGTAAGAGTGCAAAAGCAAAATCTCTTCTGTGGAGTCATCCGCATGTGTTATTACACACTTGACTGGCTTTCCCTGCTGCAACTTGTCTAGTTCCACTAGACTCAGTCTGTCAGATTCCTGAATTTTCTCATAGTCTGATGGATTTGAAAACGTCAGCGCGAGCAATCCTTGCTTTTTGAGGTTTGTCTCATGTATTCTTGCAAATGACTTTGCAATCACTGCGCCGCATCCCAAAAATCTGGGGGTGAGTGCTGCGTGTTCCCTGCTGCTTCCCTCCCCATAGTTGTTATCGCCGATAATGACCCATCTCAGATTCTTTGCCTTGTACTGTCGCGCTATACTTGGGAATGACTCTACCATACCAGTCAGTGCGTTCTTTCCTTTTCCTACCTCGCCTGAGAACGCGTTTACCGCACCCAAAAGCAAATTGTCACTTAGCTTATCCAAGTGTCCCCGGAACATCAACCAAGGTCCGGCTGGAGAAATGTGATCAGTAGTACATTTCCCCTTTGCCTTTACCATTACTGGCATGGAGAGGTAATCCTTTCCGTCCCACTTTGGGAATGGTTCTAGCTTTTGCAGTCTTGTGCTGTTTGGGTTTATGAGAACCTCAACTGAATCAGGATTATTTGCAGGTGAAACATAGACGTCCTTTCCAAGCTTGAATCCATCTTTCGGTACCTCTGGTGCAATCTCAGGTGGAGTGAGCTTGAACTTTGTTCCGTCCTTTGCAGTCAGTTCATCTTTTAGTGGATTAAACGACAAGCTTCCGCCCAATGATAATGCAATGATCAGCTCAGGGCTGCCGATGAAATTCATCGTGTTTCTTTTTCCGTCGTTTCGCCCAGGAAAGTTTCTGTTAAACGATGTCACTATGGTGTTTGGCTCGTCTTTTTTCATCTCGGGTCTGTTCCATTGCCCGATGCACGGACCGCATGCGTTTGCAAGAACGGTAGCTCCTATTTCCTTTAGCATTTCCATCTGCCCGTCGCGCTCTATTGTAGCTCGCACCTGCTCAGAGCCAGGTGTCACCAGTAACGGAATCTTTGCCTTTATTCCCCTGTCCTTTGCCTGCTTTGCAACACTTGATGCGCGAGACATGTCCTCGTATGAGGAGTTTGTACAACTGCCAATCAGCGCAACGGAAATGTCATCGATGTAGTTGTTCTTCTTTACATCCTCTGCTAGTTTGGATATGGGCCTTGCCAGGTCAGGTGTGTGCGGCCCCACCAGATATGGTTCCAGTGTACTCAGGTTAATCTCAATTACCTTGTCAAAGTATTTCGAAGGGTTTTGCTCAACATCGGGATCCTCAGTCAAAATATCAGTGTGCTTGTTTGCAATATCGGCAATATCTCCGCGGTTGGTCGCCCTAAGGTACATCTCCATCTTGGAGTCATACGGGAATATGGAGCATGTTGCGCCAATTTCTGCACCCATGTTTGTAATGGTTGCCTTTCCTGTGCAGCTAATTGTTTTTGCACCAGGTCCAAAGTATTCTATTATAGCGTTAGTCCCGCCGGATACAGTAAGTGATCCCGCAACATACAAGATGATGTCCTTAGGAGAGGTCCATCCGTTCAGCGACCCAGTCAGGTACACGCCGATTCTTTTCGGATACAGGATCTCCCAGGGCATTCCTGCCATGGTTTCAGCAGCATCCAGCCCCCCTACTCCCACTGCAATCATCCCAAGTCCTCCTGCATTTGGGGTGTGAGAGTCAGTTCCGATCATCAGTCCTCCAGGAAAAGCATAGTTTTCTAGAACGACCTGGTGGATTATTCCAGCACCTGGCTTCCAGAATCCCGCGCCATATTTTCTGGATGCAGATTCCAGAAACTGGTACACCTCATTATTCTCGTATATGGCAGCCTTTGTGTCAGATTCTGCATCAACTCTGGCTTGAATCAAGTGATCACAGTGGACAGTCGTCGGCAGCTTTGCCTGGAGTAGCCCTGCCTGCATGAACTCGAGCATCACTGTCTGTCCTGTCACATCCTGCAAGGCAACTCGGTCTGGATTCAAAAACACGTAGCTTTCTCCGCGCTTTGGCTCGTGCAGATCGTCTGCAAAGTGTCCGATGAGAATTTTTTCGCTCAGTGTAAGAGGTCGGTTTACAATCTTTCTAAATTTTGAAATGTTTTTTTCTAATTTTTCATAAACGATATTTACCAAATCAGAAGTAGTTTCTATTTGCATTGTTAGATATGATGCGGCGATAATTAGTTATAAATCGTATCAGACATTTCAATTCCAAATCTGGAAAGTGCAAAAATAATTTTTTAGCTTGGTTTTGCGAATTTTGCTAACAGTTATAAGCCAAAAACCATTTATCATATATGGTATCATTTATGGTTCATTTGTTGCTTTCTTGGGGGTGCGCGTTTGGTCAATAAGGGCTTTCCAGCTTTTGGTAATTCGCAAGCAGGCGCGTTTATTGCAGCACTGAAAAATTACAATCTTCCTGATTTTATTCTAAAAAAAATAGCCAAAGAGTGCGGCTCCGATCTTCTAGAAAGAGGCAGGCTCGATGATAGGCTGCAAAGCATGAACGACCATGCACTCACAATGCTGCACAAGATCTTCATTGACTGTGAAAGTGACGTCACAGGCAAGTTTGCAGATTACAGATTTTACGCCTATGTGTCCAGCATGTACCACAAGTGCGATATCCTGATTAACGAGGCAATTCCCGGCGCATCTGGGAAAAACCACAAGGTTCCAGTTGCCGTAAAAAACAACGGCATGTACATTGCAGTCGCATTTAACAAATCCACAGGGACCCCGGTCCAAAAAAGAGAAGCAATCAAGTTTTACGGCATAATAGACGATGTCAAAAAAGGCGACCACGGCACAATGCTAACTGACGCAATTTTTGGCACCTCAGTCGGCTTCAAGGGCGATTCCCTAGTAGAACTAGAAAGACTTTCCAAGACAAGAAAGACAGACGCAGAATCAAGACTAGAAATCAAGACTGCAAACTTTGAGAACAGAATCTACTCTGTGACAAAGTGCACCTAAAATTCGGAACAAACCGTAGTAATCTATCTGAGATATCTTTTGTATTCTTTGACGTATCGTTTCATCAACCATTGGAGAAATATTCGATCTTCGTTTTTCACATTTGATCTCTCAAGTGAATTATAGTAACTGCTTCTTCCCCCATATGGAATGTCCAGCATTGGATAGCCCTTCTTGTTTAGGATAAAATTCGTGATCAGTCTCGAGATCCCCCCATTGCCATCAGCAAATGGATGAACTGTCACAAATTTCAGGTGTGCAAGAGCTGCAAGTTCGACGGGGTTTAGTGTTTTTTTATTTGCGTTATACCACTTGAAAAAGTCAGACAACATTGGACGGACTTTTACTGGTAATGGTGGCACAATTTTGCTTCCAGAAATGTCCACAGGGTGTTTTCTTATTTTTCCAGCAATGTCAGGTTTTGTGAGATGGAAAAGACTCCAGTGCCAATCAAGCACCGTCTGCAACGATAGTTCTTTTTCAGTTTTCAGAATTTCGTAGAAGGTATCCCGGTGTGTCTCTGCCTCTTTTACATCCCTTATGGACTTGTTTTTTGGTGTGATGCCCCTTTCCAAGAGATCTGCAGTTTCCCTGTAAGTTAATGTCGAGCCTTCTATTCTTTGCGTATCATATGTGAATTTGATTGAAAAAATCTGCAATTCTTTTTCTCTTGCAGATTTTGGCATCGTCCTGCGTTCCTTTGAAAAGTTCTGCTTGATCTTCTCCATGTCAACAAACCATTTCTCACGATAGATCTCATCAAGAAATTTCTTTTTGATCTTTTCAAAGTCTGAAGGAATTTTTCTACCAAGATAGACTTCCTTTTTGTGTACTTGGCTGCCTTTTCTTATGCTGTGCTCCAGGTAATGGTAGGCTTTTCCTTTGAGTATCCGCTTCTTGACCCGCACCACGGCATCAGTTACCCCTACATACTTATAAAATTATAATTTTCAGAATAAATGTAGGGGTATGAATTCAGTCTTATTTCCCATCACACCATGGAATGTTTTTCTTACATATGGAAGATTTTTCTTACATAGAACATACAGCTAAATCCACTGTATACCCTTGCTCTCATAATACTTGGTTTTTGCCCTAGAGTGTCTAGGCCTCACGTGCAGAATAGAGTTGCAGCACGGGCACTTTGTATCACTCCATTTTAGATACACATCACAAACGCCGCACCTTTTCTGCCCGTTGTACCGAAGTGAAATATCTCCCAGAAACTCTGAATACTTTGTCTTGCATCTTCCCTTGCACATCAGCATGGTATGATTAGAATTTATGAAAATTAAAGAGGCAGGTGATTCTATAATGACCCAAAGCCACTTGAATCAATTGTCATAAAGTATGGCTCATCTGTTGTCTTTTCAAAGTTCTTGCCATAGTGCTCAAACTGCAGATCATTGAAGAGGTGCTGGCGCCACACATCATGGATTACCTCTGCCTGTTTTTTGGATTTTTTTTTCATCAGGAACACGTGGGATAGTTCGTGCGATACTAGCGCGCAGTTTTTTTCTGCCAGAAACAAAATGTCGTTTTCTGTTTTGGGCTTTTGCCACAGCGTCATGCCAAAGTTCTCAGCGTAATACCCCTCGCAGTTGCAGTCAGTCCACAGCGGTCTAAAATGGCTCAGGTAGAAATGAAACGTGTCCGTACCGCGCGTCCTGTGATCTTCTAGTAGTGCACTGATGTCTATTTTTCGCAATATGCTTGCCTTTCCTGTCGCCATCTCGTCGCACTGTATGTCCACGTCCTGGGAAAAAACGTCCCTTATCCATTTTTTGTAAAACTGCGCCATCTGCCTGACATACTCAAACTCGGAATTGCGCTTTCCAAGATCGTCCCTGTTTATGACAAATACAAAATGTAAGAGCATGGCAAGAAAAAGAAATGATTAAGATTGGCCTTCAATACCCATCAGGGTCAGTGTAGATCGGATTTTCTCTATCTTTCGAATCTTCCAAGTGATGGTCTCACGCAGCGCCTCTACTGTTGGAGACTCGATTTTGGCCAAGATGTCGTATGCACCGAAGGTGCCGTGAACTTCTTTTACTCCTTCTAAGGATTTGAGTTGCTTTATGATCGCTTCTTCAGATCCTAGTTCGCAGTTTATTAAAACATAAGCTGTCGCCATGATTTCGATACACATCGGGATCCAATAAACCTATTGCTGTTTCTATTTTAGAGAAATTTTGACGATTTCGTCCCAGATCTTGGGCGGCACCGGCATCACAGAAAGCCGCGATATTCGTAATAGATCCCAGTTTGCGAATTTGGCATTCCCCTTCATCTCGTATAGTGTGACGGGCCTTTCAAGTCGCTTTTTGAATTTCACGTCAATGGTGATGAATCGCGGATTTTTTTCCTTTGGGTTTGGATACGGGTTGGACGTTATTTCCATTATTCCAACTATTTGCCTTTCATCTCCCGTGTGGTAGAAAAATGCAAGATCGCCTTTTTTCATCTCCATCATGTGCTTTAGCGCCAGATTGTTGTGGACGTCGTCCCAGGAGGTTTTCTTTTCTTTTTCCAGCGAGTCAAAATTGTAGCTGCTCGGCTCCTGCTTTCCAAGCCAGTAGTTTGTCATTATACTGATGGATTTTTTCAAAACTAATAATTCTTTTATTATGATGTGCCCCGGCACTGACTCACATACGTTCATCGGTTTTTAGCCTAAATCCTCCATATGCTCTGTAGCCGGGGTCTTTGTGCCCCATTGTTACACATCTGGGTGAATTAGAAATCACAGAAATCTAATACGATCGACTCATCCTAATCCGTCTATGTGTATGCTCTTGGGCAATAGAAAATACATCTAGTCAAATATTAATCCAGATAGTTTTAGCTCAAACCCGGACACCGGAACCCTGATTTTGAAATTGTCAATTACTTGCTGGTCCATTTCTCCTATTACGCCTATAGATTTTTCCCCGACTAGAATCTCCGCAGTCCTTCCGCTTGCAAACGACGGATGGGTAGATGCATTTGTCTTACATATGATGCTGGAGTCGGTTTTCAGCAGAGATTGCAAGATTGATTTTATCTCTGTGAAATTGGTGTCCTTGTGAGCACTCACGCATGCAAGATTAACGGTTTCGTTGATTGGGTGACCCTTTGTAAAGACAACTCCCGTCTCAAATAATTTCTGAGGGTACGACTCGTGTATGTTCTTTGACAGATTCTCCAATAATCCAGGCAGCATCGAGTCCCGCAGTACTGTGTGCTCGAGGCTCTTTGATTCAGATACCTCGATTATTTCTGACGAGTCTCGTTTGGTGTAATTGTACAGGACTTGCTTGCTAGTCAGGCTGGAGTTGAGCGCCTCTGTGAATCCAAGCCCAATCATGACAGATGTGATTTGGTCAAGTTTTTTTGTGACAGAGTTTTTTTCTCCGACAGATATGGACGGGGGGAGCGACGGGCTCAAATTTTCAATTCCGTGTCCCAGCGCAATTTCCTCAACCAAATCCATTTCGCCTAAAATGTCAAATCGGAATCGCGGAACACTGCAGAGGATTTTCTTCCCCCTTGGAACGGCATCGAGTCTGCATTTCTTTAAAGAATCGCAGATTTTTGGAACGGTCAGGTCCAGTCCAAGGATTTGGTTTACCAGCACAGGATCAAGTGGAATGGTGCGCGCCTTGAATATCTCCGATGAACTTTTTGCATCAACCATTACATCAGATATGGCAAACCCCAGGTTTTGCAGGGTTGTCGCCACCACGGACAGCGAGTCATCGACTGCGTTCTTGTCCATCCCGGTTACCTCGACTAGAATGTTTTTTGTCCCAGTCGATACGGCAGTCAGCGCGGAGTTGATTATCGGCGGAAACGAGACGGTGTGGTTTTTTGCATCCAGTATAATTGGAACCTTTGAATTATCACCCAAGATGTACGAGTATTCCTGGCCCGTGCTTGTATTCTCAAGTATCTCCTTGACCGTAACACTTTGGTTTGATGCCAGAGGCACAAACTCGTGGTCCTTTGGAACGGTAGTGTAGCGGAGCGGCGGCGACATAGAATCAAGGTTGTGTATTCCAATTGACGCCTTTTTGCGCCTGCGTCCTATTCCAAAGTGAAGGTCTTCTTGCAACGCAATTAGCTGTCGTATGGACTCGTCGTCCAGCTTTCCGTTCCTTGCAATTATCGCGGAGATAAACGGGCGTATTTTTTTAACCGAGCCATCAGTTTTGATCAGAAATTTCTTTTTTTCCTTTTTGATGTTAATTTTGACCTGCCCTTTTTTTATTCCAAGCAGCCCCTGGAGCCCTGATGCAATTCCCACATCGGTAGCATAGTCAGGCCTGTTCGGACTGTACTCCACCCTGACAAACTCTTTTTGCTCCTCTTCTATGTCTAGCCCCAGAAACGGCAGCACCTCCATGATTTTGTTTTTGTTTGCCTTTCCGCCCACCAGTCTTTGCAGCCTGTCAAGGTATAGTGTGACTACTGGCATTTTGGCACGCTCCTCAACCACCCAAGGTTGTTGTTGTAAAATTCGCGGACGTCATTCAGTCCGTACTTTAGCATTGCAATTCGCTCTATCCCTCCGCCCCATGCAAGTACAGGTCGTGTTATACCAAACGGCTTTGTCACCTCTGGTCGGAATATCCCCATTCCAAACAGCTCTACCCATTTTTCCAGCTTGTCATTATACACCATGGTTTGGAGAGACGGCTCAGTATATGGGAAAAACGTCGGCCAGAACTTTATCTTGGACAGCCCGAGTTTTCTGTAAAACTCTCTTTGTATTCCCATCAGGTCCCGGAGTGACACGTTTTTCCCGACCACTATTCCCTCCACCTGGTTAAACTCAACTAGGTGCTTGTAGCTGACCTTTTCGTTTCGGAACACCCGTCCAAGTGAGAAGACCCGCGCCTCCTCCGGCTTGTTTTCTGCCAAGTACTTTACCGTGACGCACGTGGTGTGGGTTCGCAGCACCATCTTTTTTGCGGCATCCACGTTCCAGTCGTACTTCCATCCCTTTTTGTGCGAGTCAGACACCTGCCGTATCTGGGAAGGCGTTGCAAATTTCTCCGCCGTTTTTCCCTTTATGTAAAACGTGTCCTGCATCTCGCGTGCAGGGTGGTCCTGCGGCGTGAAGAGTGCGTCAAAGTTCCAAAAGCTTGGCTGCGCAAAATTCCCAAGCACCTCGGTAAAACCAAGGCTGACAAATGTCTCCCTGATTTCATTGATGGTGTCCTTGAGCGGGTGTGTCCTTGCGGCAAATATTACAGGCGCATCTGCTGTTACATCGATTGCCCCAGAGTCAATTGAGTCCAGGTCGATTACTTTGGCCTCGTCTGTAAGGGAAACTGTTTTTGATTTTATGGTTTCAATTATGATATAGTCAGGTCTTTTCTTTAGAGACTCTAGTGCGGATAAATCCTTGATGTGCTCTACAGGAATTTTGTTTTTCCCAACCAACAAGATTAGCTTTTCCTCGCTTGTCTGATCAGGCTTTTGCTTTAGCGATACCACACTTGACGACTCGCCCTTTTGGATTGTAATCCAGTCATTTCTTTTTGCATTTGCAATTGCAATGCTTATTTCGTCAAGCAGTTTTTTTCTCAGATCGTCAAATGACATCGGCTGGTTCTCAATTAGGCGGACTAGCTTTCTCTCAGGCAGTCCTTCCTCGATTGACGCAAGACCGTTTTTTCCCAATGCGACAAATGATTTTTCAGATTCCAAGACCGCTGCAAGGTTTTTCAGTCTGAGCCATTCTATTCCGCGCCTTGTCTGATCAATTGAGAGGTTGCTCCTTTCTGCTATCTCTTCTGGTGTCAGGTTCGGTGTCTCTTTTAGAATTTTGATCATTGTTTTTTCAATTGGGTGGAGAACCAGAGACAACAGTACAACGACCCAAAAAGACTTTTTAAACCTTAATCTATCTCAATCATGAATGCCCTCTGACGAATTCATCGTTACTCCTTGGCACGTGGAGGGAGACATTGATTACGACAAGCTCATCAAGCAGTTCGGCACCGAAAAAATCACAGACTCGATACTAAAGAAGATAGAAAGAACGACAGGTGAGATCCACTTTATGCTGAGAAGGGGCGTGTTTTTCTCGCACCGGGACCTTGGAAGGCTGCTTGACGAGTACGAAAAGGGAAAAAAGTTCTTTCTGTATACAGGGCGCGGCCCGTCGGGGCACACCCACATCGGGCACTTGGTCCCGTGGGTTTTCGCAAAATGGCTCCAGGAGAAATTTGACACCAACATTTACTTTCAGCTTACTGATGACGAGAAATTCTTTGCAAAGCAGGATCTGACACTGGAGCAGACAAGAAACTTTGCGTACGAGAACGCGCTTGATTTCATAGCGCTCGGGTTCAAGCCGGAAAAGACGAAAATAATAATCAACACCAAAAACATCAAGACGTTATATCCCATAGCGGCAGAGGTTGCAAAAAAGATCAACTTTTCAAACACAAAGGCAGTCTTTGGGTTTACAAACGAGACAAACGTCGGGATGATATTTTACACCTCGCTCCAGTCAGCCCCCTGCTTTATCGAGGACAGGCCAGTTCTTATTCCGCTCGGAGTCGATCAGGACCCGCACTTTAGGATTACAAGGGACGTCGCGCCAAGGATAGGAAGGCAAAAGCCTGCGCTAATCCACAACATCATGATACCGTCGCTTTCAGGACCCGGGGGAAAGATGTCGGCGTCTGACGAAAGCGGAACCGTATACACGACTGACTCGTCAGAGACGGTAAAGAAGAAAATAAACAAGTACGCGTTTTCAGGAGGACAGGCAACCATAGAAGAGCACAGAAAGATTGGAGGGAACCCTGACATCGATGTCTCGTACCAGTACCTGAGGATTTTCTTTGAGCCAGACGACAAGAAGCTCAAAACCATATACGACGACTACAGGTCAGGAAAACTCCTCACCGGAGAATTAAAGGCGATACTAATCGAGAAGGTAAACGCATTTCTAAAGGTCCACCAGGAAAAGCGAGAAAAGGCAAAAAGCCAGATGGACAAGTTCCTCTTTGAGGACTGATGAAAGTCCAAATAGTCTGCCAGGACAAAAACGAGGCCGTCAAGCTTGCAAGCCTCATTTTCATAAAGGACGGAATAGAGACGTTCATCAATTCCGTCGTAAACGTGTACGAAAACGAGATAGTCATTTCGCTCAAGGACAAGTCTGTCCATTCAATAGTCCTCAAGGACACCAGTCAGGTCGAGGCATTTACAGACTTTATCCAGTCGGTAGTTGAAAAGGAAAGCCAAATCACAGACACAAAGGCTGCAAACGATACTGTGGAGATTACAAAAAACTAGACTAGGGATTTGTCCATTTCATCAGACAGGGTCTCCTGTACTTTGAGAAAGTACATTTTAGTAGAGTTTGGCATCGAGCCGAGGTTGTTGTCAACTGCCATCATGAAATGACGGACTGCCCTCTTTGATATGTCAAGGTTGAATTTCATTTTGAGTACCGGATCCTGCTTTACTTTTATTTTGTCTGCAAGCCACGACGGCGCCATGTCCTTTGCCTCCAGAATTATCTTGGTGTACCAAAATGCGAGGTTTTCAGGGTGAAGCCCCTCTTGGAGAGTGGTCACGTCGGTTACAAATTGCTTCATCAGGTGGTTGGTGATGGTCAACGGCTTGGATTGAGAATTTTCGTTTTATTTCAGTGAATCAAACATAGGCAAGCACTTTGTCAACTTTTCAGCAATTTTCCCTGGGCATCAATTTCAGAGTTCCTAATCCTAGTACTTGAGATCCTGTTCCCGTCACTTGCCAAAACCATTGGGACAATTACGGTCTGTACGGGAGCCAGCCCCCTTTGCCTTCTCTGCAGGTTTAGCGCGTCTCCCTGGTGCGCAGTTTCCTCACTCACTATTAATGCCTCTACTCCTTGCTCCAGAACAGCTGGGCCAAAGTCATTATCAAGAGGGCTTATCACGTATGATTTTCCTGCAAACTTTTTTTCAATTAATAATTTTAGTGCATCAAGTCTTTGAGGGTAGGTGTGCCAGGGCTTTTTGCCTTTTTTTGCGGCAAGCGCGTCACTGGTAAGTCCTATTATCACCTTGGATGATATGGAAAACGCCCTGTCCAGCAGCGCAATGTGCCCCGCATGGATGATATCAAATGTTCCGCCCATTGCGACCAGTCTGAATTGTGGCATGACAACAATAAGAGTATTGAAGATAAATTTATGGCGTTACCAGGATTACTGACACGGTGCTAGACTGGGATGCAAGTGCCGCCCCGTTTTGGTCCCACACAAATGTCTCAATGAAAAACCCTCCCTCGTTTTGCGGAGTCCACGTGACATGTGGGGTTTGTGGTTGGGTGGAGTTGAATATCCCTTCTGCCATTCCCAAGAACTCGACTGTTCCCTTTTCTCCAAACTGCTTTACCTGGGCATAGTAGACATATTGCTGCTCGCCACTTGATGTAGCTTGGATTGAGAGCGTGCTTGTTATATCGACTGGCGTGCCAAGTTTGATTTTTGAAAGATGGTCCCCCGATGAATCCAAGACCTGGATGTCATGGATGGTGATTAATCTGGTCATGATATCTACAGATACGTCGGTGACAGGTGTAATCTTTGACTGGTAGTTGTTTGATTCTGCAATCACTTTGAATGATGTGGCGCGGGGATCAACTGCTCCCTCAAAGCCAAAGTCGTACGTGGTGTTTGGTTTTAGCTCGTTAATAGAAATGGTTTGAATCCCCACAATTCTTGGAGGATTAAACGCGTCATACGATACAAGATGAACTTGGGTGTTCACACTTGACTGCTGGCCCTTGTTTGTTATGGTTCCGTCAAGACTCATTCCGTCTGATATTGACAGGGCGGATGGGATTACCTCCAATAGCTGCTGCTTTGCAGATGCAGAGTTGAACCCAAGCATGTTTACTGAGACTTGGGCAATTTCAGGATCAGGTGTCTTTGACTTTATCATGAATGGTGATTTTCCGTACGGCTGGACCACGGTGAGTAAAGTGGTTCCGGTGTTGGTTTCAAGCGGGTTCTTGGAGGTTTCGTCGCTATAAAACCCAACCCAGATTTTGACGTTGGTCACGGGGAATGTCTTTGTGTTTTCCACCTCGCCTAGCACTATGGTGTATCCCTCGTTGTCTTGGTAGCTAAACGTGCTTCCGGTCAGTTTTACGCCAAGGCTTGACGGGGTGTCTGTCAGCTGGGCAAAGCCCTGTACAGGCAGCATCAGAACTAGCAATGTGAATATCGCGATTGTCTTTTTCAACTGATTCTAGTACACCAGTATGATTAATCACATAAGAAATATCATATTGTATACAATATGGACTAGAAGCTTTTACAAAATTATAGAATAAAAGATAAAAGAGTAGGAATTCTACTTTTTAGTTTTCATGGCGGTTATAGCTATCCAGTAAACTAATCCTGGTACTAAACCGACAGTTAGTGGTATCCATACGCCAAATGCATCTGCTGGGCCTGCCATGTGTTTTCCAGCCAAATTATCATATTTAAATCCATCTCTTGCTACCAAGGTTGCAAATGATCGGAAAACAATAAAAATGGACTGAAGGGGATTTGAACCCCTGACCCCTCGCGTGCAAGGCGAGTATTCTACCACTGAACTATCAGCCCATTAAAGATACTAGTTAGCCATGTGGATTTTAATCGTTGTTGTTTTAAGGTAAGAATTTTATTTGTAAAATTTCGAACGCAAACCATGGTAGTAATGGAATCCCAAGTTGTCCTAAAGGCAGGAGACATTGCACCGGAATTTGACTTGGTTGGGACTGACGACAAAAAGTACTCGATTTCAAGCTTCAAGGACTATGAGGCATTACTGGTAATTTTCATGTGTAATCATTGCCCCTATGTCAAGGCAAAAGTTAACGCAATAAGTGAAATCCAGGACCAGTTCAAGGGAAAGGTAGCAGTGGTAGGAATAAACAGCAACGACTCAACAGCATATCCTGACGACAGCTTTGATAACATGAAAAAGTTTGCAGGTGAAAAGAAAATTAGTTTCTTTTATCTTGTGGACGATACACAACAGACAGCAAAAAAATACGGAGCTGTTTGCACGCCGGATCCATTCTTGTTCAACAAAGAACGAAAACTAGTCTTTCATGGAAGAATAGACAATGCAATGAAACCAGAAGACCAGGCCACAGAAAAAACAATGATTTCAAACATTGAGAAATTACTTGGTGGTCAAAAAATTGTAAAAGATTTTGATCCTTCCATTGGTTGTTCCATAAAGTGGAAGAATTGACCACACACTTAAAAGACACTTCTTTTTGAGGATTTTTTAGGGCCGGTAGCTCAGCTTGGCTGGAGCGTTCGACTGATAAAATAACCTTTCAGACATCGAAAGGTCGAGAGTTCGAATCTCTCTCGGCCCATCATTTATCCAAACGCTTTGTCAGATACGGATTCGGCCCATCGTATGGTGTTTTCAAAATCATCAGTTACAAATTCCGCCTTTACGTTTGGCTTTTTGCCAGCCCTTGAGTAAATCACGAGGTGCATGTTTTTTCCAAATTTTGGTTTTACAGAATTAACGGACTCTGAAAAAAACTTCATCCCCTCCTCAGTTCCAGAAATGACAGCGACGATCATTATTCCGTGCTTTTGCTTCCAGATTCTAGTTAGGAATTTTTGCAAGTCCAAATCATACAGGACGTCAATTGCATCGGACATGTCGCCAAGTTCCCAAACCTGCCACCCCCGAGAGCCAAATGCGCACGATGTAGCTTGGGCATAAAGCAGGCTTTGCGAGTCTGCCGAAAGTATGATTACGTTTTTCTTTGCATTGGATTCATGCGGAACTAGTCCTAGAATTTGGATTGCGTTTGAAATTACCCCATGGAATAGTTTTGACTCGGACTTGCCAATTTTTGCCTTCAGGTACATGTCCTCAACTGATTCAATTGCTGGAATGATGACCTCGTTGATTATTTTTGAAATGTTTGCCCCAGAGTGCTGGCAGTTTCTGATTAGATTGTACACTTGGTTCTGTGATCCCGTGGTGAGATACTCGAGGAATTTTTCTTTGACGTGAAAATAGTCGTCTGGAAAATGTAGTTTTTCTGTGCCAGATTCTATAGACCATAAATTTATGTTGCCTGCATTTTTTTGTTTTATCAGTCCCTCTGCTGCAAATATGTTGAGATACTTTGCCATCGTTGCCCGGTTAATTCCAAGTCTTTCAGAAATCTCCACTCCGGAAAGGCCAGACCTAGAATCTGACAGGATGTCAATTAGCTTTTGCTGTATTTCTTCCAGGGAGTATCCTCTTGTCATTTTAGATGCTTTGAATACAATTCTGAATTATTTATGCTATGTTTAATCGGCACGATACGCACGACAAACATTAAATAGTTCAGTACCTTAAAGTACGGTAACAGGTAAGTAAAATGCCAAAAGCAGGTTTCAAATCAATAACAGTGTCAGAAGAAGTGTACGATAAATTCTTCGATGTCTTTGAGAAGAACAAGCCAGATCTTACCATGAAAGGCATCAACAGCTTTTCTGGCTATGTAACATACATGCTAGAACAGACGATGCAAAAGGACAAGACATTTGCAAGATACGCTCCGAAACTAGAGAAAATTGCAATTGATGAAGACAGAGTTGTTCTAAAGGACAACATCAAAAATAGAATTGCCGAAGTTACTATCCAAAAGGGAGAGCTGTTTTGCCAGCTCTGCGAGGAAAAGGACTGTGTTCATGTCGGCTTTGTGTTTTCACTTCCAGACGTTTACGAGATTTTGAATTCGAAGGGAATCAAGCACCCAAAGTGAATCACTGCCAGATAACAACTTCCCCCGCTTGATTGGCAGAATAGTCCAGATCTGAATGTCAGGAATTGTTTAGTTGACAAAGCGTTGCAATCGAACTGAATTTTACGCTTGTGCCATATGCACAAAAATGATCTAATTATGCAGTCTGAATCGTGGCTTTGATCTCATATGGTGGCCAAGTATTGTACAAGCTTGCAATTTCTTTCATATCGGAATCGGAAAGATATTTCCCATCAGACATTTCTGCAAATTGTTCAATTTCTTCAACACTTATCACAGTCGGCATTACTGATGAAATGCCTTTCTTTGTCAGGATGAACTTGATTGCTAGCTCTGCTATGTTTAGGCCATTTCTATTGGCAATTGGCCTTAATTGTTCTACTTTGTCCAATGCCGACTTTATCCAGTCTCCCTTTCGTATAGAACGGTGATCCTTTTCGTCAATTTTGGTGTCGGCTTTTACCTTACCTGTCAAAATTCCAGATGCATCAGGAACACGAACCAAGATTCCTACATTTTTTCTCTCAGCTGCCTCGATTAGCTCATTTCCCGGCGTCTGCTCCAAAATGTTGTACACGGTTTGAACTGCAGAGACGTACCTTCGGTTCATCGCCTCAAGTCCTTCACCGGTCCAGCCAATTGCAGGGCCTAGTGCGATTTGGCAAGTGCCTATTACTCCCTCTTTTATCTTGTTATCCAAAGTGTTGAAAACCGCATCATCCTTAATGTGATGCATTTTTGGATTGTGCAAACCATAAACATCAATGTAATCTGTCTGTAATCTTTCAAGGCTTTTTTCTAGCGCATGTTCTGTAAATGAGGGATCAAATCTTTGAGGTAGTTCATTGTGACTTATTTGTGCTACATTTTCAAACTCATATCCGTATTTTGTGGATATGACAATCTCATTTCTCATTCCCTTGAACACTTCGCCGATCAGCTTTTCGCTTTTACCCTTACCATACATGTCACCTGTCTCAAAAAAGTTGATACCTAAATCATACGCTCGCTTGAGCATTCTTTTTGCCTCGTCGTCTTCTATTTTTTTGCCCCACCAGTCAAGAGCTATGGTCCATGCCCCAAATCCTATTTCTGATACTTTGATTTCGGATTTGCCAAGCGTCTTGTATTTCAATTTACGATCTCCTTGAACTTTGCCAACCTCAAATCAAGTTCTGTCTTGCTCAAAGCTGATTCTCCAGAAATTAGATTTGCATTTATGTCTATCCAAGATTTGCAACTTTGATATTCGGGTTTTAGCGAAATTTCAAATTCTGGAACCTACACCATCTAGGCAAAACTGTTTTGTTCTTCAGATTCTAGTGCCCTTACAATTACCAATTCTTTGGGTGCGTTTGTTTATCCCAGACTTGTAATTAATGGAATGATATCTTTCTTCACACATACAATCATTGGCGTGTCTCGCTCCACATACAATGAAACTTTGGTTTCTCGCAGATCCATTATGAGGTCTTGGAAGACATGTAAATCATCGGTCTCAAATGCAAGCATAAAATCTTCATCATGTATGCCAAACGAGTATGTCGTGTTAAGGAGCACTTGGGGGTATTTGTGTCCAACTTCGATGTGTTCGTCCATCATCTTTTTTCGCTGCTCTATTGGAAGGAGATACCATTCTCTTGTTTTGATGAACGGATAAACGATTACGTATTTTTTTTGCTCATCACCTGCAACAAATGATATGACTCGGCCCATCTTTGCATAAATCGACGGTCTTGTAGACGATACGTAAACACGAGACGGAATAATGTACTTTCCAAACACCGTAGAGTAAATCTTTGAAGCAACAGTTTGAAAGTCTTCGATTGATTCTGACGCAAACCAAAACAAAAACTCTGCATCGTCTCTGAGCCCTAATGTTGAGTAAGTTCTGATCTTGATATTGGAATTTCTAATTACCTGTTCTACTTCCTTTGCAGATTCTTCTTTTGCCAAATCCGCCATCCAGCGCCACTTTGGATCTACTTTGAAAAACGAAAAATTGAAAAAAGTTCTTTTTTCTTCACTCATGGAACCCCTCTCATGAAACCATATTTAACAATAATCAAAAATTTCAAAATTTGGATTAACGCTCATACCATGTTCAGCGTCTGCATTTTTTGGCACAATTGTGCAAAAACAGTAGATGAATGACACATATTTTAGAAAATGATTTTGAGTCATCTCTATCTGATGTATCATTGTCAAGTATGGATTACGTAGAACGATCCCAGGCAACAGTGTAGGCAATTATTTTTCTGGTTTTTGGTTTTTGCTCCTTTGCTCCCCATTCGTCTTTGGTATGCCCGGAATTTTGCTCAGAGAGTGTTTCCCATTTAAATTTTGGAAATTGGGTGTCAACCATGCCAACAGATATGGGAGTTTGAAGATAAGTAGTCAGAGTGCATTGCAATGCAGTTCTGATCACAACATCATAATTTAGATCATGCCCAGAATCCAAATCATAAAAAACAAGATTATTCCACCAAAAGATCTAAGATCAGCATGGTATTAGAGATCGAAAAAAGTAATCATACAAGTGAGGCAGTAAATTGCACGTAATCAACTACAGCCCAGTCAGCAAGCCATTTGTAATGACTGCGGTAATTATTTCGTTTATTGGCTCATCAATTGGCGCACTGTGGATGCTTTCGTTTTTTGGAGTTTCAATTCCTGTCGAGGTCATGAGCACGTTTAAGCTTCACAGAATATTCCAGCTTGATGGATTTGTGACACTAATCATTATGGGAATTGGCTACATGATCATACCAAGAATGAGGAACGAACCACTCCAATTTCCAAAGCTTGCACAGATTTCCTATTTTCTTGTTTTATTTTCCATATTATTTGACTTTTCAACACAGACTTTTTTCCCAAATTCGGATTACGCTAAAATCACTTTAGCCGCAAGACTCACAGGTGTTGGAATATTTGCCGCAATGATGTTTCTGAGGATGAAGACAGTTCCAAAATTACTAAAAGAAACGGACTATTTCATTACCATTTCATTTTCTTTACTTATCGCATGCAATGTTATCTCTGCATTTGAGATAAATCGGCATTCTTTAGTGTATACGCAACTGTGGCTTCTTTTTCCAATTTTGATGATATTTGGGATTGAATACAAGACTCTGCCATCATTTTTGGCATTTATTCGACCAAAAAGAAAACTTGCAATGATTTCCATCGCACTGTGCGTAACAAGCGGAGCAATAGGACTAGCTTCTGTGATTACCTCATTACCTGAACTTGGAGTCTTTTTCAATCTTTTTGCATTAGGTTCGGCAGCTTGTTTTGCAGTTTCGGTGTTCATTTATGGAGGATTTGACAATTCAGAAGTTCTTCGATTGATATCTGGGGAAAAAAAGAGCCGCTACTTACTTACCATTTTGCACACAAGAGTTGCATTTGGGTTCTTGTTTGCAGGACTGACTTTAGGGTTATTGTACAACTTGAATCTGCAATATTTTGCAGTCTTTGATCTGGCGATTCATTTTATTGCAATTGGATTTATTGGAATAACAATAATGCTGTACCTGCCATTAATGCTACCTCCAATAACTGGAAAATCCATTCGATTTTTGGATTTTAACACAGTTCCATTGATTCTGATTGTTTCTGGATTATCCGTCAGGGTAATTGGGGACATACTAATCAGCGCATTGCCTTCTAATCAGTTTAGCACGATTTTCGGAATTTCTGGATTTATTGTACTGGCTGGCATGTTCTCATTTGTAATAATGATACACAAATCCATGAAAGAAATTGATTCAGAAGCATCACTCTGATTCTCAGTATGGGACAAGATTTGGATGGAATAACAGCATTGCACCATTTACCCCCATATGACGATGTGCTTGCCAATCTTGCATAATCATCGTTTGTACCAGAGTCAGAAAGGGTAGCGTTTCATCCTTGTGGGCTTTGCACCTATGAATAGAATGGGCAGGGAGTATTTTCTGTATGACACCCATGATTTGTAAAGAATTGATTTCGTAGAGTGAATTTCTCCAAATAACTTTTATTCATATTTTTTAAAGCATTTCTAAATGGTAGACCTGAACAGGAAGGTTTTAGGTACTTTTACGATGAAGGAGATACTAGGTGAGATTCCACCACCAGACGACATATTTAGAAAAAGACTGGATTCTTCGTTTCAGAGTTTGGTGAAAAACATTCAAACCGCCGAGCGCATCGAGCTTGAAAAAACGCTAGATGAGCACACAGAGATAAAACGTGATCTTGACAAGCTTACCGGCGCAATGGCACTGTCCCGTGAAAAAATAGAGCTAGTCTTAGAGTATCTAGCAAAATACATCAATGCAATAAAATCAAGATTAGGCTAAATTCAATTCAGTCAAGCTATTGTCGCTTGGAATAACGAGTCACGGTAAAATTCGTAGAATTAACATTTTACAAGGCATCCTAATTTAGGACACATTCGAGTTTGCAGTTCATCATTTGACAAGTATGTAATTTCCGGCAATTCATTTACCTGACAAGTCAGGGAGTCTTTTTTGCATTCAAATTATAAAAAATGCAGGAGGTGGGATTTGAACCCACGAACCCCTGAGAGACGGGATCACCCATTATTAGATCTTAAGTCCCGCGCATCCAAAAGCAAATTTTGCTTACTTTGGCCAGGCTCGGCTACTCCTGCGATATAGCTAGATTTTGAGCGAAATTTAACGGTTAGTGTTTCAGTATGATGCAGGTGTGACGCTTCCAGATATCCATTCTATGTCAGCGTATGATGCAAGTTTTGCCAATTTCTCAATGCTTATGCGGCCAGCGACTGTGATGTGATTTTTGTGACATGATGCCTGAAATCCAAGTTTAGCGTCAAGCCAATTTTTCAGATTTTGCGCAATGATGTCATTTTTTACTTTGATGTCGAGCTCCGCTTTTGGATCCACATCTGGAAGTTTTCTCTCAAGGTACATTATTTTCATCGCAAGGTCTGCATCGACTTTGTCATGCAGCATATGTGCGAGGTGAGCCTTGTACTCGTCAAAACTTGACTCGATATTTGACATGGCCCATATTGCAGTTTTTGGTATAATAAAGACAGGATTGCAATGCACCCATACCAAATGCGGCATATCGAGGTTTGACTGACATTTAACAAATCAACATAAACCATTATTATAGGAACTCATTGAGCAAAAAATCGTGCTTCGATAGCTCAGCCTGGTAGAGCGTTACCTTGGTAAGGTAAAGGTCGCGGGTTCGGATCCCGTTCGAAGCTTTAATAATTTTTTATCAGTAATTCGGTATGACCTGTTCTTTTTGCAGAATCCGAGTTTATTGCGCGGTTTACCGGGATTTCGATAACTTTCCATTTTGATGACGAAAACAAGTCCAGAACCTGTTTTGACTTGGAATTAGAATGAAGAACCTTGCATCCCTTTTGGCCAAGTTTTTCTGAAACGTCTACGAGCATTTCCAAGTCATCATATGAAAAATTCCTATCAGTATAACTTGTAAAACTGGCAGTCTTGCTTACAGGTTGGTACGGAGGATCAAAGTAGACAAAGTCGTTTTTCTTGGCCAGGCCAAGAATTGATGAAAAGTCTTGGCAATTGATTTGGATTCTTTTTGACTGTAAGACGTGACTTACGGAAAGCAGGTTTTCCTCATTTACTATGTTTGGATTAGAATATCTTCCAAGCGGGACGTTGAACTTTCCCTTGCTGTTCACACGGTACAGCCCGTTAAAGCAGGTCCTGTTCAGAAATAACAATCTTGAAGCCTTTTCTATGTGGCTTGTAGGCTCGCTCTCCCTTACAGAATAGTAATACGAATCAGGGTTTTTCTGATAGTCCTTTGCACGATTTTCCAATGATATGATTAGTTCCTTGACTCGGTCACGAATCACAGCATATGCTAATACCAAGTCAGAATTCAGATCAGATACATTGCATTTTAGGCCAGGGTTTTTTGTAAGCAAATGAAACAACAGTGCCCCCCCACCCAAAAACGGCTCAAAGTATGCACCAAAGTCAGCAGGAATGTGCTTTTCTATAACAGGCATCAGTTGGCGTTTTCCGCCTGCCCACTTGACAAATGGCTTTGGCTCAACTGACAGTAATTGTTGCTTCAACAATACCAAATATCAGAATATGATTTCCTTTCGCAAGACAATAAAAGATCACAATATGTGCAATATTTTTTAATCAAATCTTGCGATTGTACTCAAAAACAAGATAAAGGAAAAGAGAGTTGGGTTTTAGTCCCACTTGGACCAAGCTGCCATCCATCTGTATGTCCACGTGTTCAGTTTACATCCTAATGCGGCAAAGGTTACTGCTAATACAGCACCTGCACCTGCACCCAATGCGACTGGACTGTTATAGAACTTGCCTACCGCAGGTTCTATCGGGGTCATATACGGGGGAAGCGTTGGTCTTGGATATTTGAATGCAGTCTCTAGTGGGTCAGCAACAGTGATCAGATTGACCATGTTGAATAGTGGTAATGACATTCCACACAATACACCGCCGAATAGAATCAGTGAGTGCTTGTTCTTCTTTGTTGCCCAGTATGCCAAATCAAGCAACATTGCCGATGGCAACCAAATTGGTGTAACAATGAAGTCATACGGGTATCCGAGTGCAAACCATGCACCTTTTGCTACCCAAGTGTAGACGGTCATTATCAGCCCATAATACGTAGCTGTTCCTGGAACTCCAGTGAATGTAAGATAGTAGCATGCTCCAACCACCAACATCAATGTTTGTGATATAGAGAACACTGTGAACGAAGTCCAAGCCCAGTCAGTATAGAAGATGTAGTCACCTGCGTTGATTGTTAGCAGGGTAGAGTTTACTGCAACTACTACTATGAATAAGTAGTGTGTACATCGTCTAAGCCAGACCATTGATCCTGTAGATAGTGTGTCGGTATATAAAATTTTAGACAATTACGAAGATCGATATTTGAAAAACCAATTGCAACAATAATTAAAATAAGAAAAACAAAATGCTTTGTTAACTAAATCTAAAAATCATTATTTTGTTATAAAATTAGTCAAACTAGGTAAAATCATGGCAATTTTGCATGTATTTTCCAAAGAACCGATGAAAAAATAGCACATCATCAAATTAGTCAAGCAAGACTAGCGTTAATAATTAAAAATAAGAAAAAGACGATTGTTCCCTATGTTCCTACGAACAGAGAGATTAAGATCGTTCCTACGGCAACTCCAGCTATTACACCGGCTATTATGCCATTGCTGTTTTTCTTGGTACCTTCTTCCATCACTTTGACGCAGAAGAGGTATCCAATGCTTTCGATTATTGTTAGGATGATAAAGGCATAGTGACCACTGTTTGTTGGATAAGCCCATGGATAATAGAAGTATCCTGCGGCTGTACCACCAAAGGTTGCAAGCCAAGCTGCAATGTACGAAATTGTGATTATGCCGGTCATGTTTTCAACACGTTTGCCAATCATCTTTTCTACATCAGCACTGGACGAGCCACTGCCACCTGAACCAAATCCTTTTGGTAGAGTCATTTGTGTTACTAATTGATAGAATACTTTTAAGTCTTTCCTAAAATTTCACATGGGATCATTTAGGGTTAATAATGAAAAATAAGAAAAAAGCGATTTTACGCTTATGGGATGGATCTGCTGTACAGTTTGCCTTCTAGGGCCATCTTGTACATTTCTGCAACGTATGGGTTCTCACCTGGTGTTTCTGCACCTAGTTCGACTAGTCTAGCGTATACTCTTACGACATATGCTAGAGCGCCAATGAAGGCGACTACTACACCCATGTTGAACATCCAGTGGTTTGGAACTGCGAAGATTTCCTCTACAAACCAGAAGTGCCACATTTCGTTAACTCCGATTGTGAACATGGTTGCAAGGTAACCTAGAATGGTCATCTTTAATCCGGTGTTCATGGAGTTGTTTGGACCTCTGAGAACTGGTACCTTTCTGTCATAGATTGCAGCTGATCCCCAACCTAATGGTAGTGCAACAAAGTGAGTATACAACCACCAATGTGCTGGAGTAAATGCTGAATCTCTGATAGAGGTTTGATGTAGAGAACCATCTACAAAGTTATCAACTTCCACTGATGCTGCTACAGATCCCATTGCGATTACGATGAGCCAGATTTTCTTTAATCTCTGGATCTCGACTTCTTTTGGGATTAATGCCGGCATCTGTGCCATGAATCACTAAGCGTATTTTTGATATATAAAATATGAGTTTATTTTTACAGAAATTTCTTGTATTTTTTATATAAAATGCACACAAATGGTAAAATATTTTGTCATATATAAGACATACTTACAAATTATCCTATACTAAAAACCAGTCATTCCAATGTTGAACATCAGTGTTGAACTAATAGATCACAATCCAAACCACAGCGGATCATTTTCACTTATGAGTCCAACGGTAAAACATATATCATTCCTTGTAGAGTTTGTCAGTAATTAACGGGATAACTATGGTCGACAAAAAAATATTCGTAGTGGCACTCGCTGCGGTCTTAGCACTTGGCACATTTGGTCCAAACTTGGCCCACATGGTTCAATCTGCAGAAGCGCACGGTGTACAAGCACAGTTGCAAAGTCGTTTCGTGAAAATTGAAGATGAGACATTCAACAGACAATCACTGCAAACAGGTGAAGAGCTAGTCATGAGTGGCAAGTTCGTAAGTCTTGTTGAAAGGGACCTAAGAGGTTGGAACTCTATATTCACAGAGTCAACCAACGCAGGTAACAGATGGGAAATTCTAGCAAGAAGCCCACCAGGAAACGTCTTTCAGATACCAGGTAATGCCGTAATCCCATACGAGATCAGGGCAAAGGCATTAGAACCAGGGGTATATCACGTACACACACAACTTAACGTTGCTTCAGTTGGACCAGGATTAGGCCCAGGACAAACAGTAGTAGTTACTGGCGAACCAATATTGAAACCAATTCCATACACAAACATCATGTATCAATCAATCATCATTGGAGTTGGCTACGTCATAACATTCGCAACTCGCCCCTGGCAAGTAATCTAAACCAACAAACCCCTCTCTTTTCATTTTATTATAATCAAACACAGGCATGTATTTTGCAAATAATGAAAAGGCGGAAAATGATTTAGAAACGACTTTATGTAATCTAGGAATCATTCAGGCATGATTTGGCCTGGGATGGGCGATCCTGCAAAAAGGAAAAAAACGCTTAAGTTTTTAGCACTAACTGCAGCTATAGGAATATCAGTTGGGGTTGCAAGCACTTTTGTCCAGCAATGGTTTCACATGGACGATCCTCTCAGAGTATGCATTAACAATATCGAAACAAATCACAAGATTACTGCCACTTTAGAATTATACGTAGATAAGGAAAAGATCGAAATTCCTGCAAACATTGGAAATAACGAGAATTGCAGACACGCATTGCATACTTTGACTAACGATGGAGTCATTCATGCTGAATGGAAGGAAGAATTTCCTTTTGAGATAGGTCATTTCCTATGGACATGGACAACTTTCCATGATAATGGATTCCCCATACGAGACATGGATCAATCCAAGTCTAAAATTTATGTAAACGGTAATGAGTCCAAAGACTATACCCATACGCCAATCATAGACGGTTATCATTATCGTGCGGAATTCTTCACAAAAACGTATGACAAGACGGCAGAACATGACTTTGCACCACCAAAATAATACAAAGTCCGCAGACATCTAGGAACCAAATGCCGTAAATACGCTAGATAAGTAAAAAGAATGAAAAAAGAGAGTTTTACCAGTATTTTCCGTTATCTGGTATCAAACCGATACCTTCTCTTTCAAAGTGTCTGTCTAACTCGTCAACCCATCTTTCACGGTTGTCTTTGTACGACCAACCATGGACACGCAACCAGTATGATATGATTCCTAGAAGGAACACAGCAAACATGATTGTGCCAAAGATGTAGACCATGACATCATAGAACAATGGATCATAACCTGGTCCTAATTGTCCAAATACGGTAGACAGAACACTAAACACTGTACCGAGTAATGGAGTCATCGAATTACTCAACCCAATACGTGCGATATATACATTTCTCTGATAATCAAAAATTTTACAAGATCGCTTATCCTTAGAAATTTAATAAAATAGAAAAGAGAGGTTGTTGGTTTACCCTCGGCCTTGAGCTGCATATCTACCGCTTCTTCCTCTGATAAAGAACGCTGCTGCGATTCCTCCAAAGACTGCTGCGGAAATTGCTGAAGCTCCCAAGACACCGTCTGCTGCAAGATATGGGGTACCTGAACCTGTTGAAGGGTTTGCTTTGGCCCAATCCACTCTATCTTTTGCAAGTTTCAGTGTCTCTTCCAAGGTGTTCTTGCCTGTTTTGCCGCCCTCACCAACAGTGCCCATGTATTGGGCAAATGCTTGTTCTGTCATCATACCGACAGAGATGGCAGCAATGGCAAGTATTGATGCGCCTAATAGTGCTTTATTCATAGTGTTTACCTGTTGTGTGAAAACCAAGGTTTCTATTTAACTTTTTTCTAATACTCACTTTTGATAATTTTTGTGGTAACGTTTATGTTTGTTATAAAGCGACCACCTTTCATGGGACGAGTTCACACTCACAGACATGGTCAGTCACATTCAACAAGACCGATCACACAAAGAACACCTTCTTGGTTGTCAATGAGCCAAAAGGAAGTCGAAGATCTTGTTGTAAAGTACGGCAAGGACGGAGTCCCAATGAGTCAGATAGGAATCAAGATGCGAGATCAGCACGCAGTTCCGCTTGTAAAACCAATTGTCAAAAAATCGATCAAAAAGATTCTTGAAGATGGTGGAGTAACGCCGGAAATTCCAGAGGACCTAAACAACATTGTAAGAAAAGCAGTTGGATTGCAAAAGCACCTCAAAACACACAACTCTGACAAAAGAAACGTCAGATCGCTTGAACTTGTAGAAGCAAAGGTGCACCGAATTTCAACATACTACAAAAGAATTGGAGTGCTTCCTGAAAACTGGAAATATAAGTCAGTAGTAGCCCAACTAGAATAATGGGAAAAAATTTTAGCGATTCTTTATCAAATTTTAACGACAAAATTTCAAACTGCATAAAATCTGGAAAAGACATCATAGTTACCACGCATATTGATTGTGACGGCCTGACATCGGGAAGCATAATCACAAAGGCACTCATACATGCAGGTGCCAAGGTTACAGTAAGGACAGTCAAGGAGATGAATAATGCAGTAATCAAAAACATGCAGCAAGATTCTCGCGACTTTCACGTCGTAACGGATCTTGGCGGAGGGTTTGCAAAGCAGTTTGACGAGGCGTTTGGCGAAAACTGGGTTGTTTTGGATCACCACGAAATCCCGCAAGAAGAGCACGAAAACGAGCGCGTCATAAATGCCTGGAAGTTTGGAATGAACGGGGGCAATGAAATTTGCGCAGGCGGCATGGCATATCTGGCTGCAAAATCACTAGACAGAAGAAACTCAAGCCTTGCTGCAATTGCAGTCGTATCTGCACTAGGTGACAGACAAGACCAGGGGGAAAGAAAGTCGTTTACCGGAATGAATTCAGAAATTGCAGAGGAGGCAAAAAACGCAGGCCACCTCAAAATTGATTTGGATTTATTATTAGTTGGAAGAGAGACTAGACCAATTGCAGATTCTCTGGCATTCACATCACAACCATTCATTGAAGGGTTGACGTGGAACAGGGACGCCTGCTTTTCATTATTGAGAACATCTGGGATAAACCTCAAGGACGGGGGAAGGTGGAGAACCCCATCAGATCTTACAGACGATGAAAAACGAACACTAATCGAGGCAATTACAAAATTTGTTAGTAGCCAAAATGCAACGCAGATAATGGAAGAATTAATCGGATACACCTACACGTTTCCAAGCGAGGACAGGCGCAGTTTTTTGCGCGATGCTCGCGAGTTTTCAACCATGCTAAATTCCTGTGGAAGGATAAACAGGGCAGGAGTTGGAATCGCAATCTGCATGGGCGACAGAAACAAGATGTTACAAGCTGGAGAAAACATCCTAGGAGAATATAGAAAAATGATCCGAGACTACATGAACATTTTATCAAACGAGCGCTGGAGAATGAGTGACTCGGTTAGCTGCCTGATGGTAAACGGTGAGGGCGTGGTTCCAGAGACGATGAGTGGGACGATTTCATCGCTTCTTGCAGGCTCCCCAAAGAACGCAGGAAAGATAATAATTTTGAGGACAAATGGCGAGGAAAATACAATCAAATTTTCCTCAAGAAAGTCAATGGGATGCAAGTCCGACGTGAATTTGAGCATACTGATGAGGAAGGGTGCTGAAAAATTTGATGGTGTCGGAGGCGGACATGACGCTGCCGCGGGAGCAAAAATAACTAAAGACAAATTGGATGGCTTTTTGGATTACCTTGAAGACAATGTCGCTCACGTGCAGAGTTCAAATAGCAATTAACAATATTTCTGAGAAAAAGGCAAAGGCGGTGCAAAGCGCGCTTGAGCCAGACAACGTGGATTTTCCAGAGGGGTTGTCATTTGAAATAGAGAATATTGATAATGCGCTAGTCTTTAATTTTCAGAGTACAGGCAGCATGAAAAAACTAATCCCCACAATCGATGAGGTCTTGTCACACGTGCAGATGGCCCTAAAGGTGATGGAATAATGCTTGACCCAAAGATAATCAAAGAAAAACCAGAGCTAATCCGAAAGATGCTCAAGGACCGGAACTCTGACTTTGACTTGGATTCTTTGATATCGCTTGATGCCAAGAGAAGGGAACTGATAATAAAAACAGACGAGTTGAGAAAAAAGAAAAACACAGTATCTGTCGAAATTGCTCAAAAGAAGAAATCAGGACAAGATGCAAGCTCTGCAATTGCGCAGATGCAGCAGGCCTCCCAGGAACTTATAACACTGGAGGAAGAGCAGAAAAAAACAGACTCTGATTACGAGAAACTAATACTCACAATTCCAAATTTCATTCACGAGTCAGTCCCAATTGGCCAAGACGAGACTGCAAACTTGGAGATTAGAAAGTTCGGAGCAATCCCCCAGTTTGACTTTTCAGTCAAGGACCACATCGACATATCGCAGAATCTGGATCTGGTGGATTTGGAGCGCGCTGCAAAAACTGCAGGTGCAAGATTTTATTATTTGAAAAACGGACTGGTCAGACTGAACCAGGCATTGATCCACTTTGCACTTGACTACCTGGAGCAAAAGCAATACGTTCTAGTCCAGCCCCCATACATGATAAACCAAAAATCGATGGAAGGTGCAATAATTGCGCAGGATTTTCAGGATGTCATTTACAAAATACAGGACGAGGATTTATTTCTGATCGGAACATCGGAACACTCCATTGCATCTATGCACTCTGACGAAATTTTGGAAGGAAAGGACTTGCCAATAAGATATGCGGGTGTCAGCCCATGCTTTAGAAAAGAGGCAGGTGCGCACGGACGGGACCAAAAGGGAATATTTCGAGTACACCAGTTTGAAAAAATTGAACAGTATGTGTTTGCAAGGCCGGAGGAATCATGGAAGGAGCACGAAAGAATGCTTGCAGTGGCAGAGGAATTTTACCAAAAGCTGGAAATCCCATACCGTGTGATGCTTCTATCAAGTGGAGATATGGGAAAGATTTCCGCAAAGACATATGACATTGAGGCGTGGATGGCAGGCCAGAACGCGTACCGGGAAATAGTGTCCTGCTCAAACTGCCTTGACTTTCAGACGCGCAGACTCAAAATAAGATTCCGTGACAAAACAAACGAGCAGACGCAATACATGCATTCCCTAAACAGCACACTTGTTGCAACCACAAGGACACTTGTTGCAATCATGGAGAACTTTCAGACAAAGGACGGACACATTGGTATTCCAAAGGCTTTGCAAAAATACCTCGGATCAAGTGCCATATAGGTAGTACAACTTATATTTTGGAGTTAGACGCCGTTAGTAATTGGCACGTAGAAAGGGTGGAAAGGTAAAAGACAAGTGGCGTGAGAAAAAATGGGTCACAGTTATTGCCCCAGAGTCATTTAACAATGCACCAATAGCATACATCCCAATCACCGATGAGCAAAAAGCAATTGGTAGAGTTATCGAGGTTACATTGTTTGATATCCTAAAAGGAGATCCATCCCAGTACCAGTACAAGATTTACTTCCAGATTAGCAAAATTGATGGCGACAAGGCATACTCCATATTCAAAAGATACGAGTATGCAAAGGAATTCTTGCGCAGCCTCATCAGACGGGGCTCTAGCAAGGTAAGCTATGTCATGGACGTAAAGACCAAAGATAATTACATTTTCAGAATAAAGATCATTGCCCTGACACACAAAAAGCTCAACACATCAAGAAAGCATGCGTTAAGACTGATTGCAAATGACGTGATGAGCAAGACAATCAAAGAGATGACAATTGATCAGTTTGTCCAGGCAACATGCTATGGAAAGATAAACTCTGACATCATGGCAGCAGCAAAGAAGGTCATCCGCATGAGACATGTAGGCCTTGAAAAAGTAAAGCTAATCAGAACAGCAGAAGCCGAAGTCGCATTGCTACAAGCACAATAGGCTTTCATTTTTACTCATGGAAAAAAGGCTCGAAGTAGACATTCAACTAATTGTCCATGCAACTGAGGATTTAGAAAAGATCCTTGCCACATTCAAGGAAACGTTTGACATTGACAGAGAAGACTTTGACATGCAAAATCTCACAGGCCACTTTGAAAACCCAATCATCATGCTGCACTCCAAGATTAAGAAAAAAAAGGCGCAGTTTTTTGTAAAAAAACTAGTCGCATCAATCCCAAGGGAGCAGATCAATACAATAATTGAGGACCTAGAAAATAGATACGACGACTCGACACTGTATCTGAGAATCGGCAAGCAGTCACTTGTAAAGGGCCAAATAGTACTAAGCGACAAAGAGCCAGTCAAGATAAAAATTTTCACTCCAATATACAAGCAGGCAGACATCGAGGGGACATTTACCAGACTGCTCACACAAGGCACGATTTAATATCAATTTGATTAGTATAGAAACGGGAATGAAGAGCTGCAAAGCCGCTCCAGTCTGAGTAATACTGTGAAGATGCCGCGACGATCTGACCCAAAAAAGTTGTTCAGTGCAAGATTGTTTTAAATAATGTTGCTTCAGCTGTTTGATAGTGAAAGCCGATTACGACTTGATTGTAGCGGGGGGAGGACTTGCCGGAATGGTTGCTGCTCAGTCTGCAGCGCATCATTCGAATCAGAGATTATCCATTTTGGTAATCGACAGAAACCCCTCGATTTTCCTTGGGCGCAAGACCCTAAACGGATGGGTCTGCGGAGACGCAGTTAGCAAAGAAGCAGTAGACTACATGGGAAAGAAGATCAACGTAATCTGGGGAAAGCCTGAGCTTGAACACAAGGTAAAAGGTGTAATTGCATTATCGCCAGACAGGGAAACATCAATTCCATTTGACGGCGACGGATATCTTCTCAACAGGCAAGAGCTTCCGCAGAGTCAATACAAGCAGGCACAAAAGATGGGAATAAATTTTGATTTTGAAATTAATCTTACCAATTTGCTCTATGACGGAAACCAAGTCATCGGGGTGCAGGGAACGGACAGAAAAACAAACACACCTTACAAAAAGACTGCAAAGGTGGTAATTGACGCAACAGGTGTCGCATCCATGCTGCGAAACGGAGTCCAGAACACCACAAAGATGGAAAAAAAGATCGACCGCAGAGATCTAGAGTCAACTGGAAGACACATCATGTTTTTTGAAAAAGGAGTGGAGGACCTGACAGAATTTGATCCTGATTATTGTCTTATTCATCTAGACCAGGACATCGCACCTGGCGGCTACGGGTGGGTTTTTCCAAAAGGCAAAGACAAGGTAAACATCGGACTTGGCGTTGAAAAGACACTTTTGGAAAAGCGAAACAAGAGACTTGGAAAACACGACGATGTCACAGGACTGATAAACCAGTATGTGGCGCGCAACAAGGCAATCAAGAACCCAAGACTTTCTGACGATCCATCAGACGCACACAATGCAACTGGCAACTGGCAGGTATCAGTTAGAAGACAAAACGACTGCATGGTTTCAAACGGGTTTATGCTAGTTGGCGATTCGGCGTGGATGCCAAAACCACTTGATGCCGGAGGGATAGGCCCAGCATTGATTGCAGGATCACTGATTGGCAAAAACGTAGTTGACGCAATTGAATCAGGCGATGTCACAGAGAAAGGACTCTGGCAGTACAATGTCGATTATGTGAAAGAATACGGATACAAGACGCCAGGACTTGAAGTCTTTAGAAGACTGTTGCAGCTGTTGACCAATGCTCAGCTCAACTACGGAATGAAGCACTTTTTGGGCAATCTCGATGTCGAGGCAATAAGCAAAGGAGAGCATCCAGACTTTAGCGCAGTCGGAAAGATGAGTGTGATTGGAAAGATGAGCATGCTCATGCGCGGTGCACTCAACATGAAGCTTGCAGAAGGCCTGAGATACACAACGCAGCGAAATAAACTCCTCACAGAACACTATGCCAATTATCCAAAAAGCCCAGAGGGTTTTGACACATGGAACAAGCAGCTGCAAAAAACACTCCACGAGTCATTTGTGCATTTGGAAAAATGGGAAAACTGACTAGTCTTAAATAAAGTAAAGCGGATAGAGAAATCATGTTACAGGCAGCCTCAACCTACCTTGACTGGAATAACTCCATTGACATTTTGAACAAGGCGTATGACGCTGGGCTTTTTGCATTGATCATCGGCCCAAAGGGAACAGGAAAAACATCGCTGGTGCGAGAGTTTGCTGCAAAGAAATCAGCAAAGCTAGAGTCAGTCAACTTTTCACTTAGAACAAGGGAGAGCCACCTGGTCGGAGCAAAGACCCTAACCGATGGCTCCATTGGTTTTGACGAGGGAATTTTGATTAGATCGATGAGGGAAGGAAGCCTCCTTTATTTGGATGAGATAAACGCAGCGGAGGCAGACGTACTGCTAAGACTTGACGAGGCACTAGACGACAGGAGGCAGATAGTTCTCAAGGAATCAACCGGTGAGATGATCAAGGCAAATGAGAAATGGTTTGTAGTTGCAACAATTAATCCCCTTACACATGTAGGAACAAAGGAGCTTCCGCCGCAGATCCTAAGCAGATTTCCAATAAGGATAAGGCTTGACTACCCTCCAGAAGAAACCGAGCTGCAGATAGTAAAGAGATACGCCTCAAATGGCCATGACGAAAAACTAGTCCAGGGAATAAAGCTTGCAAACACGTTGCGCCAAGCAGCGGCAGTAGAGGAGCTATACTATTCCCCAAGTCTCAGGGAGACAATTGCATTTGCAAAACTACTTGATTCTGGCATGAATGCAAAAGAGGCAGCCGTAATCGTGTTTGGTAACGTCTATTCCCAGTGGGGAAACGTCGAATATCAAAAAGTAAATGACATTATCACGTCGATGTTTGGTAGTTAATGCAAACGCTACACCTAAGAAACGATATGCTAGTTGAAATTGCAACATTTCTTGCAAGACGATGGTCTGAAAAAGACAAAATCACAGTCGAGTTTTCAGACAAAAGAGAAACACAGACCAAGCTAAAGGAAAACAAAATTAGCCTTGTTTCCCCCGAGAGGTTAGCTGGAACTGATTTTGACAAATACAGGCAGTTTCGAACATCAATTTGGTACGAGGCAATGCGGATCAAGTTTTGCAAAAAAATCCTAAGCAATGAACACGCATTTGGCTTTGTCCTAAATACGATTGAGACGCGTAGAATTGAACTTCTTGGAAGAAAGGTATGGCGTGGGATGGATGCAGAGATGATCTTCAATTACACGTACCAGTGGATTTACAGGCCTCAGCTTGCAAACGTCCTGGGAAAACACAGAATTGTAGAGGCGTTCTACCAGTACTTTTTGTTTGGCGACATAAAGGGGGAGCTGCAGCCAAGCTACTTTGATAAAATAAGGGACGCATCAATTCGCGCAAAAGAAATTGTAAACGAGGCACTTGAAAAAAAACATGACACCGAATGGATTGAGAGAAAAATTCCAGAGATTTTGAAAATTTTGGACATTGATGCGCTAGTTACTATACCTCTTTCAATTCCCTGGAAAGGTCCAGGCCTTTTGACAACGCCCCAAGACTTTTTAAAGGCAGTACAAAGGACGGCAAAAAACAGGGAGGCTGATTTTGGAAAAATCGACGTTCAAAACATTTTGGAAAGCATGTCAGTTGCAGAGGAATTCAAGGTGCTAAAAGACGAAAATAGGAAAAACGAAAACAAGGGGCTGGGCACCGAGTCAGTCGGAATACAGATTCCAGGATCCACCAACGTGGACGAGACTAGGATTTATGACCAGGACCTCATAAGTAACCTAAAGACAAAATTCAAGGAATGGAAGACCAGTTGGAGCGAGCAGCACGTCGTATCAGGGGACGAGTTTGATGAGGAGGCATATACAGAAGGGCATCACGCCACGTTTATCACAGATGTAAAAAAATCAATCAAGGCAAAGATCGTAATTTTACTTGATCACTCGTCATCCATAATGGATCAACAGATCCAATACAAAAAAGCAACGCTTGCACTATGCGAGGTGTTGTCATTTTTAAAAATAAAATTCTCAGTGTACGCATTTAACACAACGCAAAAGCAGGTGGTGTGCTGGCTTGTAAAACCGGAGGACATTAAGTGGAACAATGCGTCTGCAAAGAGACTCGCACAGATTGACGCAAACGGAGGAACCCCACTTGCAGAGGTCTACGAAAAGATGTATTCCAGCTTGCGTTCAAAAAAGCCAGACATATTTTTGACACTATCTGACGGTGAGCCATCTGATCCGGATGCGGTGCGCTCTATGATCAAGTCCCTAAAGACGCTCGGAATAAAGATGGTCGCAATTGGAGTCGGCAGGGACACGTTTGGTGCAACAAATATTGCAAACAACTTGAAGTATTTGGGATACGAGAATACGCTTGCGGTGTCACGACTAAAGGACATTCCAAATCGGGTCCTTTCAGTTTTGAGTGCAGAGTGATTCATTTTTTCTAGTTTAATTCATTTTTGATTGCAAATGCGACTAATTTTGACTTTTGAGATCTTTGATTACATTCATGAGTTCACCCCCATCAAAAGGCTTGATGATTATTTTGTTTGGTTTTAAACGCTCCAGTACAAGTTCTTTATCTTTGTCCACATGCGTTGTAATTACGACAACGTATGCATTTGGATTTATACTTCAAATATTTTCTAGTGCGTAAAAACCATCACAGTCAGACATCATAAGATCCAAGAAAACCACATCAGGTTTTTGTTTTTGGTATAATTCTACTGCCATTTTGCCATTGTAGCCTTGACATATCAGATTGACATCAATCATTTCCAAATATTCTGAGAAAATCCCCACCGTTTCTTTGTCATCATCAATTACTATTGCAGTTGGATTCTTTGACATGTCAATTCAATAAAATAGAAATATTTGAAAATATTGTAGTGTTAGACATTTTTAGAATCAACAAATCATTTCATGAGATGATGGCAATTGTTCTGTTTTAGCCAAAAGATTTTGTTTCAAGTTCAGAAAAGCAGCCAATAACAAATGTTAGTGAAAGAAAATGGAAGTTGTTGTTCATAAAACAGGCTATTTCAGTCGGATAAATTGAGAGATTCAAAGAATGTGTTAACATATTGAACAAACATTGAACTAAATAATCTTTATCGGGTAATCAAAATATGCAAACGTTGAAAATTTCAGCTTCGCCCAGAACATCAATATATCAATTTTCAGACAAACAGTGAACACTTTGAAATTATTTGTTGGTATAAAATCAAAACTGGTAATTGTTCTTTTGCTGATATCCATACTTCCTATCGCTTTGCTTACTGCAATACAATTGAGCATAGATCAAAACATACTACATGATCAAACCACATCAGAACTTCAATTGGTTGCAAAAGACAGACATGGCAATTTACTTCAGATCTGGCAGCTCAGAACAGAGCAGATTACAATTCTAGCCAACAATCAGATCATTAAAGATCTTGTGACAGAATCAAACAATAAAATTCCAGATAGCGGCAGATTAGTGGATCTTAAACACAGTGTTGATAGTGAATTAGAATTATTCCAAAAAGCTACAGGCGATAGTCACGGTTTTTCCGATTTTTTAATACGCGATAAGAAAAATTTCCCCGTCCACACATCCAATAAAATAGATATAAGCGCCTATCCAGAATCCAAAAAGTCAGGCTACATCATAACAAATGATCCAAGTAGCCTTACAAAATCGTCTTTGATTCTCAAGATGCCAATATACGGTGAAGATATGCAGGAACCCATAGGAAGCATTTTTGCAAAAAGAGACATGACATACGCATATTCGGTATTGACAGACAGAACCCATCTTGGCCAGACAGGTGAAGCTTATCTTGTCAATATGGACAGGAAAATGATAACAGAATCCAGATTCATTTCGGACGCTCAGTTCAATCAGATTGTAGATACGGTTCCTGTAAGAGCATGTTTTGAAAAAAATCAAAATACGGACGGAGAGTGGAAGGATTATCGAAAAATTCCAGTATTTGGGGCATCAATATGTGACAAAGAAAACGGTTTTGTGCTCATTGCGGAAAGAGATGTTTCTGAGTCACTATCCCCACTAATTTTGACTCAGATTAATTCAATTTTGATAACCATGAGTACAATTAGCATTGTCACATTAGCTGGGATTATTTTGTCCAACTATGTCTCAAGCCCGATACGAAAACTGATAGATGCTACAGACAAAATGGAGCGGGGAGAGTATGATGCCCAAGTAGATATTACACGCAAAGATGAGATTGGAAAACTTGCACGGCATTTTAATGAGATGAGTAAAAAGATACTATTTACAAGCGACAGTATAAATCAGTTAGTTCAAGAAAAAGTATCCGAACTCGAAGTCACAAACTTTGATCTAAAAAAGGCATTACAGGACAATACCAACATTCAAAATGCGTTAAACGAATCTTCAATAGTTGCAATCACAGATAAGAATGGCATCATTACTTATGTCAACAAGCAATTCTGTGAAATCTCAAAGTATTCTGAAAAGGAATTGATTGGAAATACACATCAAATTTTAAAATCAGGATATCACACTCCTGAATTTTATCAAGATATGTGGAGAAACATATCAAATGGGAAAATTTGGAAAGGGGACATAAAAAATAAAGCAAAGGATGGCACCCATTACTGGGTACAAACAACAATTGTACCGTTTTTAGACGATATTGGGAATCCTGCACAGTACGTTGCGATTAGAACAAACATCACACAACAAAAGACAATACATGAAGAACGGTTACGGTTGGAGCGATTAGCTGCAATTGGCGAGCTTTCATCAAGACTTGCCCACGATTTGCGAAATCCTTTGGGAGTGATCAAAACGACGCTGGAAATTTTGAAAGTAAAACATATTCCAAATGATGAAAAAATGAAAGAACTCTACGATAGGGTCGACAGCGCAATACTAAGAATTACACATCAGATAAATGATGTTTTGTTATTTGTCAGAAAAAGCCCTATGGAAATAGAGGAAGTGTCTATTCTAGAACTGATCAAATCAGCACTAGAAAGAATCACAGTGCCAAAGTCTGTCAATGTCAAGACATCAGGTAATGACATTCACATTTATTGCGATGCTACAAAAATTGACGCCATGCTTACAAACCTTCTATTAAACGCAATTCAGGCAGTAGGAGAAAACGGAATCATTTCAATCAGGTTGTTTGACAGTGGAGATACGGTCATAATAGAGATTGAGGACTCAGGACATGGGATACCAGACGAAATACTGCCAAGAATTTTTGAGCCTTTATTTACTACAAAACAAAAAGGGACAGGTCTTGGCCTAGCAAGCTGTAAAAATATCATAACAGAACACAAAGGGACAATTAGTGTTAAAAATAACCCTACAACATTTATTGTCACATTGCCAAAAAACCCAATTCTGAATTAAATTTAGATGATCAAGTCACAATCTTAATCTAGTATGATTTTTGTGAAAAATATTTTTTATTGTCAAGTAATTAGAAATTATCTAATATTCTAGTTAACCGTCTTTAATTTAGAATGCTGTAAGCAAAAAACATGAGAATAGTTATCTTTTTGCTTACGTTGTTCTCTAATTTCATCAAGCGATGCAGTGGCAAGCATTACTGCCTTTCTTGCAGTGTTTCCTATTCCTATGCCGCAATTAACAGAGATCCCCAATACACTCTTTGCATAATCAACAAATTCGTTTGCATGTTGTTGCGCTAGTTCATCTGAGACTATAATAAAATTGTCTCCACCCATGTAAAATGCAAGGGAGTTGCGTTGTTGGAAAAATTCGGTTATTTTATGATGAATTCTTTGAATCAGTGAATGAACATCAAAGCACGACTGTTTTGCCGAAATTTCTGTCACCCCTTCTATGTCGATGTGAATCAAATACACAGAGTCATTATCAAATCCAGTTATTCCTCTAATATGCCCATATTCTGACAAAGGATAAAGCGTGGAGGAGTTAAATGCAATCTCATTTGCCTTCAACGGAGACTTGTCGTACGCTATTGTCATATCCATGAAGATTGGAAATTTTGAAATGATTTCTTCATGAATTTCCACATGCTCTTTAATTGAGATCATATTAGTGATGGCAAACATCTGATCAGATCTAGCTTGAAACACAAGACCACCTTTGCCTGAGAACAGTCTTTGTGAAAGTCCATAAATCGAAGCCTGTAACATCTGTAATGCGTATTCTCTGTCCACTCCAAGAGTGTGAGTCCATTTTCCATATTCGGATAATGTAAGTATTGTAAGTTGGACCATGTATCAGGTCCAGTCAAGTATCTCATTCAAATCCAAAAATGGCATGTTATTATTAGTTGAATATTTTTGAGCCTTTTCTACAGACATGGCGGCGTGATTTTCTGAATCGATCATTTCGCATATAGCAGTACATGGGACTAGGCCGGCTAATTTTGCCAAGAATATTGATAGTTCAGTATGACCTTGTCGATTCTCCAGAAGACCTTCCTTTGCTACAAGCAACGGTACATGTCCAGGCGTTTTAAAAGAAGCGATGAAAATTTCTTTTTGATATTCTGGCGCCATATCACAGATTGAGGAGACTGATCTTACTGTTTGCGCACGATCAAGATCAGTGATGCCAGTACGAGCGCTTTTGTGATTTATCCACATCGAGAAGGTAGGATGATCTCCGTATGGTGTTACCCCGTAAATCATATTTTTAAGATCACGGTCAAACGAATTTGATAAGAATAAGGTATCATGCATGTATTGTAGCCCGATGTTTTTTGCCACTTCGTTTTCAATACACGTGCAAATCAAACCACCAGCTTGTTTTCTCATTTCTACAATATGATTTGGAGTAATGAATTGAGACGCAACAACTAGGTCAACTTCGTTCTCTCTTTTTGAGGAATCGTGTACAAGAACAAATCTGCCCTCTTGAAGAGCATAAATTGCAGATTGAATATTGCGTGAAATTTGTTGTGACATTCTAGTAACCACTGAATTCCTCCGTTTGGATATCTTTTTCAGAAACTCCCAATTGAGAAATCGTCTTGATGATGTGCGATGCTGACTTTGCAGTTCCAGAGACAAACCATTTGGATTCTTTGATGTTTTTCACGTGTTTTTTGATAAAAGAAGAATCGATTGGGCCAGATTTTGCTTGAATTGTAAAGTTGGGGTTTTCCTTCTGTATTTCTTGCAAGCTCTCAAGATAGGGAAATGTCTTTTGACTTGTGTACAATACGGTGATTTTATGAGGTAATTTTTTTTCTGCAGCATAAAGCGCAATACTCACACATGGAGTGATGCCAATTCCATCTGCAATAAAAACAACAGGTTTACTAGAATTCTCAGGAAGAGTAAAAATCCCAAATGGCCCTTTAATTTCGATTTTGGTGTTTAACTGAATTTCTGTAAGTGTTTTTTTAAAACCACTGTTTGATTTTAAAAATGAAAATCCCAGATATTCCGAATTATTAGGAGATGAAACAAGATTAAATGTTCTTGTTTTTCCTTTAGGATCTGGATATCGTAATTGATCAAGACTGACATTTACATATTGACCTGGTTTGAAATTAAGTGCATGTTCTTGTTTACAGATTATTTCGATTACGCCAGGTGCAACTTCTTGATGTTGAACTACTGAGAGTTGTCTTGATAATAATTGCATTCAAAACACTTCTAGAAGTTTGCTTGAACGGTGTAATTTCCGTACTTGAGAGCCTTGACAATTTCAGTCATTTTCTTATCAAGTTTTTTACCCTTGGCCTGATCTTTTATGGCATCTTCCACTCCGAACAGCACCATAAGTTCTGTTATTGGAGTTCTCACGCCAACATAACCTTTGATTTGCCCATTTTCATCAAGGGTTGGACTGATTGTTGTCTTGACCCAGTATATAGATCCGTCTTTTGCCTTGTTTCTTACATATCCTGAGAATGATTTTCCGCCAGCTATTGTCTTCCACAGTGCCTCAAATAATGCTGGATCATGAAAGCCGGATTTGAGAATACGGTGACTTTGGTTGAAAAGCTCTTCACTTCTATATCTTGCGACATCTAAGAAGAACTTGTTCATGTATGTAATATCTCCAGAAGCATCAGTTATGGAGACAATGGTTGAGCTGTCTAGCGTGTCAAATATTTCGGCAAGTGTTTTTGCTGCACTGCCTGCTTGAGATACGGATGCTGTTTCTTGGTCTTTTTTCTGAACTATATCATCAAAACTCTTCTTGTTTGTTTCTGCCACAGAAAGTATTTCCTCACTTGCAGCAGCTGCTTCCTCGCTGCCTGCTGAAATCTCTTCTGTCGCAGAAGCAATTTCTTGCATTTGGCCAGTCATCTGATTAATTGACTCGGTGATTTGTCGTAGTGAGTATAGAACTTTGGTGATTAGTTCTGAATTTTGTTTGACTATGGTCGTTCCCTCTTCAATGATTTGTGTAGTTGATGTTGAGGATTCACGCAGATGTTGGACCAGATCTTTGATGTCTTCTGCGCTTTTTCTGGAATTTTCTGCTAGTCTTCTGACTTCATCAGCTACTACTGCAAATCCACGACCTGCATCCCCGGCTCTGGCTGCCTCTATTGCAGCGTTTAACGAAAGAAGATTTGTCTGTTCAGACATTTGTGTGATGACTTCAACCATTTTATCGATTTTTGTCAGTTCTCCAGCAAGGCTTTTTACTGATTCCGATGACTTTGCCACAATATTGTTAATACTATCCATTCCTTGGATTCCTTTTTCTGCCTCGCGACTGGTTTCTGTAGCAATGTCGTTTGAATTGTTGACTCTTTCCATTGCTTTTTGTGTATTTGCACCAATCTGTTGAATTGCACTTGTAATCGATTGTGCAGTTTGTGACATTTCACTAATGCTTGAAGTTTGAGATTTCGTTGCGTCTTGTAATTCCTGAACTATTTTTGATACTTCTTCTGAAAGGGTTACTGCTTCTGCGAATGAGTCAAGTACTTTGTCTGTTAGTTTTTCAGTTGATTGTGAATTTGCCCCACTTGGGTTTTTTTGAATTTTTGCTAATTGCATACGAGAGCTAAAATACACAACTAGTTAAGATGCTGTCAATAAATACAAAACATCATTTCAGCGAACAAGGTTATACTATATTGTTCTCTTAAGGAACAAATTAAGTACAAAAGATCTTTCACGGAACAATTCATTCATCAAACATGTAAAAATGGAATTTTTTTGAGTTGTTCTTTAACTGTGAACAGCAGATCATAGAAACAGCAAGTGTAGTCATCAGGGTTAATTTTATTCAAATATGAGGATATAGAATTTTCGTCTAGGATTTGGAAAAAATTTTGTTTGATTACCTCTGCATCGTACGAACGATACTCTTGCATTACATCGCCAAACAATTCTCTAAAAACATCGTCTTCTCTATCTGCAATATCCTTAGTTGGGAAGGATTTGTAGTGAAGCCAGTCTAAATCTCCGCGAATCCTAATCGCAAATGTGCAGTAAGGCGAAGCATTAAGGTATTTTTTGTACTTTTCAAGTTTATGTACAAAATCTTTTGTGTTTTTGAATTTGACTAGAATGATTCGATTAATGTTTCTTCCCGCAAATGAATCATCAATTACTATTGTATGAGACCTTATGATCCCGTGTTTTTCTAAGGCGATGATTCTTTTTCTTGTTCCTCTTTCAGTTATGTCGATACCTTGTTTAGATAATTTCTTGGAAATTTCTGCAGCTGGCATCGAGGCATCATTCAAAAGAACGTTCAATAGTGCCATATCAGTACTATCCAATTTTGATTTGTTCTTTCTAGCCTTTCTTATTAACTTATTGTGTTCGTAAAAATTAGGTTTAGAGGACATATTGTTCTTTTTTGGAACTATTATTTCATTAATATCATTATTTTTGATACCCATGTTTCTTAAATCGATATTTAAGCACATACTAAAATTTGTTATGTTGATCGAAACGTAATTGATGAACAATATTCGTGAGTAGGGTTAACTTTACAAACCTAGAATTTTAGGATTCATTTTGGTTTGATGCGGATCTCAAAGTTTCTTCAAACAGGTGTTGAACGTGTTTTTGCTTTGTAAAATTATTTTGCATAGAATAAATAAAAAATTAATTTTCAAGTTTACGATAATTTGTAATAAAATTATTTAATTCAACTTACAAAAATTATTAATTATATGATCATTCTGTGAAATCTCATATGTTATGAATTGTTTAGTGTAGACACACACTAAACTATAATCTTAAAATATTTTAAAAATTACAATAACATGAAAAACGTACTTACGAAATCACTTAACACAAAGTTAATTGCATTGTTCCTGATTGCAGCACTTATTCCAATAATTGCGGTTTCGATTTCAAGTTACAGTACCTCATCAGCAAACATACAAGAACAAACTGAAGGTCAGCTTATCAGTCTTGTTAAAGGAAGGGCACAATCACTGCAAATTGCGCAAGATATGCAAATTAAGCAATTGAAGGTTCTAGCAACCAATGGAATTGTACAAAACGCAATAAGTCAGTACAATGATCTTGGATTTGACAAAGCATCATCTGATGAAAAGATGCAAGATAGGATTGCCGCCTTTAAAACAGATCTGGGCGAATTCACAGATGCAACTGGTGGAAAGGATGGATTTCATGACCTGAAATTCATAGGTTCAAATGGTCAAGTATTTTTTGCTGAGAATACATCTATTGAAGGAAAAGACTACTCGCAAGATCTACATTTCATTCAAGCACTAAAAGAACCGTTCATCACATACGAGAAGGTTAATGAAGAAAGAATAACAATTATTGGCGTCCCAGTGCTTAGCGAGAACGCAGTAGGTGGCACCATGGGCGTAATTATTGGTACATTATCCGTAAAGGATGTAGATACCATCTTGTTTGACCATGAAGGACTCAAAGAAACAGGAGAAACATATCTTGTCGGTCCCGAACGTGTGATGATTACGCCATCAAGGTTTAGCGAGGGCAAAGAATTTACGCAAAAGGCAGACACCAAACCAGTACAAGTTTGCTTTGAAAAGAATGAAAGCATAAGCGAAGCCTATCCTGACTACAGAGGAATTCAGGTTTACGGAGTTTCATTTTGTCCAGAGCATAAGCAATGGGTCTTGCTTGCAGAGTTTGATGTGGCAGAAATCGACAAGCCAATCACTTCCTTGACACAACAATATCTGATAATTGGTGGAATAACTCTCGGAGTCATTGCAGTCTTTGCATATTTCATATCACGTTCGATTTCAAGACCAATAAAATCTGCAGCACAAGTTGCACAAAGAATCAGTCAAGGAGATTTGACGGTGCAAGTATCTGAATCAAGATCAAAAGACGAAGTTGGAGCTTTAATCATAGCAGAAAAACAGATGGTGGACAACCTAAGGCAGATAGTAAGCGAAGTTCAAGGCGCAACACAATCCGTATCTGCCAGCTCACAGCAAATTGCATCTTCGGGAACTGAGATGAATTCAGCAGTACAGCAAATTGCAACAACTGTTGATCAAATTTCAAGAGGTTCACAGACACAAGCACAAAACCTTGAGAAAACAAAACAGCTTACTGAAGACTTGACTGCAAAAATAGGCAATCTTGCAACAAGTGCATCTGAATCTGAAAAACTTGCAGACAAAGTTGGAATTTTGTCATTGAAAGGTTCTGAATCCGCAAAAGAGGCAGGTCAGCGCATGAACAAAATCATCGCAGTAACAAACGAGTCTGCAGAAAAGGTCAAAGGATTGGCAGCAAAAACAAATGAAATCACTACAGTTCTAGATGTAATTAGACAGATTGCTGATCAGACAAATCTTCTGGCACTAAATGCTGCAATAGAGGCAGCCAGAGCAGGAGAGGCAGGTCGTGGATTTGCAGTAGTTGCTGATGAAGTCAGAAGACTAGCAGAATCATCCGCAAAATCATCTGATGAAATATCAATAAAACTAAAACCCATTCAAGATGATGCACAAAATGTAGTTCTAGGCATTGAAACAAGTGCAAATGAAGTGAATCAAGGAAAACAAGTAATTGATGAGTCATTGAGTACACTTGAAACCATTGCAAGTAACGTCAAGACTGTCTCTGATAATGTAAAGAAATTAGCAGAATCTGCTAATGACCAAGTATCTAATGCTAAGATTGTTCAAACCAATGCTGGCGAAATAGCTGCAGTAGCTGAAGAAAATGCGGCTGCTACAGAAGAAGCGTCAGCTGCAGTGGAAGAACAAACTGCGCAGACACAAGAAATTGCGACCGCTTCAAGCCAGATGGCAGAATTAGCAGAACAACTCAACAAAACAATTGCAAGATTCAAGATTGGCGGCACATCAGAGATTCAAAGTGAGTCTTTTGATAAAACATTGAAGTTAAGTGATATTGGATCAGACACAAAGAATCTACTTACAAAACTGGTAAGAAAATAAACCCTAATTTTCTCTTTTTTTAAATCAATAATTTTGATATATGGATCTTATTTTTGGAAGCAAACGGTCATTACTCAAATTAATCAAAATTCACCTATAATAAAAAAATCACCAGGCTTTTAGTCTAGCACTTTCAAACAGACCAGAGCGATCTATTTTTCACACATCATAGTAAATAAAGCAAATATTTTAAGCCATAAAGATATGTCTAAACTTCTAAATTTAGCGTCAAATTGACAGAGAAACATGATTACAGTTGAAATCGCACAAGACGAATTATTATCAAACATAGAAAGTAAGATTCCGCTTTTAATTTTGGATATCAGGGCAAAAGACTCCTACATGCAGGGCCACGTACCGGGTGCGGCAAATGCCATATGTGATTCAATGCAGCAAAAACAGATCATAATGTCAAAGATTCCGCAAAACATGAGAATAATATTAATTGATGATGACGGCACCATAGCAAAAGAAAATGCTACGATGATGGCAAGATTTGGATTTGATGCACATTATCTAAAAGATGGAATGAAAAGCTGGAACAAAGAGACCGTAAAAAGCGCACAGGATACCACCGTCAGTGGCGACACCCTCTGGAGTTACATAAAACAAAACGAGGACGTGTTTTTGTTAGACGTCAGAGAACCACAGGAATATGCAGAATTTAAAATTCCAGGTGCAGTAAACATCCCGTTATCCAGGCTCTTCATGCCAGGATCCCAGTCAGAGATTCCAAAGGACAGAAAAATCGTAACAATATGCTCGCATGGGAATCGCTCCATGGTTGCAACGTTTGCCCTCGCACAGAGCGGAATCGAGGCAACCTCGCTTGTTGGCGGAATGGCGTTGTGGAACCAGGTGCTGAATGCAACCACATTCAAAGAGAATGACATCACAATAATTCAGGTGGAAAAAATCGGAAAGGGCTGCCTCTCCCACATAGTTGGCTCAAACGGCGAGGCAGTAGTAATTGATCCGACATACCCTGCCTCAAAATATGTCGAGTTTGCACAAAAAGAAGGACTCAAGATTGCCAAAGTAATTGACACGCATCAGCACGCAGACCACGTTTCTGCAGCAAAGGAACTGGCGCAAACCACGGGGGCAAAACTCTATTTCAGCAAACTAGAAGAATACAAGATAGAAAGCGAAAAAGTCGAAGACGGAAACACCATACCGTTTGGAACAAAACAGTTACGTGCAATCCACACGCCAGGACACACCGCAGGAAGCATGTCGTATGTTCTTGATGACAAGTATGTTTTCAGCGGCGACATATTGTTTGTGGAGGGAATCGGAAGGCCCGACCTAAGAGACCAGGTAGAAGAATACGCCACAAAACTATACGATACTTTGCACAACAAGATGTTGAAATTTTCCGACAGCACCAAGGTCTTCCCTACGCATCACGGCGAGGGAGTAAAGCCATCTGAAAATGGCATCTATTACACTACTGTCGGAATGGCAAAGAAGATTCCTTTGTTGGATCTTGATCAGCAAGGATTTGTCTCCAAGGTTGTCAGCATCACGACTCCAAGGCCGATGAATTACTCCATGATCATCAAGATAAACAGGGGAGTGATTCCAATATCCCCAATGCAGATTCCCGATCTAGAGATGGGGCCAAACAGATGCAGTATCAAGATGTGACTTGGCTAAATTCATAAGATTGATCAATTGAGAACCAAACACTATGATTAATTTTGGTACAATGGTATTACTTGGATTATCGCTTCTTTTTGTGTTATCAGTTCCATACGTCTATGCAATTAGCTCCAGTACTGACAAAACATCCTACGGAATAGATGACAAAATCACAGTCTCAGGAAATGTTGGAAATGTAGTTGCCGGAAAATACATCGGCCTTCAGATTCGAAGCTCAAGTGATTTAATGCAGATTGACCAGTTCATGCCATCAGGGGATGGGTCGTTTTCAAAAGAATATTTTGCAAAGGGCGCAAAATGGAATTTGCCTGGAACATATAGTGTAATTGTTGCCTATGATGGGCAGACTGCTACATCTACTTTTCAATTTAGCCCCGAACCAAATCAAGAAAGCCCAGAAGTTCAAAACCCAACAGTGCAGCCAACGCCGCAGACAAAGCCAAAGATTCCAGGCTTTCCAGCACTAGACACATCCCCACAGCACTATTTTGAGAGGTACCAAAACGATCCTGTCTTCAAGGAATGGTTTGAGGAAATCTTTCACGGTTATACAATACAGCAAATTGTCGGGTACAAAAAAACTCACCTAGATTCATTTCCAGATATGACAAAGTCACGCCAGTATTATTTGGACAGATACAATAACGAGAAAGAGTACAAAACGTGGTTTGACTCGCAGTTTCCAGGAGAATCCATCTACGAGTTCTTCGATATTGCACAGGAAAAAATACCAGACTGGATAAAAAATAGCGCAAAGCAATGGTCCGGAGAAGAAATATCTGATTCTGACTTTGCAAACGGGATAAAATATCTAATTGAAAACAATTTCATCAAAGTATCTGAAATTCCAGATACAGAGTCAGAAAGTGAAATACCAAACTGGGTACGAAACAATGCGTCATGGTGGGCGTCTGGAAAAATAACTGAAGACGAATTTATCAATGCAATCAAGTATTTAATCGAAAACAAAATCATCATACTAGATTAAATCCTACGAGAACCATAGATACCAAGTGCCAATTGCAAAATGCCTTTCGGTGTCACAGCCATTTGCGGATCTAATTATCAAGGGGAAAAAAACAATTGAGCTAAGAAAATGGAACACCAAATTTCGGGGTGAATTTCTGATCCATTCCCCGATGAAAATAAAATTCCAGGACTGTAAGAGACTTGGAATTAATGAGGCAAATCTCATGACAGGTGCAATAATTGGCAAGGCAGTTATTTACGACGTAAAGACTTACAAAACAAAAAAAGAACTACAGGCCGACAAGAAATACCATTTTGCATCAGATGAGCCATACAGAAAATATGGGTTTCTGCTAAAAAATGCAAAAGAGTTCAAAATTCCAATACCATGCAAGGGCAAGCTTGGGTTTTTCGACATGCATCTAGACGACACCATAATAAAGGACGAAGATATTACGTCAGATCTTTTTGATGAGGAATATCGCACGCAGTGGATAAACCACCACTAGGGCGAAAAACCCAATACTATCTATATATAAAGGAGGTATTTAAAAACCGCAAATGCCACAGACAAAACCGATTGTTAGTGTTGAAAACGTAGTAGCCTCCGCATCAGTTGACCAAAAAATAGACCTAAACGAGGTAACAAAAAAATTCCCAGACACAGAATACCATCCTGATCAGTTTCCAGGACTCGTCTTTAGGCTAAAGACCCCAAGAACTGCCACGCTGATATTCAGAACTGGAAAGATGGTCTGCACTGGCGCAAAATCAGAGGAGATGGCAATCAAGGCGGTACAAACAGTAGTACAGCAACTGCGAAAGGGCGGAATCAAAATAAAAAAGGACGCAGAGATAGTAGTTCAAAACATTGTCGCTGCAATTAATCTGGGCGGAAAGATTCACCTAGAGTCTGCAGCAAGAACTCTACCGCGAAGCATGTACGAGCCAGAGCAATTCCCAGGGCTGATCCACAGAATGCTTGATCCAAAAACCGTGATACTGCTATTTGCATCAGGCAAACTGGTCTGCACGGGTGCAAAAAAGGAAGCAGACGTGTACCGATCAGTAAACAACCTACATGCGTTACTTGAAGAAAAAAAGCTAATGATCTACGACAAGTAGATTCCAAACATCTTTGTATAATAGAAGGCTAATTTCCAAGACTGAAAATTAAATGATTTTATTTATAGGCCGACAAGGCAAGTGTCTTTGTTGCAAGTAAAAGCCATAATGAAAAAGCCGATTTCGATTCCAAAAGAATCATCGGTAGCACACGCAGTTAGGCAAATGCTTGATCACAAAGTATCACGTCTCTTGGTCAGTAATGAAGACGAACTTGTCGGAATCGTAACCGAGAGGGACGTGGGTTTCTTTCTTTTGGCAGACAATACTGAAGAAAACTTGGATAAAATACCACTCAGCAAAGTCACAAAACCTCTTGTGACAGTTGACGAGGCAATGAAAATAAAAGAATGTGCGCAGATAATGGTCGATAGGAAAATAGGATCACTTGGCATAAACTCGCACGGAAAAACAGTCGGAATAATTACAAAAACAGATTTGGCAAGGCATTATTTGCAAAAGCATGTCGGCAAAAAACGCGTTGGCGATTTTATGACAATATCATATGTTTCAATGTATGAGGACGATCCAATTTACAAGATTGCCTCAAAGATGGTGCAAGAAAAAGTGTCCAGAGTCATTCTAAAAAACGAGAGCGACGTGCCAGTTGGCATAGTTACGTTCAGGGATTTATTCAGAATTGCCCTCACCATGGGACAAAAAGACGACACGGTAGATAATACAGATCCTTCCATTTCAGTGATTTTCCCAAGAAAGGGATTTCTCTCCGAGTCAGGTTTTGGCAAAACGATTTTCTCAAAGGAGGTAATGAGTGGCAAAATAGTAACTGCAGATTACAATGACGATTTGATAACTGCATGCGAGATCATTTTAGACAACAATGTAAACGCTGTTGGCGTTTTGATCAACGGCAAGCTTGGTGGAGTACTAAGCAAGACAGACATCACGCGGGCACTAGTCTCAGTATGAGTTTCAGATTTGAAATTATACTAAATCACTAAGTGAAAATTTGGGCGTTTCTAACTGCTGCACAAATCAAAGATTTCAGCACATCTTGTAAAGTAATTATTTGTGGTTTTCTTGCTTTAGTTTTTCCCAGTCTGCAAGAAAATTCTTAAGGCCTATATCGGTTAGCGGGTGCTTTAGCATCTTTCCTAGAACATCTGGCGGGAGTGTAACTACGTCTGCACCAATTTTGGCAGCTTCTATCACGTGCATCGGGTGTCGGATACTTGCAACAAGGATTTGCGTCCTGAAATTATAATTTGTAAATATCTGCTTTATCTCTGCAATTAGGCTCATCCCGTCTTGGCCAATGTCGTCTAGTCTTCCGATGAACGGGCTGACGTATTTTGCCCCAGCCTTTGCTGCAAGAATTGCCTGGTTTGGTGAAAACACCAGTGTTACATTTACTGGAATTCCCTCAGACGAGAAACTTTTGCAGGCTTTTAGTCCGTCGGCAGTCATTGGGACTTTGATTACGACGTTTTGCCCGTATTTTTTTAGCCTGTGCCCTTCATCCATCATTCCGGAATAGTCAGTTGCGACAACCTCGAGGCTCACGTCGCCTTTGATGATTTTAGTAATCTCCTCCATCGCCTTTAGTGGATCGCCGCCTTCCTTTGCCAGTAATGACGGATTGGTTGTGATTCCGTCAAGCAAACCCATGTCGTTGTATGTTCTAATTGATTGAAGGTTTGCAGTATCAAGAAAGATTTTCATTGTTTTTTCTTACCTGTGATTTCCCTTACTGCTTTTGCTATATTAATTGATGTAAGGCCGTGCTTTTCTAAGAGCAATGGAATCTCGTGGTCACGCGCAGACTCGCCGAACTTGTCGTTTACACCCACACGCTTAATCGGAACAGGGTAGGATTCAGATATTACTTCGGCAACTGCTGAGCCAAATCCGCCCATGATGTTGTGCTCCTCACATGTCACAATGCAGCCAGTTTCCCTTGCGGACTTTTCCAAAAGTGCAGAGTCAATTGGCTTTATCGAAAACATGTCAATTACCTTACAAGATATTCCTCCTTGTTTTAGAGATTCAGCCGCATCAAGTGCCATCTTTACTGTGATGCCGCATGCGGCAATTGTGCAATCAGGACCGTCCCTCATTGTGATTCCTTTTCCTATTTCAAATTCCTGCGAGTCTTCGTGCACCACAGGGCTGTTTGATCTAGTCATCCTCATGTAGAACGGGCCATACTTTTGCGACATGAGTCGGGTTAGTTTGCCCACTGCAACAGTGTCTGCCGGAATGAAAACAGAAAAGTGCGGAATTGCGCGCATTATTGCAATGTCTTCTATTTGCTGGTGTGATCCTCCATCTGCCCCAACTGAAATCCCACCGTGGGACACGACAAGCTTTACGTTTAGTCCCTTGTTGCCCGGAGGAGACGGGTATGCGATTGCATTTCGGATTTGATCAACACATCGCCCTGGAAGAAATATTGCGTATGTGCTGGCAAACGCGATTTTGCCAGATATTGCAAGTCCTGCCGAAATAGAGACGAGGTTTGCCTCTGCTATGCCAACATTGAAAAATCGGTCAGGGAATTTTTTCCCAAAGTCTGCTGTTTTTAGCGAATCAGTTGTGTCTGCCCCAAGTACGACGACGTTTGGGTTTTCATCCCCTATCTCCACTAGTGTCTTGCCATAGACAGTACGCATGTCAGTCATCTGGCCAATCATACGTATCCAAGCTCCTTTGCTATTTGGCTAATCTGATTCTTTTTTTCTCCAATGATATGCAGGTCAATCCATTTTGCCACAAGATCCTTTCCCCCAAGGTCAAATGCCTTTTGAATTAGCATTTTGCGCCTAGCATGTGCAATTTTGTGTCTAAATTCCCTAATTATTCCGCGCACATCTTGCTGCCCTATGATGGCACTCCCCCCAACAAATGCCCGCGCCCCATCTACAAAACACGCTCCAATGTTATCAAGTGTCACGCCCCCATCTGCCTCGATGCATCCATCAAAGTTGTGCTCAAGTAATATTTTGTTCAGTCTCTGCATTTTTTCATGTGTTGACTCGATGTATTTTTGTCCCGACTTTCCTGGAACTACAGACATCACTATGATCTGGTCAAGCTTTGAGATGAACTGCTTTGACCATTCCGGAAGCTCAGTGTCTGGGTTGATTGCAAGGCCTACACCCACCTGATTTGCATTTAGAATGTCGTAAATTTCGCCAAAGCTTGCCACGTCGCAGACCTCGGCGTGAACAGTCACTATATCGGAGCCGGCATCCACATAATCTTTCACATGCTTTACCGGCTCGTTTATCATGAGGTGGGTATCAAATGGAATGACAGTAAGCGGCCTGAGCTCTTTTATCTTTGTGTGATCAAAAGTTTTGTTTGGAACAAATTCCCCATCCATCACATCTAGGTGGACATAGTCAGCCCGTCCCGTAACGCATCGCTTTACTTCGTTTTCAAGGTTTGTCATGTCACCTGCAATGATAGATGGTGCGATCATCGACTGGGAGTCCAGCTCCATCTCAATTATTGGGACGAATTCCTTTTTTGGAGCCTGGCCGTGCCACTTTGGATTATCCTCCATGTGCTCGACTCCCTTTCCCTTTATGGTTCTTGCAATGATAATTGATGGTGTTCCTTTGGTTTGCGCTGCTTTTTTTATTGCAGAGTCAACCTGCTCGATTCTGTGTCCGTCTATTTCAATTACGTTCCATCCAAACGATCTCCACTTGTCGCCAACCTTCCATCGGCTTGCATCCTTCCACATTTCTGAAAGGTCGTCGCTGACTAGCTCCTCGTCAAGAGGCATGACTTTTTCCGTGTAGGAGTCCTGCTGTATGAAATTCCTATCCAAAATTGCAGTGAGGTTGTCCACTTTGTATTTTGATGCAGCCATTGCAGCCTCCCAAACTTGTCCCTCGTCTGTCTCGCCATCTCCCATGACGGTGTAGATTCTTGTTTGCTTGCCATCAAGTCTTGCAGCAAGTGCGCTGCCTATTGAAAACGACAGTCCTATTCCAAGTGATCCTCCACAAAATTCTACGCCGGGGCATTTTAGGTCAGGGTGTCCCTGTAGTCGGCTTCCAAACTGCCTCAGAGTATCAAGCTCCGATGCGTCAAAATATCCTGCCAGTGCCATATTAGAAAACAATCCAGGAGATGCATGGCCTTTTGATAGAATTAGCTTGTCCCTTTGATCCCATTGGGGATTCTTTGGATCAAACTTGAGATACTTGAAAAACACACATCCCATGATTTCTGCCATTGAAAAAGATCCGCCGGGATGTCCGGAGCCCGCGTTTGAGGTTGCCTTGATTACAAGCTTGCGCGCCTTGCGAACATTTTTTTTAATTTGATAATAGTTTAGGCCCATTTCTAATCAAAATTCATAATCGGCAGATTCATGATTTGACACTTTTCCTGAATTCAATAAAAAGCTATTTCTGCAAAAGTTTAATCTCGGAACTCCGTACTAGATACATGATAGATCTGCAGGGAGTGATTCCTCTCGTCATATATGACAACAAGTGCTACCTTTGCACAAAATTTGCCAAAATTGTCGACTTTGTGGCTGGGCGAAGACTAACGCTTGTTGGCCACTACACAGATCTTGGCGAAAAGCTTCGAGGCCAGATACTTGATTCCAGCGCACTTGAGATGTTTTGGTTTGTTGACGGAAAAACAGCGTTTGGCGGAAGGGCCGCCCTCATTCCGCTAATATCATCAATAATTCGCCATGAGGGTAAAAAATCCCATCACATCACAGACAGAGCGACATGCGGTATGGAATGCAAGACTGCAAAGGCAGTTTTTTTGCGATCTGCCAGCTTGCTTTCGCACAGCAAAAAAATAAGAATAAACTAAAGATATTTTCACCAAAAGATCTAGAAGACAAGACAAAAAGCTAATCGCTGGTGTTTTTGATAAAATAAAAAAGAACGGCCCCAGATTATTTTAAAAATTAAAATCTAAATTTAATTTAAAATCTTGGAGTTCTGTGTTTTGGTAGGCATTCACGACAATAAACTGGTTTGCCTTCTTTTGGTTGGAAAGGTACCTCTGCTGACTTGCCGCAATCGGAACAAGTGCATGGATACATTTTCTTGCTGTATGACATAATTGTCAGCATTTTTCTCCACATAAAAACGAAGGGGTTTTCCGGAATCAAACACCAACTAGCTCTTATAGTCTCACGCCTAGGGATCGCATTGCCAAGAAAGCAGAACCACCCTTCTTTGATCAAGGGCCTGATAGATCATTTTGTATCAGGCGGGCTCCAAATCCAGTATGCAAACTACGAGGGCTTTGACAAACCCTTTGTGATAACGCGTCATGCGCCAGACGTCATTGCAGTAAATCCCCAAAATCAGCTAGGATATATCGGAAAGGTAAAACTTTGCAGCGAGCTCGGAGAGCAGGCCACCAAGGAGCAGTTTACGGATTTTTCAAAAATGCTGATGAAGGGAGGTAAGTCGCAAGGCCTAAAGATTCCATTTTTCATCGGTGTACCCCAAGAGTGCCATTCCAAGATAAGGCAGACGTATCATAATTTTGACATTTCCTGGAGAGAAAACATCCAGGTTTTAGGATTCTAATTACAAATTTTCTTTTGCATCAAGGCAAGGTTTTTTAGATGATCACCTCTGGTGAGTGTGCTTGTTAGCAAAGAAAAACATCGGCATGATTGCAGCTGGAGTTGCAGCAGCAATTGCGATCGTCTTTGCAGCATATATCATCCCAAGCCAGGATATTACAAAACAAGATTTGGCTCCAGATGACACGGTACAGGATGCTACAAGTGAAATACTAGGGCCAAGTCTTACGTCAGAAGCAGGTGTGGACGGGACGTACAAGATCAATACAGAATGCGAATTGATTTACGCCATTGCATATGGGCAGTACCCAGATGGGGAAAAATTGCCTGATGTAAAAATAGACGTTTTGCTTGCCAACTATCCAGAAGAGTTCAAGCCATGGGAGGAAATCTTGCAAAACCAGGACAACAGAATAGAGTTTTTCAAAAAACCGCTCTCAGACGAGTTTCGAAATGTTTTGACACCCGCACTTATGAAGGAGGCATCGATAAGCCCCGAGCTTGAACAAATTGCAAGAATTGTCTCAGACGGACAAGGCAAAGAAAAGCTACAGCAGTCATTCCAAGAATTTGAATGCCAGAAATATTTTGATGAAAAACAGAAAAAATAAGAATTTACATTTCTGATTTTATCACATTAAAATAAAAAATTAGTGACTATGTCCGCAACCGCAAGAGTCGTGGCCATGATCCATTTCTGTGCCTTGATTTTTTGTGCACTTGGGACATTTGTTTGAGCCAGTTGGTGAAAAGAACCCTATTCCGCAAGATACACATTTCATGCTAGTCATGTTGGTTGAGGGAAAAATCAGCTATTTATCGATATGCATGAGTAATCTATAATAGCGCAAAAAATACGAGCCAGAACTGTATGATGATAAGCTCAGAAAACACGCAGCCGATAAAAAAGAAGACCGGGGCTCTGTGTTTCTTTGTTGCAGAAAAATCAGAACCATTTGGCTTGCCAAAGTTAGACGCAAAATTACTTGCAGCAATAAAACAATCGATAAAAGAAACAAAGGGCAAGCGCGCAAGTCTTGACATAATTCACACTCACGGATTGATTCCTGCAGAAAAGATTGTTCTTGCAGTACTAGGACACATACACAAAATAACTCATGAAACTATTAGGATAGCCTCAGGCAAGATAGCAAAAAAGATCAGAGAGTTAGAGATATCCGAGTTTTCCATCGTACTTCCAGACAAGTTTCCGCTCAAGGCAGACTCTGCAGCAAACGCGATAGTTGAAGGCGTCAGCCTTTCTCAGTATTCGTTTGACAAATACAAAAAGGAAAAAAATCCAAAACTGCAAAGCATTACAATTTTGGTATCAGATAAAACCAAGATATCAGATCACATATCAAAAGCAAAGACAGTCTCAGAGGGAGTGAATTTTGCCAGAAGCATAGCAAATCTACCTCCAAACGAATGCGCCCCAGTTCACATGGCCGGCTTTGCAAAGTCCTTGGCAGCAAAAAACAAGCTCAAGTGTACCATTCTATCAAAAAACGAGTTACGACAAAAGGGATTTGGCGGAATCACGGCAGTAGGCAGGGGAAGTAAAAACGAGCCAAAACTAATCATACTAGAATACAACGGAAAAAAGGACGACAGGCCCACAGTCATAGTAGGAAAGGCAGTCACCTTTGACACTGGGGGAATTTCGATCAAGCCGGCAGACAAAATGGATGAAATGAAATTTGACAAGTGCGGCGGTTGCACAGTTTTAGGAATAATGAAGGCAGTATCAGAATTAAAGTTGCCAGTAAATTTGGTTGGAATAATTCCATCAGTTGAAAACATGCCAGGCGGAGAATCATACAGGCCAGGCGACATAATCAAACTGTACGGAGGAAGCACTGCAGAAATTCTCAATACGGATGCCGAGGGAAGACTGATTTTATCTGACGCATTATCATATGGGGTAAAAACATACAAGCCAAAGGCAGTACTTGACTTTGCAACACTTACTGGCGCATGCATTGTCGCATTAGGGCCAAACATGGCAGGACTTGTAAGCAACAACAACGGTATCATAAGCAAGGTCAGAAAATCATCAGATAGGACAGGGGAGGAGGTATGGCAGCTTCCGCTAAACGAGGACTATATTGAGATGATAAAGTCGGACTATGCAGACATCAAAAACGTAGGAATTGGAAGGGCTGCAGGTGCAATTACAGCTGCTGCATTTTTGGCAAACGCAGTTGGAACCACCCCATGGGCTCACTTTGACATTGCAGGAACTGCATGGATTCAAACTGGAACAAAGGAAAAATCTTACAATCCAAGGGGTGCGACAGGATTTGGAGTCAGACTTGCTATCGATTACTTGGCTAGTAGCCTCTAGAGTTTCTGTCAGGTGTGCCGACGTTTGAATTTCTAAATCCGTGTTTTTCCATCATATGGTTTAGGAATCGGATATCATTTTCTATCTGCTGACCGCAAACAGTACACGTTGGCATGGAATGGTATCAAAAATTGTCTCTTATAGGTTATTTGATTAAAAGATGCCAGCACTACTGCTTCCCAAGAGCTCTCGCACCTTAGTAGCACAGTAGCGACATTGGGTTTGACTTCCAGGTTCGGAAAGAGACTGGGTCGCGCCCCAACGCTGTGGCCGGCTTGAAAACATTTCTT